>CAURPR010000007.1:0-2866 GCA_963527295.1 uncultured Candidatus Saccharibacteria bacterium | reverse complement strand
CGGTATCGCCTTTAGCACCAGTTGCACCGGTTACGCCGGTGTCACCTTTTTCGCCGGTTGCGCCGGTATCACCTTTAGCACCAGTAGCACCGGTATCACCTTTAGCACCAGTAGCACCGGTATCACCTTTAGCACCAGTAGCACCGGTATCGCCTTTAGCACCAGTTGCACCAGTTGCGCCGGTGTCACCTTTTTCACCTTTGTCGCCGGTTGCGCCGGTATCACCTTTAGCACCGGTAGCACCGGTAGCACCAGTTGCGCCGGTAGCACCACCACCGATTACGCTCAGGGTGTATTCGTTAGTGCCGTTTGAAGTCATTTTCAGACCTTCACCGGCGATCAGTTTCAGAGGGTTGCTTGCTGAATTCGGATTGTATTTGAATGTGCCTTCAGCAGGTGAGCTACCGCTGCCATTGTGGCCTGAGAATACAAACGGATTCAGGTTTTCGATGCGGTTTGCTACGGCAAACAATTGAGAGCCATTGATTGCATCGGTAGAAGTTGCATTGATACGACCTGCAGCAACGTTTTGGATTTGACGTTCGTTACCTGCAGAACCTACAGACAATACTGCGCCATTGCCCAAGCCGCTGGTTGCGCCTGCGAAGCCGCTGTAAGTGTAGCTGCCAACAGTAGCAGTGTTAGTAGGTACGAATGCGCTGGTTGTGGAACCGTTACCCAGGGCTACGCTGTTTTCGAGAGTAGATTTAGCTTCCGTACCCAAAGCCAGAGTGTTTTGGGCTGTTGCTTGAGCACCGTTACCCAGAGCAGTTGCAAACTTGCCGTTAGCTTGAGAGAGGCGACCCAATGCGATGGCTTGTTCTGAAGTAGCTTGGCTTTGTACGCCCAAAGCCACTGCGTATTTACCAGTTGCTTGAGCAGCAGGACCGAATGCAGAAGCAGAAATACCGTCGGCTACAGAACCGCGACCGATTGCTACGTCAGAACCTTGTTTGGCTTGAGCGTCGCCACCCAATGCTACCGCGCCGTTTGCCAGGGCTTGAGAACGTTGACCGATGGCAGTTGCTACGATACCGGTTGCTTGAGAGTCGGTACCAATCGCCATTGCAGAACCGGCATTATTTACTACGCCGTCGCCATCAGAACCAGTAGAAGTACCATTAGCTTTAGCGTTATAACCTACTGCAATGTCAGCAGTTTGAGAAGCACTTGATTTAAAACCTACTGCAATAGAGTTATTACCAACTGCTTGAGCAGCTTCAGCCGCAGTCATAGAACCACCGACCGCAACAGAGCTTACACCAGCAGCATTAGCTGATGTACCACCAGCAAAAGAGGCTGTACCGGTTGCTTTTGAGGCCGCTCCAACCGCAACTGCATTTGTACCTGTTGCGCTACCACCACCCAATTCTGCACCTGCTTGAGCAGCACTAGAAGCCATTAAGGCACCTGCCACTGCAACTACAGCAGCTACGGCTTTACGCTTGTCGGAAGCGGATTTTTTGCCGTGTGCATGGCTGATTTCAGAAACCGCAGTCCATGTCTGGGTCGAGTGGTTCCAAATAACTTTAAAGACTTTATTCATATCGATTTTCCTGTAAGGGGTTTGATTTCTTTTGGGACGTGTTGCTCGACCATAAACTGCTTGTCCATATATATGCCGCACTTCAGAGTCTCCCCTTTATGCGGTTTTACGTCGTAATCTCTCGTATGCAATTCCCGTGCCCAAAGTCTCCATTCGGCCGAATAACAGCTAAAAGCCTGTTTTATGGGATTTTATGCTGATACATTTTGGGAAGCTTGTGAAGTTTGGGAAACGATGTGCCGTTTTTTTGTCAGCTTGTTTCTTAACAAGTCACTTTTTGTTAGCTTCTTTCAATGCATTCGGAATCATGACTCAAATTTTATATGCTTTTGGTTTCGTAAATTGACTCTTCCGATAAAGTGTTATTTTTTCGACTTCAACGGTCATGCCGGTTAGATTTACTTGTTGCTTTTTAAACGCTTTTATAACAATGTGATTTCACTTAATATTTTTAAACAGAAATGATTATTAAATATTATACGAATAGGATATTTTAGTGATAGATTTGGATGTCGGCTTTTATTTAGATAATTAATGAATTTTGTATTGAAAGTTGGTTTAAAACGTGTAAAAGCTTTGCATAGCCTGTTTTCAGACGGCCTTTAACGTTTTCTAACATATAAATGGTGAATAAATGATACGAATTTATGCGCTATTGAGCCGATAGATAAGATTAAAAAGGCAAGTGTAAAACTTGCCTTTACGTTTGGGATTTGTTTGTTCTCTATTGTAGAAAACTGTGTTGTTTTCAGGCGGCCTTACCAACGGAATGTTTGGGTCATGCCTGCGGAAGCGCCGTTGTTGCCGGCATAGCCGTAGCCGCCGGTATGGCTGAAGGCGCAGGCGGTGAGTGTGGCGAGGGTTAGGATGAGGAGGATGTGTTTCATATTTTTTCTCTGAGTGGGTTAGTTTTAGGCTTGGGCGACATTGTGTTGCCGTATTAATCCGACTGGCTGGGGCTTGGTTGTTTTATCCTGATTTACAGTTAGACCGCTAAATTGTTTGATGATTGAAGAAGGCCGTCTGAAAACGGGTTTCACGATATTGAAACTTTGTTTTCAGACGGCCTTTATTTTATATCAGCTTATTAGTGGCGGAAATGGCGGATGCCGGTTACGACCATGGCGATGCCGTGTTCGTCCGCTGCGTCAAAGACTTCTTGGTCGCGCATGGAGCCTGCGGGATGGATGATGGCTTTGATGCCCTGCTCGGCAATGACGTCCACGCCGTCGCGGAACGGGAAGAAGGCGTCCGAAGCGGCGCATGCGCCGTTTAAGTCCAAACCTGCGTCCTGCGCTTTGCGGGCGGCGATGCGGGTGC
>CAURPR010000006.1:0-3131 GCA_963527295.1 uncultured Candidatus Saccharibacteria bacterium | reverse complement strand
CGGTGGTGCGGGGTGAGACGGGTGTTTTTGTGCATGTTCATGTTTCAGTATTCTCTTGGAAATACTGTAAACAACGCTACTAGTTTCTACAAATAGTTTTACAAGCCGAATACGGCAATATCGCCCTTGCCTTGACGAATCAGCTCAGTACCATCGGTCATATCGATAACCGTCGTCGGCTCAGTACCGCACCAGCCGCCATCAATAACCAAATCAACAGCATGCTCAAGACGGTCTCGGATTTCGTATGGATCGGTCAATGGCTCGTCGTCTTCGGGCAGCATGAGGGTGCAACTTAAAATAGGTTCGCCCAACTCTTGCAAAAGTGCCAAAGCAGTGGCGTTATTGGGAACACGCAGGCCGATGGTTTTGCGTTTGGGGTGAAGCGTGCGATTCGGTACTTCTTTGGTTGCCTGCAGGATAAAGGTGTAGCTGCCGGGCGTAGCTGCTTTAAGCTGGCGGAATTGGGCATTATCTACTTTGGCGTAAGTACCCAATTCGCTCAAATCGGCACACATCAGGGTCAGATGGTGTTTTTGATCGATTTTGCGAATCGTGAGAATGCGCTCCATCGCGTTTTTGTCGCCGAGTTTGCAACCTAGCGCATAGCAGGAATCCGTAGGGTAAACGATAACGCCGCCACTGCGGACAATATCGGCGGCTTGCTTGATGAGGCGGTCTTGGGGATTATCGGGATGGATGGCGAAAAATTGTGCCATGTTTTTTCCTTATCATTCTAATGGTTTGTTATTTGACATTTTAAAACTTATTTGGCCGTCTGAATATTGGATTTCCACCACTATGAATGGATTTAGCCTCAGCTACGACACAGCTGCACCTAGTGATACCTTATATATAATTTTGATTTACCGGCCGATATCGAAAGTCAATTTAATACACTATATAATGCGCTATTTTGTTTGAAAGTCATCTCAATGTCTGCCTCTTCCCTACCTTCCCGCCGCTTATCTGTCGCACCCATGCTCGATTGGACAGACAGACACTATCGCTTTATGGCGCGACAAATTACACGCAATGCTTGGCTTTATAGCGAAATGGTCAATTCAGGCGCGGTGGTTTACGGAGATAAAGACCGCTTCTTGAGTTTCAACGAAGGCGAGCAACCGGTCGCTTTACAGCTTGGCGGCTCAGATCCGCATGACTTGGCAATCGCTGCCAAAGCGGCTGAGACATATGGCTATAATGAAGTCAACCTAAATTGCGGCTGCCCCAGCCCACGCGTACAAAAAGGCGCTTTCGGCGCTTGCCTGATGAATGATGTAGATTTGGTGGCAGATTGTTTGAACGCGATGCAGGATGTAGTTGAAATTCCGGTAACAGTCAAACACCGCATCGGCGTAGATAGACAAACAGAATATCAAGTCGTGGCAGATTTTGTAGGCACGCTTCGTGAAAAAACAGCCTGCCGCACATTTATCGTCCATGCGCGTAATGCTTGGCTGGACGGTTTATCCCCGAAAGAAAACCGTGAAGTTCCGCCACTCAAATATGAATACGTCTACCGTTTGAAACAAGAGTTCCCCGACTTAGAAATTTTGATTAACGGCGGCATCACCACCAATGAAGAAATCGCCGAACATCTGAAATTTGTCGACGGCGTCATGATCGGGCGCGAGGCTTATCACAATCCGATGCTGATGCGCGATTGGGATGCACTGTTTTACAACAACACACACGCACCAATCCAATACGCAGATTTAGCAGCTTGGCTATACGCATACAGCCGCGAACAAATCGCCTCAGGGCGCGGTACCATCCTACGCCATATCGTCCGCCATGCACTAGGCTTAATGCACGGCCTAAAAAATGCCCGCACTTGGCGCCGTATGCTCTCAGATGCCACCTTGCTAAAAGACAACGACGGCAGCCTGATTCTAGACGCATGGAAAGAAGTAGAACGCGCAAATATTTGGGATTAATGGCGTATAGTGTGAATAAATGAAAGGCCGTCTGAAACATCAAATGATGTTTCAGACGGCCTTTTACATTGCAACAGACTGCTAAAGATATATTCATTTCTCTTTAGCTACTATAACGATTAATTCATCGAATAAAACCAACACATAATCTAAGCATAAAAAAATGCGGCCTAAATTAGGCCGCATTTACTTTGCTTCGTCTTTTCAGACGGCCTTTTCAGGCCGTCTGAAAGTCAGATTACCATTGGTAACCAACTGCTACGGTAGCACCGAAGTGACCACGTGAGTTGCCGGAAGCAGTACCTTTGACGATCCAGTGACCACCATCGGAGATGCTAGAGAGGCCGACAGCGTAACCGGTTTCACCGCGGTAGTGACTGCCACCGATAGCCAGCATGCTCTTACCTGGCAAGTAAGCTTGTGGCAGACCGGCAGTAGCCAGAGCTTGAGCCACACCTGCGCGGGCGTTGTTGTCAACCTTGTTCACACTGCTGTTCACATCGCCAAATTTTTGGTTCAGCTGGTCAACGTTAACCGCATCGGTACCGTTCTTACCTGGAGCAACATTTTTAATAGTAGTGTTGCCGGCATCGATACCACCTTGGTTGATGGTTACAGGACCTGCTTTCAGTTCATTAGTAGTAACACTGTTAACGGTCAGATCAGGGTTCAAGCTGACTTTCAGCGCATCGCCGTCTTTCTTAACGAAGATGTTTTGAACTTCTTTCTCTGAAGTCTTACCGGTTGCTTTGTTAAATACTTGAACTTTAGTACCCACATCACCTTTAATCTGAATAGTGTTATTCAGTTTTTTGGAGATAGAGCCGTCAGTAGTACCAGTCTCGTCAACCAGACCGAAGGTGCCATCAGCATCTTTACCGTCTTTACCGTCTTTCACGGTTGCAGTAGTAGTAGAGATGATTTTACCGTCTTTATCGAAGTTGTTGATAGTAATGGTAGAAGTACCTTTAGCTTCATCACGCTCAACTTTACCTTCAGCAGACTTACCGTTTTCACCGGTATCACCTTTGGCACCAGTTGCACCAGTTGCACCAGTATCGCCTTTAGCACCGGTATCGCCTTTAGCACCAGTTGCACCGGTAGCACCGGTATCGCCTTTAGCACCGGTAGCACCGGTAGCACCAGTAGCGCCGGTGTCACCTTTTTCGCCTTTGTCGCCGGTTGCGCCGG
>CAURPR010000005.1:0-3708 GCA_963527295.1 uncultured Candidatus Saccharibacteria bacterium | reverse complement strand
CAAAGACCAACAAATAGAAAAACTAACTAATTTGTTAGACCAGTAACAACGATTAGCCTTGCAAGATAAAAAGTTGCTAGAAGAATACAAGGCGGAAAATGATAACTTAAAAGCCCTCAAAATGCCCTCACAGGAAACAGAATTCAAACACTTAGACAATCAATATAAAGATGAAGTGAACGCTCTTAAAGAGAAGTTGGAAAATTTGCAGGAACAAATCAAAGATCAAAAAAGGATAGAAGAACAAGAAAAACCAATAAAATGGTGGGGACTATGGCGAAAATAGATGATTCAGTTAAAAAGAAAGTTCCAGAATTGCGATTTAAAGGATTCACGGATGAATGGGAACAGCGTAAGTTGGGAGACGAAGTTCGAATAGTGATGGGACAGTCTCCTAATTCAGAAAATTATACTGATGATCCTAATGGGCGCTAAAAATGCGAAGACCTATGAAGACCTATTTTGTATTAGTCAAACAAAAAATCCAAAAGAAATGGTATATGATTATGACCATGAAACAAAGTAAAATCAAACCGAGTGATCTGAGGAAGCACCCGATGATCATGAAACGTTATTAAACACAAAAGTCACCCATGTGAGTTCTTGCCAGAAGCTGAAGTTAATCCTTCAACCTGGAAAACCCGCAGAGGTGACTTTTTCTATACATCTCGATTTTTCTGGCAATAATCATTAACCGATAAATATGTCTGTGAATCACCCAGCGACTCCGCTATGTCCATAATCCGCGGTGGTAGTAATCCCACTCGCTGGACAAGTTCGTGATTGCTGAACAATTCCCGTGGACTGCCGGCGAAGCCAAACTTCCCGTGTTCCATAACATACACCGACTCAAACTCGGCGGCGACCCAATCCATGTCATGGGTGATGGTCACAACTTGGTGGCCCGAATCAGCCAACTGATGGAAAATTGCGGTCAACTTGCGCCGGCTTTCCCAATCAAGCGACATCATCGGCTCATCAAATAAATAAATCGCCGGATCCACTGCCAAAACTGTGGCAACGCTCAACAGCTTGCGTTCCGACAATGACAGGTCATATGGACTTTCAGCTGTTTTATCATCCAAGCCAACTCTTTTTAGAGCCGCTAAAGCCCGCCTCGTAATCGTGTCGTGGTCATCCATGACCTGCGCGACATTCCACTCCACCTCTCGTTGAACGGTCGGGTTGAAAAGCTGATCGTCAGGATTCTGAAAAGTAATCCCAACCTTCAGTAACTTTTCGACTGGTTTAAGATCATTAAAATTTTCTCCATCGATCTTAATCACACCGGTTTGTGGTGTCAGCAAGCCCGTCAACAATTTGAAGAGCGTTGATTTGCCGGCACCATTTTGGCCGACAATCGCCACCATCGGATCGGCGAAGTGTTTGTCTTCAACATCCAAGCTAAAGGACCGTTCCGGATAAGTGAACGTCAGGTGGCTCAGTTCAATTGTGGACATAACGAACCTCCTTCAGATCAGCGTAATTCACCGGATACCGGCCATCAGCCAAGTGCCAATCCATTTTTTGAGCAAGTTGCTGGATTGTCGGGGCTGGAATCTGCCAGTCAGCTGCCAAATGATTAAACACCTCACCCGGCCTGCCCTGGGCTACCATTTGTCCCTCGTGCAGCACCCACACAACGTCGGCGACTTCGCACAAATCGTCAATTTCACTGGTGACAATGAAGACAGTCGTCTCTTTGACTTGGGCCAGCCATTGGAAAAATTGCCGGCGGCCAAGGGGATCCATCTCACTGGTCGGATCATCCATAATCAAAACAGCCGGATTAGCCACAATCGCCGTGGCAATTGCCAACCGCTGGATCTGACCACCGGAAAGGCTCTCGGGACGCAAATTCAGCTGTTCAATCAGCCCCATTTGCGTGGCAACTTCTTCAACCCGTTTTTGAATCAGTCCTTCAGCCATTCCCTGATTAATCAAGTCAAAGGCGATTTCATCGGCAACCGTGTCTGCCAACCCGCTTAGTTGGCCAGCTGGATTTTGCAGTACAACTCCATTCATGGCATTATAAACGGGCCAATTGTCAGACACTCGCTGGCCAAACATGTGCCAATCGCCCTCAATCTCAGCAGACACAATTTTGGGAATGACCCCTGCCAGCACACGGCACAAAGTCGATTTGCCGGAGTGGCTATTCCCGATAATCCCAACCACCTGGCCGGTATGAACCTCCGCGTTAATCTGACGCAGTTGTGGTTGCTCAGTACCCGGATAACGGGTGGTCAAATTTTCAATTACAATCCGTTTATCTTCGTCCATATCTTCCACCCAATCAATAAAATTGCCAATCCAGTCAGACCAATGTGCAGCGTCCGCGACAGGCGATACACGCGCTGGGAGGTTCTGACAGTCCGGTTGAGATTATCAAAACCTCTCAATTGGAGAGAAATCGACCGCGTCATCGATTGATCCAAGGTCTTAATCACCAATGGAATTAGAACCGGCAGGACTGACTTTAATTTCTGAATCAACGTTTTTTGCGGATTGGTTCCGCGAACTTTTTGTGCCTGCTGGATTTTCCGCATATTGCGCATCATTTCCGGCAAAATATAACACACCGACATCAGAACGTAGACGGTTTTATAAGACAATCCGGACAGTTCCAAATAGGCCGCGTTTTCTGAAATACTCGTGGTCACCATAAAAAAGCCACTGGTCAAAATAATCACCAATACTCGACAACCCAGAGTGGTGGCGTAAATCAGGCCTTCTTTGTAGAACGACACCCCAAGCACAGAAAACAGCACAGTTTGATTCCGACTGTAAAATAACCCTTGGATGATCAGCATGGTGCAAATCAGAAACAGGCTGAATCCCAGCGCCTTAAAGGTGGTAGAACTCAATTTGGAAAATAACAATAGCAGTGTTGCGACAAGAATTAATCCGGCCTGAAGCAATAAATTCATACTGGCAAAGCTCAACAACGTCATGTCCAAGATGAACAAGAGCTTAGTAATCGGATCAATCACTTGGTACCACTTGAGCTTGACCCGTGGCGCTCCAGAAATCAATGTTTTATCAGTCATCATTTATCATCGCTAAAGAAGTGCACCATCCGCTTCGGCAGCTGACGATAGATGAAGAATGCCAGGTAGGCCACGCAGACTTTATCCAAAATATCCAAGACAAACTCATCGGTAAATGAGGCCAGCCACACTGGTACATGATTGGCGACCATTACCGCAAACAATGAGTCACCCCAAGCGATACCGGTCTGACCACCCCAAAAGATGACGTTGAGTGGCGTTGAAATGACAGCTGAAACGATGGCAATAATAATAGCAGAAACAAATACTCGTCGCGCTGACGAGAACCACCCATTGGCGTGCAAAACTCCGACAGCAATCCCAATTCCGATGCTGGTAATCGCATACACGGTTGAAATTGGCGATAAGGTCAGCCCATAGATCACGTTGTTGATGAAACCACTAATGGCACCGGCAACCGGCCCAGCCAACATGCTGGCAAGAAAGGTTCCCAAAGACCCCAGCCAAACGGGCAACTTTAACCCCTCCGCCAAGGCTTTGGCAACATAGTTAATCCCCACGGCAGCGGGAATCAAAGTCATGGTGGCAGCACTTAACTTAAATTTCCACATACTGGTACGATGAATCGGTTCTGTTTTCATAATTTTCTCCTTTTGTTTTTAAAGAGCCGTGTCTGGATAGACTTTCGGACGCAACG
>CAURPR010000004.1:0-6412 GCA_963527295.1 uncultured Candidatus Saccharibacteria bacterium | reverse complement strand
TCGCCGCCGAGCTGCCCACCAAGCAGGCCGCCGAACTTGCCGCCAAAATTACCGGCGAAGGCAAAAAAGCCTTGTATGATTTGGCGTTGGAGTGGAAACGGGTTTCAGACGACGTTTGAAGGTGGGGTCGTCTGAAAAAAGAGGGATGGGCAGTTGTTGAATGATGATGGTATTAATGTGGGTTATGTCCTGAATCACAGAATATTCTGCGAAAAGAAAATCCGCCAAAGACTTGCCTGATTTTTATCGTTTTATTTTAAACGAAATAAAACAGAAACCCTTATAAAGCCTGATGTCGAAGGTCGTCTGAAACGTTCAGATGACCTGCTTTTAGAATCAAGATGAAAATATTGAAAATTCTGCAATCTAATGTCTGTAATTGTATGTAATGCGTGATATAATGCGAACTCTTTGCCTTACGTTAAGGCAAAGTTGGATATGAACTCACAAAGATTAACATATTGCTTGACGTTCATAGGCTTCTTGATTATATTTAGCCTCGCATTACTGTCGGGATTTCCCGTTTTTATGAAGCAGATTCTCATCTTACAAATTCTGGTTTTGGCAGCGGTTGCGCTGATTAGCGCCGCATTTTCAGGTTTGGCAGGATTTTGGTCTGCTGTCGCAGGCGGGTTTTCCTATCTTATTCCCTCCGCTTTCGCAGTTTTACTTTTAAAACTTTCCAAGTGTAACCCTTTGTATCATGGTAAAGCGTTCATTATTGGGGAAGTTTTAAAAGTAGTGCTGTCGCTGGTGATGATGCTTGCCGTATTCATGGTTTGGCATCAGTCTTTGATATTCTTTCCGTTCTTGTTCGGATTGCTCGGTGTCAGCCATTTGGTTTTTTTAGTATCGTTGAGAGTGAAGCATTATGGCAGGTGACAAAATTACTGCTACTGATTACATCACGCACCACTTGCAAAGTTTAACCAGCCTTTCCGATGTGGCTAAAGGACAGGGCTTGGACAATATTGCTGATTTTTCTTTTATTAATATTGATGCAATATTTTTCTCTGTATTGTTGGGTGTAATCGGCAGTTTCCTACTTTTGCGTGGAGCCAAGAAGGCGACAGCAGGCGTACCCGGTCGTTTTCAGGCTGCTGTCGAGATTTTGTTTGAATTTGTGGATGATATGTGTAAAAGCATTATTCACAACGAACAATCCCGAAAAGCCATTGCTCCGTTGGGTTTGACACTGTTCGTATGGATTTTCCTGATGAATGCCATGGATATGCTGCCGGTGGATTTGTTCCCGTGGCTGTGGCAAAACATTACCGGTAATCATCATGCATTGCTGCGCATTGTGCCGACTGCAGATTTGAATACTACTTTGGCGTTGGCTATCGGTGTCTTGGTAATTTGTATTTATTACAATATCAAAATCAAAGGTGTTCGTGGTTGGATTCATGAGTTGTTCAGCGCTCCGTTCGGCGCCAAACTCGCTCCCGCCAACTTTCTTTTGAATCTTGTTGAATTCCTTTCTAAAACAGTTTCTCACGGTATGCGGTTGTTCGGTAATATGTATGCCGGCGAGCTGGTGTTCCTGCTGATTGCTTTGCTGGGTGGTGCTTGGGCATCATCTGGAAGCGTCGAAGTGTTGGATCCGATTCTGTTTGGTTTCCACATCCTTGCCGGATTGGCATGGGCGATTTTCCATATTTTGGTGATTACCCTGCAGGCATTTATCTTTATGGCCTTGGCGTTTGTCTATATCGGACAAGCTCATGATGCACATTAATTATTAGGTGGTTTTTCATTAACTTTCTTTGTTTCCTCAAGGAGTAAAAAATGGGTTTGGTAGCAATTGCATGTGGTTTGATCGTAGCATTGGGTGCATTGGGTGCCTCTATCGGTATCGCAATGGTAGGTTCCAAATATTTGGAGTCTTCTGCGCGTCAACCTGAATTGATTGGTCCGCTGCAAACTAAATTGTTCCTGATCGCTGGTCTGATTGATGCTGCATTCCTGATTGGTGTGGCTATTGCGCTGTTGTTCGCCTTCGTTAAACCATTTGGTGCATAATCAAACGGCGTGTTCCGTCTAGGTACAGACTTGGGTCTGTTTGATTAACACTAGTACGAAGGTTAACTAACGTGAATATTAATGCAACCTTATTCGCTCAAATCATCGTCTTTTTCGGTTTGGTTTGGTTTACCATGAAATTTGTGTGGCCGCCGATCGCAAAAGCATTAGATGAGCGTGCCGCAAAAATTGCCGAAGGCTTGGCTGCTGCCGAGCGCGGTAAGAGCGATTTTGAACAGGCAGAGAAGAAAGTTGCAGAACTCTTGGCTGAAGGGCGTAACCAAGTTTCCGAAATGGTAGCTAACGCCGAAAAACGTGCCGCTAAAATCGTAGAAGAAGCGAAAGAACAAGCTTCTGTCGAGGCGGTACGGATTACAGCACAAGCTAAAGCCGATGCGCAGCAAGAAATGAATCGTGCACGCGAAGTTCTGCGTGAGCAAGTTGCTGCGTTGGCGGTTAAAGGTGCCGAGTCTATTTTGCGCAGTGAAGTTGATACTTCCAAACATGCGCAGTTGCTCAGTGCTTTAAAACAGGAGCTGTAATCTTATGGCTGAGTTCGCAACGATTGCCAGACCTTATGCAAAAGCATTATTCAATCTGGCGCAGGAAAAAAACCAAATTGAGTCTTGGTTGGGCGGACTGGAAGAATTAGCCGCGGTTGTTCAAAATGAGAAAGTTATTTCTTTGATTGAGCGACCTGAAACAAATACTTCTGAAAAGGTAAATGTGCTTGCCGAACTCGTTGAGTTAAAAAGTGATGAATTGAAAAATTTCATTACTGTTTTGGCAGAGCAAAAACGTTTGCCCGTATTGCCTGAAGTCTATGCTCAATATCAAGCTTTAACCTTGTCATTCAATCATACTAAGTCCGCTGTAATTTACAGCGCTTATCCATTGACTGAAGATCAACTGGCTGAGTTGGCTGAAATATTGAAAAAACGCTTTGACAGTAAGTTGCAAATTACAACTGAAGTTGCGCCTGAGTTAATTGGCGGTGTCAAAGTTCAAGTGGGTGACCAGGTCTTGGATTTGTCGGTGCAGGGTAAATTGAATGCTCTGTATGCGACTATGACAAATTAGGAGAGTTTTCATGCAGCTTAATCCTGCTGAAATTAGCGATTTGATTAAAGCTAAAATTGAAAATCTGTCTGGAAATACAGAAGTACGTACCCGTGGTACGGTTATTTCTGTAACAGACGGTATTGTTCGTATTCATGGCTTGTCAGACGCAATGCAAGGTGAGATGCTCGAATTCCCGGGTAACACTTTCGGTTTGGCGATGAACTTGGAGCGTGACTCCGTCGGCGCCGTGGTGTTGGGTGAATACGAACATATTAAAGAAGGTGACACAGTTACTTGTACCGGCCGTATTTTGGAAGTCCCTGTCGGTCGTGAGTTGGTTGGTCGCGTAGTGGATGCGTTGGGTCGTCCGATTGATGGCAAAGGTCCAATCAACACATCTTCCACTGCGCCCATCGAAAAAATTGCACCAGGTGTGATTGCCCGTAAATCGGTTGACCAGCCTATGCAGACTGGTCTGAAGGCCATTGACTCAATGGTTCCGATTGGTCGCGGTCAACGTGAGTTGATCATTGGTGACCGTCAAACAGGTAAAACGGCCGTAGCATTGGATGCTATTGTTAACCAAAAAGGTACGGGCGTTATCTGTATTTATGTTGCAATCGGTCAAAAAGCATCTTCTATTGCTAACGTAGTACGCAAATTGGAAGAGCATGGTGCAATGGAACACACGATTGTGGTTGCTGCGACCGCTTCTGAAGCTGCGGCTCTGCAATATATTGCACCTTATGCAGGTTGTACTATGGGCGAGTTTTTCCGCGATCGCGGTGAAGATGCATTGATTGTATATGATGACTTGTCCAAACAAGCTGTTGCTTACCGTCAAATTTCCCTGTTGCTGCGCCGCCCACCCGGACGCGAAGCCTATCCTGGCGACGTTTTCTATCTGCACTCCCGCTTATTGGAACGTGCTGCCCGTGTAAATGAACACGAAGTTGAAAAACTGACTAATGGCGAAGTGAAGGGCAAAACAGGCTCTCTGACTGCATTGCCAATTATTGAAACGCAAGCTGGTGACGTATCTGCATTCGTACCGACAAACGTGATTTCGATTACCGACGGTCAGATTTTCTTGGAAACTGACTTGTTTAATGCTGGTATCCGTCCTGCGATTAATGCCGGTATTTCGGTATCGCGCGTAGGTGGTGCAGCGCAAACTAAAGTAATTAAAAAATTGGGTGGCGGTATCCGTTTGGCACTCGCTCAATATCGTGAGTTGGCAGCCTTCTCGCAATTTGCTTCAGATTTGGATGAAGCTACACGCAAACAGCTGCAACACGGTGAAGTGGTTACTGAATTGATGAAACAAAAACAATTCAGTACTTTGGATACAGCCGAAATGGCTTTGACTTTGTGGGCCATCAATAATGGTTCTTACGAAGATGTACCAGTACCCAAGGCATTGGCTTTCGAAACGGAATTTTTGAGCTTTGTACGCACTCAGCATCCTGGTGTTTTAGAAGCAATCAACGCATCAGGTGCGATGTCCGATGAAAGTGAAAAAACATTGACTGAAGCCATGAATTCTTTCAAATCTTCTTATGCTTACCAAGCCTAAGAGCTGAAATGAAAGGAGTCTGAAATGGCAGTCGGAAAAGAGATTCTCACCAAAATCCGTAGTGTTCAAAATACCCAAAAGATCACTAAAGCGATGCAAATGGTGTCAACCTCTAAAATGCGGAAGACTCAGGAGCGGATGCGCTTAGCGCGTCCGTATGCCGAAAAAGTACGGACAGTTATGAGTCATTTGGCGCAAACCAATGAAGATCATGGTATTAAATTATTGGCACCTCATCGTGAAACACGTCGGGTGGGTTTCATTTTAATCACCTCTGATAAAGGTCTTTGCGGTGGTTTGAACGCGAATGTTTTGAAGAAATTTTTAGCGCAAGTCCAAGAATACCAAGAGCAAGGCATTGAAGTTGATGTTGTCTGTTTAGGTAGTAAAGGCTTGGCAGCTTGTCAAAGCATCGGTTTGAACGTTATTGCCAGTGCGATTAATTTGGGGGATACCCCAAAAATGGAATTGCTGCTTGGTCCATTGACTGAAATCTTCCAACGTTACGAGAAGCATGAGTTAGATAAAATACATGTGGTATATTCGCGTTTTGTTAATACCATGCGTCAAGAACCACGGTTGGAGGTTCTGCTGCCGATCGGCGAAAATGTGATAGAAGACGAGAATAACTATTCTTCATTCAGTTGGGAATACCGTTATGAACCAAGTCCTATCGCTGTGTTGGAATATCTGGTTCGCCGCTATTTAGAGTCCGTGGTTTATCAAGCATTGAGTGACAATATGGCATCAGAGCAAGCTGCGCGTATGGTGGCGATGAAAGCGGCCACCGACAATGCAGGCAATGCCATTAAAGAGTTGCGTTTGGTATATAACAAATCGCGTCAAGCTGCGATTACCACGGAATTGTCAGAAATTGTAGCAGGTGCAGCGGCAGTTTAATGTCGTCTGAAACCTGAACAGGAAATTAGGATACGATAATGAGCCAAGGCAAAATCGTACAAATTATTGGTGCGGTAGTTGACGTGGAGTTTCCGCGCGATGCCATTCCGCATGTTTACGACGCCCTGAAATTGGATGCAAACGGCCTGACTTTAGAAGTACAACAGCTTCTGGGTGACGGTGTGGTTCGTACTATTGCAATGGGTAGCTCGGACGGTCTGAAACGCGGCATGACTGTAAGCAATACAGGTGCGCCGATTACCGTGCCGGTAGGTAAAGGTACTTTGGGACGTATTGTCGATGTATTGGGTACACCTGTTGATGAAGCAGGTCCGATTGATACCGACAAACACCGTGCCATCCATCAGACAGCTCCGAAATTTGATGAACTGTCTGCGACTACTGAGCTGCTGGAAACCGGCATTAAAGTGATTGACTTGCTGTGTCCGTTTGCCAAAGGCGGTAAAGTAGGTCTGTTCGGTGGTGCCGGTGTAGGCAAAACCGTCAACATGATGGAATTAATTAACAACATCGCCAAAGCGCATAGCGGTTTGTCCGTGTTCGCAGGTGTGGGTGAGCGTACCCGTGAAGGTAATGACTTCTACCACGAGATGAAAGATTCCAACGTATTGGACAAAGTAGCGATGGTTTACGGTCAGATGAACGAACCCCCGGGTAACCGTCTGCGTGTAGCCTTGACCGGTTTGACGATGGCCGAATACTTCCGTGATGAAAAAGACGAAAGCGGCAAAGGCCGTGACGTATTGTTCTTCGTGGACAATATTTACCGTTACACCCTGGCCGGTACCGAAGTATCCGCATTGTTGGGTCGTATGCCTTCAGCAGTAGGTT
>CAURPR010000003.1:0-104348 GCA_963527295.1 uncultured Candidatus Saccharibacteria bacterium | reverse complement strand
TCTGCTGACGGTACCAAACTGGCCGCAACGGTTAACGGTGGTGCAGTGTTTACGTCAAATGACTCAGGTGTAACGTGGACAGAACAGGCTGGTTCGGGCAACCGTGCTTGGACTGCGATTACCAGTTCTGCTGACGGTACCAAACTGGCCGCAACGGTTAACGGTGGTGCAGTGTTTACGTCAAATGACTCAGGTGTAACCTGGACAGAACAGACTGGTTCTGGTAGTCGCGCTTGGACTTCAATCACCGGCTCTGCCGACGGCACCAAATTAGCCGCAACGGTTACTGGCGGTTTGATATACGTTTCAAGCGACTCAGGTGTGACCTGGGAAGAGCAGACCACAGCCGCAACTGGTGCTTGGTCTTCTATCGCGATGTCTGGTGACGGTGCTCGCATTGCCGCAGCTATGAATAATGGCTTCATCAGTACCGCGACTGTCAAAGAGGCACCAGTTACTCCGCCAACACCGCCAACACCACCAACTCCACCAACACCAACACCAACACCAACCCCGACGCCAACTCCTGCTCAGCCAACCAATCCTGGTGCACCAGTTGCTCAGCCGGCAAAACCAACCGGTGAAGGCTACTTGGCTGACACTGGTGACAATGTTTGGCCGCTCGCTTCACTCGCAGCTGTCGGTATTGGTGCAGGTATCATTTGGATCGTAAAGCGCAGGAATAGTTAAGCGCATGGACGAATTGGAGCGGTTGATTGCTAATTATCAACCAGCTGAGCCAACCGTCGAGCTGATCAAGAAAGCAAAGATTGCCCTACTGACCGGCATTTCTGGCGCCGGTAAAGACACTATCAAAAAGCGATTATTGCAGCTTCCAGATTTTAGTAGCATCGTTTCGCACACAACACGTGCGCCGCGCATCAACAATAATCGTCCAGAAGTTGACGGTGTCGATTACCATTTCATCGATTCGACCATGGCTGCACAAATGTTGAGAAATCAAGAATTTATCGAGGCTAAATTTGTCCATGGTACAGTATATGGCACCTCGGCAGCTGAGATTCAGATGGCCCATGAACAAAACAAGACAGTCATCGCTGATATTGATGTCCAAGGCGCTGCTGAATATGAAATTTTAGCTCCGCAAAGTATCTCAATTTTCATCATACCTCCTGACTACGAAACCTGGCTTACTCGTCTGAAAAGTCGGTATACTACTGAGGAAGTATTTCACGCTGAGTGGCCGAAACGGTTGGCTAGTTCTGTCAAAGAAATGACACAAGCACTTTCTGTACCGTATTATCATGTTATTATTAATGATGACCTTGATCGAGCGGTTCGTGTATGTCATGACATCATCGAACGTGGCGACTTGTTTAATCGGCAAGATGATGAAGCCCGTTTGGCCGCAAGGAGGCTTTTAGAAAATATTCGACAGTATAATAGTATCGTATGAGTTATCGTCACCAGGTTTCTGACCATATCCAAAAACGAGCTTCGGCATTGCGTCGTTCGCCGTGGTCATTGTCTGCGCTGATCGACCAAGCGTTTTTCTTGTTGGCCGGTTTGGCTTCATTTTGGTTCGGTTGGTTGGTTTGGCGTGAGGGCTGGTATTCTGGTGGCTGGTGGCTGGTGGCGTTTTTTGCGCTGTTTTGGGTTATCATGGCATACTTAGCCTTGCCTCGGCTACACCGTATTTTAAGTAGTTTGTATGTGCCAAACTATTTCATTGGTCGTACGCGAACTGCTGACGGCCTATTGGGTGACCCAGTCAACGTGGCACTCAGGGGCTCAGAAGCACAGTTGCATCAAGCAATGATTGATGCTGGCTGGACGATTGCTGATGAAATCACCGTTCGGTCAGCTTGGAAAATTATCTTTTTTACGCTGACTGGCAGGAGCTACGCCTCAGCTCCTGTATCATCGTTATTCCTGTTTGGTCGCCGTCAAGACTTTGCCTATCAGCAGGAGGTCGACGGTAGTCCTGGCAAACGTCATCATGTGCGGTTTTGGCGCTGCCCTCAGGGTTGGTTGTTGCCTGGTGGTCATCAGGTTGATTGGCTGGCAGCGGGGACATATGACAAAAGCGTCGGGCTGTCGTTGTTTACCCTACAAGTTACTCATAAAATTGATGAAAATACTGACATCGAGCGTGACTATATTGTGAGTACCGTCACCGAATACACACCACAGGTGGCAGTGACAAATTTGAAAGACTTTTCGACGGGCTATCACTCGCGCAATGGCGGGGGCGACAGTATTCAGACGGATGGTGACTTGCCGGTCTTGGAACTGGCGGCAGTTGTGGCAAATCAGCAGACAATTGCCGAAAGAGCAGGGGTTATTTTGGATGCAACCGCGCATGAATATGCCATCTCCGCGGAAGAACACGATACGGTGCTGCAACAATTATGGAATCGCCGACCGCCGCAAATATCGTTTGGTATTTTATTTACCGTCTTGGCTATGGCGATTGTCCTGATGGGCGCCTTGTTTGATTTTCTGTTGTTTGATGAATTGCTACATCAGACGACCCAGGACTTTATCGTTGAGGGCTTAGATACTTCTGTGGCCGCCACAGGAGCTGAGTGGACGATTCGAGGAGTGCTGAGTTTGAGCGCGGGTTGGATCTTAGTAACAGCTGTGCTGTCACGAGGTACGTTCCGCGGCTCGAACAAAGACCGATTACTCTTGATGATATTGTCGAGCCTGTCAGTGTTGGCGACTTCATTCACCTTGACTATCGGCAAAATTACCTGGACAAGCGTTGGCACCCTGGCGTTCATCGGCATCAATATCACGATCATCCTGATGCTATCGTCTGACGCAGCCAGGCAGTTCACTCACACTCGTACCACTGCGCGTCGTACCAAGCAGAAGACGATTTAGCACTCTACTTGTATGAGTGCCAGATGTACGCTATAATATAGCCATGACTGAACGCCAGCAGGCTATCTTAGCCGCCATTATCGAACAGTACGCTGAAATTGCGGCACCAGTTGGTAGTGTGACGCTCGCCAAATTGTTTGGTGTGTCCAGCGCTACCATCCGCAGCGAAATGGCCAAACTCGAGGAGATGGGATTTATCGAGGCACCACACACCAGTGCCGGCCGCATCCCGACTGACAAAGGCTATCGGTTTTATGTCAATGGTATCACTGCCGCGCAAATGACTGAACTACCAAGTGGTATCGATCGCAGTGCGAGGGCGATCGAGGCACATGTTAATTCGCACGTTGATAAATCTGACAGAGCCATCCGCAGCGCTGTTGACAGCCTGGTTGAGCTGACGGGCAATTTTGGTTTTGCCTCGTTTGGTGATCATCTGTACATGAATGGTATGACGCAGCTATTTTCTCAACCAGAGTTTATTGAAGGCAATCACGTTCAGGCCATCGCCAGACTGATTGACAATATTGAGCCCTGGCTGGTTGAAGCTGCGCCTAATGAACCGCTCAACGTGTTTATCGGTAGTGAGAACCCAATCGGTAAAGCCAGCGGCGCGACCCTGATTATCAGTAAGTTTCGTTCATCGTTTAGTGATCGCAGTTACATCGGCGTGATTGGTCCGACTCGGCAGAATTACCGTCGAACGATGGAGCTGGTGAGGCGAACGGGTGCAATGTTAGAGGAAGTGTAAGGATAGAGGAGGAATATGACGAAACACAAGAAGATTGATGATTTGCAACATACTATTGATGAGCTGACCCTGGACTTACAGCGGACACGGGCCGATTTTGAGAATTATCGTAAGCGTGTCGAGGCCGAAAAGCAGTCAGCCCACAGCATGGGTCAGGCCAAGTCAGTGATGAAATTGTTACCAGTGATTGATACGATTGAGCGAGCGATTGCTAATGTGCCGGAGAAACTAGCAGATAACGCTTGGGCTAAAGGCATGGCTGGTTTGGGCAAACAGCTCGACAAGCAGCTCAAAGAAATTGGCTTAGAAAAAATTGATGCCAAGCCAGGGACGTTGTTTAATCCTGAGCTGCATCAGGCGGTGCAGTTTGACGAAGAAGCAGACGGCGATAAAGAAGTTGTCGCCGAGGAGCTACGTGCTGGTTATACCCTTGACGGCACGGTGATTCGCGACGCAATGGTCAAAGTCACGCGGCGATAATTTACCGTATTTCACCCCAGACATCAATAGTTTTATTTACAACAATGCTTGCAATCAGAATGTATTAGCGCTATAATTTTTGGCAAGAGTTTTTAACATAAACACAGGGAGAAAAAGGGGATGGCGAAACGATTATTCGTAGCACTAGTATCAGCTGGTGGTATCTTATTGTTAGCTTTACTGTACAACGGTAGCACCAATGCAAGTCAATGGGGCGTTGTGTGGAGCGAGGAGTTTAAAGGTACCTCAGTGCCTGATAGCTGGGACGTATTCAAACAAAATAAAGATAATTATGGCAATAATCACCTAGCCTACAATCCGAGCAACGTCAGGGTTGTCAACAATGATTATCTAGAGATCAAAACGCAGCGCCACTGTGTTGCAAATCTTGATGAACCATTGAATGACTCTAATGCTAGCGAAACGCCATGTCCAAATGGTAAGATGACACGATACCTTAGCGGTCGAGTGACGAATAAGACTAAGGTGGTGGATGGTACAAAACCTTTCCGCGCCGAGATTCGCGCCAAATTTAACTGGAATGGAAAAAATGGTACACGACCATCACTGTGGATGGTTAATGGTGTCTCATTAAAGAATTGTAATGATAATCCTAATGCTAATGACCCATACGGCGAGCTAGACATCATTGAATGGTACTCCTACACACCAGCATATACCTGGTCAAGTACCCATGCTACCTGTTACCATCATGGCGTTTCTGGCAATTGGAAAAATGGTTGGCGAACCAGGAGGATTATCCACAGCGATGAACACCGAGCAGGCTCCAAGCCAGGTACATTGGCCTATGAATGGCACACATGGGCGGTCGAGTATGATGGTGAGACGGTTAAGTATTTTGTGGATGACAAGCCAATCACCGCATATCATTATCACGCCAGCCCCACTGACAGCAAGGAAATTGAACGTACACCAGCTGCTCCTCTGACAAAATTAGCTGATGCATCATTGATTAAAAAGACGTTTGATGAGGGATGGCGCTTTATCATAAACGACTACGTGGAGGCAGATGCGGATCAGAAACCAATCTCTCCTTCAGATAGCTTCCCGAAGCAAACCATGTTGATCGACTACGTTCGTGTATTCCAAAAGGGTGCGGGCACACAGCCGGCTGAGACACCTGTACCAAAGACGGGTGCTACATGGTCAAAGCGTGATGTGGCAGGTTCTCGAAATTGGTCCTCAATCGCCGGGTCTACTGACGGCAGTAAATTGGTTGCAGCAGCATGGGGCGGTAAGATTCACACCTCATCCGATGCTGGCGCGAACTGGACTGAGCACCCTGGGGCGGGCGACCGCAACTGGCTAGCAGTTGCCAGCTCTGCTGACGGTAATAAACTGGCTGCACTATACGACTGGGGTGGTTATATCTTTACCTCATCCGACGCTGGCGCAAACTGGACCGCACGTGGTGTCCCTGGGTCTCACAACTGGACGGCAATCGCTAGTTCCGCCGATGGCAACAGGCTAGTAGCTGTAGCCAAAGGTAGCACAGTCTTTACCTCATCCGACGCTGGCGCGAACTGGACCGAACGGGCAAGTTCTGGCTCTCGTAAATGGTCAGCAGTTGCTAGTTCCGCCGATGGCAACAAGTTGGTGGCAACGGTTGAGGATGGCACAGTCTTTACCTCATCCGACGCTGGCGTAACTTGGACTGCACAGGCAAACTCAGGCTCTCGTAAATGGTCAGCAGTTGCCAGCTCCGCCGATGGCAATAAATTAGTAGCAACAGCAACTGGTGGCAGGATTTACACTTCCGCCAATGCTGGTGCAACCTGGACTGAGCGAGCGGCTGATGGACTTCATAACTGGACTGCGGTTACTATTTCTGACGATGGTCAAAAACTTTCAGCAACTGCTGGTGGCGGTGGATACATTTACAGCTCAAATGACGGTGGCGCAACCTGGGTGGCTCAGACGTCTGCTGGTGTGCCAAACTGGGCAGCAATTGCCGGCTCTGCCGACGGCTCAAAAATCGCCGCAGCACCATACGGTGGTGTCGTCTATACGACTGCTAACAATGCACCGGTTGGCCCAAGTGAAGAGGAGCAGAAAGTTATCGCGGCTGAAGCAGCAGTAGCAAATGCTGAATCGACCAAGCGTCCATCTGATGTTGCTGCCGCTAAAACCAAAGTTGATGCAGTAGGTGACGCAGGCAAGAAGGCCGCCTTCCAGGCAAGGCTCGATGCGGTAACCAACGCTATTTCTGGTGCTCGCTCAACCCTCACTGCATTGATCGCTAAAGCTAAAGATCCAGCCACTGTTGCCGGCATGAGCAGTAGTACTATTGCCGCTCTTCAGGCACAGGTCACGGCAGCTGAAGCAGTTATAAATAACGCGAATGCCTCAGTGTCTGAGCTGGACAATGCACACACAGCCTTACAGGGCAAGCTCGATGCACTGAAAATTGATAAAGCAAGCTTGCAAGCAGCCATCACTGCTGCAGAAGCGACGCCATCATACATCAAATCGGATCCGACAGTTGCTTCGGCTCTCGCTGCTGCTAAGGCCGTCTTGAACCAAGCAAATCCATCTGCGTCAGACCTTCAATCAGCGATCGCTAACCTCAACAGTGCAGTGGCTAGCGCCAAACAAAAAGAGCAAGACGCTCAAGACGCTGCTCAGGCTGCAGTTACCAAGGCAGAAGCTGACAAAACACAAAGTGCCATTGATACTGCTAAGGTCTTAGTGGGTAAAGTACAAGATCCTGCCAAAAAAGCAGCACTGCAAGCAAAATTGAACGCTGTTGTTGTCAATCCAGCGCCAACGCCAACCACACCAACCGCTTCGGCGACTGTTGCGCAGTCAGGTGGTGGTACCGTGACTGTTGCTACAGCTGGCACCCAGTGCTACAACATTGTTTCAGCCGCAGTGGCAGCTGCTCCGAATGATTATGACGGTCGTGTCTTGCGTGACATCGTTGGCTTTACGATCAACTGTAGTGGACAGACTGCTAAGGTCGGCTACACAACGCGCGTGACGCTGACCCTGAGTAAGTACTACGCTGATCATAGTCAGTTGGCTGTGGCTAAGATAAGTAATGGCGCCGTCAAAGAAGACATCACCAGCCGCGTCACATTTGGGACGACCGCTGATGGTAAACACACGACGGTGACGTATGACCTGACTGACGGTGGCTTTGGTGATGAAGATAAGGCTGCGAACGGCACCATCGTAGACCCAGTCGGTGTCTACGAGCGCCAACAGCAATTCACTCCTGGTGCTGGTGCTGGTGGTGGTGCTGGTAATCCTGCTAGCCCTACTAACCCTGGAGGTGCGACAACTAACGGTACTCGCAAGAATACTCAGGTGACCAACAAGGGCGGCTACTTGGCAGACACTGGTGCTAGTGTTATCGCTGTAACGGTGATAGCGGTAGCAGTTGGTGGTGCCGGAGTTTGGTTCATCCGCAAAAAGATATAAGAAGCTAGCAAATAATTATAATTAGCACTCTTGACACGGGAGTGCTAATTATTTATACTGAAATAGTTGGCACTCGTGAATAAAGAGTGCTAAAATGGATATAAGAAAAACCAGATGTGATCATAACAGAAAGGGGAATCATATGGGTAAAATTATCGGAATTGACCTCGGTACAACTAACAGTGCCTTTGCGTATATGCTGGCAGGTAAGCCAGAAGTTATCGCTAACGCCGAAGGTAACCGTACCACGCCATCAGTGGTGGCAATTAATAAAAAGGGTGAGCGCTTGGTTGGACAAGTGGCTCAGCGTCAGCGGGTGACCAATCCAAAGAATACTATTTACGGTGTCAAGCGTTTGATCGGCCGTAAGTTTACTGACAAGGAAGTCCAAAAAGACCTCGATATCATGCCATACCAGATTGTTAAAAAAGGTACCGGTGTAGCAGTAGAGATGGGCGATAAAGAATACACACCAGAAGAAGTTTCAGCTATGATCCTTAGCAAGATCAAGGCTGATGCTGAGGCATTCTTGGGTGAAAAAGTTACTGAAGCGGTCATCACCGTGCCAGCTTATTTTGACGATTCGCAGCGCCAAGCCACCAAAGACGCTGGTAAAATCGCTGGCCTGGAAGTTAAGCGTATCATCAATGAGCCAACGGCGGCTGCCTTGGCGTATGGTCTGGAAAAAGGTAAAAATGACGAAACCATCGTGGTGTTTGACCTTGGTGGCGGTACGTTTGACGTTTCCATTCTGGAACTCGGCGACGGCGTGTTTGAGGTGAAAGCCACTAATGGTGACACCCACCTGGGTGGTGAGGACTTCGATAACGTCATCGTTAATTACTTCCTGGATGACTTCAAGTCTAAAGAAGGCATCGACCTACGCAAAGACAATGCGGCCATGCAGCGTCTAAAGGACGAAGCCGAAAAGGCCAAAAAGGAGCTGTCGACAGTTACTGAATACGAAGTCAATATTCCGTTCATCACCGCTGATGCTGATGGACCAAAGCACTTTGAACTGAGTCTGACACGGGCCAAGTTGGAAGATTTGGTGAAAGATTTGTTGGATCGCCTTGACGTGCCAGTTGAAAAAGCACTCAAAGACGCTAAATTATCAAAATCTGACGTCAATGAAATCGTTATGGTTGGTGGTATGACCCGTATGCCAGCGGTGGTTGAGCGAGTGAAGAAGCTATTCGGCAAAGATCCAATGCAAGGCGTTAACCCAGACGAAGTGGTGGCAGTTGGTGCAGCCATTCAGGGTGGTGTGCTGGCTGGCGATGTCAAGGATGTGTTGCTGCTGGACGTGACGCCGCTCAGCCTTGGTATCGAGACGATGGGCGGTGTGTCGACCAAGCTGATCGAGCGTAATACCACCGTGCCGACCAGCAAGAGTGAAGTATTCTCGACGGCCGCTGACAATCAGCCAAAAGTAGAAATCCATGTCTTGCAGGGTGAGCGCGAATTTGCTAAAGATAACAAGAGCCTGGGGCATTTTGAGCTCGATGGTATTGCGCCAGCACCACGCGGTGTGCCGCAGATTGAAGTGACCTTCAATATCGACGCCAACGGTATCCTCAATGTTACTGCTAAAGACAAAGGTACCGGCAAGGAGCAATCAATTACCATCCAAAACTCTGGCAACATGAGTAAGGAAGATATCGAAAAAGCCCAGAAGGAAGCCGAACTGCACGCTGATGAGGACAAGAAAAAGCGCGAAACCGTTGACGCTAAAAACCAGCTAGAAAACGCCATCTACCAGGCAAAGAAAATGCCAGATGAGTTCAAGGATAAGATTTCTGAGGACGACAAGAAGGCGATTGACGAAGCGGTCAAGGAGGCAGAAAAGCACAAAGATGCTGATAACAAAGATGAGCTAGAAGCGGCAATCAAGGCTCTACAGGATGCTATCATGCCGATTGGTGCCAAAATGTACCAGCAAGCTGCTGAGGACAACAAGACTGATGAGCCTACGGGTGATAAAAAGTCTGACGAAGACGAGCCAGTTGAAGGCGAGGTGGTCGACGAGAAATAATCTCGACATCGACTCGTGATATAAACTACCCCTCTCGAGGGGTAGTTTTGTATTGCCTGGACTAGGCTTATGCTTGCGCCGCTACCAGTGAATTGCTATATAAGTAATTATGCACCAGTTTGATACATATTCTTCGCGCTTTACAGTTGATGAGCAAGGGAGAGTTCATAAGGTAGGCAGACATATACTGGCATGCGCAGCTAGCCCCCAGGTCGAACTGATGCAACAATTGATGGACGAGCAACCAAAACATCTCCTGGCGCCGCTGGCTATTCGGGTAGCGCAGGGAGAGCCGCTCCACGAAGTATACCCGCTCATGGGCGCTACATTAGATAAGCAGAAACATATTATACAACAAAAAATTAATGATGGTGAGATCGGCGCCAGGACAGTGCTCGATATGATGGTACAGGTGACAGAAGCTGCCGGATATCTTCACGAACGAGGATTGGTGCACCATGATATCCGACCAATGAACATCTTCTACGATGAGACCGAGAGCCGGCCGATACTGACACTGTTTGATTATAACCAGGTTAGATCTCCGTATGTACAGACCAGACCGCATTCAAGCTGGAACAGGGAGCATGCGCCAGAAATCGCCGAATTGGGTTCGCTCATTGACTATCGCTTTGATGTGTATGCCATCGGTATAGTGTTTCATGAGTTAACGCATGATTTGATTTGGGAATCAGGTAGTGATTTCCCAGAATACCGCATCAAACCTGCGCTGGCTCAGCAAAAAGATTTGCTAGAAATAATGACAATCGCTACTGGACCGTGGGAGGGTCGGTATAGCGATGCTCGTGAATTGCACGCGGCACTATGCGCAGTTAAATCACGAATTTGATGAAACTCTGCTGAATTATTTTTTCATAACCTGCTGGAGTGTGTAGGCAGCAAGTTTTTTGGGAGCGCCTGTTGATGGAGTGACTTCCATATCATCAGACTCTGGGAATAGGTCATCAACTCGCTCACCAATCTCACGCGACATTGCTTCCCAAAGCAGTTCAATATCAATGATTTCCCGTCGGTCTTGATATGGCTCATGGTACTCTGCGTGTACCGAATGGTAGGTCGGATCAAGCGTAACGGCAATTCTTTCCAGCTGATGCATTGGCGTCTTGCTAAATGACGGGCGGCTTAACGGTGGTATATTGTGATAATTCCGCGGCTTGATGGCAAGGGTGGCTTGATTGGCGGCATCAACCGTGGTGCCGAGCGTTTCAAGCCGTTCGGTTTCTCCGTTTTTAAAGCCAAATTTTGTGACCAGCCAGGCATCAGGGTCGTCGCGCCAGTTATCTTTCATGACCGAGAGGGCGCTGTACTGAGGTTCTCCGTCATGGTCCTCCCAACGAACAACACCAGCGATGATCGGCACTGAAAATATACGTTTTTCACCGTTAATCTCTAGCTCTGGCCAAGGGTGTCTACCAGCATTTCGTTGTTCACGGTCATAATCACCTATAGTTAGCCATTTGAACACGCCAAATTGTTCAGCTAGTTCTGGTTCTTCGGCCAGTTTTTTAGCCAGCGGCATCAGACTTTCGATTTGTTTTTCTTCTTCAAGCGAGTAAAACTTTTTCTCCAGCTCTTCAAAGCTCGATGGAGCTGTGCTAAGGTTGGTATTTTGCCGTTCTAAAACTGCTGTTGTCTGTACCATATTGTCCTCGCTTCGACTTGTATTTATGTTTTTACAAAGCCTATGCTTCTCTGTATATCACAGAATATAAAAAAAGTCAAAAGATTATGTAAATTGGCTATCTAACTAGCACTCTATTGACACGAGTGCTAACGAACCGTACAATAGAATACATGACCAAACGTGATTATTATGAAGTGTTAGGCGTGTCTAAAACCGCTTCTGAAGATGAAATCAAGAAGGCTTTTCGTAAAGCTGCAGTGAAATATCATCCTGACAAAGAAGGCGGTGATGAAGAGAAGTTCAAAGAGGTCAATGAAGCCTATGAAGTTCTGAAAGACAAGCAAAAGCGACAGCGATACGACCAATTTGGCCATGCCGGTGTCGGCGGAGCTTCAGGCGGTGGCTTTGGCGGCAATCCATTTGAAGGCTTTGGCGGTTTTGGTGCAGAAGGTGTCGACTTTGATTTCGGCGGTGGCTTTGGCGACATCTTTAGTCAGTTCTTTGGTGGCGGCACTGGGCGACAAGGTGGTCCACGGCGCGGTCGTGACATAGAAACGACAGTGGCTTTGACGTTTGAAGAAGCTATTTTTGGTGTTGAGAAAAAAATCAGCCTGACGATGGATGATGAATGTGAACACTGTAAAGGCGAGGGTGTCGAGCCTGGATATAGTTTGAAGACGTGTGATGATTGTAAAGGATCGGGTCAGCAGATGCGGGTGATGAATTCTATCTTTGGACAAATTCAACAAGCCATCACCTGTCCAACCTGCAATGGTCGAGGGAAAATTCCTGAAAAGAAATGTTCAGTTTGTCACGGCAAAGGAACGACTCGTAACAACCGTGAGATTACGGTCAAAATTCCAGCAGGTATTGATGATGGCGCGGCTATTCGTTTGCGCGGACATGGCGAAGCAATCCAGGATGGTGAGCGGGGGGACTTGTACGTTCAAATCAAAGTCAAAGCTCACAAAAAGTTTACCCGTGAAGGCGATATTATTCTTTCAGAAGAACACGTTTCTATGGTTGATGCGGCGTTGGGTACGGAAATTGATGTTGAAACGGTTGACGGTGTAGTGCACATGAAAGTTCCGGCTGGCACCCAAAGCGGTACTGATTTTAAGCTATCAGGACATGGCGTGCCACACCTGAGAAATGATGCTCGTGGCCCGCACATCGTTGGTATCATCGTTGATACGCCAACCAAATTGAGCAAAAAACAACGTGAGCTCTTGGAACAATTTAACACCTCCAAAAAGCGCGGTTTGTTTTCCTGATTAGCCCGTGGTTTATATATAAAACATAAGTGTTATAATTGAGCTATGGAGCTTATGCAGACAGCTCGTAAGGGGCATCATTTCATTTCTCGATGTATCATGATTATGATCATTGTGATGATCGCTTACGGTGCCTATACTTTGCTGTGCGATGTCAATAAACCTCGTCCAGTCGTGGTCAGGGCTGGTCAGGCGACATTGCAGGCTGAAATTGCGGAAACGGCTGAGCAGCGGTATAAGGGTCTGAGTGATCGGTCTGGTCTGACGGATAACCAAGCGATGCTGTTTAAATTTGAGGGTGATGACAAGTGGGAAATGGTGATGCGCAATATGAGTTTTCCGCTCGATATCATCTGGCTAGATAAAGACAAAAAAGTAGTGCATATTGAATATGAAGTGCAGCCTGACGCTGAGCCGTATGAAATATACAAACCCAAAGTGCCGGCGCGCTACGTCCTGGAAGTGGCTGCTGGTGTAGCTAAAAAATCAAGCATCGTCAAAGGTACCAAAGTAGAATTTACGACCGAGGCGACGCAATGAATGTAGCAGTGTTGCTCTTGGCGGTTCTGGTGGTGATTTTTGTGGTGGTGTTGGTGACAGGTAGGCGCATCGGTCCACTGGCCCTGGCGGCTGCTGCTGGGTATATTTTTGTGGAATTGTGGATGGAAGCTGTGCGCGTCATTTTGGGTGGCGTGGGTATCAATCTACCATGGCTGCCTGATGGCGTGGTGGCGGCGCTAATATTGCTGCTCGTACCCATGGGAATGTTGATGGTTGGTGGTCCAAAATATCACAAGAAACATGAAAAGCTGGTGGCGGCGGCTGTCATTACCTTGTTGGTGGCGGCGCTATTGGTCGGTGTCTTGGCGAAATATCTTGCGGTTGATGGTGCGGCACAGACAGTAGTGCGGCAGCTGACTTCCTGGCGCCAATATATTATTACCGCTGGCTTGGGGGTGGGTTTGGCGGATTTATTTTTACTGCACACTGTCAAAACAAAGTCCAAACCTGGTCCAAAGAAGCATTGATATACCGTGGATTATGTGCTAGAATGAAAAAGTTCATTCTTGATGGGCCCATAGCTCAGTTGGTTAGAGCACCTGCCTTTTAAGCAGGGTGTCCCGGGTTCAAGCCCCGGTGGGCCCTCCAGATGACGAACATATGCAGTGATGTTATTCGGGTGTGGCAGAAAACTTTGGACATGACGAAGTATCTAGACGACTTAAACGTACCGCCCCGATATACCAAAATAGTAGAAAAACATAGTGATGATTTGAAGAATTTTGTTGGGATGCGGTGTGGTGTCCCAATTTTTTCTGGCGCTCAAGAAGTAACCAACCCGACTACTAAAGAGCCAGTTGGCTATGCTCAATATATCCAGCTGGGGCAGAATCCAGTGATAGTAGAAAGGGGTCTCTGTCGTTACCGAGTTGGTATTGGAAGTGTACTAACAAATATTGATGATCTTCTGGAACAAGAGCATAGGCGAAAAACGTCCACTGAAATGGGCGTGGCTGGAGTCAGAGGAGCAGCGCTGGCGGGTGTTGCTGGCGGGGCGTTAGAATGGTTCAACTTTGCTCCAACGGTCAGCCTATCCGGGGTGGCGGCAGGAATAGCAACTGGTGGATTGAGCCTTGCATATAACCGCCGCCGTCGTAAAAAGGAATTCAAAGCACAGATTGAAGGGTTGAGTGAATGTTTTTCGAACATGGGAAGGAGAGCCGTTAGGCCTAATTTGTTAGCACCGGACTCGTATGTTAGTGGTGATATGCAGACTGGTTTGGCGGATAGTCAGGGAGCGGGTAATATCTACTTTATTGGTGATATGCCGGTCGATCAACAGCAGCGAGCTGATCGTTTTTGGCACCGGGCTGATCAAATTTTAGAAGAATATGGATTTACAGAATGGCAGGACTATCAGTCTGCCGGCTTGCCGGCGCTAATTGAACGAATATTGGATGATTTTGATGGTAATGGTGACTTTAGTTATGACGAAAAAAGAAGTGCTGGTGATAGTATAAAATCTTTTACGTATTGGCGTGATACTGCAATTGAAGCTATGAAATGCCTACAGGATGAAGCGGAGTCACAAAGGCTACTGCAGCAGTATGATAGCAAAGGTTCTAAACGGCAGCCGGTAGACAGAAAGGTGACTTTGGTGGCATCAGGCTGGGCATTATTATCAAAGGTAATTGGTCATGAAGATGATGAATTACGGAGGAATGCATCTAGTATGCTACCAAGTGGCGACCCTCGAAGAACAGTTACTCAGCAGATCAGGAGCCTTGACCGTAAATATGAAGAGGACTTTCGTAAGTGTATTAAAAGACTGCAGGAAATTGTTATTGATTCACGAAAGAGGATTAACCAGTCTGAACTCACTAAAACATATGGAGGAGAGAGTAGGCTGCAAAAAATCTTCTGGGGAGAATTGAGTGAAATTTTAGCCAGAAACGATATTGATCCATATGATGAGTCGGCGTCTCAGTCCGTGCGATTTATCTTGGACTTGCCTAAAATAGTTCCGGGGATCGGGAGAGATCAACTACCTTCAGCTGATAGACTGAATGAGTTACGTGAAACATTCCAAAGAATATGTTCCCGAGAATATCCTGACGTTAGAACATCTTCTTTTTAACATATGCGTTTCAAGAATATGTGTCATACTAAAGACATATGACGATACGCAATCTAACCAGGGAACTGCATATTTCTTGGTTGGTGGCGGCGTGGTGTTTGGGGTTGACAGTTGGCGTCATTGCTATTCATCATGTTCCACGGTCAATGATGTTTGACTGGCGGCTTCTGGTGCTCGGGTTAGGATTAATGGCTGTGGTGATGGTCTGGAGATGGCGGGCGTTGATGATTGTGGCACTTATCGCTGGTGGCTTGGTGGGCTTGTGGCGCGGTGAGCTGGGTCGAACCGGCTTGGAGGCGTACGATTCGCTGATTGGTAAAACCGCCGTTATTCAGGGTCGCGTTTTGGAAGATCCTGACATTGACAAGAAAGGGCAAACAGTGTTGCGGCTGAGTGATTTACGGATCAATGGCGAGAGATTGGCAGGACAACTATGGGTGGTGACGGCTGACAAGCGCCCCATCAAACGCAGTGACATCGTTCAGGTTCAAGGAAAATTGACGGCGGGATTTGGTGCTTTTTCGGCGAGCATGTATCGGTCGAAAATCATTAGAGTCGAGCATCCAGTCCCTGGCGACGTGGCGGTTGGTGTGCGCGACTGGTTTGCTGGGCGGGTGCGCAAACATATTCCAGAGTCTGAGTCGGCGCTGGGTTTGGGATTTTTACTGGGATTACGGCGAGCCATGCCGACGGAACTGAGCGATAATTTGAAGATTGCCGGTTTGACGCATATAGTGGTGGCTAGCGGTTACAATTTGACGATTTTGGTGCGACTGGCGCGGCGGTTATTTGCCAAGCGGTCAAAATATCTAGCAATGCTCAGTGCGGCAACGATGATCCTTGGCTTTATGGCGGTGACGGGCTTGAGTCCGAGCATGTCGCGGGCTGGGCTGGTGGCTGGACTAAGCCTGGCAGCGTGGTATTATGGGCGGACGATTCATCCGCTGGTGCTGCTGCCAGTTTCGGCGGCGATTACATTGTTGGTCAATCCGCAATTTGGCTGGGGTGATTTGGGCTGGCAATTGAGCTTTGCGTCGTTTACTGGCGTGATCATCCTGGCGCCGCTGCTGCACAAGTATTTCTTTGGCGACAAAGACCCTGGTGTGTTTCGGCAAATTCTGGTTGAGACGCTGTCGGCGCAGCTTGCGACACTGCCGCTGTTGATGATGAGCTTCGGCGTGGTTAGTAATGTAGCGCTGATCGCTAATATGCTAATTTTGCCGTTCGTGCCGCTGGCGATGCTATTGACCTTTGCGTCGGGCGTGCTGGCGGTGGTGCCGATGATTGGCGCGGCCATTGCGCTGCCGACGACTTGGTTGCTGGGCTATATGATTCAGGTGGCCAATTGGCTGGCGAGCTTGGAGTGGGCGCAGATGGAAGTGAATATCACTTGGTGGCAATGTGGTTTGATGTATGCGGCGATGATTGGTGCTATGTGGTGGATGAAGAAGCAGACGAAATTGAACCTTGGGAGGGTAAATATAGTCGAATGATATAATAGATGCCATGACAAGAATGATAATTTTGATTGGCGGCATGCCAACAACCGGCAAAACAACCTTGGCGCGGGAGTTATCTCGGAGACTGGTATTGCCGTGGCTGTCAACTGATCAAACACGGTTGGTCATGCAGGGCGTGGCAGATCCAAAACAATATCCGCATCTATTGTCGGCGCACGGATTATCAGCAGCTGAGTTTTTCCAGCAATTTTCACCAGAAGAGATAGCTGAAAGAGAATATATGCATGGCGTTGAAGCGTGGCCTGGCAATAAGAAATTAATCGAGGATGATTTTACCTGGCGTGAAGGTTTTGTATTGGAAGGTGTTAATATTTTACCATCGCTGCTACCGTCATTACAGACCGCTAGCGATGTACGATCAATATTCTTGACTGACGAAGGCGATGATGCGTTGAGGAAGGCGATATTTAGTCGTGGGTTATATGCGGATGCTGATACGTATGCTGATGAGTTGAAAGAATATGAGATTATATGGGCGCGGCTGTTCGATCAGCGAATTCAGGCTGAGGCGCAGCAGTATGGCTACCCGGTTGTTCGCGTACAAAAAGACAGTGAAATTGACATGCCAAACGTGTTGTTGTCTTTGGGCTTGCCAGTCTAAATTGTCTCACGTCTGTATTTGATATATAATACTAACAGATTGAATATAGATAAACGGTAGGAGATAGTATGTCAGGACATAGTAAATGGGCAACGACGCACCGGCAGAAAGCGATTGTTGATGCAAAGCGTGGCGCGATTTTCACGAAGTTGGGTAACCAAATTGCAATCGCGGCGCGTGGCGGCACTGATCCAACATTGAATTCAAGTTTGGCAATGGCGATCGAAAAGGCCAAGGCTGCCAACATGCCGAGTGCTAATATCCAGCGAGCAATCGATCGCGTGGCTGACAAAAGCGCAGCAGCGCTGGAAGAAATTACCTATGAAGGCTATGGTCCGGGCGGCGTCGGCATTATCATCGAAACAGCAACTGACAATCGTAATCGCACATTGCCAGAAGTGAAAACCGCGCTGGTCAAAAACGGCGGGCGCATCGCTGACGCTGGCAGTGTGGCATTTCAATTCACCCGCAAGGGCATAATCACCGTGGAGGGTACGGGTGAGGAATTGCTACTGCAAGTGTTAGACGCTGGCGCCGAAGATGCAGTTGAGGAAGATGGCGAAATCATTGTTTACACGGAGTTGAAAGATTTGGCGAGCGTTAGGAACGCATTAGCCAAGCAGGGTCTGAAGGTGAAAGACGCCGAGCTGCGCTACATCGCTAATACACCAGTTGAGATCGCTGATGCAGAAACCGCACAGAAATTGATGAAAGTAGTTGATGCGCTGGACGACCTAGACGATGTGGTGAATGTGCACACTAACGCCAATATCACGGCAGCATAACATTATCATCATAAAAATCGCCTCACTCTCGGGGCGGTTTTTGTTTTGGCAAAAAGTACGCTACACTAAGAGTTAGTTAACCATAAGCAAGGGGCGAGCATGAAATATTTGCGTAACACACTACTTATGACACTAATCGCGGCATTGATCATGCCGTCGCCGTCAGTTTTGGCGGTTGCTAATGCGGGAGCTGAGGTGGCATCTGGCGGTGACACATCACAGACGACTGAGACACCAGCAAACGACATATTACCATCCAACCCCAACTCAGCTGTTACTGCACCTTCGTCTCAACCAGAGTCAAACCCAGTTGTCGAGCAACCGACTACAAAACCGGTAACACAAACTAATCCGCCAGCTGCCGAGCCGGTTTATCCAACCTCTCAGTCAGTACCAACAACTGATGAAGTGCTCGACAAAACAGCGCCATTGTTGATCTCAAAAGTTAGCTCCGACAGCAAATATATTGAGCTGTATAATCCAACGGATAGCAATGTGAAGCTGGCAGGGTGGAAGATTGAACACTATAAGGCTGATGTGAAAACTGGCGGAAAAGAGTTTAAGGATGAGATAGTTTTGGCTAATGATTTTCTGGTGCTATCAAATGATCCAGCGCTAACCAAAGCAGTGAGGTTTGATAAGGTGCCGAGCATGATTCAGGGTGAAGGGTCGGTGGTGTTGTCGCGGGCTGACGGGTCAACTGCTGATGTTGTTGGCTGGGGTGAGGCAAAAAAGTTTTTGGGTGCACCCGTGACTGGCGGTATCAAAACTGTCTGGCGCTGTTTTGCCGGTAATCTCATCGTTGATTCGAAGAATAATCTGTCTGACTTTTCGTCAAACAAAACAGTTGATGATCAGGAGGTTGTGCCATACACACGCCCGCATTGTAAAACTCCTGAGTCACCAAAACCGCTGAACAAATGTGAAGGCTTGAGGCTGAATGAAGTTGCCTCTCACGTTGACGAGCCGTTTGTCGAACTGGTAAATGTGAGCGATACGACCATCACGACAGCTGGCTGTAAGTTGGCCACCAGCAGTAATAATTCACAAGAAGTGCTTGGTGATATTGAGCTGAAGCCTGGTGAATTATGGGCGGTCAAGGTGAGTCATACGAAATTAAAATTACCAAAAATGAAGGGTAAGGTGCGTATCCTGGACGAGGCTGGCGCGGAAATTGACGTAACAGAATATGACAACATGCCAAAGGGTGCTTCCTGGAGTTTGCTTGACGGTGAATGGGTGCAAACGTTTGCGGTGACTGAGGGTGCTACCAATGTGTTTAAAGAATATGCGGATTGTCAGAGTGGATATGAGCGTAACGCACTGGGTAAATGCGTGAAGATTTCAGCGCCGTCTACTGTGCCTGATGTGCTGGCGCCGTGTCCAGCTGGTCAATATCGGCACCCTGAAACGCGTCGCTGTCGGAAAATCGAAGCAGCAAAGACGGTAACGCCATGCAAAGAAGGATATTATCGCAGCGAGGAAACTGGTCGCTGTCGCTCAATTGCCTCGGCTGCCGCTAAAACCTTGAAGCCCTGTCCTGATGGTCAATTTCGCAACCCAGCAACTGGTCGTTGTAAGAAAATTGCCGCTGCCGATGATATCCTAAAAGATTGTCCGGAAGGCTTTGAGCGCAATCCAACCACCCGGCGTTGTCGGAAGATAAAAACCGCTAGCATGCCGGTTGTTGGTTCGGCAACGGCTGGTGTTCAACAGGTCGCTGGGGCGACCTGGGGCTGGTGGGTGTTTGGTGGCGTTAGTTTGTTGGCGGTGGGCTACGGCGCGTGGCAGTGGCGATGGGAACTGTCGCAATTGATACGACGATTGCGGCGATGAGTTAGTGACTGAGCAATCAAATAATTGCTATAATGTAACCATGAGAATTATTGGTATCGATCCAGGCACAGGGATTTTGGGCTTTGGCGTGATTGATTTTTCAGGTGGTAAGTTTAAGCTGGTCACGGCGGGGGTCGTCAGAACGCCAGCTCATACGCCGATTGATGAGCGGCTAGAGGAGATTTTCGACAGTTTGACGGAGATTATTGCGGAGACTAAGCCTGATGTGATGTCGATTGAAAAATTGTTTTTTGCGCGTAACGTGACGACGGCAATTTCCGTGGCAGAAGCGCGTGGCGTGGCGATGTTGACGGGCCGAAAGGCAGGGCTGCCGATTGCCGAATATACGCCGCTACAGATCAAACAGACGTTGACGGGCTATGGCAAGGCTGATAAAAAGCAAGTCCAGGAAATGGTGCGCTTAAACTTGGGACTAAAGGATGTGCCAAAACCAGACGACTGTGCCGATGCCTTGGCGGCAGCAATTACTCATGCAGCGATGAATCGGGTATAATTAGTGTATGATTGCACATGTTTTTGGAAAAGTTGCCGAGAAATTTAATGGATCGTTGGTGATCGACGTTCACGGTGTTGGTTATGAAGTTAGTGTGGCGGCTGGTGATTTTGATGCGGTGGTGCTGGATCAGGATGTCAAGTTTTATACCTATCATCATGTACGCGAGCAGGCAGAAGAATTGTTCGGTTTTTCAAGTCTGGCAGCAAAGAAGCTGTTTGAAATGCTCATCACCGTTCAGGGTGTTGGCCCGAAGGCAGCATTGGCTATTCTCAGTCTCGGCGATGCGGAGCACGTACGCAACGCCATCGCTAACGCCGACAGTGCGTTTGTGCAACAAGCTGCTGGTGTCGGCAAAAAAACTGCTGAACGCGTGGTGGTTGATTTGAGTGATAAAGTTGGCTTGCCGACGCAGTATGGTCGAGCGGATACGCCAGTCCAAACTGAATTAAACACCTCTGACGAGGCACTGGAAGCGTTAATGGCGTTAGGCTATACCTTAGCTGATGCTACTAAGGCGCTGGAAAATGTTGATGTCAATATGCCGACAGCACAGCGGGTGACTGAGGCGTTGAAGAAATAATAGGGTTGACATATATCCGTTCAGGCTAGCTCGCTTACAGGGTTCACGACGCTGTACTATTGACTAAATAGTACAAATAATATATAATATAGAGCTGTGAATAGAACTACTGCTGAAAAAATTCTTGACGAAAAGTTATGGGAACAACGAAACCGTGCTAACCAAGAAGACCCAACATTGGTCAATCCTGAATTGACAGTATCAGCAAAGGTGCTGGACCAATACACCTCACAGGAAAATCTCACGGCACTATTTCATAACAAAGAACAAGCAGCCTCTCTTGCTAAGCTATCAGCCGAGCTGTTGACTACCTACCCGAATTATCCATATCATCAGCCTGCACATGGCGTGGACGTGATGCGCTCAATACGTGTGCTGACGGAGGTGATCCCGGCGGACAGAATGAATTCAGATCAAAAGGATCTGTTGTTGGTTGCGGCAGCAGCGCACGATGCTGGGTTTGAGGCTGGCCCACCGCCAGATGGTTATGCTACCAAGAGCATTATGCGGTCTCATTTCTTGATGAACACTATGAACCCGGTTCAGCTGAGTATGAGTTCATGAAAAGTGCAATCATTGGCACTATTCCTGGTCCAAAAGAACAAATCTGTCGCGACAGTATCCAGGCAAAATTATTGCATCATGCTGACCTTGGTTATGTCTGGCGATCAGGCGGTCAAGATTTTTTGAATTATGCCATGAGATTCCGTGTCGAAGAGTGTGGCAAGTTGTCGTGGCGAGATTTTCAAAAATTGCAGGATATATTTTTGCCATATTATCAGCTGATTCTGAAAAATCACATGGGAGAGTGTGGTGTTGCAGAAGAAATGATTAAGCAGATGGTGCGCCAGATTGACGAGAATAGACAGTTCATCACTAACCCAGAACTGGATGAACCGAGCCAAGAAATATTTCAGGATTGGCCAATGGCTCATAGCGAGGAATTGTTATCTCCTCGTCATATTGGCAAAACTGTTCTTACAAGTTCAGGCGTGTCTTTGTAAATGTGAATAAATAGTGCATGGCTGGTATAATCCATACCAGGAGGTATCATGAATACATGTACGACACAGAAGGAATGTGAAATCTGTCCGCTGCTGGTTGGTCAGACGGCGGCTGATGAGAATGTCATACTACAAACCGAACGTTGGGTGGCGGTACTTGATAGAAACCAATGCTATTTGGGTAAGTCATTTATCACTCTGCGCCAGCACAAGGAAACGTTGTCGGATCTGGACGAGGCGGATTGGATGGAGCTACACCACGTGATTCGTCAACTTGAGCAGGCAGTCAAAGAAGCGTTTGGTGCTGATGTTTGTAACTGGGAATGCCTGATGAATAACGCAGTGAAAGCCGGCCAGCCGACACATGTACATTGGCATTTACATCCGCGGTATCTCGCTGGTGCCACCTTTGCTGGCGAGGAATTTCCTGATCCAAAGTGGCCGCGGCACCTAGAGAGTGCGGTGCATATGGTGAGCGATGAGATATTTTACGAAATTATGCAGGCGCTGCGTAGTCGGCTTACAGGAGCTTAGCTCGCGCTGGCTTGGATGATATAATGAATGTATGGCAATTGAGAGAATAGTCGACACCAGCTCGCACAGTGATGATACCGAGGAGCAGCGGATTGAAGTCAGTCTGCGTCCGCAGAGCTTTAGCGAGTATGTTGGTCAGGAGCGGTTGAAGCGCAATTTACGCCTGGCGATTGACGCGGCCAAGAAGCGCGGCGAGCCGCTGGATCATGTGCTGCTCTACGGCCCGCCAGGGCTGGGTAAGACGACCATGGCGACGGTGATCGCCAATGAGATGGGGACAAATCTTCGCATTACCAGCGGCCCGGCTATTGAAAAGGCGGGTGATTTGGCGTCAATTTTGACCAATTTGGCGGACGGTGATATTTTGTTCATTGATGAGATTCATCGGCTCGGTCGGGCGGTAGAGGAGATTTTGTATTCGGCCATGGAAGATTTCAAGCTGGATATCGTCATCGGTAAAGGGCCGGCAGCTCGGTCGATTCGGTTGGATCTGCCGCGGTTTACGGTCATCGGCGCGACGACGCGGACGGGCAGTCTGGCGGCGCCGCTGCGCGACCGATTTGGGCATATTTATCGGCTGGAATTTTATGAGCCAGAGGACATCGCTAAAATCGTGACGCGGAGTGCAGCCATCCTGGAGTCGTCAATTCGGCATGAAGCGGCGAACTTGTTGTCGACGCGGGCTCGCTTGACGCCACGCATCGCTAACCGCCTACTCAAACGTGTGCGCGACTACGCCGACGTCAACGGTGATGGCATAATTGATGTGAAAACGACAACGAGTGCTTTGGAAATGCTAGAAGTGGACGAGTTGGGATTAGACCCAGCCGACCGTAATTTACTGCAATCGATCTTAGAAAATTATGGCGATAATCCAGTGGGGCTAACGACCATTGCTGCGCTGACTGGTGACGAAGCGACGACGATTGAGGATTTTTATGAGCCGTATCTGCTGCAAATTGGCTTTATTGAGCGTACGCCACGTGGTCGGCGCATCACTCTGCGTGCTCAGGCGCATTTGGGATATCAACCTAAAAAATGATAAACTATAGATATGGATACGAAGGATCACCAGTCGAATAATCAACAGCCAGCTGCCTATGATGTTGAGGGCAGGCCGTTGTATTATCATCCGCCGCAAGATGCGCAACCAGAAGAGTCGCAGCCAATAACTACGCAGCGCCCGTCTCATGTGACTGTGCTTCCAGAATCAATGGAGGGGCAGAATTTTGATCCACGTATTCGTAGCCAGTATGCCAATGAACCAGATGTGGTTCATACGGTACGCAATCTTGAACCGCAGCCAATGGTGATTAGCGAAGAATTGAAGCGTAAACATGAAGAATCAGTAGCACAGTACCCACAGCTCAACTTGAGCGAAGGTGAATATGTTATCTTGGACATCAAGCGACATCCCATCGGTATTGTTGCGCCAATTGCCATCACGGTTATCATCATTATGGTAATATTTGGTTTTGCTTTTTTGTATCCGTCACTGATCACTGGCGGAGGTTTACTGCCAGTACCATCTCCGACAGCTATGTTTGGTATCGCGACCTTGTTCGCTATATTGGCGGCGTTGGGCGGAGCGGTGGCGCTTTGGGTTTATTTACAAAACCAATTTTACATGACCAATGAAAGTGTAATCCAAGAAATCCAAGAAAGCTTATTTTCTCGCCATGAACAAACGGTTAGTCTTGGTAGTATCGAAGATGCTAGTTTTCGTCAGTCAGGTATTATACAGATGATCTTTAACTATGGAACCATCCGGCTGAGTACCGAGGGTGAAGAAACCACCTACATCTTCCATTTTGTAGCAAATCCAAAACACCAGATAGGAATTGTCAATAACGCTATTGAAGCCTTTAAAAATGGCCGCCCAGTTGATGACTATTAGTTGGTAACTGAGCTATTTGTTGCGACTTTCTTTGACGAAATCACTTTCATTAACCAGCTTTGCCCTCAAGGTGAAGTGCTTACATTTTCCTTCTTGGCAGTTTTGGGTTTCGTACCGATACGCGCTGTTAGCATCGCCAATTTTTTTACCCTTTGGATCGGTGAGTAGTGCTTTGTCCATAGTCGGTAGGGTGTCGTCAGCCAGAGTTTCTGGATAGTAGCCGTGCTGTTTGTAGAAGCTTTCTTCCAGGCTGTAGTACATGGCGTTAATGGCTGTTTTCTTGTGGCTGTCATCACTGGCATTTTTTACTTTTCCGACCTGCACCACCGCAACACCCAAGCCAACGGTCAGCATGATGATGACAAATAATAACTCAATAACAGTAAATCCAGAACATTTTTTCATATACTGCTATTATAGCAAAATTTGGCCTTAAGCCCTAGAGAATGTATAATAAAAGTATCAATTAAGGAGGGGAATATCATGGCTAAGACTGATGAGAAAAAGGCAGTAAAAACTGAAAAGTCGGTAGCGGCAGAGAAAAAGGTTGATGACGGCAAATTAAAGGCATTGGGTCTAGCGATGGATCAAATCACCAAGCAGTTTGGTGATGGGTCAATCATGAAGCTTGGTGAGGCGCACAAAGTCGATGTTGAAGTGATTCCGTCGGGCTCGTTGAGTCTTGATTTGGCGTTAGGCGGCGGTTACCCGAAGGGTCGCATCATTGAGATTTATGGCCCAGAAAGTTCGGGTAAGACAACGTTGACGCTGCATGCCATTGCCGAAATTCAAAAGCAGGGCGGTACGGCAGCATTCATCGACGCTGAGCATGCGCTTGACCCGGCCTACGCCAAGCGGTTGGGTGTGGATACCGAAAACCTATTGGTGTCGCAGCCAGACAACGGTGAGCAGGCGCTGGAAATTACCGAAACCTTGGTGCGCTCAAACGCGGTGGATCTCATCGTGGTGGACTCGGTGGCAGCACTGACCCCACAAGCGGAAATTGACGGTGACATGGGCGATTCGCACATGGGTCTGCAGGCACGGCTGATGAGCCAGGCGCTGCGCAAATTGACTGGCATCATCAACAAGTCGAAAGCGACGGTGATTTTCATCAACCAGATTCGCATGAAGATTGGCGTAATGTTTGGCAATCCTGAGACCACGACGGGTGGTAACGCGTTGAAGTTTTACGCCTCGCAGCGGGTGGATATTCGCCGGATCGGGCAGATCAAGGTTGGCGATGATATCCTTGGTAACCGCACTAAGATCAAAGTGGTGAAAAATAAGATTGCGCCGCCATTCCGCATTGCTGAGTTTGACATTATGTATAATGAAGGCATTTCTAAAACTGGCGATATTCTTGACCTGGCAGCTACGCACGGCATTGTTGAAAAATCTGGCGCCTTTTACAAATATAACGGCGAGACCATCGGTCAGGGTCGCGACAAAACTAAATTGTATCTGAAAGAAAACCCTGAAGTCCTGGCAGAAATTGACCAGAAAGTTCGGGACAAAGTGAAAGAAATCGAAGCGTAGCTATCGTGGAGTCGGTTTTTACTACAATTATTCGTGATGAAGGACGAGTGTTTGTTGAAAATGAACATGCTTTTGCCTTTCCGACGAATATTCCCATAACACCAGGGCATAGTTTAGTCTGTCCACGACGGGTCGTCGAGACAATTGATGAATTGACCACTGAAGAGTTAGTCAGTCTATTTGAGCTACTTGAACTAGTCAAGGGCGGACTTCGCGCAGTTGTAGGCGCCGAGGGCTTTAATTGCGCGTGGAACGAGGGCGGTAAGCCATATGGCCAATCAGTGCCACATTTGCATATTCATGTTGTACCACGCACGCCGGGTGATGCGGGTATCTATAACTACGATCCGCGTCAATTTCTGTATCGGCCTGGTGATAGGGAAGAGGCTTCAGCTGAAGCGCTGAAGGAATTTGTACTAAATATGCAGCAGGAGTTACGTTAGGAAATTAGCAATGATAATTACTGATATTTCCCTCCAAGCGCGTAATAATAATCGAGTGAATGTCAGTATTGATGGCGTATACAGCTTTAGTTTAGACATCGCTCAGGTGACTGACTTAAATCTTAAGGTTGGCCGCGAATTGAGTGATGGGGAGCTGGAAGAGCTGCAGGAAGAGAGCCAGTTTGGCAAGCTATATATGCGGGCGCTTGAATATTGTTTGCGGCGGCCACATTCGGTCAAAGAAGTGAGAGACTACTTATGGCGAAAAACTCAACCAACACTCCGTAAGAAACAAATGGGTATTGATAATCCTGTGGTCTATTCAGAGCGGGTGGCGTCGCGAGTGCTGAGTAAGCTCCAGCAGAAAGCATATGTTAATGATGAAGCGTTTGCGCGGTGGTGGGTGGAAAATCGTCAGCTTAGTAAAGGCGTAAGTCAACGTAAGCTAACGGCTGAGCTGCGTTCAAAGGGTGTTCACGCAGACATCATCGCGCAAATGCTTGAAAAAACTGACCGTACGGACGAGCAGGAGTTGAGGAAAGTTATCGCCAAAAAGCACCGTCGATATGCGGGCGATAGACAAAAATTTGTACAGTATCTAGTGCGTCAAGGCTTTTCCTATGACGATGTGGTGTCTGCTTTGAATGATGTTGAGGAAGTAAATAGCTGAGGCTTTACGACGCCTGCTTTTTGCGGAAAGGATTTTCGTATGCCTGTAAAACCGGCTTCTCGACGTGCTGTTCTTGACGTGGAACAGTTGCTGATTTTACGACTATCTGATCGTCGGTCACTTTGACGATTTGTGAGCGATGAATGAGCATTTCGGTATCGCCAAAACTGCGAAGTAGCGGACGCTTCACGCTAAGCTGCTGAATGATAAAGCTGCCAGCCATCACGGTGTAGCCAATGACCTTACCGACTTTACGACCGTCTTTTTCTACGACATGTTTGCCCATCAAAACGAATTTATATTCGTAAATCTTTTGTAGTTCTATAACGTCTGAAACGCCGACGAGCTCATCAGCCGAGTCGATGATCATACCGAGTGGGCCGATCTCTCGCACGTCATCTAGCCTAAGTAGCGTTGGGCGCTGGTCGAGAAGCGGACCTTCCAGCTCATAGGCAACGATTGATAAGTTACGCGGATCAATTATTTCACGAGCAGTCCTACCCAACTCCGCACCTGTCTGGAGGCTCATCACCGGAGTGTTCATAAATCTACTGGCTGAAATTAACATACAGTATCTATTATACTACCTTACTCAACAAATGGGTTAATTCTTCCGCTGGCTGGCAGAGAGAATGGCTTTGCTGCTTGTGATGAGCTGTTATACTCTTTGATGCGGTCGATAGTATTGGTGTCAAACTTGGTAGTCTCTACAACTTTTGCATCAACATCGTCACCGGAGCTGGTGACACTGCTGATCAGGAATATGGCTACTGAAACTGCGATCACGATGGTCATGGTGTACAACGTGATGTGATAGCGATGCAAGAACCGCGCTAGGATTACGCCTAATTGTCCAACAGATGGTGAGTTATTCATCGTAAGTAAAGCTCCAATTTTAATGCTTGTGATTCAACATGTTGAGGACTATCTCCTTTAGCGAGGGATATGTTTGCTACTTGCATGCGGGTTAGGTTTTGCTCTAGTAGGTGCAAGAACTGCAAGAAACGCACGTAGTCGAGGTCTTTGCTCATTTGGATAGAGACTGACGTACTCTTAGCGCCAGACGGGCTTGGTGTAGCTGGTGTTTTGGTGGCTGTTGATGAGCTGCTTTTGCCATTTGAAGCTGCGCTATCATCTTGAAAGGTAAATGATGAAATACCAACACCGGCCTGTCGTGCATAGGCGGTTATATCGTTGATGATCTGGTTTTGATACTTGTAGCTGGTAGATTCGGCAACAATTTTCTCTGCCTTTTTGACGCTGTCTTGATATTCTTCCAGTTTGCTCGAGAGTGACCTGACGTCTTGTAGTTTTTTGTCAGCGGCTTTAGCATCGGCTTGCACGCTGGCGACTTGTTGAGCTGAATCTTTCATGAAATTGTACGCCATGTAGAACCCAGCGGTCATAACAAGCAATATCAAGACGAGGGCTAATGACAATAAAATGCGAGCTAACGTTGCGTTTAGTTGAAGTTTTTGCATATTCATGATTTTATCACCTCCGGGCGGATAACAACACTTATGACAATTGACATTGGATAGCCGTCCTTTGCTTCATTGGCGGTTACTGACACTAGATGGACGTTTTGGAAGACGTCTTTTTTATTCTCTAGGGCGGTTTTTAGTTCCAGAGCGTCACTGTAACTTTTGCCTTTTGTAGTAAGGCTGACTGGTTTACCAAAGGTGGTTGCGTCCAGATCCAAAGACTGTAGGACGATATTTTTTGGTAGTACCTGAGCTATTTTGACTGCGATTTTTGAGTATGGCACTTCTTTGTCTAAGATGGATTTGGCGACTTTGAGGTTGTCTGAAAATTGCTTGGCTTGTTGCTGGACTTCTTTGTACTGTGATAATTGTCGGTTACTTTCAGCAATGGTTTGTTCAGCATCTGACTTGGATTTCATCAAGATGAAGTAAGATATGCCGATGTAGATGAACAGTAGTGCTGCCAATGCTAACGAAATGATGCAGTAACGCGCCAACAGTCTGTTGGTTTGTCCGGCGATGATTTGACGTTTTTCGTCTTGAGGTAATAAGTTTATCATTTCCAAATCTCCTTTGGATCAACCAATGCTAAACCTGCAACTGTCATTAGGTGAGTTCGCAGCTGCTTTGTTGGCGGCTGTAATGAGCTAAAGTTCAATGCCTGCCAAGGGCTCGCCGTACGGCTTGGCATCATCAGCTCGTTAGTAAAATAATCACCCAATCCTGGAATATTACTGCCGCTACCGACGATCAATAATTGTTCCATCTTTGGCTCATTCGGGAAGTGTTCAGAGTAGTAGCGGATGATTTTTTGGGTTTCTTTGACGACTGTTTCCAAGCTTGGCTTAAGCGCACTGGTGATTTGCGCTTGCTTTGGTCCAGAATTTAGACCGCTCAGAACTTTCAGCTGATGGGCTGCTTCCAGTGGTGTATTGAGTTTTTTGGCAATGTTGAGAGTGAAGGTGTTGCCACCGATATTGACACCAGAAGTCACGCGTATAACAGAGTCTAAAATTGCGATGTCTGTGGTCGATGGTCCAATGTCCAAAATGACGGTTGGTAGCCCGCCGCTTTCAGTTGATTTCAAAATACGGGCAATGGCGTTGATACTTGGCTCGATCATGGCAATTTCAATACCGCACTGTTTGGCGATGGTCGTCATCACTTCAATGTCTTTTTTTGGCGCAGCGCACATCAGTACGGTTAATGAATCTTTGTCACGCTTGATGATCTGATGGTCGACATAGAGCAGATCTGGTGGCATCGGTATATATTGTTCAACTTCCAGGTTGACCGCATCTCGCAAAGACGCTTCCTGAGCTTTAGGCACGGTAAAAGTCCGCGAGAAGGTGCGCGATGTTGGCAGGCTAAGCACCGCCCGGTTACTGTTCAATTTGCCAACTAAGTTTTTTTCAAACAATTCGTTAATACGCGTAACGATATAGTCCGAGCAGACTTCTAAATCGTCAGACATCTTGGATGGATCGAAATCAATGGCACCGTAGCCGTGAACGCTCATCTTTGCGACGTCCAGTGACATGACTCGGGCGCCCACCTTGCTGAAATCAAATCCAATGATTGGTTTATTTTTGTAAAATATAGAACTCACAATATTGCCCACACATTTATATAATTCTTTTTTAGTATACCATAACCAATTTGATTTGCTAACCCTTAATTTGATTTGCTAATCCGGTGATTGGCATCATCACACTGGCAGCGATCAAGCCAACCATGCCACCCATGAAAACAATCATCACCGGCTCAATGGTGGAGCTGATGCTGGCGATGGCGGTATCGACTTCTTCTTCGTAAAAATCAGCCACCTTGACCAGGACTTGATCGGTTTGACCGGTTTCTTCACCGACTGCTAACATCTGTGCCACGATTGGCGGATATAGTACCTCGTCTTCAGCGATGATTTTTGAAAATACCTCACCGTTTTTTACGCGCTTGGCCGCACTATTGAGTGATTCTTCATAGACGTTATTACCAACTGCTTTGGAGGTCACTTCAAGTGCTTCCAGCACCGCCACTCCAGCACCGATGAGTGAGGAGAAGGTGCGAGTGAAGCGAGCGATGGCAATTTTTTTCATGATTTTGCCGATAATCGGTCCATGCACCAAAAAGTGATGATATTTTTTCTTGCCACCAGGTGTTTTGATGTAACGCAAGAAACCATAAATTGCCGCGCCGACCAGTGGCAGCAGGATATACCAGAAGTTGACCATAAAGGCGCTGATCCCCAGCATGGCTTGGGTCAACGCTGGCAGTTCGGCATCTTCTCCCGCCAGATCTTTGATGGTTTTACCAATCATTGGTAGGACAAAGATCATCAAGCCAAAAAATGCACCAATAGTAATGACGATCAGCACCATTGGATAGGTCATGGCTCCCTTAACCTTTTTCTTGATGGAGGCTGATTTTTCTTGCTGCAAAGCCAAACGCTTCAAAATGTCGTCCAAAATACCACCGGTTTCACCAGCCCGAACCATGTTGACGTAGACATCATTGAAGGTGTCAGGGTGTCGTGCCAGCGCATCGGCAAACGACAAACCACTCTCGATGTCTTTTGAGACGTCGCCAATGATTGAGCGGAATGATGCGCTTTCGGCATGTTCTGTCATTGACTCTAGCGACCGGAGGATTGGCACACCAGCCGAGACCATGGAGCTTAACTGACGGGTGAACATCACCAATTCGTCAGACTTAATTTTCCGACGGCGTTTGCGACCAGGCTTGGTGTCTGTCTCTTTGAGATTGACCAATTTTAACCCTTGCGCTTGAATTGAGCGGATGGCGGCCGCGCGATCACTGGACTCTATGGTTGATGATAGCGTTGAGCCATCTTTTTTTGTCGCGACAAAACTAAAACTAGTCATGTGTTATTGCTCCCTCGTTGCACGTAAAATTTCCTCAATGGTTGTGACGCCACGGAATGATTTGATCAATCCATCCATCTGCATGGTAATCATACCCTCACTAATCGCTTGTTCCTGAATATCATTGCTGGTGGCGTTCGCGGTGATCATCTTCTGGATAGCCACGGAAATACCCAATACTTCGTAAATACCAACGCGGCCCTTGAAACCATTGTGCCCACACTCGTCACAGCCTTCTGGCGATGGCTTCCACAGTTGAACGATGGTTGCGTCTGTCGTGCCCATTGGTGTATCGCCGCCAATACTCTCTGAGGCGGCCTGCTCCTCAAGCTCGTGTAGGTGCGGCATTGACTCTGGTGTTATATTGAACATCTGAGTGATATAATTTAGTTCTTCTTGGCTGGGGGTGTAGGCCTGGCGACAGGATTGACACAAGCGTCTGACGAGTCGCTGACCGATGACAGCTTTGACGGTGCTGGCGATCAAAAACGGCTCAATATCCATGTCGAGCAAACGCGGCAAACAGGTGGCTGCGTTGTTGGTGTGGAGGGTTGAGAACACTAGGTGCCCGGTTAGCGCTGCTTGCACGCCGAGGTTGGCAGTTTCACCGTCACGGATCTCTCCAACCATGATGATGTTCGGGTCTTGACGGAGCAATGCGCGCAGTCCTGAAGCAAAGGTCATGCCGGCTTTGGCATTGGTCTGGGTTTGGTTGACTCCAGGGATTTTGTACTCGACCGGGTCTTCAATGGTTGAAATATTAACGTCAGGAGTGTTGAGTTCTGACAACACACTAAACAGGGAAGTTGATTTTCCCGAACCAGTTGGTCCGGTCACTAGAATCATACCGTTTGGTTGTGCCATGGCGTTTTTGATGGTAGCCAAAGACAGCCCCCAATAGCCCAATTTTTCTAGGGAAATAGCCTGGTTTGATTCATCCAACACACGCATGACGATTTTTTCACCGTCAGCGATTGGCAGTGTCGATACACGCAAAGCGTATTGTTTACCGGAGACTTTGATTTTGAAGCGGCCATCTTGCGGTACACGGCGTTCGTCGATTTTCAAATTTGACAAAATTTTGATACGGCTGACCAGCGCACCCAGGACATTATGGGGCAGCTTGTTCACTTCTCTCAAGACACCATCGATGCGGTATCGCACCTGGACAAATTCTTCGCGTGGCTCAATGTGGATGTCGGAAGCGTGTGATTTGATAGCGTACTCGAGCAGCAGGTTGACAGTCTGCGCAATTGGTGAATCTTCAGCAAATTCTTCCTCTTTGGCATTTTCGGCGTCGCTATCATCTCTCTGGATGGCAATGACTTCATCAAGTTCGTCGTTCACATCACCGCGGTAATTTTCCAGACAATCCAAAATATTACTTTTCGTTGCCAAGAACACGCGCAGGTTATAGCCGATTTCTTTTTGGATGAAATTGAGAGCCTGCACATCGTCAGGGTCTTCCATAGCCAGCATTGGCGCACCATCTTCATCAACCGCAAACAGCACGACATTGTACTGCCGGGCGATATGCTCTGGGATGCGCTTTAGGACCTCATCAGGAATATCTTTTGGCTCAATTTCTACAAACGGCGTCCCGATATAATCACCGACCAATTTGGCCAGTTCGCGTTCTTCTAGTACCTTGTCTTCAATGATGGTCTCTTGCAGGGTGCGTTTGGAACGTTCAGCGGTCGTCTTTAAATCAGCAAGCTGCGATTCTGTTAAGATCCCACCCTGTTTCAGAATTTTCTCAATCGTATTATCTGAGATTCTCATATCACTTATGCTTTAGTATAGACCAGTTGAATTGAAAAAACAATGATATACTAAAAGTGTGAAGATACATGATGAAACGGAGATGAAAGCACTGGGGCGGGCGATTGGTCAGGCGCTGGCTGGTGGTGAAGTGATAGAGTTGGTTGGTGACGTCGGTGCTGGCAAGACCACGCTGACCAAGGGATTGGCAGAAGGGCTAGCAATTACCGAACCAATTCAAAGTCCGACATTTACCATTTCGCGCGTGTACGATGCGCGTGACGGTTTGCGCCTTTGTCACTATGACTTTTACCGCCTGGGTGAAGCCGGTGTCATGGGTGATGAAATTTCTGAAATTATGCAAGACGGCTCGACCATCACAGTTATTGAATGGGCAGGCGCGGTTAATGAAGTGCTGCCGAGTGACCGATTGATAATCACAATTACCGCCACGACTGAAACAGAGCGACAGCTGGAGGTTACTGTTAATGGTGCTCGTTCCGAACGGCTACTTAGTGCTATTGATGAGTTTTTTGAGAGGAGATGAAATGTTATTACTACTTGATACATCAACCCCGGTTTGTTACGTGACACTTGTTAATCAAGAGGGTTCAGTGTCGTATGAATGGCAGGCTGACCGCACCTTAGCCAAAGGACTGTTGGGCTTTCTCGGGGATAGCTTAGCCAAACAAAACACCGACATGCACGCGTTGACTGGTATTGGCGTGATGAAAGGTCCAGGAAGCTTTACTGGGTTGAGGATTGGACTGACGGTGGCCAATGCGCTGGCTGACGGTTTGCAGGTGCCAATCGTTGGCGCGATGGGTGAGAACTGGCAGGAGCAAGCCTTGGAAAAATTACGCTCCGGTGAAGACGAGAAAATTGTCATGCCAGAGTATGGTGCTGCGGCTCACATCACCGCGCCACGAAAATAATCATAGCGATACATAAACTAAGCGCCACTATTTTCGCTTTCCGTGTCAAAACTCCAGAAACCGTGTATAATTAAATTACGGCGATTTGTATGATGTGATTCGCCGGATTAGATAGTTTGAAATTGATTGGCTGTTGATACGTTTCCTTGAGGCGAATACTCAGGGGCAGTCGGTCGGAAAGGAATACTGAAGTATGACAGGAATTGTCATTGGCGCACTTGTTGGGGCCAGTTTAGGCGCGGGCGCGCTCTATGGGTATCAAACAGTACGCCGTTCACAGGCGAAGTCGCAAATTGATAAAGATTTGGCGAACGCAAAAACCAAAGCGAGCGACATCGTTCTTAAGGCAAAAGATGAGGCGCTGAAGATTGAAAATGAGCGTCGTCGAGAGTGGCAAAAAACAGAAAATCGTCTGGCAGACCGTGAGAAGGCGCTTGACAACAAGCTTGAAGAGCTAGACCGTCGGTCAGAAAAATTGCGGGCGCACGAAGATGAGATCGATGATTTGAAAAATGAGATTCGGCAGATTCGTACTCGTCAGCAGGAAAAATTGGAAAAAATTGCTGGCCTGAAAAAGAAAGATGCAGCCGAAAAATTGATGCAGATGACTGAGCGTGACATTCGTGATGACCTCATCAAATTGGTTGCAAAATTGCAGCACGAAGCCATGGACGATGCTGAAGAGCGGGCCCAGACTATTTTGCTTACCGCCATGGAGCGAATGAGTAGCGAAGTAACGGCTGAGCGTACCGTGACGGCGGTGAAGCTGACTGACGACGAGATGAAGGGTCGCATTATCGGTAAGGAGGGTCGCAATATCCAGGCGTTGCAACGTGCCACTGGCGTCGACATTCTAGTGGACGACACACCCGGTATGGTGGTTTTGTCGAGCTTTGACCCAGTTCGTCGCCAGGTTGCGCGTTTGAGCTTGGAGATGCTGATGAAAGATGGACGTATCCATCCAGCGCGCATTGAGGAAGTTGTTGCCAAGGCACAAAAACAGATTGACAAAGAAGTCAAGCAGGCGGGCGAAGATGCTATGCGTGAAGCGGGCGTTGTTGGTATTCCAAAAGAAATGTTGCGGCTGTTGGGTGAATTGAAATTCCGAACTTCGTATGGCCAGAACGTGCTAAAGCATTCTACTGAGATGGCGCAGATGGCGGGGATGATTGCTGAGGAAATTGGCGCTGACGTTCGTATATCGAAAATCGCGACATTGTTGCACGACTCTGGTAAGGCAGTGACGCACAAGATTGAAGGTAAACACCACCACATTGCGGCAGAATTAGCACGTAAATACGGCATGGATGAGCGAATTGCTCACGCTATCGAAGCGCACCATGACGATATTGAAGCGACAACGCCAGAGGCATTAGTGGTTCGTGTGGTAGACGCTGCTTCAGCAGCACGCCCAGGTGCACGTAACATCTCAGCGGAGAACTTTGCTGAACGCATGCGTGACTTGGAAAATGTAGCCACCAGCTTTGAGGGCATCGATAAGGCCTATGCAATTTCTGCCGGACGAGAAGTGCGGGTGATTGTCAAGCCAGAAAAGATTGATGACTTGAGTGCTATCAAATTGTCTCGCGATATTGCCACCAAGATCGAGTCAACCATGCAATATCCAGGTACTATCAAAGTTAATGTTATCCGCGAAACGCGGGCAGTGGAGTTTGCAAAATAATGGATGGGTTTATGAGAGCAGAACGACGTCAATGGCTTGAAAGTTTGGATGCCCGACCGTCTGGAGCCGCTGTCCTATTGGAGGATGTTGAAGGCCGAGCTTTGATCGTTAAGGCAAACTACAAGACGTATTGGGCGTTACCGGGCGGCATGGTTGACACTGAAGAATCACCACTAGTGGCAGCGCTACGGGAAGTAAAGGATGAAGTTGGTATCGATATCAATCCAAGCGATGTGTCATTGATGGGTGTGGCGCAGCGCATGGGTGACGGGTTCATTACCTACCAATTCATCTTTACGGCGTCCATCAAAGAGTCACAAGTCAAGGCCATCAGTCCACACGATCCAGAGATCGAAGAATGGCGATTCATCAGTAAACAGGAAGTGCTGAAAGGTGAATTGCCGTTACCATGGTCATTGAAAGCGTGGGCTCACGACCAGTCGGGGTATTTTGAAACCGCCATTGCTGATGATGACAATGCTGATACTGAAACAATTGTATTCTCCACAACTGGTGGTGACGAAAGCAGTAGTAGTGATACGCCAGTGCGCAAGGGCGCTTCTGGACGACTATTCATCACCCGTCACGGCGAAAGCGAGTGGAATTTGCAGGGCAAATGGACCGGACTGACAGATGTTGGCTTGACAGAAAAAGGCATCTCAGACACGGTGCGACTGGGGCAGCTATTGAAAGACACGACTTTTGACGTAGCGTATACTTCTGCTTTGAAACGCACCCATCAGACGCTTGATGCTTTGCTTAAGGGCGCAGAAATTACCACATTGCCGACCATTCACGCAGCAGAGCTCAATGAGCGTGACTATGGTACGCTGACGGGTAGTGACAAATGGGAAGTAAAGGATCAGATTGGCGAAGAAGCTTTCAATGGCATTCGCCGCGGTTGGGATTATCCAGTGCCAGACGGCGAAACATTGAAAGATGTGTATGCGCGAGTCGTGCCATACTTTGAAACAGAGATATTGCCGCGACTACAGGATGGCGAGAATGTGCTGTTGGTGGCACATGGTAATTCCATCCGCGCTTTGGTGAAATATCTTGACCAAATCCCAGACGACAAGGTCGCAGACTTGGAAATGCCGTTTGGTAAAATCTTAGTTTATAGCTTTGATCATGACCACGCGTTGCCAGTTGACAAGGCTGAGCGTTCAGTCGATATATCACCGACCAAAGCGTAAGCGCCAGCTATACAATTATAGCTGCAACAAGACTAGCTTTTACTGCGCCAGTGTGCTACAATACCTTGCAGGTAGTTACCTCATTTCGGGGTGTGGCGCAGTTGGCTAGCGCGCGCGGTTTGGGACCGTGAGGTCGAAGGTTCGAGTCCTTTCACCCCGACCATTGAGTCAACACTCAAACCCACGTCATGGAAGCCCCATGACGTGGGTTTTTGCTTGTTTTTGCTGGATTTTAGGACAGGAAGGCCATCATCTGGCAGACCGTGCAAGCCTGGCCCTTCTGGTGCCGAGACGACGATGTCACTTGGCTGGCTCAATGTGACTTCGTCGTCTCGAGAGGCTTCCAGGCTACTATCCAGCTGTCGCACTACTTACCATTGCGAGACATAAAGTTTTTTGCTGATCAGTGTTGAGTGGCCGATAGTTGCTACCTCAGTCGGAGATGCCATCGAATAGTTTATGGTGTAATTAGTAGAGCAAAGTAGCATCTTAGCAAGCCAACTACCCTATCGTGAATGCGACGCCACCCACTTTCATTTATGTTAGCCTCGCCACAAGATTATCGGTCAAAACCACTTCCCACGCAAAGGTGTTCAACTGTTACTTGTCAGCTTCCGTAGCCGCCGCATCTTGAGGTTCATGCTGTCAATAATTGCTTGAGATCACTGCCGACGTTGTGTTCGTTCTGCTGTTGCTATGTCTATTGGTTAGCATAGAAATATGTGGTATATAGGAGTGATTGTATCAATATCCCAATCTCGCAGCCTTTACATGGTATATCTTCTATGGTTATATAGAAATATGGCCGAGAAACGACCTTTATCTATATAATACAGGAATTACTAACGACCGACTTCAATGTTGTCGAGGAGTGGATCGACAGCTCGTGGTACTGGATGAGAAGATTATTCAGGTAGGCTTGCAGGGCCTAATCGGTTGACAGTCGGCTAAATGTTGAGGAGAACAACGAGTGAATCGACAGAATATGGGAGCTGTAATCGAGTCGAGTAGTCGCAAAGTAGCAGGGCTAATAAATAGCCGCGTTCTGGCGCTTGTGCTCGTCTGTACGGTGAGTTTCATGAACGTCCTGGATATCACGGTGGTGTCGGTGGCACTGGGTGATATCGGGCAGAGTCTTGGCGCGTCGCAGAGTGAGTTGCAGTGGGTAGTGGACGCCTACACGCTGCCGTTGGGGGCGTTGCTGATGTCTGCAGCGACTCTGAGTAGAAATCTGGGGCGGCTGCGATTGTTCCGATGGGGGCTGGTCCTGTTCACGGTGGGGTCAGCCGTGTGCGCATTAGCCCCTTCGATGGCTGTACTCAACGCTTTCCGGGCTATTCAGGCGGTCGGTGGGGCGATCTTCTTGGGCGTCGGCGTGCCAATGATTTCTGATCGCTACCCCGCTGGACGCGAGCGGGCACGAGCTACTGGGATTTACGGGCTCATCTCAGGGTTGGCCATCGCAGTGGGGCCACTGGCAGGCGGTGGTTTGGTCTTAGTCGCTGGGTGGCGCTCTATCTTTTGGATCAACGTTCCTGTGGGGGTAGCATCTTGGCTGGCGTCGTGGTACGTGAAGGACCGAAGTACAGACCGTAATAACTCAGGAGTAGATTGGCTTGGGACATTGCTGGCAATTCTTGCTGTTGGAGCAGTGACAGTAGTCCTGCTGGAGGGGCCGGCCTGGGGGTGGACTAGCGCGCGCACGCTCGGTGGCGTTGCCGTCGGACTGGCCGCGATGGGGCTGTTCATGGCCGTCGAGCGGCGCTCGGACGCACCTATGGTTCCGGGACGCCTGCTGACTGACCGGCTCTATGTGGTGAGTATCCTGACCGGCTTTGCCGTCCAGGCTGGTCTGGTGGGGCAGATGCCCTGGCTGTCGCTGTATGCGCAGAATATCTACCTGTTTTCACCCCTGCAGGCCGGACTCTGCTTCCTCCCGTTCAGTCTCTGTGCCATCGCGGGGGCGTGGCTGTTTCGTGGCGGTAATGGGCGCTGGGCGCCGTCGGCCAGGCTGCTGGGAATCCTTGTCGTCGGGTGCGCGGCGCTGATGTCATGGGTACTGTTGTACGGCTCATCGACCTGGGTAGTGCTCCTGCCGGGCCTGATCCTGGCGGGCATCGCGGTTGGCGCTGCCGGGACCGTAGTCAACGAGCTGGCGGTCGCCTCCTTCGAGGGTGATGAGGCAGGTGCGGCCTCTGGGCTGTCCGCTGCGATGAGGCAGATCGGCGTGGTGCTCGGCGTGGCTGTCTCCGGCGTGGGGTTCGGTAGTGCGAGCGAGCACGTGGTGCGTCATCAGTGGCCGGTGGGTGCACAGGAACTTGTCAGCAGCGTGCGCTCAGGACAGGGACTGCGTACGACGGCTAGTACCCCCGGTACCGGGCGCAGCCTTCTTGCCGACGTCGTGCACCGTGCCACCGACTGGGGAATGGTGACCAGTTTCGCAATCGGGCTGTTCATCATGCTAATAGTGCTGGTGGTCGGTGTCCTGTGGCTACGACAAAGAAGGCGTTGACATTGTCGAGCAATACTCAATCTAATTTCTAATTACTTAACTCTCAACGCTTGGAACGGTTCGTGTAGGCTAAGAGGTATGGTGTGTCTTGATAATATATTCTATAAGTGTGAAAGTGCTTCTGCAGGCTTATAGGTCACAGCTCTTCCCTTAGGTCGATACGTTGCCATTTTTCAATGAATCTACAGAGGTGGATGATACATACTAACAATACGAAACGCCCATGCTAGCCCAAGTGCGCCAACGATAATCAATGTACCCATCGCTATCTCTACCTGCTTGTAATGACGCACGTGAAAGCGAGGAATAGTAGCAAGCGTCGCGACAAGGAAGCTCAGTGCCACAGTTATTGAGGTGGGAATGAATCCACGTCCAACTTGGAAGGCAAATGCGCCCATTAAGAACGCTGCTGAGCCATAGATAACGCGCGAAATAGGCCTACGACCCGCGGCCAAGCCATAGCATGCCAGCCGCAAAGCAGGCTGCATCTATACTGAAAATTATGGTAGCTGCCCAAATTGGATCTATTCGTGTGTAGTGAGTTGTAGGGTAATTGACTATATATGATATCGCCTCTGATATCAGCGCAACAATAACAAAAATGAGCCATAGCCGTACCATCTGCTTAGTGCGACGCACTGGTATATTTTGTGGTTGCTGGACGCGGGTGTCCGTACTGCTGAGCCGTCGGCTGGCTGATGAGAGGTGGGTGTCGTTGAACCTGCGGCGGGCTGCGTTGCCGTGGTGGCTTCTGCTGGCGTGCCTAGTTCTCCATTCTGCCCAGACGTTTCTGCGCCAGCCATAGTGGCGGAGCTTGGTAGAACATCTAGGTCTTCATCTCGTTCATGCTTCTCTGCGACCGTCCTGGCAGCCGGGGAGTCTGCATCGTCCTCCTGCCCAGGCTCCTCCACGCTGTCCGCATCGGCGGTATTTGTCAGGGTGCTCGTCCGGTTGCCTTGCTCAGTGTCCGCTCTACCGGCCATGTCTAGCGAACTGCCAGGATCCTCCGTCTGTGAAGAGCCGCGCCCTGTCGGCACTACCGCAAGGTCAACGACGCCCATCACATACCGCCAACACGCCTCCCATTGTTTTGAGTGGGGTAGGGAGAGGGCGACCATAAAGTAATCTCACATACACGTCATGGAATTGTCCGTGACGTGTTTTATAATTATTGGTATAATATCCAGTAAGTAGTAGCCAAATGCGAGGAGATTTTATTTTATGGAAGCCCCAAATTCTATCTATGATATATATAATGAGCGCGTCAGAAGAACTTTGACTAGACTGGGTGGAACAGCCAGTATAGCTGTTTTGGTAGAGGAAATGACTCTACCAGGAGAAGACTGGGTGCCGGCTTCTGAAATTCTCCCAGTAATAGTGGATGCAAGTGATATGCATATAGATTTTAATGAGGCACTGGTAGTACTAGACTGAGCTAGTCTGTAATTTATAAGATATTTATCGAGGTCGCTCAGCCGCAACTTGTTGCGCTGTCTGCGCCAGGGTATCAACGTCAAGTGGCTTGAGATTGTCGGTCGATATGCCGCGTCGTTCCAAGGCTTTGGCTATCAAAAAATCAGCGATCGTTGGATTTTTCGGCAATAACGATCCGTGCAGGTAGGTTGCTATGACGTTATTGAACCGGACCCCTTCGGTGCCATCAGTGGTATTATTGCCAGCGCCACGGACTACCTTGCCCAGTGGCTGAACTGTGTCGTCCAGGAACGTCTGGCCGCTGTGATTTTCATAGCCAACGATTGTGCCAAATTGTTCACTTTCCAGGGTGATATTGCCGATGAGTCGCTCCGCTCCGGCGGTCGTTTCCACGGGCAGTACGCCAATGCCGCGGATGACAGAACCGTCATTGGTAACAAATTGTCGCCCAAACAACTGATACATCCCACAGATGAGCAACATGGGAACGCCGTTGCTAGCCAGGTTTTTTAGCTCCTCGCCGCGTGACAGTAAATCATCTTGGATGGCTAATTGCCCAGCGTCTTGTCCGCCGCCACCCACAAAGATATCTCCAGTCGAAAAGTCGGTCGTATCTCCTGGGTTGTGGTCGATGATTTCGACACGAAAGCCTCGCCACTCTAGCCTTTTTTTGAGTACCAAGGTATTGCCCCAGTCGCCGTAGAGATTCATGTCCTTAGGGTATAATTGGATGACGGTGATCGTTGTCATGAGATATCCTCCACGTCTGTTTTTTCGCTGAGTAATCGCCGTAGGGTAGTCATGGCGGTGTAGCTACAGAAAATTTGCTTTGGCTCTGTCGGCTCGTGTGCTAAAAATTCATCCAGCGCTTTTGCCAAATCCTGTTCGACAGTACCAACGGCCACTTCGTCATAACTTAGCCGCAGTGCCATGTCATAGGCTCGGACACCGCTAACGACGCTGACATCTTTCAGCACAGAAAAATCAACATCCCACAGCCAACTCATGTCGCGACCGTCAGCATAATTATCATTGATGGCGATCATAGTCTGGCGTTGTCGCTTGCCAAATGACAGGAGACTGAGTCGAAAGCCGCTGGGATTTTTCACTAATAGTAAATCAATTGATGTACCGTTATAGGTGATGGTCTCGCCGCGACCAAACGCTGGTTTGACTTTTGATAGTGCCTCCAGTAAGACAGGAATTGGTGCTTCTGGCACGATGGTTCGAACGAGTGCCAAGGCCGCCGCTGCATTCAACAGGTTATATACACCACTAAGCGTGACCTCAGCCCTGTGACGTGTGCTGTCTATCAAAAACTCAGCGCCCTGTTCTGCTACAGCTGTGAGTATCACCTCTGCAGGCACCGATTCATTAGCTACAGCATCACCAGTCTTCAGGGAATCATCGGTCGGCATCAGTCGCAACAGGTCAGTCGTCAAACCAAAATACGTTGCTGCCGCTGAGGTTTTTTCATGGATGCGAAAGACCCGTGGATCGTCACGGTTTAAGACCACGCGGTCAGTAGTAGTGGCTGCAATTTTTTCCAAAAAACCGGCTGCCGTGTCTATTTCACCAAATCGGTCTAGCTGGTCACGCATGACGTTGAGCAGGAGAGAATATCTCGGCTGCACCTGTTGCACAAATTTAACAGCCCAGGCTTCGTCTAGTTCCAGGACTGCGATGTCAGCGTCCAATTTGCCTCGCTGGTTGACCTCGCCCAACAGTGCTGCCGCCACACCACGAGAGAAATTACTACCAGTGCGGTTAGTGAAGACTTTCAGGCCTGTCGCTTCCAGTAGCTCGACGACGATTTTTGTTGTCGTAGTTTTGCCGTTGGTTCCTGACACTACAACGACACCGTAAGGTAAATCTTGCAGGGCGCGAGGGATGAAGCCTGAGTCAATTTTTTCTACCACCAGGCCTGGCAGGGCCGAGCCACCGCCGCGTAATCTCATGCCGCCACGGACAGCTTTACCGATGGCGGTTGTCACTATGTGTCGAATCATATAGAGATATTATAGCACCAACCGCTCGAGTCGTGATATACTGATAATATGTTTTTGGTGGGAATCTTTCAGTGGTGGTATGGAACTGGACTATATAAGCACGTCAGGCAAGTCTATGTTGGTCTATTAAAAACAGCTGATTTTTTCTCAATTGGCTTATTGCTCAAAACCTTGTTTAATCCATTTCGGCAAATATCTGCTGGTGTGGTGCAGGGCGGATTGCCAGAACAATTTCGAGCGTTCCTCGACAGATCATTTTCCAGGGTATTTGGTGCATTTTTGCGGACAGTCTTGATTGCAGTTGGGCTTATTTGCCTTCTGGTCAGAATGTTGTGGAGCGTGCTGATCATTGCGGCTTGGCTGCTGCTGCCATTGGCGCCATTGATAGGCATCATATTTTGGCAAATGGGAGTAGCATCATGAATATCGAGCCGGTAATTCGCTACGACAGCCAGCGGTCGCAAAAGGCGCGATTTTCGGTTCGTTTTGGTGATGTTTGGCATTTACTGCTGGGTCTGTGTAGCCTGGCGATGATCTTGTTGGGCTGCTGGTCAGTGATTCATCACGGGCCAATCGGTTGGTTGTTGGTGGGTATGAGCGGTCCATTTGTGATGCTGACGATTTGGTGGCAAGGTGATCTCAAAACCGCTGAAGTGAGCAAACATCCGACGACACTTGATGATGTCATGGCTGCAGATTTGCTGGGTCAATTGAGCAAAAACCCAACGCCACAAGAATTAGTAGTGGCTATCTCAAAGACTCGGGCTGGTCAGTTTTTGGCGGTGCGCCTTGGGCTGACGCCGAACTTCCTGAGTAACATTGCGTCCGATGATCCACGGATGACCGACGCCATCTGGCAAGCGGCGATTGACATCTGGCAGGAGACTGATAGTCCCAAAGTGACGGGTGCAGTTGTAGCAGCAGCCATCGTTAAAGTGTTCCCGAGCCACGACGCTATTTTGGCAAGCTTGAAGCTGGATTTTCAGGACGTATTGGAGGGAATTCGCTGGTATGAGCGGCTAAAGGCACTAGTTGAAGATTTCAAAGAAAAACCGCTACGCACTGGTGGTATAGCGCGGGATTGGTCGTTTGGTTACACGCCGTTACTCAGCCGATTTGCCCAAAACCTGAGTCAACAAGTGTCGGGCGGTACGATCATGACGCGTTTGGACGCACATACTGATGTGCTAGATCAGATGCTACAAATTTTCAATACGGGCGGTCGTCAAAATGTTGCCTTGGTTGGTCCAGATGGCGTTGGCAAAAGTACGCTCATCGCGGCATTTGCAGAAATGCTGATCGATGGGCACAAGGAAGTGCCGTCCAATTTGCTATATCAGCAAGTGTTCTTGCTGGACGCGTCGGCGTTGATTTCTGTGGCAGGCGGTCGTGGTGAATTGGAGCAGTTAGTAACGAGGCTGCTCAATGAAGCGTTTGCCTCAAAAAATGTTATTTTGTGCTTGGAGAATGCTCAGCTGTTTTTTGAAGAGGGCGTTGGTTCGGTGGATATGAGCAATTTGCTGTTACCGGTTTTGGAAGCTGGTCGCCTGCGTATTATTCTGTCTCTGGATCAGCAGCGATTTTTGCAAATTTCTCAACGTAACACCCAGCTGGCTCATGCGTTAAATACGCTAGCAGTCCAGCCGACGGATCGTGCTGAAACCATGAAAATTATGCGCGACCAATTGATTTCCTTTGAACATCAATTTAGCGTGACGTACATGTTGCAGGCGCTCAATGAAGCGTATCGAGTTGGTGATCGCTACGTCCAAGATTTGGCTATGCCAGGGCGAGCGCTGAAAGTATTGGAATCAACCGCCAGCATCTCTAAGGGTGGTCTCATCACCGCGCAGTCAGTGGATGATGCGGCGGAAAAAACCATGGGCATCAAGATCGCTGCGGCCTCTGGTGGCGATGAACGTGAAAAATTATTAAACCTTGAATCATTGATTCATCAGCGCATGATCAACCAGTCACGTGCTGTGTCAGTGGTATCCGACGCCATCCGTCGAGCGCGAGCTGGCGTGAGAAACCTCGATCGCCCCATCGGTACGTTCCTGTTTTTGGGGCCAACTGGTGTCGGTAAAACTGAATTGTCGAAGGCCTTGGCGGAAGTGTATTTTGGTGGTGAGGGTAATCTGGTGCGGTTGGACCTGAACGAATTTGTTCGCGCCGAGGACGTTGCTCGTTTGATCGCGGACGGAGCTAATGATCCGCTGAGTTTGACAGCTCAGGTACAAAAAGCGCCGTTTTCGGTGGTGCTGCTTGACGAGATAGAAAAGGCGCATCCACAAGTACTGACGACGTTGCTGCAGCTGCTGGATGAAGGTATTCTGCGTGATGAGAAAAACCGAGAAGTTAGTTTTCGCGACTGTATCGTCATTGCGACGTCAAATGCTGGTGCTGACCGCATCCGTGAATACATTGAGCGTGGCTATCAGCTGGAACAATTTGAACAAACCTTCATCAATGAACTGATCAATGCCAATTTGTTCCGTCCCGAGTTCTTGAACCGATTTGATGAAATTGTGTTGTTCCGTCCTCTAGGCAAAGCTGAACTATTGCAAGTCATCGACTTGATTTTGGCGGGAGTTAACCGTACGCTGGAGCCTCAGAAGATTCAAGTTGCCGTTGAGCCCGAAGGAAAACAGCTGCTCGTTGATGCTGGATACGACCCACGCCTTGGTGCGCGACCCATGCGCCGCGTAGTGCAGCGCGCTGTCGAAAATACTGTTGCCAAGCAGCTGTTGGCAGGCACAGTTACGCCAGGTAGTACAACCATCATCACTGCTGAGCAGATTCGCGCGGCAGTAGGCGAAGCCCCGAGCGACCGTCAAATTGGTTAGGATGTGAGATATCAAAAAACCTCTGTAGCCTATATACTACAGAGGCGTAATTATCATTTCTGGTACCCCGCACAGGAGTCGAACCTGCAACCTTCGGTACCGGAAACCGATGCTCTATCCAGTTGAGCTAACGGGGCGTGTCAACTCGTCAGTAAAGATTTCAAGGTGATTATAACGAACATGGTACACCCGGCAGGATTCGAACCTGCGACCCCTTGGTTCGAAGCCAAGTACTCTAATCCGCTGAGCTACGGGTGCATACCGAGTTAAATTATACCATACTTATCATTTGATGAAAATGACACAGTATATCAAGGGTGGTATAATATCACCATATGAATATTTCCACAGACATTTCTCTCAAACAATACACCACCATGCAAGTGGGCGGTAATGCACGCTTTTTGACAGAGGCCACAGCAGCGGAGGAGATTCCACAGATATATCACGATGCCCAGTCGCGACAATTGCCGGTTTTTGTGTTGGGTGGCGGCAGTAATGTGATCGCTAAAGACGAAGGTTTTGAGGGCATTGTACTACTCAATCGTATCAAGGGTTTTGAGGTTGTGTCAGAAGATGAGCGGTCAGTAACGCTTAAAATTGGCGCCGGTGAAGTTTGGGACGAAGTGGTGGCGCGAACGGTAGACATGGGTCTGAGTGGGATTGAGGCAATGTCTGCTATCCCTGGTACGGCTGGAGCTGCGCCAGTGCAGAACGTTGGCGCGTATGGGCAGGAGATAGCAGATACCCTGGTGAAAGTTGAGGCGTATGATTCGACCGAAGATGCCATGGTTATTTTGCCAGCTGATCAGTGTCATTTTTCTTATCGCCACAGTATTTTCCGTGGCTCGCAGATGGGTCGCTATTGCATCACGGCCATCACCATTCGCTTGTCACGCCGCGCTCCACAGCCGCCATTTTACGCTGGTTTGCAGCGATATCTCGATGAACATCACATCACTGATTACACCCCGGCAGCCATTCGTCAGGCAGTGATTGCTATTCGGCGTGACAAATTGCCCGATCCAACCGTGACACCCAACAGTGGGTCATTCTTTAAGAACGCCATGGTTGATCAGGGAACACTGGACGCGATTCGGCAAACTCACCCTGATGTGCCAAACTATGCCATGCCGGATGGAACCTATAAAATTCCGACTGGTTGGCTGATTGATCAAGCGGGCTTCCGCGGCAAAGAGCTTCACAACATGAAAATTCATGACAAAAACGCGTTAGTACTGACCAATCCTCATGCCGCAACTTATCATGACCTCGAATCTGCTCGCCAAGCCATCATCCAGGCAGTGTATGACCAATTTCACGTCCGCATTGAGCAAGAACCATTAGAATTATAGGCTTGCACTGACGCTCATTTCTGGTTATGCTTATACTATGAGTCGACGAACTGGTTTCACGGTTGTGGAAGTGATTATCGTGATGGCTATCATGGCTATTTTGCTGGCCATCGGTACCGTTAGTTTTCGGTCATATCAAGTTTCAACTCGTGACAAAACACGTGAGGGTGATATCGCGACTATTCAAAATTATTTGGAATCATTATATCCTCGCGAACTGCGTGACTCGTCAAACAATATCATCAAATCAGCTGGTAGCTATCCAGCGCATGTGATCAGCGGTGCAGGTGGTAGCGCCATGACCGATGCACTCTTTGATCAGATATTCTCCGAGCTATCAGATGCTGCAAAAAAGGGTCCGTTACCAGGTGAGAAGTTTGTCTCCGCTGGTGTTTTGCAGTATGGATCACACTCGACTCCACTAAATCGCTCAATGCTGATGTCTTACACCAGCGACTATAATACGCATAAACCATCAGGTCACACCAACGGTGCGTACGCGTATTTTGCTATCAACCGTTCAGGCAACCGCTGTATCACCTTGACTGACGAATGCCAGGGCTACATCATTATGTATCATCTCGAGGGTCAACCTAATGAATGGAAAGTAGTGGAGAAGAGCAGGTGATGAAAAAAGGTTTTACCGTCGTCGAGCTGATGATTACACTGTTTGTTGCGTCACTTTTCATCATCAGTGGCTATCAGCTGTACCAGGTAGTGGTGTTTCGCGGTAGTGATGCCCGCAAACTGTCGGAGGCCAGTACTTTGGCATATGAAGTGCTGCGTTCTGAAGGTACCTATCAAGAGATATCGCAACTCTGCTTTGGTTCGTCTCACCCTGAACAGACCATCACTCGTAACAATGCGCTGCTCGGAACGGTAAATATCACACTCAAGCGTTGTCGTGTTCAGCCAAACGTTGGTGTGATGCGCGTGACGGCTACTGCCAAATATGACAATCCAACAAAGGAAGTTTCTCATGCGGTCTATGTCTCACAGTAAGTCTCAGCGCGGTTTCACGCTGGTGGAGATGTTGGTGATATCGCCATTGGTGATCATCATTTTGGCGGGCATCGTTGGTATCGTTATCAGTTTGACGACGGAGTCTATGCGTACGACTGCTCGTTCTCAGTTGCAGAACGAAGTGCAGGCGGTGCTGGATCGTATGGAAGAAGATGTGCGTACTAGTCTGGTTATCAATCCTGATTCATCATTTGCGCTAAATACCAATAATTTTGTCACCAATAAAAACCCACTAGCAACTGACCGGCGACTAGTCAAAAAGGATTGTTCAGTGGCGAGCGCTGGGCTACTGCTCGAAGAAGCCTTGTCATACAACCTGGAGTATTCAGTTTCCGGCTCAAAGCTCATGAGAAAAGTCTCCATGAATGCATGTCAAACGTCGCCAAATACTTGGCAGCGTCCAAAGACAGAAACGGTGATGTCGTCAAATTCTGCAACTGATTTACAGATTGACTATATCAATATTTCCAGTTCTGAACCAAGTGCTGTCAGGATCAAATTGACCGCCAAACGTCAAGTTGCAGGTAGTGAAATCAGCTACACTGGCATCATGTATGCCAGGTCGCTCAACGCACAATGATAAAATGCTTGTGTTTTTAAAACTGCTCTGATACAATCAAAATTGTTAATAACTTAACCAAAAAATAGGGGGCAAATCAGAAATGATTTCTTCAAACAAAACTAAAGGTTTCACACTTGTTGAGCTTTTGATCGTGATCGTTGTTATCGCGATTTTGGCAGCAATCTCAATCGTTGCCTACAACGGTGTAACACAAAAAGCACGTGACGACGAACGCGCGTCTGATGCACGTAACATTATCAATGCAGCTGCATCATACCATGCAGACAACGACAAGTGGCCTACAGATGGTGAAATTAAGGGCTACGGTACCATAAAGCTATCAGACAACGCAAAGAGCGGCCTCGGCAGTACTGAACCAGACGGTGGCACAAACAAAGGTAAATATAAGTACGAGCAGTGTAGTACAGGTACTCCAGCTTCTGTGACTGGTGCTAAGGTTACTTACTGGAAAGATGTGCTTGGCCAGGGTGAGACAGATCACAAGATTGTACTGAAGACAGGAGAATGCTAAGGTTTAGCTACTGTGCTTTTTAAAAAGTCCCGGGGATTCCCCGGGGCTTTTTGTTTGCCTTTACCTTTTAATATGGCAGCGGAAAGCTCTTTGCTAAAGACCCAGTTTTTTGTTTGAGTTCAGCATGGACACTTGGGTCATCGGTCTGAATTGCCGTGATGATCCACTCAGCAATCTGCTTGATCTCCGTCTCTGTCATGCCGCGTGTTGTCACTGCTGGTGTGCCAAGCCGCAGACCGCTTGGACGAAACGGCGGCAGGGTATCGTTGGGGGTGGCATTGGCGTTAGCGGTGATGCCGCTAGCCTCCAGTCGCTCCTGAGCGGTTTTACCGTCAATGCCGAAGCTGCCATACACGTCTGCCAGCACCAAGTGGTTATTGGTGCCACCTGTTACCAATTTCAAGCCGCCACGTTTCAATTCATCTGCCAGCACGGCCGCATTGGTAACGATTTGCTGGGCGTACTCCGTGAATTCTGGGCGTAACGCCTCACCGAAGGCTACTGCCTTGGCAGCGATGGTGTGCATGTGCGGGCCACCTTGAGTGCCAGGGAAGACCGCTCGGTCGATGAGCGTTGGTAAGTTTTCCAAGGTCTTTTCTGGTCGTTTTAAAGGATTGCCGGCTATGCCTCTCGATAAAATCAAGCCGCCGCGCGGGCCGCGCAGGGTTTTGTGCGTGGTAGTGGTGATAACATGAAAGCCATAGTCAAACGGATTTTTAGCCACGCCGCCAACAATTAGCCCAGCAATGTGGCTCATGTCTGCCATCAACATAGCGCCGACTTCGCGTCCAACCTCAGCAAACTTGGCATAATCCAGCTCCCGCGGATAGGCTGAAAAGCCCGCCAAAATGATCTTTGGCCGATGTTCCAGCGCCAATCGGCGAATTTCTTCATAGTCAATTTCGCCGGTTTTGACATCCTTGATGCCGTAGCGGACAAAATTGTATTCGCGGGCTGAGCGGGTGACTGGTGCGCCATGCGTCAGGTGTCCGCCGTGCGCCAAATCCATCGCCAAAATAGTGTCGCCTGGCTCGCACCACGCATAATACACCGCCTCGTTGGCCTGGGCTCCAGAGTGCGGCTGGACATTGGCGTGGTCGGCGCCAAACAGCTGCTTGGCGCGGTCAATCGCTAACTGCTCAATTTGATCGGTATTATGTTGTCCGCCATAGTACCGTCGGCCAGGGTAGCCTTCAGAGTATTTGTTGGTAAACACGCTACCCAGCGCCTTGAGCACGTCTGGTGAAACGTAGTTTTCGCTGGGGATGAGCTCCAGTCCCGTTTGCTGTCGCTCAATTTCCGCAGCGATGAGTCGTTCAATTGCTTGATCTTCCATGTCAATTTCTCCTATATAACCCCATTATACCATTTGTACTATTATATCATTTGTGATATACTGCCGGCATGAATACAGATCGATACATCCAAAAGATCGGTACGCTCATTGCAGAAAACCGTCAAAGAAAAAATCTGACGCAGGCCCAATTAGCTGACGCTTTGGGGACGTCGCAGAGTGCCATCAATCGTATTGAAAGCGGCAAACAAAACCTCAGTCTTGAAATGTTGTCGCGCATCTCAGAGGTATTGAGCCATAACATTATGCTGCTCAACAAGACCGGTAAGATCAATTTCCGCGTTTCGGGTGGACACAAATTATCTGGTAGTATCGATGTAAAAACAAGTAAAAATGCCGCCGTGGCTTTGCTGTGCGCTAGCTTGCTAAACAAAGGCAAAACGACATTGCGGCGAGTATCTCGCATCGAAGAAGTTAACCGCATCATCGAAGTGCTTAATTCCATCGGTGTCAAAACACGGTGGCTCGAAGGCAACGACCTGGAAATCACGCCGCCAGCTCGGCTGAGGCTAGAAGACATGGATATCGCAGCTGCCAAGCGTACTCGCACTGTGCTAATGTTTCTCGGTCCGCTGCTGCATCAATACCATGACTTTCGGTTGCCGTTTGCCGGTGGCTGTAATCTCGGTAAGCGCACCGTAGAGCCACATTTGTCAGGTCTGAAGCATTTTGGGATGCAGGTGGAGGCGGAACCAGACAGTTATCACGCGACGGTTGATGTCACGACGGGTGATCACACCATTGTTCTGACTGAACGTGGTGACACGGTGACTGAAAACCTCATCATGGCAGCGGCATTGTCACCAACCAAGACCATCATCCGCAACGCCAGCCCAAACTACATGGTGCAGGACGTTTGTTTCTACTTGGAAAAATTAGGCGTGAAGATAGAAGGCATCGGCACTACTACGTTGACCATCACCGGTAAAAAATCGATCAACCAAGCCGTTGAATACGCACCGTCTGAGGACCCGATTGAGGCCATGAGCTTCATCGCAGCAGCCGTGGTGACTGATTCGGAAATTACGGTGCGTCGGGCGCCAATTGAATTTTTGGAAATTGAGCTAGCAACACTGGCTGAGATGGGTCTGCGGTACGAGTTGAGCGAGGAATACCCAGCCAACAATGGTCGCACTCGTTTGGTGGACATCGCGCTGAAGCATTCTGAGTTGGTTGCGCCAAAAGATAAGATTCATGCATTGCCATTCCCTGGTATCAACATGGACAATTTGCCGTTCTTGGGGCTTATCGCTACCATGGCTGAGGGTCGGACCTTGGTGCACGACTGGAGTTATGAAAACCGGGCGATTTATTTCACTGAGCTAAGTAAGCTAAACGCGCACATTGAGCTGGTCGATCCACACCGGGTATATATCAGCGGTCCGACCAACTGGAAGCCAGCCGACGTCATTGCGCCACCAGCACTCCGACCAAGTGTTGTCGTCTTTTTGGCAATGTTGGCAGCGCCAGGTCAGTCAGTCCTGCGCGACGTGTATTCCATCAACCGTGGCTACGAAGATTTGGCACAGCGTCTGAATCGATTGGGTGCACAAGTTGAAGTGATCAACGAATAAATCACCGCTTTGGAAACAAAAAGTGGAGATAGTCTTTCATCATGCGCGCACCAGAGATGATCGGCAGGTATGCTTTGAGCTGACGATGAGTTAATTTTTCCAGAAGTGAATCATTTTGCATGATACGGGCGGCTTTGTGCATGTTGAGATATAGTGAGCGAACTTCTTCGTCGTAGTTTTTGCCACTAACTTCCAGGCAGGCGATTGGCTTGATGTCTGCCACGCCGCCATCACTGGTGGAAATGAGTAATTTAAGGTTGGCGATATCTTTTTCCCATGATGTGCCGCAGGCTTCCCAGCCGACTTCTGGCACGTTGATGGCGATGTTTGAACCAACTGCCAGGGCGCGGCCTAGCTCCTCGTCATAATCTTGGATATAGTGAACGCGCTCTTTTAGGATTGGGTCAGCGTCTACTAATTGTAAAATTTCAAGCAGTCGTTGATACATCACGGTGTCACCTTGGTGAACTTTTCCCGCCAAGATATAATGCGCATTATAATCCACCAAAATCTGTCGCAGAGCCTTTGGGTTAGTAAACGGCATGTACGGCCGCTTATAGTTCGCAAAGCGTCGTTTGAAATCAAACAACAATGCGTTTTCTGGTATTTGCACAGGATGGTTGTATTGATCTTTGCGGTGCTGTAGTACACGGTTTAAGGCGGCGCGACCAGCGCGGTGCATGGCACGGAGGTCTGACGCAGTTAATGTGTCAATTTTGGCATGGAAATTATCTGTCGGCAATCCAAACTTATCAATGATTCCGCTTTCAGTGTAGAGCTGCAGGATTTCTGGCAGCACCCATGTTTCCAGGTCAATGCCATTGGTGATGGCGTGAAATTTAACCTTGTCGTTGTTGCGGTCGCGGAAATTCGCCACGCGGGCGTGTAGTTTACTGACGCCATTTTTGGCTTCGGTCAGCTCAATTGCCAGCAAATTCGGTCGCAAACGATCGTTACGAAATTGTTCCATCAGCCAGCAGCGCACCGCGTTACTTTTGATATTTGGCAGCACTAATTTTTCAAATTGTGAGCGGTGAAATTCTGGTTCAGCCGCTTGGAGCAGGGTGTGGTTGGTGTAGAGTGTGTGTTTGCGTACGTAAACGATTGCTTCGTACAGGTTCATGCCGTTAGCGCATAGCTCGTCCAGCCGAGCTAGTGCTGCAAAAATGGTCGCGGTTTCGTTGAGTTGGATGACAGCCGGTTTGATGCCGAGTAGTTTCAGAGCTTTATAGCCACCAAACCCGAGCGCGACTTCTTGGTAGAGTCGGTGATCGCCTGAACCTTCACCTTCGTACAATTGTCCAAAGTTTGGCTCTGAGATGGTAACAAACTGAGTCGAGCCAAGTGTTTTTTTGAATATGCTCAAACTAGCATCGGGAAAACCACGTGAACTGATGGACACGTCGTCGATGTATTCAAAACCATAGTCTTGTGGTGAGACAGTTTCTGAGAATTCTTCCTGCGCCAGGTTGGTAATTTTTTGGTGCGATTCACTGCGATAAAATGGCGTGACTACCACAAATGGCACGTCTAATTTTTCTGCTACTCGCCGCGTGTCCGCTGCCAGCACGCCCAGGCCACCGCCACCTTTGATGCCGTTGGCTTTGTCATAAATTTCCATCGTCCAGTAGATGTACGGCCTGGAATCAGACAGCTGGTGTGTCAAACTACTGCGCTCAATGATGTCATAAAATTCAGAGGCATCTTCGATGTCGTGTGGTCGGTACCTCGGTTTTTCTGTGTAAAAATATGGATCCATGATGCCCTTTATGGATGGGAATTATCATAAATATTGGTGCGGGTGCGGAGAATCGAACTCCGATCTCAAGTTTGGAAAACTTGCATACTAACCGCTGTACTACACCCGCAAGCTTGTACGATTATAGCAGAAAGATGCTATAATGTGAATACGCCCTGATAGCTCAGCTGGATAGAGCAGAGGACTTCTAAGCCTAAGGTCGTAGGTTCGAATCCTACTCGGGGCGCCATAGGATTACGAGTATCAAATATGGATGCGAGTCGAAAACCACGCATGTCTCGAGAAATGATGATGAGACTATCTGATCCTCGACGAGGGTCGATTGACGGTTTTATGGCGTACGGACATACAGAACGAAGCATCAACAGAAAACATCGGGCAAATTCAGATCGCCAATACATCAATAATTATCAAAGCTCTGCCATGGCTAGCTGCCACGGGCATGTGCGTCGCTTTGGCATGGAGTTAGGGGTTGTAGCTTCGGGGCATGATCATAAAACCAAGCAGTCGGCAGAGCAGAGTCTTTCAAGCAGAAAACTGCATACTGCCAAGACTGAAACAGATAGGCCAAATCGGCAATCTTCAAACGCCAATGCTCGCCCAATGGGACTTAACAGACCAAGGTCATCATTTCACGAACCGCCTTCCCGTCGGTACAATCCGTATGCATAAGGCAAAATAAAATCCTCACACGCGTGTGAGGTTATTTTTGGAGGGCCAGGAGGGGCTCGAACCCTCGACACCCTGCTTAAGAGGCAGGTGCTCTAACCAGCTGAGCTACTGGCCCATGTGTGTGATTTTAGCACATATTATGCCACAAATCAATGCTTGGGGCGAATGATGGGGGTCGAACCCACGGCCTCCGGAGCCACAATCCAGCGCTCTAACCAACTGAGCTACATCCGCCATGCGCAAGCTTCTAGCATTATACCATAGCTGATACCTGTACTCAAGCAGGCTCATTTGGTAGAATGATAGAGATGAAAATACTGACTGGTACAGATTTGGCAAGTTTTATTAAAGAGCGTCAAGCCAAGCAAGTTCGAGCATTGCGCCAAGCGTGGCATATTCAGCCTCGATTGGCAATCGTCACAAACACCGACAATCCAGTGATTGAAACATATATGCGCTTGAAGCGTAACTATGGTGCGGATATTTTGATTGATACAGAAATTCACCACGTGGAAGATGTATTGGCAACGGTGCGGCAGCTGAATGTACGAGAAGATGTGCAGGGAATTATTGTGCAGCTGCCACTGAAAGACCCAGCTCAGACGGACGAAATATTGGCTGCGGTTGCGCCAGAAAAAGATGTCGATGGGCTCAATCCTCGTTCGTCGTTTGAGGCGGCAACACCAACGGCTATCAATTGGCTATTGTCGGGCCACGGTATTGACTTGTCCAAAAAACGCATCGCCGTGGTTGGATATGGTCGACTGGTGGGCGCACCACTGGTGGATATGTGGCGTCGGTCTGGTCTGGAGCCGGTCGTCTTTGACATGGGGGATGACTTGGCGCGGTTAGTTGATTTTGAAGTGATTGTTACCGCCACGGGCAGTCCGGGTGTTATTTCATCTGATATGGTGCAGCCTGGTGCGATCGTGGTAGATGCAGGCACCGCGTCTGACAAGGGTAAGATAGTTGGCGATGTTGCCAAAGAAGTGCGTGACCGGCAGGACGTATCAATCACGCCCGAAAAAGGCGGTGTTGGACCGCTGACGGTGGCGGCACTGTTTGATAATTTGATCAATGCCTGCCTGGCGATTGCCAATCGACAAAAACAGCAGGTGAATTAGCCGATGACGTCTTTGACTTTGCTGACCACTTGGCGTGGTGTCAAGTTTGCTTTGACAATATAGCTGTGAATGTTGAGGTCTCGCAGTTCGTCAGGCGCTTCTTCTTCGCTCAAATTCGTCAGAACGATGACTGGCACGGCCTTGCCCCATGCGTGAGAACGAATTTTTTTCAAGGCGGTCAATCCGTCCATTTCTGGCATTTGTAAATCAAGCAAAATGATATCTGGGGTAAATTTCTCAACCAATTCGACGCCCACCTTGCCATCGGCTGCCAGTCGTACGTCAAAATCATCAGCCTCAAATTTCATGCGGTACATCTGGCTAATGGCTGGATCATCTTCGATAATGGCAATCTTCTTCATAGGCTCATTATAGCACAGATATCTGGACGAGAAGGCCTAAATCGCTTATATTTATATGCATGGATAGGGACTATGGGCAATCTCTGAAAAAAGCGACTCATGTATTGAAGACCAGTCGCATGCGTAAGCAGGAATTTTTTGCTGAGATGGGCATGTTGTTACTACGCAGCACTGATTTGGACGTATTTTTGAAGCGCATGAAATGCTTTTTGCGGCGGTCATTTCAGGCGGAGTCCGTGACGCTAGCGGTGAAAATTGGTGACAATTTTAGACTAGAAAGCACCAGCAAACGAGTCCTTCCGGCGATTGACGTGGCACGATTGACAAAGCATATTCATCGGCATTATCGCTACAACGAAGTGGTGCTCGTCAAAGATTTGGCGGATGAATCATTGCAGCAAAGTTTGGCGATGTACCACATTGAAGTCATCTTGCCGCTAGCCATGGACCACGAATGCGTCGGCTGTGTGTTGTTTGGTAGGCGAGCCAAGCGCTACACACGGCGAGACATTTCTCTCTTGGAAACCATGAGTGGTGAATTGGTGGTGGCGGTCAAGAATTCACTCGCCATGGCTGAGGTGCGGCAGCTCAACGAGACGTTACAACAGAAAATCATCGATGCAACGAGGGAACTCAGGATCAGTAACCGCCAATTGCAACGACTGGACGCCGCCAAAGACGAATTCATCTCTATGGCATCACACCAGCTGCGGACCCCGCTCACTAGCATCAAGGGTTATTTGGATATGATGTTAGAGGGTGACTTGGGGCCGATCAACGCGACGCAGCGCACTGTATTGACCGAAGCTTTTGGCTCAAGCGAGAGAATGGTGCAGCTCATCGGTGACTTTTTGAGTGTGTCCAGGCTGCAAACGGGCAAATTTGTCATCAACCGTCAAGCGACTGACTTGGTGCAACTGGTCAAAGACGAGGTTGCATTCCTAAAAACCATGTCTAGGCAGCGACATGTCAAAATAGCAGTGGACATCGGTAAAGACATCCCACAGCCCATGGTGGATGGTGAAAAATTGCGACAGGTGATGATGAATATGATTGAAAACGCACTGTACTACTCAAAACCCGACACGACCATCAAAGTAAAGCTGACCAGAGATGGTGGCGATGTGGTGTTTACCGTCAAAGATACTGGTATCGGCGTTCCTGACGCGGAGCAAGCAAATTTGTTCAGCAAGTTTTTCCGTGGCTCAAATGCTCGCAAAAAACGCCCAGATGGCACGGGAATCGGGCTGTTTTTGGCGCGCAAAGTTGTCCTGGCACACGGCGGTCAGATGGTATTTGAATCAAAAGAGAGTAAAGGCAGTACCTTTGGGTTTCGTCTGCCGGTGAAGTAGATGGCGTCAGAATAAGCTCATGACGCCCGAAACGATGATGATGAGCGCAACGATGATGATGGCGACAGTACGCGCAATGCTGAGCTGTCGTTGGTGATCATGACGCCACTGGCCAAACCGTGAACGGTTGACTGCACTAACGCGAGTGATTGATGGCCGTTTGGTAGCAGCGTCAACACCAGTGTACTTTTTGTTGCGTTTCTTCTTTTGCTTTGCCATAGATATTATTATATAAGAAACGAAGCCAAATGAGAAATGGAGCGGAAAATTACACCAGCCGCCTGTAGACAACTGACTGATAATTTGCTATAATTCGTGACGTTGGCCTTATCGTCTAACGGTTAGGACACCAGGTTTTCATCCTGGCAATCCGGGTTCGATTCCCGGTAAGGTCACCACAGAGAAATTATCAAAATATAGGCAGCTTTAGCTGTCTATTTTTTCGTTGTATATTGCTTGTGGTTAGGTTACAATGAAAGCATAAAGATAAGACTGTTGGAGGATCTAATGTCCAAGAAACGCAACCGGAAAAAGAACAAGCAATATAGATTATTACTGTTCCTAGGTAGCTTGGCAGTATTGTTTATTGTTGCCTTGGCTGGTTTATATATTCGAAATGAAAATAGATTAGCCGGTATTCAAGGTAAGATGTCAGAGTATTTAAAAGGTAAATATCATGAGGATTTTAAGCTAGAGAGGCCTGAATATAAAAACGGAGGATTTGGGGTTAGCGGCTCGTGGAAATCTCATGCTTATCCTATTTCAAACCCTCAACTAAGATTTTATATAGGGTGCGTAGAAGAATGTAACGATGAATATTTGGATTTGTATTTTTCAAGACAAGAATATGATCGACTACAATCGTCTATGAAAGCCATAGGAGTGACAGACTATTCAATACGGTTGATTATTAAGGATGAAGTTTTAAGCGAAATCACAAAAAGCAGTAGTCTAGGCGATGTAAAACGAAGATATGATCCTATATATAAGTTGAGCATTAAGATAGTCGAAGCAGACAATAGAGATGATATTACAAATAAAGTAGCATCTATAATTGAAGAGATATATAGCCAAGGAGTATCTAAAATAACCATAGATTACACTCTTGTTACCAGGGATAGGAGAGCCTATACATGTGTGGCTGGCTATGATGTAGTTCCGCAACTAAATTATGGAATTATAAAACAGTGTTTAAAGGAGAGTTAGCGTGGCATTAGATACTAAGGATTACTTAAATTTTAGTGCGTTAGCATATTTGGATTTTGATACTTCAGCGGAAGGAAAGAGTATAGGATGGCTAATTGATAATAAGCTGATTAAGAAAGATGATATCAATAAGCCTGAACTCTCGGCCCTCAAGGATTCCTCTAGCCCTCTCCGTTCTTATACTCTCATATATTTTGAAAAAGATGATGTTTCTGGTTTTGCTGGGGTAGCCTTTAGATCTCCTTCCGGGAAAATTGTTCTTGCCTTTCGTGGTACCGAACTCGACAGAGGGTTTCTGCCGGCCTTGAGTGACATTGCTACAGATACACAAATTGGTTCCATGGTTTTGTCGCCCTTGGCGCAATTTTGGGATACGTTAGAATTTGCTCAGTCTGTCGTCGCACGAGTTACAGGCAATGATAATATTAGCAAAAAAGATGCCCTCAAATATCTTCGATACAACAACGCTACTGCTACAGGTCATTCACTGGGTGGTGGCCTGGCCTCCTATCTGACATATAGGACCTCAGACTTTTCGTCAGGAAGTCATTATGGAGGTATTCAGGCGATTACCTTTAATGCTGTTGGAATAGGAACTAATCTTCTTGACGTGTCTGCCTTGGCTAGGCTTAAGGAGTACAATATAACCGACCACGTAAACTCTCTAGATTGGGTTGGGATGTACGGTGTACCGATTGGCAGTACAATACAGCATATAGACACCTCAGACCTGGACTACAAACGAGTCAATTTTAACGCCCTTGGTAAAATGCTGGCCATTAGGCTGCGGCTTAGTAAGGGCAATATAGATATGCTAGAATATAAGCGTCAAATAAATAATATAAAAAATACTATCGCAGGCGGGCCGGGTAGATATTCGGTTACTGACACGATGGCTGTCTATAGTGGGTATGAGGGAGTTGGGGGTAATGATGGCTCGGGCCTCTTCAATACTTCTCGGCACAATTTGGACAGGTTTCTGTGTGATGATCCAAGTAAGCCTGGATTACAATATAAAATGACAGAAACCGTGGCAGATCAAAAACTTTCGGTTCGTAATCTGCGTGATTTGTTTAATTTAATTAATGCTTTTCAAGTTATTGAGCGTGCAAAGATTGATAAGAACTATACCACGGATGTTATCAGTAGACCTCCATTGCAGACGACCATGTCACAGGGTGGTATTACATATTACAATAACCTTGTGACTTTGCCTGACGGCTCTATATCTAGCCATCCGTACAATCACGATCAAATAGCATATGCAAATTATGTTGTGCAACAATTTGAACGTCGCTTGGCTTCAGGTGATTTCATGTCAGCATATGTCGATACGCAGAAAGCTCAAGCTGATCAAGACCGCCGTGTTGACCCGCTGGTGTTTGACTTGGATGGTGACGGAATAACGACAATATCAATTGACGAGTCGAATACATTTTTTGACTTGGACAATAGTGGTTTTGCTGAAAGAACGTCGTGGATTGGATCGGGAGAGGGGTTGCTAGCTTATGACAGAAATGGTGACGGAATCATCAATGGTGGTAACGAATTATTTGGCGACCGTACACTGATGAAAGATGGTAAGACATTGGCATCAAGTGGCTTTGCGGCGTTGGCAGAATATGACGATAACAAGGACGGTAAGATTGATAGTAATGATGCAATATACACGTTGTTACGAATCTGGCAAGATTCTGACGGTGACGGTATTACCTCTGCTGGTGAGCTAAAGCAACTAGTTGAGTTAGGAATTGTATCGATAGGTCTTTCTTATAGCAATACTGGCGTGACTGATAGTGCTAACAATGTTCAAGTGCGAACGGGGACATTTACTCTAGCAGACGGTAGCTCTCGGTTAACTGGTGAATATCTGTTAAATCGTGATCCGCTGCAATCTATCGAGCCATCACTAGTTAGTGTTTCTGACGACGTTGCACTATTGCCAAACGTGCAGGGGGCGGGTAATGTTGGTTCGTTGCATAAGGCAATCATGAAAGACGAATCCGGCTCCTTGCATGATTTGGTAAAAGAATTTGTCCAGGAAAAGAATAGCATAAAGCGCGAGGCTTTAACTAGGAAGATTTTAGTGCACTGGGCGGGCGTAGGTTCTGTTGATCCAAAGAGCCGTGGTAGTGCGTTTGACGCGCAGAAACTAGCTGTATTGGAGAAGTTCTTTGGCACAGAGTTTCGAGGTTCACCGAATACGAATGCAGCACTTTTGCTACAAAAATCGTATGATAAATTATTTGAAGTTGTATATGTGTCATTGGTCTCGCAGGTACAATTAAAAGATATAATGGCAAGTATAAAAGTCGAATCCGATGTTGTCTCATTTAAAGATACTTTCAAGGTGCTAGATGCTACAATTTTTCAAGATGCTAAAGCTGGTATTGATTTACTGAGTGAATTTGCACGAGTCATGAAATATCATGGGCTGAAAAAGAGCGTAGAGTTTGAGAATTTGCGCAATTACTATGTTAAGCAATCAGCAGAGTATGGTCGTATTATTGACTTTGCGGGTGAGAAAGTACTCAATGGTACAGATAAGGGAGACTCTCTCAATACTAAAGATGACTACACACTAATTGCCGCTGGAGATGGTGATGATGGTCTATATGCTGATAATAACGACAATGTTCTCTACGGTGATGCTGGCAATGATACGATTTATGGCATGGGTGGCGATGATGTGCTTGTTGGTGGTGTAGGTAATGACCAACTCCGTGGTGGAGCTGGTGATGATATTTACCGTTTTTCGAGAGGAGACGGCACTGATTATATTGAGGAGACCGACGGCTTTGATACAATCCAGCTTGGTGAGGGAATTTTGCCAGAGGATGTTATTTTGCAGACTGTCTCAGGCTACGGTAATAAAATATCTTTGGCGATTACCATCAAAAATACAACCGACAAGATTGTAGTAGATGGTCATTTTGGTACGCGTATTTACAATAGTGACCGTTTGCACGCTGATAATCCAGGAAGTCAAATTGAACGAATCACTTTCAGTAATGGTGCATCTTGGGATATTGATGAAATTTATCGTCGTGCACATGATATGGTTGGTACAGAGAATGCAGATTATCTGGCATCGTTTGAGGATGGAGCCTATACCTATCATGGATTAGGCGGTAATGATAGTATAGTCGGTGGTTCTGCTAATGATTTTCTGTATGGCGATGACGGAAATGACACGATATATGGTCATGGTGGAAATGACGTTTTGTCTGGCGGAGCGGGTGATGACCAACTCCGCGGTGGAACTGGTGATGATGTCTATTTATTCTCTCGCGGCGATGGTGTCGACTATATTGAAGAAACTGACGGTTTTGATACGATTCAATTTGGCGAGGGAATATCACCGAACGATGTCGTTGCCCGTGTCGTATCGACTGAGGAAAAAAGCATTTCGTTGGAACTGTCCATTGTGGGTACTAAGGATAAGATAGCGGTTAATTATCATTTTGGCCGGTACAGTTACTATCAGCAGGAGGATATTGCTAGCCCTGGTAATCAAATTGAGCGGGTTATGTTTGCCGACGGAACAGCATGGGATCTTGATGAAATCTATCGTCGTGCACATGATATGGTGGGCACTGATGGTAACGATAATTTTAGCATGGTCGGCAATGCGCCAGTGATTTACCACGGGCTAGCTGGTAACGATAATATTAGTGGTCGGAGCGGTAAAGATGTACTCTATGGTGATGCTGGTGATGACTATATTTCTGGTGGCGGTACGCTCATTGGTGGGCCAGGTAACGACAATATCCGCGGAAGTAAGGGTGATGATATTTATATATTTAACCGTGGTGATGGGCAGGACTTAATTACCGATACTGGTGGCATGGATACAATTCGTTTTGGTGATGGTATTCGTCCTGATGATATTGTCATTAAGCGCGTTGGCAATGGCTACGGACATAATCTTGAGCTATGCATCAAAGATACTGATGACAAAGTGGCGGTATATGAACATTTTGGCACAAATTCATACTGGGGCTCGGTAGACAATCCAGCAGCGCAAATTGAACGGGTTGAGTTTGCCGATGGTACGGTGTGGACGAAAGAAGATATTGACGACAAGATGCACAATAGAACTGGCACTGACGGGTCAGATATACTAGAAGCATACGGTAAGCGTGGCGTAGTGTATCACGGACTGGGTGGTGACGATAATCTCAGGGGTGCCACAGGGGATGACCAATTATACGGCGAGGACGGTGATGACAGAATTTCTGGCGGAGAAGGTAACGATTTGATCGTTGGCGGTAGAGGTAACGATATAATTGATAGCTTCCGCGGAGACAACACCTACGTCTTTAATCGCGGTGATGGTAAGGATGTTATTACAGACTATAACGGGTTTGATACGGTTTATTTTGGTGAGGGAATTAAGCCGGAGGATATCGTACTGAAGCGAGTTTACGTGAATAGAGACTGGAGTCTTGTAATGTCCATTAGGGGGACTGAAGATGCAGTTACTTTTATTAGCCATTTTGACCCAGTAAAGTCATACTTGACTGCAAATTATACATTAGAACAGATTACATTTGCCGATGGTACCGTGTGGACGAAGGATGACATCGACTACAAAATGCATCATTTGACTGGTACGGAAGAAAATGATCAGCTAGCGGCGTACGATAAGGCGGACGTAGTGTATTATGGGCGCGGTGGCGATGATAATCTCAGGGGCGGTGCAGGTAATGACCAGCTCTATGGTGAAGACGGCGATGACCAGCTCTACGGCGATGAAGGCAATGATTTGATCGTCGGCGGGAAGGGTAATGATACGATTAGTAGCTTCCGTGGAGACGACGTCTATGTCTTTAATCGTGGTGATGGCAAGGACATCATCACGGACTATAACGGTTTTGATACGATTCAGCTTGGTGAGGGAATTAAACCAGAAGATGTCGTATTAAAACGGGTGTATGTAAACAGAGACTGGAGTCTTGAAATATCTCTAAAAGACACTGATGATGCAATCACCTTTATTAGTCATTTTGATCCAACAAAGCCGTCTATGAGCTCAAACCATACGCTAGAGCAGATCAAGTTTGCCGACGGTACAGTGTGGACAAAAGAAGATATTGATGATAAGATGCATCATTTGACTGGCACGGAAGATGACGATCGGTTAGCGGCTTACGATAAAGCAAGGGTGGTATATCACGGACGTGGTGGTAATGACACGCTTGTTGGTAGTGAGGGCAATGACGAACTCTATGGCGAAGATGGCGATGATAGAATCTCTAGTGGAGGAGGTAATGATTTGATCGCCGGTGGTAGGGGTAACGATATAATTGATAGCTTCCGAGGTGATGATATTTATGTCTTCAACCGCGGTGATGGACAAGATACGATTAATGATTACGACGGTACTGACGCTATTTGTTTTGGTGAAGGTGTAAGACCAGAAGATATTACAATATCTCGTGTCCCTTGGTATAGTAATTATAATCTCGTTCTGTCGTTTAAGGATACTGACGACAAGATTACTGTCGTTAGCCATTTTGGTTCATCAAATTACAGTGGTTACTATGCAACGCCACAGCGAAGAATTGAAAGGTTTGAATTTGCAGATGGCACCGTATGGACTGCTGAGACAGTTGACGAGAAGATGCATAATCTAGTTGGCACCGATGCAAAAGATGATCTTATTGCCTATGATGATAAGCCAGTGACATATTATGGTATGGGTGGCAATGATACACTTCGGGGCCGTCAGGGTAATGATGTCTTAGTCGGCGGCACAGATGATGACTATTTGATTGGCGATGCAGGCGATGATACCTATGTCTTTAGTCGAGGTGACGGTAAAGATAGAGTGTTCGACACTGGCGGCAACGACACGATACGGCTTGGATATAACCATGCGGAGGTTATGTTTAAGAAAATATACAGTAGTGACTTGTTGTTAGAGATGTGTGGTTCAGCCGATTCCGTTCAGATACAAGAATGGTATAACTACAATAGTGACCGAAGAATTGAAACAATTCAGGCCGAAGACGGCTATACTATTCAGCCCGAAAAGGTCCAGCAACTAATTCAAGCTATGGCGTCGTTCGGTAATTCACATGGTATGACTTGGCAACAAGCTCTTGAGGCGCACTCAGCTGAAGCGCAGTCTATTATTTCGCAATATTGGACGGCGCCAACCGCTTAAGCTTTGGCGCGCGCCGCTATTTTGCTACACTAGTGGAAACTAAGGTGGGAGTAAGTAGTGTTTTGTCGTGACTAAAGAGCAGAAAAAACTTGATCCCGGTCTGTATTGTTTCGTGAATATCGCGCAGTTTCATGGTTTACCGGCTGATCCGGAGCAGATTTCGCATGCCTTGGCTATCGACCCGAAGGTTGGTATGAGCGAGGCGGACATGTTGCGCGCGGCGCGGTCACTAAAATTAAAAGCCAGAGCAGCTAGTGTTTCGTATAAGACGCTGGCAAAATTACCGTTGCCCGCCGTGGTCGGTTTGAAGAAAGAAAAGTTTGCACTGATCGCCAGGATAGACAACGATAAATTACTGATGCTAATGCCCGATGGTACACCGCCAACCGTGCTGACCAAAGCACAATTTGAGCGCAAATGGACTGGTCACGTGGTGTTGTTTACGCAGCGTTTTTGGAAAGAAGCGGACAGGAAATTCAATCTCAAATGGTTTATTCCGACGATCATCAAATACAAAAAGCCGCTGCTACAAGTCTTGCTGGCGGCGCTGGTAGTGCAGATTATTGGTATTTTCACACCGATTCTCACGCAAGTTGTTATTGACAAAGCTCTCGCGCATCACAGCGTCTCGACGCTTGATGTCATTGTTGGTGGGTTGGTGATTATCGCGCTGTTTGAGGGGGTGCTTGGCATTGCTCGTAATTATATTTTCACTCATACCACTAGCCGGATTGACGTAATTTTGAGTTCGCGGCTGTTTCGGCACTTATTTGCCTTGCCGCTGCGGTATTTTGAAACCCGTCGAGTTGGCGACACCACGGCGCGGGTATTGGAGCTGGAACGAATTCGGGCTTTTTTGACTGGCACGCCGATGACCGCGCTGATCGACATTAGCTTCATGTTTGTTTATATCATTGTCATGCTGTTTTATAGTGTGACATTGACGTGGGTAGTGCTGGGCAGTCTGCCGGTGTTTGCGATTTTATCTTGGATAATTACGCCGCTGCTTCGCCAGCGTTTAGATGAAAAATTTAACACTGGCGCTGAGTCTCAGTCATATTTGGTTGAGTCAATCACTGGCGCGCAGACTATCAAATCGTTTGCACTGGAGCCGCAACTGCAGAAAAATTGGGAAGGCCGGCTGAGTAATTATGTGCGCGCTAGTTATAAAACTAATTTACTGTCAGGCAATGCTGGTGCGCTCGGTCAACTCATTCAGAAGATTTTCGATATCGCTATTTTATGGGTTGGTGCGCATATGGTGATGGCGGGCAGCTTGACTATCGGCGGGCTGATTGCTTTTCGGATGCTGAGCGGTCGGGTGAGCGGGCCGGTGTTGCGACTGGTGCAATCATGGCAAGATTTTCAACAAACGGGCATTTCCATGAAGCGGTTGGGCGATATTTTTAATACCAAGCCTGAGCCAACGCTTGATCCGAGCAAGTCGCGTCTGCCGAGTATCACTGGTGATGTGCGGTTCGAGCATGTGCGGTTTCGTTATACGCCAGATAGTCCGGAAGTCATTCGTGACGTGTCGTTTGGCATTCGTCCTGGCACGGTGGTCGGCGTGGTTGGGCGCAGCGGTTCGGGTAAAAGTACGATTTCTAAATTATTGCAACGATTGTATGTGCCAGAATCAGGCAAGATTTTGATTGACGGCGTCGACATTGCCACGACTGACCCGAGCTGGTTGCGTCGGCAAATTGGCGTGGTTTTACAGGAAAACTTTTTGTTTAATGCCAGCGTGCGTGATAATATCGCGGTGCATGTGCCGAGTAGCAGCATGGATGACATTGTGCGCGTAGCGAAAATTGCTGGCGCCCATGAGTTTATCGCCGAATTGTCCAATGGTTACGATACGATGGTTGGTGAAAAAGGCGAAGGTTTGAGCGGCGGGCAAAAGCAGCGCATCGCTATCGCCCGAGCGCTGCTACATAATCCTAAAATCCTGATTTTTGACGAAGCGACATCAGCACTTGATTATGAATCGGAAAATATTATTCAGCGAAATCTAAAGCAAATTACGGCTGGGCGAACGGTCATCATCATCGCGCATCGTTTGTCAACGCTCAAGTCGGTCGATAAAATCATGGCAATCGATCGCGGCCAATTGGTTGAGTATGGTACGCCGTCGGTGCTGCTGAAAAAGAACGGTTTGTACACATATCTGCATAAGCAACAATCAGGAGATGAAGTATGAGTTGGCTAAAACGCGACCGGCTGCAGTATGAATTTTTGCCAGCGGCGGAGGAGATTGTTGCAACACCAGCCGCTCCGCTGGGTGCGTTGGTGGTTTGGCTAGTTACATTGTTGCTGATTGTGGCGTTGGCATGGTCATATTTTGGCAGGATTGATATTGTAGCGGTAGCTAACGGTAAAATCTCCACCGAAGGCAGTACCAAGATTATCCAGCCGGCGATTTCTGGCGTGGTGACAAATATTAATGTGCGTGAAGGCCAGCGCGTTAAAAAGGGCGAAACTTTACTGGCGCTTGATAAAACAACTGCCGAAAAAGATGTTGCTACCGCCAACCAAAGCCTTAACGCGGCGCGAGTCGAGCGCGATATTTTGCGGCGGCTAGCTGTTGGCGGCAACACTGACGAGATCATCAACAACGCAGATTTGCCAGATGAGACCAAAGCTATATTGCGACAATTTGCCGTCTCGCAAACCGCGCTTTCTGCGGCCAGGCAGCAAGCTGCAAATGGTATGATTTCTAACTACCAGCGACAGTTACAATTTAATCAGCAAGCGAAAAACCAGCTGGAAACCAACGCGCAGAATCTGAAAAATCGCAAAGCCGAGATTGAAAAGCAATTACCAAACGTCAATCCTGTCGATAAGCTGCGCCTACAGAATGAACTGAGCAATATTGATCAGCGAATCACTAGTGCTGATAGTGCTGTCCTTGGCCAAAATCAGCAGCTGCTGCAATCGCAGTCGGCGCTCACTCAGGCGCAAAATCAATCGCAAACCCAAACTGCCGAAACCAACAGTGCTTTTAATAATCAAATCATCACGTCGGAAAAGAGAATTATTGAACTGGAAAATAATCTAGTCAAAGCCAGGCAAGTGTTGGCGCAGACTACCATCACTGCGCCCGTCGATGGTACAGTACTGTCGCTGACGGTGAAAACAATTGGCGGCGTAGTGAATGCTGGCCAGCAGCTGGCGCAAATTGTACCAGAAAAAGTACCACTCTATGTTGATGCAGCGCTAGACAACCAAGATATCGGCTTTGTCAAACCTAGCCAGCGCGTAGTCGTCAAAGTCGCTACCTATCCATTCCAGCGTTACGGCTACCTGGAGGGGACGGTTGAAAATATTAGTCCTGATGCTATTCAGGACGACAAGAAAGGCCTCATTTATAAAGCTAAGATTAAATTGAATGATGACAAAAGCTCCAAGCAAAATCAACTCAAATTGCTGCCAGGCATGAGCGTCTCTGCCGAAATCACCACCGGCCAGCGCCGCATCATTGAGTTCTTCCTCGACCCGTTGATAACCAAGACAGAAGATAGTCTGAAAGTCAGATAACACAACCATTTTCCATCACTGTTATTTCGTGATATAATTTTAAAAATGAGTAAACCTATTTTTAAACGTACCAAAATTTTGGCAACAATTGGTCCTGCAACCATGAGCCAGGAAAAAGTATCGGAGCTGATGGCCGCTGGCGCCAACGGTTTCCGTCTTAATTTTAGCCACGGTAGCTACGAAGAGCGCACACAACAAATCGAGTGGATTCGTACCGCTAGCCGTGAGCAAGACAAGCCAGTTGCGATCTTGCAAGATTTGCAAGGTCCAAAAATTCGTCTGGGCATTTTGAAAGACAATATGCTGGAAGTGAAAACTGGCGATATGTTGGTGCTGGATTCGGAAATTGCTGAACATGACGGAAGCTTCAATCTTCCAGTGCAGTACAACTTGGCCAGCAAGATGAAAGTTGGCGAACCGCTGTACATGTTTGACGGTAAAATTCGTTCAATTGTGCGCGAAATCGTCAGTGAAACTGCCATCAAGGTTGAGATTCAAAACGATGGCTTTTTGATGAGCCGAAAAGGTTTGAATTTGCCTGACACTGATTTTGGCGGTGACATTTTGACCCAGAAGGACCTAGAAGACATTGAGTGGGGGGCTAGCCGCGACTTTGATTATGTTTCTTTGAGCTTCGTGCAGTCCGCATCTGATATCGTTGACTTGCGGCAGCGTTTGTTGACGTTTGGTTCTGAAGCGCAGATTATCGCCAAGATTGAGACAAAATCTGCCATCTCTCCAGAAAACCTGGAAAAGATCGTGCAGTTGAGTGATGGTGTCATGGTGGCGCGAGGAGACTTGGCGGTGGAAGCTGGTGCTGAGATTGTGCCGGTCGTGCAGCGACGGATTATCACATTGTGTCGCAAGCACGGCAAGATGGTGATCGTAGCAACTCAGATGATGGGTAGCATGGTTGACAATCCTGAGCCAAGCCGCGCTGAAGTGAGCGACGTGGCAAACGCGGTCATCCAAGGTGCTGACGTCGTGATGTTGTCTGATGAGACTGCCAATGGTAAATACCCAATTGAAGCGGTTGATTCCATGCGAAAAACCATTCTCTACACCCAGGAACACAGTGATGTCATGTCAGTGACAAAGAGTGAATCTCGCCAGAAAAATGACGCCGTCATCAGCTACACAGCTGCTCGTTTGGCGCGTGACCTCAACGCAGATGCTATCGTGGCAGAGACGGACACGGGTGCTACGGCCGTCAACATCGGTGCTTTCCGTCCAAACATGCCGATCATCAGCCTGACAGACAACCGCAAAACAGCTCAGAAGTTGGCGCTGAATTACGCAACTCGTGTGTACATGCGTCCACCAGAGAACTGTCATGGTCTTGACCTAGCACGTGATCTGAAAAATGAAGGCTACTTTGGTGATGGTGTGGCAACGTTGGTGTTGGTCAATGGTCACCGCCCGGGCGCCGGCAAAACTGATACGATACGCGTTTTGACACTGGAGTAAATGATTAGTATATAGGATATCAAAGGGTGGGCAAACGATTTTTCAAACAGACAATTCATGACGTTGACTTGCGCCATAAAACAGTGTTGGTGCGGGTTGACTATAATGTGCCGTTGCTCGAAAATGGTGAGATTTCTGATGATCTACGAATTCGTGCCAGTTTGCCCACGTTAAGATATCTGTTGTCGCAGCATTGTAAGATTGTGCTGATCAGCCACTTGGGTCGTCCGCAAGGCCGAGACGAAAAATACAGTCTAGCGCCAGTTGCAGTGCGCTTGTCAGAACTGTTGCAGTATCCAGTGAAATTTGTTGATAATTGTGTGGGCGACAAAGTTCGTCAAACAGTGCGACGATCTTCTGGCGCAATCATTTTGTTAGAAAATTTGCGATTTTATCCTGAAGAAGAAGCCGACGACACGCAGTTTGCGCGCTCAATTGCTCGGGCCAGTCAAGCTGATTATTTTGTGCAAGACGGCTTTGCAGTGGTTCACCGAAAACACGCCAGTACGCATGAAATTACCATGTATATGCCTGGGCTAGCGGGTGATTTAGTTTGTGCTGAATATAATGCCATCACTCACGCTATGCTTAAGCCTAAACGGCCGCTAGTTGCCATAGTCGGCGGTGCCAAGGTGTCTGACAAAATTGGCATGATTCATGAGTTTATCAACAAGGCTGACCAGATCTTGATCGGCGGTGCCATGGCAAATACCTTTTTGGAATATAAAGGATTGAGTCTGGGTAAGAGCCGCGTTGAGCCAGGTCAGCACGATGTCATCCATCAGATTTATCAAGCGGTGGAGCAAAAAGTTGGTCGTGAACATGTGGATGAGTTTCTGTTGCTGCCAACCGATGTTGCGGTGGCTGAATATCCTGATAGCCAAGAGCGGCGTGAAGTCAGCGTGGCCCATGTTGGCGCCACTGACATGGCGCTCGACATAGGTATGCAAACCATTGAACGCTATACTGCAGTGCTAGCACACGCGGGAACGATCATCTGGAATGGTCCAGTTGGTTTGGCTGAGAAATCGACCTTTGCCATTGGTTCTGCTCGTCTCAGTTTAGCGATTGCCCAAAACAAGCAGGCGCTTTCAGTAGTCGGCGGTGGTGATACGGCTGATTTTGTACTGAAATGGGATGGTCATGACGGCGCAGCGTTTAGCCATGTTTCCACAGGTGGTGGGGCTAGTTTGGCGCTAATGGCTGGAAAAAAACTGCCAGGAATCGAGAGTTTACTAGACGCATATGGGCTTGGAGTGGTACACTAAAAAGCATAAGGGGAATATATGGGCAAGAAGTTAATCGTTGGCAACTGGAAAATGCACCTAGCTATGCAAGAAGCAAGTCTTTATCTGCATAAGTTGATGAAGATGATTTCGTCGCATCGTGATGTAGAAACAGTGGTCGCGCCAACGATTTTGACGCTTCAGAGCCTGAGTCTGCAAGTGAATCGCCGACTCATCAAACTGGCGGCTCAGAATTGTTACTGGCGTGATTATGGTAATTACACTGGCGAAGTGCCAGCGGCTCATCTGCGCGGGCTGGTCGACTACGTCATTGTTGGACATTCGGAGCGGCGCTATGTTTTCCAGGAGCGTGACCGCGACATCAGATTGAAAGTTCAAGCCGCGCTGCGTAATCATTTGCAACCAATCCTGTGTATTGGCGAAACGCTGCAAGAAAAAACCCTTGGCGAGACAGCTGATGCACTGCACGACCAGCTGCTGAGCGGCCTTGCCAATGTGACAGCTGATGAGTTTGACCGCATCGTGATCGCCTATGAGCCAGTTTGGGCAATTGGTACCGGAGAAAGTGCCAACCCAGCTGATGTGCGACGAGCCATTAAAACGATTCGTCGTCAAATTCAGCAGCTATTTGGCAAAAAAGCTGCAACTGAGGTGAGAATCTTGTACGGCGGTAGCATAACGGTTGAAAAGGCAAGTGATTATTTGCGTATTGATGGAATCGATGGTTTGTTGATCGGTGGTGCTAGTTTGGACGCCTATCAATTTATCGATATTATAGAAAAAGCACATAACAGCAATCGGGAGGGGAAATGACGGATATTGACTTTGAGGAACTGGACAGGGCGGTGAATTCACTGATGAATCAGCGCCGGCAGGACAGCGACCGTGCTTCAGATAGTCCAGCGGCTGATGACAAAAAGACCGAAATAGCTTCCGTGGCTGATGATAAAAAACCTGAGACAACTTCGGTAGCTGACAGCCAGGCGGCTGATGCTGCTCCTACGGCTGAGGTTGAGAAAACTGAGATTAAACCTATATCTGAGAGTAATGAACCTAAAGAGCCAGCGCCAGCTGAAGAACCGACGGCGCCAGTGTCAACATCTGGTCATGTTTTCATTGCGCCTGAGGCGAAGCCCGAGGTTGTGCCTGAAGTGAAGCCTGAGATCGCACCTGAATCAGAAGCTACTCACAGTCCTGAAGCTACCAACACCCAGCCAGGGTTTGTTGTAGAAGAGCCAGCTCAGCCGGAGCCATCAGAGGCAGCTGTGACAGATCAGGCTGTTGATGAAACCCCAGCGCCCGAAGCTGAAGACAAGACGGAGAAACCAGTGTTTGTTCCACCAGTCACTCCACGGCACACTGGTCGTGTCATGGACGTGGTAGCGCCATCATCAATGAGTACAGCTGCCATGAGCACGCGCCCAGCGTCAGCAGTTCGTACCAATACGGTGGTGGCTGATCCAATGGTTAACCCAGTGCGGGCACCACGCATGGATATGTCTGGCGGTCACGAGTCAGTATCAAGCAACACGCCAGTTGAGACGGCAGCGCCAACCTTAGATACTACAGACTTGGCAAATGCTATTTCTCAGTCATTGTCATCAACTGAGCAGCCAGCGGATACGTCGAGCTTTGCTGAAGCAGCGTCAGAGCAATCAGCAACGTCATCATTAGCTTCGCCGTTTGTGAATAACGCTAGTGCAACCATCGAAAAGCGTCCATTGGGTTCATATGGTGCCGGTAATGCTTCTGATGAGAATAGCGAAGTCTCCATGGTCAGCCCAGATTTGATGGGCGCTGAAGCGACGGATGATACACAGCCAGCGCCAGAGAAAAATGATCTTGGCGGTAAACCACGACTGAGCCTTGAGCCGAGCCCAGAAGTCGCAGCTGAAGAATCAGTCAGCACTAACTCTGACCTCGACCGAGAGCTCATGGCTTTGGAGATGGGGATCAAGAGCGAATTGGCCGACGGCGATGCTGACGCCTCTGAAGAAGAGCAAACGCCAGAGGTGGCCGCTACGGTTGCTGAGCTAGACTCATTGACCAATGAATCTAGCGCTGCTGAGGCGGAAATGCCTGAAGAGGGTGCTGTGGAAAATGATCAGCCTGCGGCGGATGGAGACAGTGAGAGTGCTTCTCAGTCAACACCAGTGTTTAATCAACAGGCAGCAGTGGCAATGAACGCAAATGAGCCAGCGGAGTCATCAACACCAGAACCTGCTCCAATGTTTGAAGCGGCTGCAGCTCAACCACAGCCTATTGAAGAGAAGAAACCATCTGGAGTGATGAGCTTTATTATCATTTTGATCTTGTTGCTGCTGGGTGCTGGTGGCGGAGCTGCCGCATATTACTTCTTGCTGGTACAATAGTAGCATGGACATATTGACGGAACTGAATCCAGAGCAACTCCGGGCAGTTAAGCATGAATCTGGACCATTGTTGATTTTGGCTGGTGCTGGTAGTGGCAAAACGAAGACATTGACGCACCGCATAGCATACCTGGTGTCGCAGAAGAATGTTTGGCCAAGCCGTATTTTGGCAGTGACGTTTACGAACAAGGCTGCCAAAGAGATGAGGCAGCGACTAGCGGTGTTGTTGCACGAAAATCCAGACGACCGGCGATTTATGCCGTGGATGGGAACATTTCATAGTATCTGTGTGCGTATATTGCGCATGGATGGGACGGCTTTGGGGCTGGATAAGCGATTTGTGATTTATGACACAGATGACCAATTGAGCTTGATCAAGCAAATCATGAAGGCGCAAGGTCTGACTGACCGTGACATTAAGCCGCGTTCGGTGCTGGCTGCCGTCTCTCACGCTAAAAATGACATGATAGACCCGGAGGCGTATGCGGCGTCAGCATCAAGTCCTGTGCAGCAGCGCATCGCTGCGCTATTTCAGGCATACGAGAAGGCACTTCGCCAGGCGGCGGCCCTTGATTTTGATGATTTACTACTGAAGGTTGTTGAATTGTTCAAGACGCATCCTGACATTCGCCAAAAATGGCAGCAGCAATTTCAGCATATTCTGATCGACGAGTATCAAGACACCAACACGGTGCAGTACACGTTGATTAAATTATTGGTCGGACCAGAGCGCAATTTGTCAGTGGTTGGTGATGACGCCCAGTCGATCTATAGTTTTCGTGGCGCTGACTATACCAATATCCTCAACTTTGAACGGGATTTTCCTGGGGCGGTAGTTATCAAACTGGAACAAAATTATCGCTCGACTGGCTCAATTTTGCATTTGGCAAATAGTCTCATCCAACATAACGTCAATCGGACTGACAAAAATCTATGGACCAACAGTGGCGATGGTGCGGAGCCGCAGTTGTGGCAGCTGTACTCTGAAGCCGAAGAAGCTCAGGTGATTGCCAATGAGATTCGTCGTCAATTGAGTATCGGACGCTCACCAGATGACATCGCTGTGTTGTATCGGACCAATGCCCAAAGTTACGCAATTGAGCGTGCGCTGCGCCAAAACTATTTGCCGTACAAGATTGTAGGCGGGTTGCGGTTCTTGGACCGAGCGGTTGTCAAAGATGTCTTGGCATATTTGCGGCTGTTATATCAGCCCAGCGACAGGATGAGTTTTTCACGAATCGTTAACGTGCCGAAACGAGGTATTGGCGCGGTGAGCGTGGCTAAATTTTTGGCGTGGAATGATGAGCAAGGGACGACTGTCATTGACGGGCTGTTGGCGGTCAATGAGGCACAGGGACTGACACCACGCGCCAAGCATTCGTTGCATGAGCTCGGGACGCTACTCAGTAGTTTACAAGAGTCGATTGACGAGGCGCCAGCCGATGTGATTGAAAAAATTATTGATCAAACAGGGTATGGCACATTTATCAATGACGGTAGCGTGCAATCAGAAGAAAAAATGGAAAACCTGGGCGTCCTGGTGGCTGAAGCCAAGGCATATGTTGATGTACCGACGTTCTTGGAGGAGATGGCGTTGATGTCTGCTAGTGATGATCAAGCGAACGAGCAAATCACCCTCATGACGCTGCACGCCGCAAAAGGTTTGGAATTCCCAGTAGTGTTTCTAACTGGTTTGGAGGAAGGGATATTACCACACTCCCGCGTGTTTGATGGCGGCAAAGCTGAGGACGTCGAAGAAGAACGGCGGCTTTGCTATGTCGGTATCACCCGTGCTCGCCAGGAATTATTTATCACCTGTGCTAGCTCCAGGACGCAATTTGGACAAATAGCGTACAATTTGCCGTCACGCTTTTTGGATGAGATGGGTATTTTGAGCGGCGGTTTGGACAAGCCTGCTTCGTCGAGCTTTGTTCCCGAACCTGAATTTTACAGTGATGAAATTGGTTTGGATGTTGGGGACAGGGTACACAGTCCACAATTTGGTGTTGGTGAGATCATGGAAGTAGACGGTTTGGCGGTAGTAGTGGCCTTTGAAAATGGCAAAACCAAAAAGCTAAATGTTGAGTTTGCTCGATTAGAAAAGTGCTAGTCGGTTGCCAATATGAGCGAGTTCTGCTATAATCAATAGAGCGTTTTTCGCTATGAGTATGAAATTTGGACTGAAAATTCACCACAGTACAGCGCGAATGATGATAGTCGTAGCGATTGCTATCTTTGGGATTGCGAGCGTGAAGTTAGTTGACAATGCTCTGGCCCGAGAACAGGTCAATGAGTCAACAACAGCTGCTCCAAATGGCGAAAAGGTAGTAACTATTCATGATCGGGGTCAGGAACGATCTATCGTCACCACTGTCGGGACGGTCAAAGAGGCCTTGAAGGCGGCTGATATCTCAGTTGATGAAAAGCATGACGTTGTCGAGCCGAGCCTTGACACTCAGTTGGTGTCAACAAAGTATAATGTCAACGTCTATCGTGCGCGGCCAGTAACAGTGGCGGATGGTACGCACCGAGTTCGTGTGGTGACCGCCCAGCAGACGACACCGTTGATAGCACAGGCTGCGGGCGTGACTGTTTACCCTGAGGACAAGACAACCATCGAACCTCCAAGCGACTTTTTACTGGACGGTGCTGATGTTATTTTGAAAATTCACCGAGCTACACCATTACAACTGACGCTTTATGGCAAAACCACTGAGGTCAGGACGATGGCTCGTACGGTCGGAGAATTGTTGCGTGAGAAAAACATAACGCTTGGTAAAGATGACGGCATGTCTGTTCCTGAATCAACACCTATCACTGCTGGTATGCACCTCAGTGTTTGGCGTAATGGCAAACAGACGGTTACTGTTGAAGAAGAAATTGCCGTCCCCGTTGAACAGGTCAAAGATGCCAACCGAGAGACTGGCTTCAAACAGGTCAAAGAAGCTGGCGCACCAGGTAAAAAGAACGTTACCTATGAGATTGAGATGAGAAATGGTCAGGAAATTTCACGCCGTATCATTGCGAGTGTTACAACTGTTGAGCCAAAGAAGCGCGTTGAGCTAGTGGGCGCCAAGAGTGCTAACACCTTCTCTGGTAGTTTTTCTGAGGCCTTGGCACGGTTGAGAAGTTGTGAAGGAGGTTATACATCAAACACCGGAAACGGTTATTATGGCGCGTATCAGTTTGACAAGCACACCTGGGGAGGCTTTGGTGGTTATTCGGTAGCTTCTGACGCTCCACCATCAGTGCAAGACGAGAAAGCATGGCAGACATACAAAGCTCGTGGCTGGCAGCCATGGCCAAGCTGTAAGGTAAGGATGGGTCTACAAGACATCTACCGGTAATGTCAGACAGCCTTTAGGAAATAGATGAAGCGGTATTGGTTCTTATTGAAAACTCCAAAAGTAGCAGTGATGATAACAGGGCTGATGGCTGCAACAGCGTTGACTATCGTTCTGGCGGTATCGTCAGTCCAAAGAAAACTCGCCCAAGCTACAGAAAGAGAAGCAATTCACGAATATACCATCATCACCGAAGAACCAGTCCAGTTTGAGGTACAGTCAGCAAAAAGTTACGCACACGCCGTTGGTTTCAAACAGGTGAAGCAGGCGGGTGCTGTCGGCTCTAAACAAGTGACGCATAGCGTGAAAGTGAAGGGGGATGGCACGGAAGTTGCGAAAAATAAAGTTGCTGAGCAAATCACCAACCAGCCTGTGGCACAGATAGAGATTGTTGGTGCCAGGCTGCCGAATGCCTTGACCAAAGCCAAAAGCGCCCAGCAGTTTACCGACTCCAAAGGCATATCGCACCGCGAAACCTACTATGATCTGCCGATGAATGTTGCCATCAATGCTTGCGGCGTCGGTGGTTATACGGTGCGGGCGGATGGTGCCAAGGTGGATAAAGATGGCTATATTTTAGTAGCGGCAAATTATGGTAACTATCCGCGCTGTTCGGTGGTGGAAACCAGCATGGGGCCTGGCAAAGTGTATGATACTGGCGGTTTTGCGGCTCGGCATCCACATGGATTTGACCTGGCGACTGACTGGACGAACGGAGATGGTCGCTAGATGGCGTCAGCTCGCGGACCGAAAAAAGAGTTAGGTCAGCATTGGCTGCGTGACCCAGAGATTTTGGTGGAAATTGCCGAGGCGGCGGAGCTGAGCAAGGATGATGTGGTTTTGGAAATCGGACCAGGACTTGGCACCTTGACTAGTCGGTTATTGGCGCGAGCTGGGCGGGTGATGGCGGTAGAATTTGACGCGGATTTGGCGCGTAAATTGCCGGGGCAGTTTCCTGGTAAAAACCTGGACGTGATTAACGAAGATATTTTGCAATTTGATTTGAATCAGTTGCCAGCTAGCTATAAAGTAGTTGCCAATGTGCCATACTATATCACTAGCAAAATTGTTGAAAAGTTGATGACGGCGGAAAATAAGCCGAGTTTGGCGGCGTTGCTGGTACAAAAAGAAGTCGCCCGGCGCATCGCGGCGGAGCCTGGTGAAATGAGCATTTTAGCGGTTAGCGCGCAAATATTTGCCGAGGCGGAACTCGACATTGAAGTGCCGCGGCAATTTTTCACGCCGCCGCCAAAAGTTGATTCACAGGTGGTGGTGTTGAGAACCCGCACCGAACCACTCGTTGCTACTGAAGACCAAAAAGATTTTTTCCGTGTCGTTAAAGCCGGTTTTTCGGCTAAGCGTAAGAAACTGCGTTCTAGTCTGAGCGGCGGACTAGGTGTTAGTAAAGACATCGCTGAACAGTTGCTAAAAAAAGCCGATATTTCACCTGATGCTCGTGCCGAAGATTTGGCGATTGCGGATTGGCAGCGGCTACTGAAAGAGTGGCGGGCATAATGATTGCGGCAGATCAGCCTGCTTGTTTTCCTTCTGATCTGTTGGTCGCGGTTTCGTCGAAAGATGATGGCACTATGCTCAACCGTATTCGTGGTCGCCACGTAGCTGAGGTGCTGGACAATCGGTGGCGGTTTTGCGATCAAATTGGCATTAATTACGACGACGTTGTCTATCACGTAATTTCGTATGACCAAGTACAAACGTTTGATACCATTGCTGATGCTACTGAAGCTGACACGACTCGACATAACAGCGAGGGGATTTTTGCTGACGCGCTCTATACTGAAGCGGTTGGTGTCGGTTTATTCTTGCCAGTGGCGGACTGTATCGCCACCGTCATTTATGATCCAAAGCGTCGGGCGCTGATGTTGGTGCATTTGGGTCGGCATTCGACGGTTGCGCAGTTAATGTCTCGGGCAGTTCGGTATTTTGTCGAGCGCGGCAGCCAGGCAAAAGAGCTGCAAATTTGGATGTCGCCAAGCATCACGCAGAAAAATTACTGTATGGATTATTTTGATCATACAAATGATACGAATTGGCAAAATTTCTATCGTCAAACGGCTGACGGAATTTATCTGGACATGCAAGGATTCAATCGTTCGCTGGCTGTCCGGGCGGGCGTTCCTGCTGACAATATTTTCATCTCGCCAATCGACACCGCAGATGATCCGAACTATTTTTCACATTCAGCTGGTGATACGGCGGGGCGAATTGCAGTGGTAGCAATGATGCGTGGATGAGCCCTCGGCGAACGCATATCGGTGAAAATTGTTCCAGATAATGATACAATGAGTAGCATGACTAAACAACACGCCTATATCACTACTGCTATTCCTTATGTCAACGGTTTGCCACACATCGGACACGCCATGGACTATATGTTGGCGGACGTGTGGACGCGGTATCAGCGGCAAAACGGCCGCGAGGTGCGTTTCCAGACGGGTGTGGATGAGCATGGCAATAAAATTGCTGCCAAAGCTGCCAGTCAAAATCAGACGCCTCAAGCCTATGTCGATCAAATGCACGGCAATTTTCAAAACATGATCGCTGAGTTGAATATTTCGGCGACCGATTTTATCCGCACGACTGACCCGCATCACGTTGGCGCGGTACAGTATATTTGGCAGAAGCTGGCTGCGGCTGGTTATATCTACAAAAGCACGTATGAGGGCTGGTACTGCCAAGGTTGTGAGGCATTCGTCACTGACAAAGAAGCGGCTGAAAATAACGGCATTTGTCCTGACCACCAGTCACCGTACCAGCGGTTGAGCGAGGAAAACTATTATTTCAAAACCAGTGCCTTTTCGGAGAATATTCGCCAGGCCATTGAATCAAACAAGATGAAAATTGTGCCTGAATTTCGTAAAAAAGAGTTTTTGGAATTGATGAAAGATGGCCTGAAAGATGTGTCAATTTCGCGTCCGCGAAAGAATCTGAGCTGGGGTGTGCCAGTGCCAGGCGATGACACGCAGGTGATGTATGTCTGGCTGGATGCGCTGAGTAATTACATAACGGTCATCGGCTATCCTGACCGTTCAGAAGAGTGGCAGAGTTATTGGCCAGCAAATGTGCAGGTGATTGGCAAGGATATCCTTCGCTTCCACGCTGGGATTTGGCCGGCGATGTTGATGGCGCTGGATTTGCCGCTGCCGAAAGTACTGTTGGTACACGGGTTCATCAACGTTGGCGGCGCCAAGATGAGTAAGAGCCTCGGTAATGGTGTCGGTCCAGCTGATATCATCCCGCACTATGGCGTCGAGGCCTTTCGCTATTATTTCCTGCGTCACGTGCCGACGCAAGATGATGGTGATTTCACCTGGGAGAAATTTGAAGCCGCCTATAATGGCGAACTGGGTAATGACCTGGGTAATTTGGTGCAGCGCGTGGCCAAGATGGTGCAGTCATACCAAGCCGGCGTTATCGGCGATGCGCCGCAGGCTGAACACGACATGGGCCCATACCGCCACTTCATGGAGAGCTTTGCTTTCAATCAGGCCATGGATGAAATTTGGCAAATTATCCGTGCGCTAAATCAGTACATTGAGCGTGTCCAGCCGTGGCAGGTTGCCAAAAAGCGCGCTAAGGACCCAGAAGCGGAAGCACACTTAGGCGAGATTTTAGCGTATGCTTGTGGTACGTTGCTGCAAGTGTCTGATATGCTTCGCCCATTCATGCCACAAACTGCTGAGAAGATTCATGAGATGTTTGCCAGTGGCGTCGTGCCGTCACAGTTGACGCCACTATTTCCACGCAAATATCTCCACACGCCTGATCCACGTGCGCCAAAAGTAGAAACCCAAGGAAAATAACTATGAATTCAGTAGCGGAGCATCACACGGCGACAGATTTGCGTTTGATCGATTCGCATTGCCATGTGCACGACACTGAGTTCTTCACGGATAGTCGTGAGGGATTATACCAGCAGTCAATCGCAGCGGGCATCGGCATGATCTGTATTGGCACCGATGAACGCAGTAGTCGACAGGCAGTAGAGTTTGCCGCAAACCACGACTGTGTGTGGGCGGCGGTTGGCGTTCATCCGCACGACAGCAAGGACGGTTGGGGCGAGATAGAGCGGCTGCTAAAAAATAGGACGGAGAATTCGCCGATTGTGGCGATTGGTGAGATTGGCCTTGATTATTATTACAATCACAGCCCGCGCGAGGTGCAAATTCAGGCACTGGAGGCGCAGCTGCAGCTGGCGGTGGATTATGATCTGCCGGTTAGTTTTCATATTCGCGATGGCGCGCCCGACCAGCCGTCGGTGTGGGATGATTTTTGGCCGATTTTTGATAATTTTCGTGGTCTGCGCGGTGTACTACATAGTTTTACCGATACCCGCGCCAATTTAGAGAAGGGATTTGCTCGCGGATTATACGTTGGTTTGAACGGCATTAGCACGTTTACTAAAGACCAAACACAGCGAGAATTATTCGCCTCCATCCCACTGGAGCGATTGTTATTAGAAACTGATGCACCGTTCTTGACACCAAAGCCATTTCGTGGTAAGATGAATAAGCCAGAATATGTGGAGTTGGTGGCGAAGTATTGGGCGGCGGAGCGCAAGCTAGCGCTTCACGACTTTGAAAAAGTAGCGACCGATAACACGGTAACACTTTTTGGCTTGTAATAGTGGAGAAATATGCGAGAAAACAATACGGGTACGTACGACAAAGAAGTTAATGCGGCGTTGGAAGCTATCTCAAAAGAGGCAAAGACGCTGAATTTTGAGACTACTCCTGTCGGTCGTGCTGACAAGCTTGCTACGCATCAAACTGCTGACGAGCTTGCTACGCATCAAAATGCCGACACTCGTTCACTATCAAGTGCTGCCATACGTGGCAGTACCGGTGAAAGTGAAGCATCAAGCTTAGCCAAATCGACGGAAGCTCCACGTGTATTATTGATTGAATTTCCTAAACATCCCAAAGACCCCGTCGAAGCAGTGCGATATTCAAGCGATATCGGTAAGCGCCTGGCTGAAATGCGACAGAGTGATGCTATAACTAAGCCCGATTTTGAATTAGCGGCATAAGGAGGTCTGGTATATGAGTAAGATTCTTAAAAAAGCTGCAAGCCTCGTTTTTGCAGACGAATCAGTCAAGCCATTGATGCGAGTTCGCCGCAAAGACCGACCGGCTAAACCGCTGACCGAGCGGCAATTGATCCAGATGGAGAGTCAAATCGGTGCAACGATTTTTGGTGACAAGCCCGAGCATGTGCAGCGCCGAGAATTTTTCAACTTGGATGAGAAAACGTGGATTTGGTACGAAGAAGTGGTTGATGCTGACGGCAAAGTGAAAGAATTGACAACCAAATATGAGATCCAGGAAAAGGGCGTGTTGAAGGTTCAGCCAAACTATCAGTACAGCTACCTGGAAGGCGAGGAATTACACAACTTTGTCTTGGCGGTGAAAGAGTATTATGAGCGTGTTTCGCGCAAATTGTATAAACAAGATCCAGACACCGGCAAACCTTTACAGATGGTATAATAGATAACAGTGAATGATAATTTGATATATCTTGATCATGCGGCGGCAACGCCGATGGACCCGTTGGTGGTTGAGGTGATGCAGCCCTATTTTTCTGAGAAATTTTTCAATCCATCCAGCCCGTATGCTGCTGGTGTTGCAGTGAAGCGTGACTATCAAGCCGCCAAAGTGCGCATTGCCCAAGCTCTGGGTGTTGTTGCGGATGAATTGGTGATGACAGCTGGCGCCACGGAGTCGGTTAATTTGGCGTTTCAGGCAGCGCAGCAGACAACGTGCGCAGTTGCGATCATCGAACATGCATCAGTTTTGTCGGCTGCTGGCCGCCACCGAGAACCAGTGCTGATTCGGCCGGATCGTAAAGGAAGAATTACTCCAGAAGCAGTGAAACAGGTTCTCACTCCAGACGTTGGTTTTGTATCAATCGCTCTGGCAAACCATGAGCTGGGCTATGTGCAACCAATTGAAGAGATTGCTCGCGTCATTCAAACAGAGCGGGAGCGGCGTCGGTCTGCTGGCGAGGAGACACCGCTATACTTCCATACTGATGCATCTCAGGCGGCAGCGTTGTTGGACGTAAAAGTGAAACGATTGGGCGTTGATTTGCTGACGCTCAGTGCGGCAAAAGTTTACGGACCAAAACAAGTCGGCCTGCTGTGGGTGCGTCCGGGTGTACATATTGCACCAACCATTGTCGGGGGTGGACAGGAGCTGGGTCTTCGCAGTGGCACGGAAAATGTTGCTGGGGTGGTTGGTTTTGCTGAGGCTTTGGAGCTGGCTGCCAAACGGCGCAAAGCTGAAGTCAAGCGGCTACAGGGATTACGTGATGGTATGATTCAGAGACTCAAGGCTGAACTACCGGAAATGATCATTTCGTCTGATCGCAAAAAGTCGTTGGCGAATTTTTTGAATATTTCTTTTCCGGGCTTGGATGCTGAACGATTGGTGTTTTTGTTGGAAATGCATGGCGTGATGGTAGCGACAGGTAGTGCATGTGCTGCTAACTCTGGCATGCGTTCGCATGTGCTATCGGCTATCGGTCTGAGTGACTCAGATATTGATGGCAGTTTACGCATCACCCTCGGAAGGTTGAATGATGAAGCAGCGGTTATCCGAGCGGCTGAACTGATCATCCAATCAGTGCGAAAAGAGCAGGAGAGGATGAAATGATTCATCGATTGATTGGACTGGCTGTTGTTGTGGTGGTGATTATCATTGGCTTGACAATGTATCTAGCGCCAGACGATTTGGCAAAGTGTCCTAGCCCTGGCTCTGGTGAGTGCGCCACGGCTGATGCCATCGTAGCGGTTTCCGGTGGAGACACTGATGCGCGGACTGACGAAGCAATTCGTTTGTATAAGCAGAAATGGTCGTCGCTACTCATCATGTCGGGTGCGGCAGCTGATAAGACGGGCTTGTCCAATGCTGAGGCTATGAAACGTCGTGCATTGTCGCAGGGTGTGCCAGATAAAAATATCATCATCGAAGATCATTCTGAGACGACAAAACAAAATGCAGTTGAAGTAAAATCAGTCATCACTGCTCGCAAAATGAAGCGTATCATTTTGGTGACTAGTGGTTATCATATGCAACGAGCTCGGTCTGAGTTTGCGGCGCAGGTGCCTGGGGTGGAAGTACTGTCACACCCAGTCAGTCGTGATAAACATTGGGGTGATTTGTGGTGGCTGACGCCGTGGGGTTGGTGGTTGGCAGTTGGTGAATTGATCAAAATTGGCTTGTTTACCATTGGAGGAACACGCTGATGGCTCGGGTGTTCGTCGGTATGTCGGGCGGCGTTGATTCGTCGGTAGCGGCAGCGCTATTGGTTGAGCAAGGCCACGAGGTGACTGGCGTGTATATGAAAAACTGGTCGGAAGATCTGCCAGGCATGCATTGTCCGTGGGCAGAAGATGTGGCTGATGCCAAGCGCGTGGCAGTGGGGCTGGGGATCGATTTTCAGGTGTTCGATTTTCAAAAAGAGTACAAGCAAAATGTCGTTGACTATATGATTCGCGAATATCAAGCGGGTCGCACGCCAAATCCTGATGTGATGTGCAATCAAGAGGTGAAGTTTAAGTTGTTTTTGGAGGCGGCGTTGGCAGCGGGTGCGGAGTATATTGCGACGGGGCATTATGCTAGGACGAACGAGGGGCGCTTGCTGCAAGCTCGTGATGACAATAAAGACCAAACCTATTTCCTCTACCGGGTGACGTCGGAGGCACTCGCAAAGACCATGTTCCCGCTGGGTGATTTTACCAAGGCTGAGGTGCGCGAGATGGCCAAAGAGCGGGGCTTGTGGACGGCTAGTAAAAAGGAATCGATGGGGATTTGCTTCGTCGGGCAAGTGGGGATTCGCGAGTTTTTGTCAGAATATGTCGAGACGAGTCCGGGCGATATCATCGATCAGCAAACAGGTGTGGTTGTTGGTCGGCACGATGGGGCGATATTTTACACTTTGGGGCAGCGGCATGGTCTAAATATTGGTGGCGGCTTGCCGTATTATGTTGTTGGCAAGGATATGGCGAAGAACGAAGTTTACGTGTCGCGCTCAATTGATAATGAAAATCTCTGGCGTAAAGAGTTGACACTGGCTGACGTTCACTGGATTGGCCAGCCGCCAAAAGACGGCGCCTATCAGGTTCGGGTGCGACACCGGGCGCCGTTGATTGATGCGGAAGTTGCGCACATGAACGACGCTGGCGAGAAAGTGGCAGTGAAGCTGGTTGAGCCGCAGCGTGCCGTCGCACCAGGCCAATCAGCCGTGCTATATGACGGCAAGGAATGTTTGGGCGGCGGGATTATCCAAACAGATTGACGCATGCAGTAAAATAGTGTACACTGGTACAGAATAAGAATTAACCTAAGAGTGTAAGAGAAGGAATAAGATAAGTATATGTTAGCAATTCGTTTGCAACGTTTGGGTCGCAAGGGCTACCCAGTCTACCGCCTAGCTGTACAGGAAGCGCAGCGCCACCCATCAAGCGGTCGCGTTGTCGCCTATGTTGGTAGCTACAATCCACACACAAAAGTAGCAAATATTCAGGTTGAATTAGCACAAAAATATTTGGACAATGGTGCTCAGCCAACACCACGTGTTGTTAAGTTGTTGAAAGAAGCTGGTGTCAAGTTGCCAAAATGGGTCAAAGAGCCGGCTGCTGACAAGCACAAAGCCATCCGTAACCCGGAAAAATTACGCAAAAACCAGCCGAAAGAAGAAGCTCCAGTTGAAGAGCCAGTAGAAGAATCCGCTGAATAATCATATAAGCTATTTGAAATCGCCTCGTTTTGGGGCGATTTTATGTTGTGCTATAATTAACAGATATGAAAGCTCAAGATATCCGTAAAAAATACCTCGATTTTTATAAAAGCAATGGTCATGCTGTTGTCAATCGAGCACCGCTGGTGTTGCACAACGACCCAACTACGCTATTTACCGGCTCTGGTATGCAGCCGATGATTAGTTATCTGTTGGGCGAGGCCAAGCATCCTGAGGGAAACCGTATCGTTGACAGCCAGACTTGTTTGCGCGCCCAAGATATCGATGACATTGGCGACAATCGCCATACGACCTTTTTTGAGATGCTCGGTAACTGGAGTTTGGGTGATTATTTCAAAAAAGAGCAGATCAATTGGATGTGGCAATTCTTGTCGGAAGAGGTTGGACTAGACATGAACCGCGTTTACGTCACCTGTTACATCGGTGATGAGCGCTATAATATCCCGAAAGACACTGAGGCGGCGGAAATTTGGGCGGAACTATACGAAAAAGCAGGTTTAAGTAGCGGTCAAGCTGATATCGGCTCAGAAGAAACTGGTTATGCACGCGGTATTAAACCAGGTGAGCGGATTTTTTACTATGATGGCAGCAAAAACTGGTGGAGTCGCAATGGCGGGCCGGAAACTACGCCAATTGGGGATCCATGCGGGCCGGATAGCGAGATGTTTTATGAGTTCACCTCGGTTGAGCACGATAAAAGTTTTGGCGAGCATTGCCATCCAAACTGTGACTGTGGACGCTTTATGGAGATTGGCAATAACGTCTTTATGGCCTACAAAAAGGTGGCCGATGGCGTATTTGAGCCGTTAGATAAGCCAAATATCGACCATGGTTCGGGCCTGGAGCGTATCGCGGCGGCGGCTATCGATGATCCAGATGTCTTTAAAATTAGCTTGATGTGGCCGATCATTGAAAAATTACAAGACCTGAGCGGCAAACAGTACGAAGAGCATACTGAGGCTATGCGGGTGATCGCTGATCATTTGCGAGCGGCGACGTTTTTGGCGGTTGATGGTTGCGTGCCAAGTAACAAGGAGCAGGGCTATGTGATGCGCCGTTTGTTGCGCCGGGCGATTCGTTTTGCGCACGAATTGGGCATTCAGGATGCATTTTTCGAGGAAATTGTGCCGGTCATCGCTGATTTGTATATTCAAGATTTCCCAGAGGTGGCTGAACAGCGCGATAAGATTATCATTACACTGATGAAGGAAGAAAAAGCCTTTGCCCGCACGTTACTTAAGGGTACGAAGCATTTGTTGAGCTTTATTGCTGACGGATTGACAGGTCAAGAGATCTTCACTATGCATGATACGTATGGCTTCCCATATGAACTGAGTGTCGAGATTGCCAAGCGTCATCATATTCAGCTCGCGGCAGATTGGAAGGCGGAATTTGATGCCTGTATGGCGGAGCAGCGTAAGCGTTCTCAAACTGCCGCCAAAGGTACATTTAAAGGTGGGCTGGAAGGTCAGACTATGGCACACCGTCGACTGCATACGGCGAATCATCTGATGTACGCAGCACTAAGGCGAGTATTGGGCGACCACGTCATGCAACGCGGCAGTAATATCACTGCTGAACGTCTGCGGTTTGACTTTAACAATGACGCCAAAGTTACGCGTGAACAGCTGGACGAGGTGGAGAGACTAGTTAACACTTGGATTGACGCTGACTTGCCTGTTAGCTATACTGAATACCCAACCGAGGAAGCTTTCAACATGGGCGCAGTTGGTGCCTTTGGTGACCGCTACGGCGATACTGTCAAGGTTTATCAGATGGGCGAGGGTGACCAGCGAGTCAGCTTCGAAATTTGCGGTGGTCCGCACGTAGACCACACTGGTCAATTGGCTCAGGATGATGACGGCACACCAAACGGTAAACGATTTAAGATAATCAAAGAAGAATCCAGCTCTGCCGGTGTGCGACGCGTAAAAGCCGTACTAAAATAGGCTATAAAGTTTGCTCAAAAAGCATCAGCAGTATATAATTTAGGGTATGGTACTAAAAGACTTGCTCAAAAAAACCGACAAAGAAGAACGAGATCTACTAGTTAGTCTAGATATTGGTACAGAAGCTGTTAAGGCTTTGATCGCTGAAGTGCGAAATGATGCCATTGAAGTTATTGGTGTTGGTCGCAAGCAGCAAGAATTGGGTGATATGCACTCTGGAGCGATCGCCGACATATCTGGCGTAGTTGCCAACTGTGAAGCAGCCTTGGCGGAAGCTGAGGAAAAGGCGGGTGTCCAAGCGCGACGCGTCGTGATTGGCATCGCTGGAGAATTGGTCAAAGGTATGACGAACACCATCCGCTATCGTCGTCCGCAGCCAGAACGAGCGTTGGACGTTGCCGAGATGGAATTTATCATCGAAAAAGTTCAGGAGCGAGCACAAGGCAAAGCTCAAGCACAGATCGCGCTGGAAACTGGCAATGAAGACGTCGAAGTGAAATTGGTCAACTCGGCCCTGGTGAGCTTGCACATTGATGGCTATAAGGTGTCAAATCCAATCGGTTTTCAGGGCAAAGACGTGGCAGTGCAGATCTATACGGCGTTTGCGCCAATGGTGCACATCGGTGCGCTGGAAAAGGTGGCTGATGAGTTGGCGCTAGAGCTGATAGCGGTAGCGGCTGAGCCATTTGCGGTCAGTAGAAGCGTGCTGGGGACAGATGCCAATAGTTCATTCACTGCAATTTTAGCAGACGTTGGTGGTGGAACGACCGACATTGCCGTGGTCAATGACGGTGGCGTGGAAGGCACCAGGATGTTTGGCATCGGTGGTCGCAGTTTCACTAGAACAATTGCCACGGAGCTTGATCTCAGTTATAAAGATGCTGAAAAATTAAAACTCAATCTTGGTCATGAGTACGTCAAGCCGTCGGTCAAGAAACGGCTTGATAGTGCGATTGATAAGACCCTTGAGGTATGGCTGTCCGGGGTAGAGTTGGCATTAAGCGAGTTTGATAGTGTTGATCATTTGCCAAATAGGATTTTACTGTGTGGTGGAGGCGCCAGTTTGGAAAAATTGGTTGACGCTTTGGGGAGTGAGCCGTGGTATAAGGAGCTACCATTCACAAAGAAGCCAGTAGTTCAGCGCATCAAACCGTCTGAGGTGGTCGGCATTACTGATACAACAGGTGATATCACCGACCATACATTTGTGACAGCGATGGGTTTGCTGCGCGTAGGATATGATACAATGGTAAGTGGCCAAGACGCTAATGGCTTAATGGATAAAATTAATCGATTACTAAAAATATAAATGAACAAAGACGTTATCTATATCGATGTTGAAGACGATATCACCAACATCGTCAGCAAGATAAAAGATTCAAAGGCGCGTATCGTTGCATTGGTGCCTCCTAAACGGGTTGGTATATTGCAGAGCGCGGTCAATATGAGATTGTTAAATCGTGCGGCGGAGAATGCCGAGAAGCGAATCGTGTTGATTACCAGTGACCAGGCGCTCAGTGGTTTGGCAGCCGCAGCCCGCATCCCAGTGGCCAAGACATTGCAGTCTCGCCCAGAGATTGCGGAAATTCCAGCCATCGATGTTGATGATGGCGATGATGTGATTGACGGTAGTGAGATACCGGTCGGTGAATTGGCTGATAAGGTGACGCCAAAAGCACGAAATAAGGCTGATGATGCTATCGATGCAGCTATAGCCGAGGATGAAAAGCCAACAAAGCCAGCAAAACCTGCTAAGCCAGCAGGCAAAGGTAAGCCAAAAGTCCCAGATTTTAATGTTTTCCGCAAAAAATTAGTCTTGATTGGCGGCGGCATCGTTCTATTTGTTCTGTTCATGGTTTGGGCGATTTGGTTTGCGCCGCATGCTACAGTGGTGATCACAGCCAAAACGACCACCTCTACCGTTGATAAATCAGTCACATTAAAGCAAGATGGCAAAGTTGATGCTGCTAACAATACCATCAAGTCATTGCGTCAAGAACAAAAGAAAGAAATCTCTGTTGATTTTACTCCTACGAGCAAGAAAAAGGTTGGTGAAAAAGCAAGTGGTACGATGCACCTTGTTCGAACATCGGTATCAAGCTTGACGCTAACAATTCCGGCTGGAACGTCCTTCTCGTCGGGCGATTATACGTTTGTCAGCACAGAGCCAGCCAGCTTGTCGGGCACCTCAATTGGTCCTGGCGGTGTCATCCAATCGGTGGCAACCGTCAAGGTGCAAGCAACTCAGGTTGGTAGTGAATACAATCTATCGTCACGAAGCTACTCTTCAAATGTGAGCGGCTTTTCGGCGGCGGGCACCGCAATGAGTGGCGGCTCGAGTCGGGAAGTGACTGTGGTGTCGGCTGATGATGTTGCCAAAGCTAAAGTTAAGCTTGACGCCCAAAAAGACGCTTCACTGCAATCAGCAGTCAAAGCACTATTCCCATCTTCAAGCATCGTCATCAATGAAAGCTACCAAGAGGCTCGCTCAAACCCTACGCCTTCAGTGGCGGTTGATCATGAAGCAAGCGGCACAGTTCAGTTGAAAACAACGGTGACAGCCAGTATGCAGGGTATTGATCGCTCTGATATGAAGCAGTTCTTGGAGGACACGCTCAAGAAAGAGATTGGTAGCAAGAAGAACCAGAAGATCTATAATGATGGGTCTAATGAGGTAAAATTTGCGCAGTACAGTGAGCGCAACAATGCCGTGCAAGTTCGATTAACAGCAAATGCAAAGATTGGCCCAGAGATTGATGAGCACAAAGTCAAGGAGCAGGTAAAAGGTCGGAACTATGGTGATGTCCAGTCTAGCCTTGAATCAATTGAAGGCGTGCAAGATGTTGATACGAAATTCTCACCGTTTTGGGTACGCACTGTGCCAAATAATGACAAACATATTAGTATAGAATTTAAATTGGATAATGGCCGGTAAGAATTTGCTGGCACTAGACGTCGGTGAACGACGAATTGGTTTGGCTATGGCTGATACCTCAGTCAGAATCGCTGTGCCGTTTGGTTGGCTGGAGAATAATGATGAGATTTTTACCAAGTTGGCGGAAACAGTATTACGTCATGATATTGACATCATTGTCGTTGGCTATCCGCGCAATCAGTCGGGCGAACCAACCAAACAGACAGCTTTTGTAGAGCAGTTTGTTGATGGTTTTTCTGAGATTGAGCTTGATGCTGAGCTGGTTTATCAAGATGAGTCGCTCAGTAGCGTTGAAGCTGAACGTCGGTTAGGTCGCGTTAAAGATAAAGGTGAGATTGACGCTGAGGCTGCCAGCATCATTTTGCAGGATTATTTGGAGGTACACTATGCAGATTCGTAAGTCGAGAAAATGGATGATTGTGGTAGCTGGCTTGGTGGCAGTGCTCGGTTTATCTGCTGCAGCTGGAGCTGGTTGGTATATACACAATCTTTCGGCAGTAAACACAGGCGACCAGACAGTAACGCGGGTCAATATCACCAGCGGCATGACAGCTCCTCAGGTGGCATCTGCTCTGGAAGAAAAGAAACTTATCCGCAGTCGGTACGCATTTTTGGGCTATATCAAATTGAAGCGAATTGATGCTCGTTTTAACGTCGGCGTGTATGCTGTTAAGCCATCGCAGTCAACACCTGAGATCATCAAACATCTGATCGACGGTCAATCTGATGAGATGGCTGTTCGCTTCTACCCTGACGGTACGTTACGCGGAAAAGATTATCGCTCAGTCGAAAGCGCCCTCAAAAAAGCTGGATATAACGATGCCGATATTGAATCCGCCTTTAAGGCTGACTACGATAGCTATGTCTTCAAATCACGCCCGGCAGGAGCTGATCTTGAAGGGTTTGTTTATGGTGATACGTATTTTATGAGCGGTGATGCAACCGCCAAATCGGCAATTCAGCGTGCATTAGCAGAGTTTGATCAAGTAGCCAGAAAAAATAATTTGGAAGAAAAGTTCAAAAAACGCGGATTGACGCTCTATCAGGGTATAACGCTCGCTTCCATCGTTCAGAAAGAGTCAATCGGCTGCGGTGTAGGTACTGAAGTCTGTGAAGATCAGCGGAAGATCGCTAGCGTATTTTATAACAGGATGAAAGCCGGCATGAACTTAGGGTCGGATGTGACCTATCAGTATGCTGCTGACAAGATGGGTGTCACTCGTGATACGCAGCTTGACTCCCCATATAATACTCGCGTGCACAAAGGGTTGCCGCCGGGACCGATAGCTACTCCCGGGCTAAGTGCACTGAATGCGGTTGCTGACCCGGCACAGACAGATTACCTCTTTTTCCTCAGTGGCGATGATAATATAACCTATTTTGCTAAAACAGATGCCGAGCACACTGCTAATACCAAGGCGCATTGTCATCAGAAGTGTCAGCAATCTTGACAAAATGTATTTTCTAAAAATGTTTTGACTTAAATGTCAATATAGACTATAATAGATGTCAGCTTAACCATGAACAGTTAACTTTATTTTGGCTGTTTGGGGTTGAGCCTGCCAGAACGGTCGTACGGATACAGCACAAAACTAATCGTTTATGAAATATCACTAATTATTAGGTCGACAACGTATCCTGTTCTATTGCGAGAAGAAAGACTCATTATGGTAGTAGCACTGGTGGTAACGCCAATGCAGGAGAACGATTATTCGTAACACATCAAAGACTCGACAGAGTCGTCTAGCGCGAGTACGGTCAGCTTCTATCTATGTAGCCCTATTTGCACTTATTGTTTCATTTTTGACTATTAATAATTATCATCAGGGGACCGGGGTTACTGGAGTGGAGGTCTCCGCCCAAGAGTCTCAGGTTGCCAACCCAAATCCAAAGTCTACAACCACAAGTAAGGAAAAAATGTCAGTCGATCAATTAGAGGTGGCTGACGCCGTCGCTAGTTTAGCAGAGGCTACTGATTTACCATCTGCCGGTGACTTGCGCGAAGCAACTACTTCTTTGCAAATCCAGAAGCAGTTAGCTCAAACTGACGCAGAGGTTATCTCTAAGCCGCAGCTTATCCAGCCAGAGACGTCGTCTCAGCGTGGTATTACCGAATATGTTACTAAGCCGGGTGATGATTTAGCTAAAATTGCTGCTAAATTCAAAATCTCAGCTCAGACATTGCGTTGGGCAAACAATATGACCTCTGACGCTGTTGAACCGGGTAGGACACTGTTGGTGCCACAAGTTGATGGTGTGGTTTACACTGTCAAGGAAGGCGATACCATCGCAGCTATCGCTTCAAAGTATAAGGTTGATGCTGAGCGAGTCTTATTGTATAACTCGCTGGACCGTGTAGCACAGCCAACGGTAAATACGCGCATCGTGTTGCCTGGTGGTGAGCTGCCAGAAAATGAGCGTCCAGGGTATGTCGCACCGCGCGGTGGACGAAGCAGTAATAGTCATTCTGGTTATAGTGGCGTAAGTTACGGTAACGTCGCTGCTTCTGTTGGTAACCGATACGCACCAGGTAACTGTACGTGGTACTCATATGAGCGACGCTTGGCACTTGGTCGTCCAATTGGTAGCTTCTGGGGTAACGCCAATACTTGGGCTGCGAGTGCACGTGCTGCTGGTTTTACGGTCAACAAGACACCGGCTCCGGGTGCTATCTTCCAGAGCTCAGGTGGCTATTACGGACACGTTGGAATTGTCGATCGGGTTGAGAACGGTCGGGTGTTCGTCAGCGACATGAACTTTGCTGGGTATAATGTCATCACTCATCGTGAATTGACCAACCCAGGTGCTTACAACTACATCCATTAATATAAGTATTGAGATAATCACAAACGCTCCTGTATATTCAGGGGCGTTTTGCTATAATAAAGATATGTTTGTAGATACAGCGAAAGTGTTAGTACGAGCTGGCAAAGGCGGTAACGGTGCGGTCAGTTTTCGGCATGAGAAATATGTTGACAAAGGTGGTCCTGATGGTGGTGACGGCGGACGTGGCGGTGATGTGGTATTTTTAGCGACCAAAGACTTAAATACGCTGCTGAACTTTCGCTATAAGCCAGAGCTGAAAGCGGAACATGGTGGTGACGGCAGTAAGCGCAACAAGCGCGGCAAAAGTGGTTCGCCGCTGGTCGTCAAAGTACCAATGGGTACACTGGTTAAGCGCGGCGGCAAGGTGGTGGCAGATTTGACGGTAGACCAGCAACAGGCGGTCGTTGCCCGGGGTGGTGACGGTGGCTTTGGCAATGCACACTTTACGTCCAGCACGCGCCAAGCGCCAAAGATTGCTGAACTTGGTGAGGCGGGTGAAGAGTTTGAAGCGGAGTTGGAATTGAAATTATTGGCCGACGTTGGTTTGGTTGGCTTCCCTAACGCTGGTAAATCGACATTTTTGAGCGTGGTTTCTAACGCCCGACCAGAAATTGCTAATTATGAATTTACGACCTTGACGCCAAATTTGGGCGTAGCGGATGTTGATGATGGCTCAGTGTTGATCGCTGATATTCCGGGGCTGATTGAAGGCGCTTCGGAGGGCAAGGGCTTGGGCGACCAGTTCCTGCGCCATGTTGAACGGACGGCCGTGTTGCTGCACATGATTGACGCCTATAGTGACGACCCAGCGGAAAAATATCAGACCATTCGCTGCGAGCTGGAAAAATATTCCGAAGAATTGGCAACGCGTCCAGAGATTATCGCTTTGACGAAATGTGAAGGACTGGATGATGAGATTATTGCCATGCAATCAACGGCGCTCCAAAATGTAGCCAACGGTTCACCAGTGCTGGCGATTTCCTCGCAGACACATGCCGGCGTGACCGAGCTGCTACGCCTACTGCGTCGTGAGGTTACGGATTATCGAGCGCGGGAAGCTGAGTTGATTGAAGAAGAAAGCGATGAGTTGCCAGTCATTGCTTTGGATGCGCAAGCAGCATCTGATGCCTGGACGGTAGAGCGGGTGGTTGGCATGGAACCTGACAATGTAGGCGATGAAGATGCGGTTAGTTTCATTATCCACGGGGCTAAAATTGAAAAGTTTGCTCGCCGGACAAACTTTGACCAATTTGAATCGGTCAATCGCCTGCGTGACATCATGCGAAAAATGGGCATCACTCACGAGCTTATCCGTCAGGGCGCGGTGGGTGAGACTGTGGTGCAGATCGGTGAATCAATGCCGTTTACGCTGGTCGAGCAATAGCTTGACATCGTCAATAGTGGTATAATTAGATATAAATCGCTAATCAGACGGGGAGGTATCATGGGTAGTAGTAACACAGAGCGGCAGATGACCGTACCGAGCTATTGGGAGATCGGGCGACTGGAAAACAAAATTGCATATAAATCAAATCGAGAGGATACCGTAGGGACAGTTGGGGCTGTCGGGTTGACCTTAGTGGAATGTGCGCTTGGTCCTGCAGTGCGTCGTTATCATTTTGGTCCCAACGTCCAGAAGCATGTGGCTTTTAAGGACGCACAGAACGATGTTCTCAGAGCGTTGGGGGGTGCGGAGCCGCTCAGCGGTGATCATTATTTGAAAAATCAGCCTAAAGAATACGTCGGGCGCCTAGCGGTAGAAATTCGTAGGGGAAATGTTGAGTCGCTGCTTGATGGGCCAGTTGGTAAATTGACACAGTATGTATTAGCTGGCCTTAAAAAGAAGCAGTTTGGTTCTGAAAAAGCGGCTGGATATTATGCTGACTGGCTTGACGCAACGAAGGCAGACTATGTGAGGCCAGAGGAGCAACCTGCGTTGAGCGCGGAAGAATTGAAGAAAATTTATCGTAAACTGGGCGGGGCGTACAATGTGCATTTGGCCCTAGCGGGTGCTGAGCTGCGCACTCCTGATGTATCTGATGGTTTTGGGGAGAACGTTGAACGGTTGATTGCATTAAACCATCTGGAATCGCGCTGGAAAGACGGTAGGATTCATGTGCCAGAAGAGGTACTGAAAGAAGCGTGGGTTGACCCTCAGGCGCCAGTGGACAAGGCTCTTCGTTCACCTATCATTAGGGAATGGAGAGATGATACGCGCTCGGATGCTGCAAAGGCATTGAAGCTGGATGTGTACAATTTGTTGCACGGAGAAAAAGATCTCATGCCTGGTCCTAAGCGCTCTAAACGGTTCCTTGCTCGAGAAGCGATAGCGGCAATTAACAACGATTAATAATCATGGCGCAAACATTTTTCTTCTACGACCTCGAAACCAGCGGACTAAACCCGCGACAAGACCGTATCATGCAGTTTGCTGGGCAGCGAACAGATATGAATCTCGAACCGATTGGCGAGCCGTATAATCTGCTGGTGGCGCTGAACGATGATACTTTGCCGAGTCCTGACGCACTGATGGTAACCGGCATCACGCCGCAAAAAACGGTCGAGGAAGGCTACAGCGAGGCGCAGTTTACGCGGATGCTCAGCGAGGAGATTTTCACGCCGGATACTATTGCGGTTGGCTTTAATAATATTCGATTTGACGATGAGTTCATTCGCCATTTGTTGTGGCGTAATTTTCATGACCCGTATGAATGGAGCTGGAAGGAAGGTCGATCGCGTTGGGATATGCTGGATGTGGTGCGACTGACCAGGGCACTCAGGCCAGAGGGGATCAAGTGGCCACTTGATGCTAAAGGTGAGCCAAGTAACCGCTTGGAATTGATCACCAGCGCCAACGGTATAGCCCACGAAAACGCCCATGATGCTTTGGCGGATGTGACGGCACTGATTGCCGTGACGAAATTGATCAAGCAAAAACAACCGCAGCTGTATGACTATTTGCTAAAAATGCGCGACAAAAAAGTAGTCCAACAGCTGGTCAATGTGGATGACAAAAAACCGTTTGTCTATGCCAGCGGGCGCTACGATAAAGAATTTGCCAAAACCACAGTAGCCTTTCCGCTGACGACCAGTCGAAACGGCGGCGTGGTTGTCTATGATCTGCGCTATGATCCAACGCCGTTTGTCGGGTTGAGTGCGGAGGAATTGGCGAAGAAAATATTTGCATCGTGGGAGGAGCGGCAAGCTGAGGACTTCGTCAAATTGCCAGTCAAAGAATTGCAGTATAATCGCTGTCCGGCGGTGGCGCCACTGGGTGTGCTGGAACAGGGCGACGGTTGGCAGAAGATTTCGCTTGATCTGGCGACTGTCCAAAAGCACCAAAACATATTACTAGACAACCCAGACTTTGCTGAAAAATTACGGACTATTTTTGAAAACAAGCCAGCCTTCAAGAAGCTACCTGATCCAGAAGCACAATTATACGATGGCTTTTTGAACGACCGTGACCGCCTGCGGGTAGAAGCGGTGCGCAATGCCGATGAGCGCGAGCTAGCTGATTTTCATCCAGAATTTCAGGACGAGCGGTTGACGCCATTATTACTCCACTACAAAGCCCGCAACTTTCCGCGCTCACTCAGCGAAGATGACCTGGCGCAGTGGGAAACGTGGCGGGCTCAGCGCCTGCAGACGCAACTACCGCAATTTATGGCAGCCTTGCAGCGTTTGGCGCCGACAGCGACCGACGAACAGCAGTTCATTTTACAGGAACTACAGTTGTGGGTAGAAGCGGTGCTGCCTATCGTTTAGGTTAAAGATGGAGCAAGCTTTTGGGCGCCCATAGGGGTGTCTGGCTCGCTCGTTTTTGCTTTCTTGGCTTCATGCGCCAGATAGACAAATAGCAAGGTTAGGTCATGGCTCTGGTACAACACGCTGTTGTTTATGTGTTTTCGGGAAATGTATTGGATGAGTTCTTTGATATCGTCAAATGATACCGGAATGGCTGCTCGCAAAATGCGGCAGATTGGCACAAGAGCCAGCCAGAAAATGATCATGGAGGTAGCTGACAAATTAACGTTCAAAAACGGAATCTTGCCAAGAAACACGAACATACAAAGCTGGTCAAATAGCACTGGTGTGATGAAAACCGCACCAATAATTAGCAGTAAGTAAACACTCAACCTTCGCATATATTGTAACTGTAACAGATAAAAGCTTGACTTGCAATCATAAGCAATATATGGTGATATATAATCCAATATTTAGGCAATGTCTGGAAAAAAAGATAAGAAACCGGTATAATAGAGCGGCTATGCCGGAGGTTATTCGAGTCAAAGGTGCCCGTGAGCACAATCTGAAAAATGTTAGCGTGGAATTGCCGCGCGATAAGTTCGTGGTCATTACTGGCCTGAGTGGTTCAGGCAAATCAAGTCTGGCATTTGACACGATTTATGCTGAGGGCCAGCGCCGTTATATGGAGAGCTTGAACTCGTATGCTCGGCAGTTTTTGGGAACGATGGATAAGCCTGATGTCGATAGCATCGATGGCTTGAGTCCCGCTATTTCGATTGACCAAAAATCAACCAGCCGCAATCCACGCTCAACGGTAGCGACAGTGACTGAGATTTACGACTATTTGCGACTGTTGTTTGCGCGCATCGGTGTGCCGCACTGTCCAATTTGCGGCAAAGCAGTGTCGCGGCGCACCACCGAAGCCATCATCCAAGAAATCATCAAACAGTATGACGGACACCGGATTTTACTGTTGGCGCCAATCGTCAAAAATAAAAAAGGTGAGTTTGCGCACATCCCTGAGCAGTACCGTCGGCTGGGTTATGCTCGTGTTAGGGTTGATGGCGTGGTATATGCCCTGGACGAATTTCCAGAGCTGCAAAAGAGCTACAAGCACTCGATTGAGCTGGTGGTTGACCGCTTGGTATTGAACAGTGAATTGACTGGTCGGTTGTCTCAAAGCGTCGAGCAAGCCTTGGAATTAGGTCAGGGGATTGTGGAGGTTTTGGACGCCGATGACGATCAGGTACGAACGTTTTCGCAGCGGTATGCCTGTGTTGATCATCCTGAAGAGGATATTCCTGAGCTGGAACCACGACTGTTTAGTTTTAACGCGCCCCAGGGAGCTTGTCCAAGCTGTACTGGTTTGGGTAGTCGCATGGAGATTGATCCGGAGCTGGTGTTTAATGACAATTTGACTATCGCTGAAGGAGCCATCAGACCGTACAACCGCGTCAATGTCGACAATTTCTATATGAAAAAAATCATGGCCGTTGCCGAGGCACATGGCTTTAGTGTGCGAACGCCTGTTAAGAAACTGTCTGATGAAGCTAAACAGACAATTTTGTATGGGACAGGGGCGCAAAAGTATCGCATTGAGCTTGGCAGTGGTCGGCATTATGACACAACCTATGAAGGGGTGATCCCGAACTTAGAACGGCGGCATCGTGAGACTGACAGTGAATTTATGCGCAAAGACATTGAACGATTTATGCGCGAGCGGGCATGCTATGTCTGCAAGGGCGCTCGCCTCAAACCAGTAGTCTTGGCAGTGACAGTTCACGGGCTTAATATTGTTGATGTTTGTGACTTGGGTGTTGATGATGCGTTGGACTTATTTACACACAAGCTCAAATTGACGGAACAGGAAACGACGATTGCACGGCTGATATTAAAGGAGATCAAGGCACGGCTTGGATTTATGAGTAATGTTGGCTTGAACTATCTGGAACTGGGTCGGGCGGCTAACACACTGAGCGGCGGTGAGGCGCAGCGCATTCGGCTAGCGACACAAATCGGCTCGGGTTTGCAGGGTGTGCTGTATGTTCTGGATGAGCCGTCCATTGGCTTGCATCAGCGAGATAATGACAGGCTTATTGATACCCTGAAGCGTCTGCGTGATCTTGGTAATACAGTGCTGGTGGTGGAGCACGATGAAGATACCATCCGCCAAAGTGACTTTTTGGTCGACATGGGGCCGGGTGCTGGTTCGAAAGGCGGGCAAATCGTCGCCATGGGTTCGCCTGAAGAAGTAGCGAAAAATCCAGACAGTATCACTGGTCGCTACTTGAGCGGCGTAGAAAAAATTGCAGTACCAAAAAAGCGCAGAAAGCCAAACCAGGATCAGCAACTGATTGTACGCGGTGCTCGGGAAAATAATTTGAAGAATATTGACGTGGCGTTTCCGTTGGGACTGATGACGGTGGTGTCTGGTGTGTCTGGTAGTGGTAAATCGACGCTGGTTAATGACATTGTAGCGAAAGAACTAGCGGCTCGTCTCAACCGTTCGCAAGTGGTGCCAGGTAAACACGATCGCATCGACGGCATTAAGCTGCTAGACAAAGCCATCGTCATCGACCAGTCGCCGATTGGTCGTACGCCGCGCTCAAACCCAGCTACCTACACAGGTATATTTACGCCAATTCGTGAATTATTTGCCGCCACGCCAGAAGCGAATGTTCGTGGCTACAAGGCAGGCCGATTTAGTTTTAACGTCAAGGGCGGTCGCTGTGAAAATTGTCAGGGTGATGGCGTGATAAAAATTGAAATGCACTTTTTGCCAGACGTGTATGTGATGTGTGACGAATGTAAAGGCAAGCGGTACAACCGTGAGGCGCTAGAAATTACCTATAAAGACCGCACTATCTCTGATGTGCTGGAAATGACGGTGGAACAAGCTGCCGAATTCTTTGATAGCATCCCATCTATTCATCGGAAGCTTGAGACGTTAGTGGAGGTTGGTCTGGGCTATATTCGTTTGGGCCAGCCGGCAACCACCTTCTCTGGCGGGGAAGCGCAGCGCATCAAATTAGCGACTGAGTTATCAAAACGCTCAACGGGCAAAACTATGTATATTTTGGATGAGCCAACCACCGGGTTGCATTCGGCTGATGTTAAGCGATTGTTGGGGATTTTGCATAAGCTTGTTGAAGGTGGAAACAGTATGATCGTGATTGAGCACAATTTGGATGTCATCAAGTCAGCAGACTGGATCATTGATATGGGCCCAGAAGGTGGTATGGGTGGCGGTACGGTGGTTGCTAGCGGAACGCCAGAAGACATTACCAAGAACACAGAGTCATTTACCGGTAAGTACCTCAAGCCGCTGTTGAAATAGACAGCCTCGTTAGATGCAAGAATGTTATTTGCGCTTTTTAGCAGCTGACTTTGGTTGTTTGCTCTTTGAAAATAGAACAGACAATTGTTTTTTGATGGCTGCCTTGGTGGACTCTTGCTTGAGCGCGTGAATAACCATCGGTAAGACTGACAGGAAAATGATGATCAGGGCAGTAACCTCGACATTGATGCCAGCTTCAGTCAGGGCTTTGCCAGCAAAGAAGCCCAGGTAGGTAAATAGTGACGCCCATAAGATGCCGCCAATAACATTAAACAATAAGAAAGTTCGATAATGCATTTTGCCTGCGCCGGCTACGATTGGGGCGAATGTGCGCACAACTGGTACAAATCGCGCCAGAATCACCGTGATAGCGCCATGTTTTTCATAAAACTTCTCAGCTTGGATGAGATACTTACGTTTGAATAAGCGCGAGTTTTTTCGTTCAAACAATTTTCGGCCTACCTTGTGACCGAAGGTATAACCGACTGAGTCTCCGGCAATGGCCGCGATGATAAGTAAAAGCACGAATATCGAAATGTCAATTGGCAAAATGTGTTGTTGTATCATATAACCAGCAGTGAATAGTAGACTATCGCCAGGGAAAATAAACCCAAACAATAGACCTGACTCGGCAAATACAACAAATAAAACGGCGATAATGCCAAAGTGAATAATAAAGTCTACAAAAGCGTGCATCATGGATAATCATTATAGGACAAAAAACAGTAGTTGACAATTTGACAGGACGAAATCGCTCATGCTACACTGGTGGCAGGTAGTTTTAATACACACAACTGAGGAGAGGGAGAAAAATAGGGATGGTACGTCTTCGTATATCAAAAAGGAATCAACGTGTCGCCAAACTAGCAATACCGGCAGCCGCAGCTGTAATAGTTTTTGCGTTGGTTTTGACACATCCATTTATGGCACAAGCGGCTAGTGTCCACAAAAAATATAAAGCGATGGATACTAATTATCCAGTGCCGACAACCAATGTGGCATGGATTTCGCCAGATGGTAATGACAATTCTGGGAATGGTACCGAAGCGCGACCGTTCGCGACCTTTAGGCGAGGCTTACAGGCCGTTTCTGATGGAGGAACGGTTGTAGCCAAGAGCGGTGCTTACCGAGAGCCTCATTTCTTTGTCACGAAGAAAAATATTACCTTCCAGGCTGCCCCTCATGCTGAAGTCTGGATGAAGGGTAGCGATATTGTATCGGCAGATCGATGGACTAAAGAAGGCAACATGTGGAAGACTACGGGTAAATTCCGTAATTTCTGTCGTGTTTGTACGGTTAACCCCAACCCATCCAAAGAAGGTATGGCTGCTTACCCAGAGCAGATGTTTATTGACGATCAACCACTGGAACAAGTCGATGCAAAAAGCAAGGTTGGCCCTGGTAAATTCTATGTTGAAGACAAGAATCCAACTACCCTAAAAGACCCTACCAACAATCGCGCAGGCTTTAACGTCGGCACAGAAGATGATTTGACATATTATGTTGGCTCTGACCCATCTAGCGGTACTACAGAGATTACCAACCGAGCACGCGCTTTCTCTGTTGGTGGTCGTCAGGCTGATGATGGCTCTAATTTCACGATGAAAGCTATCAATGTTGCACAGTACTCACCAGTACAGAGTTGGTCTTGGGATCGTGACTTGGCCGAAGATCAGGTTGGGACCAGTATGATCGTGGTAAATGGTCGTGGCTCAGTCGTCCAAGACTCTATCTTTACGCAAAGCTCCTCAGTCGGTTTCAATACTGATGCACAAGGTGCGCGCATAGTTAATAACAAATTTATCGGCAATGGTGGTAATGGCGCAGGAGCTAACCGTGCACACAATACAACATTTGAAAATAACATCTTTACAGAGAATAACGCAGCAAATTATCTGACCAATGGTTCAGTCTGTTTGGCATGGTGTACTGTTTCTGAGATAAAAGTGACGCACATTGAGAACTTTACGTTCCGAGGTAATGTGGTTGATAACTCAAAGAATCCTGCTTCAACCGGCAATGACTATTATGTGCGCAATGGTACAGCAGGTGTCTGGTGCGATGAAGGTTGTATTAAGGCGAAAATCGTCAATAACTTCTTCATCAACACAACTACCGCGATCTTTGATGAGGTTTCAGACGGTACGATCATCGCGTCAAACATCATTGAAGGCTCGGGTGCTGGTATTAGCGTCTCAAGTAGTTCAAATTCCAAAGTGTACAACAACACCATCTCTCGAACTAACCGACCGATCATGCTAAATGAGGATGCTCGTACGGACGGTTGTAATGAGCGAGATGCTCACAACCCACAAATTTGTAAATCGCTTGAATCATGGTCTGCTGGCAAAGGTTTGAGTTGGAATCTGACTGGTCTAGAAATGTACAACAATATCATTTCCTCTCGCGCAGTCATCTCTGGTGACACTGGCGCGCCACTTTGGTCCTACCCTGTCAGAAGTACTGGTGGGCCGAACCATACTGGTCCTGGCACCTATACCAATGACATGTTCAAAGGTTTTGACTACAACGCCTACTACCGCAGTAGTTTACAAAATGAAGGCACGATTATGACCTGGGACTTAGCGGATGTGCCGAATCGTCTTGATATTCTGTTTGCCAACGTGAAAGACATCGCCAAGGACAGTCGCGTTCGGTCATCAATTGATGGTCGTGACGCACATTCTCTTGATCTGTTTGGTACGCGTGCCAATAACCCATACTTCATCAAAGAAGCTGAACAGAATACTGACTATCGCAAGAGTAACTACAACTTGAAGGCGGGTAGTCCGGCGATTAGCTCAGGTAAGCCATTGTCAGCTGAGGTTGCATCAGCAATTGACCCAAGCGGTCAACAAGTCAAGCCTGGCGTAGCAGTGAACCGAGGTGCTTTGGTAAATGCTTATATGGATTCAACCAATTCTCCAACACCTCCACAACCTCCAGCAGCGCAGGGTGTTAACATCCCTGATGCCAGGTTGCGCCAGTTGTTGAACAAGAGGTTAGCTGAAATCTCAGGGAAAACCCGTAGCGATACTCAAGCGATTACTGCTCAAGAAATGCTAACCATTGATCGCATGTATGTCGATAATACCGGTAATATTACAGAAGACCAGAGAATTAAGGATTTGACTGGTTTGGAACACGCTAAAAATGTAACTGAACTATCACTGGGTAATCACGCAATTACTAATTTGCAGCCGCTCGCTGGTCTCACTAAGCTGCGCGCATTGCAGCTGTCAGGCAATAAGGTTGCTGATATTCAGCCATTGGCTGGCTTGTCTGAGCTGCGTAGTGTGAACTTGTCGGAAAATGTTGTTGCGAACTATAGTCCTTTGTCATCTCTGAACAAGCTCGAGCAAATCTCGATGAGCGGTACCAATCAGACGTTAGACCTATCAACATTTGCAGGTAGTAAGAACTCATTAAAGAAAATCTCTTTCTATGACTATGGTCGAAAGACTAAAGTTGTCAATGCTCAATCTCTTGTTGGTGCGCCAGCTCTGACCTCTTTGCGCTTGACTGGGGGGCAGCTGAGCGAGGATGAGATTGCTGCAATTGGACGAATGACTCAACTTACTGAACTGCGGTTAGACTACAGTACGATCATGAATGCACAGCCTTTGGCAGGCTTAAATCGTCTTACCTCTTTGAAGCTAGAAAACCAGCAGGGCAGCATGACCACTGAATCTGAGGTATTCAATTCACCTTTGAAAGACGCAACTGGCGCACCAATTGCCATTGAGAATACGGCCACTTTGGTCAATGAAGCAATTGGTAAATTAAAAGTTGCAGCGCCAGTATATGACGGTCAACCGCATGCGTTGCAGGCCAACTGGAATAAGCAGATAACTGTTAATGGTAAGCCGTTTGCTTTCTCTGGGACACTACACGTGACTGCAACACTGCCAAAATCTGACCTATCTGCCCTCCGCACCGCCATCGCCAACGCCGAGAAAGAACCGGCCTA
>CAURPR010000002.1:0-248933 GCA_963527295.1 uncultured Candidatus Saccharibacteria bacterium | reverse complement strand
TATTTATCACGCTGTGCTTGCTCGTACAGGCTCAAACCTTCAGGGTTCTCGTCTGGAGTCTTAACTTTCGCCGGAGCTTCAGGAGACAATTGAGAAGTCTCGCCCTCGTCAAGGTATTTATCACGCTGTGCTTGCTCGTACAGGCTCAAACCTTCAGGGTTCTCGTCTGCCTTCAATCCCTGCTCTATCTCTTGTTTCTTGGTATAATATGCCTGAACTCTAGGATCTAACTCATCCCAATGAGTTTCCACATAGTCCCCAGTAGTTGGACGTGGCGCAGGCGTTTCTTTATTCATTCGTGGTGGTTCCTTTCACTTGGGTGTGCCAAGATTAGTTGGAGTTTTTCTCTAAAGAAATACTAGCACAAATTATCAAAAAAGTCAATAACCTTGCTTAAATATTCTATCTAGAGCGTCTTTTTCACCAGCTCACGCGTAAAGAACTCGAGCTCATCGCCTTCTTCTACCACAATTTTCTTGGCGGTTTTCAGGCTCAAGCCACACATTTCACCTTCAAATACTTCTTTAGCCTCTTGCTGCTGGCGCTGTACGCTTGAAACCTCAACTTCGGCTATCTGTTCACCTTTACGTTTTAAACGAGCCAGGAGGCCCTTTGAAACCTTTCCACGCATCATTTCACCACCAGCGATCACCTCTTCACGCATCGTACGGAACACACCCTTCACCTTAAGCGCACCGATCTCTGTCTCTACTACCTCTGGAGCCAAAAGATTCTCCATGGACAACCTTGCATCGTCCAGTAGTTCATAAATCACTCGGTATAGGCGTACTTCCACTTTCTCACGAGAAGCCAACCGCTTAACAGCAGGCGGCAGGTCAACGTTGAAGCCGTAAATGACAGTATTTTCACCAGTTGCTAGATGAATATCATTTTCGGAGATATTACCCACGCCATGACCAATTACCCGCAGTTCAACTTCACCATTTGTCTCGATCAATTTCAAACTATCAATAACTGAGGTGAGAGAGCCCTGCACGTCAGCCTTGATGATGACGTTAAATTCTTGTGCATCATGTTTCTGATTCATCATCTTGAGGATATCAGCGCCTGTCACGTTGGTAGTTGCCGCACGACGCTCCTGTTCTAGCTTGGCTTTAGCTGCCATTTGTCGCGCTTCTTTTTCATTTTTCGCGATGACAAAACTATCCCCAAACTGTGGTAATTCCTTAAATCCTGTCACATTCACTGGTGTTGAAGGGCCCGCTAGTTTCATGGCCTTACCACGAAAGTCCAACATGGTGCGCACCCGACCATAAGCCGTCCCCGCAACCAAGTAGTGCGATGGTTTCAGCTGTCCATGTTCCACCAACAAACCAACCACGGCACCACGACCAGTCTCCATATGCGCCTCAATCACCAGCCCTTCCGCTGGTGTATCAACGTCCGCACGCAGGTCTTCCATATCTGCCACCAACAGGACCATATCCAGCAATTTATCAAGGTTTTGACCTGTCTTGGCGCTCACCTCAACCATGACCGTGTCACCGCCCCATTCTTCAGGGTTAAGTCCATGCTCAGAGGCCAATTGCGTCTTTACCAATTGTGGGTTAGCGGTATCCTTATCGATCTTGTTAATCGCCACCACAATCTTTGCATTCGCAGAACGCGCAAACCGGATAGCTTCCACCGTCTGAGGTTTAACACCATCATCGGCCGCCACCACGATGATCACCACATCAGTCAAAACCGCTCCGTGCTGCCTTAGTGCAGCAAACGCTTCGTGACCAGGTGTATCAAGTAGTGTGATTGTTCTGCCGTTACGCTCCGCTTGATAAGCGCTAATATGCTGCGTGATGCCACCAGCTTCACCCTCAGCAGTCTTTTTATCCAAAATAGCGTCAAGCAAGCTCGTTTTACCGTGGTCGACGTGTCCCATAACCGCTACGATAGGCGGACGCGCTACAGCTTTATCTGTCAACTGATGCACATGACGCAATGGTGTATCTGCAGCAGCCGCCTGTTTGCGCTCCAGCTGCACATCCAAGCCAAGTTCTTCCACTACGATCTGAGCGGTATCAAAATCAAGGCGTTGATTGATTGTTGCGGCGATACCGTTTTTGAACAACTCACCAATCAGCGTGGTCACGGATAAACCAAGGGTCTCTGCAAGCTCACCGACAGTTACTGAATCTGCAATTTTGACAATTTTTTCTGCCATGATAAGCTCCTCTCACCTCTGGTACGTCACCACGCCTCAGGGATTTTGTTCTAATTATTTTTTCTTTGCTTCACCAAGTGTCAAAGAGATCTTACGGCTCTCTTTATCAATATCAAGCACCGTAAAACTCTTGCGCTCATTCAAAGTGAACACCTTCTCTGGATCAGTGCCGTCACCGCCCAGTTCAGACACATGAACCAATGCCTCAACTGCTGGACTTAGTTGTACGAAAGCGCCAAACGGAGTGATGCGAGTAACCGTTCCTTCGACTTGATCACCTGACTTGAATTGTTCAACTTCCTTCAACCAAGGGTCTGGGGTTAGTTGCTTCATACTGAGGCTCAAGCGGTCCTTGTCGATAGCGATGATCTTTGCTTCGATCGTCTCGCCAACTTTTACGTAGTCGCTTGGGCTACTGACGCGCTCCCAGCTGATTTCTGAGATGTGCACCAGGCCTTCAATGCCTTCAACATTCACGAACACACCAAAGTCAACAACACCGGTAACAACACCACGAACTGTGTCACCGATTGACAATTGCTTAAATCGTTCTGCCAATCCTTCTTTGATAGCTTCTTTTTCAGAGAAGATCAACTTGTTAGCTTTTCGGTCAGCGTCCAATACGCGAACTTTCATTTCAACATTAACCAACGCATTCAAACGCTGCAAAATTTCATCCTTGTCGCTTGAACCGACTCGTGGGTAGTGCTCAGCTGACAATTGAGATACCGGTAAGAAACCGCGAACCCCTTCGTATTCAACCAACAAACCGCCACGGTTTGCGTCATATGGGGTAATCGTGATGATTTCACCACTCTCCAGCTTCTCAGTAACTTCATCCCAGCCTCGATCCTTAGCCGCTTTGCGCAGGCTCAACAGGCTGTATCCGTTGTCAAGTTCTGTATCAATAACACTTGCGGTAACTTCGTCACCAACAGCGCAAGTCTTTGAAAAACCGACTTCACGCCTTGGGACCAAACCAACGCCCAACGGCCCCAGGTCAATCAACACCTCGTGCTTCTTTACTGACAAAACTGTACCGTGAACTACTTCACCAGCTGTCAATTGTTTAACATTATCGCCTGCTTGTGCCAGCAGGTCATCCATTGTAATTGTGGCATTTGCCATAAGTCTTTTCAGACTCCTTCCTTAAAATTAATATTTTTGAGTCACACTAAAAAAGTAGACATCAAGCTATCTTTATAGTACCACAATCTGTTAGCAAAAGTCAAAGAGAGACTATACAACCTTCCGAGAACGGACGTATGCGACTGCCATACCTGGAATAACTCCAACGACCAATAATTCCCCAATGTGATCAGCTGGACCGGTTGTCGGTAGATTCGCAGTGCTACCGCCATTAGTAGCGGCGGCAGGAGCAGCTGGAGTGGCAGGGCCAGTCGGAGTAGTAGGGGCGGGCTGCTGTGTCACTGATGGCTTCTGAGCATTGCCCGTAGACTGGTTCTTAGGCTGTTCTTGTTTTTGTGAGTTATTTGACTGGGTGTTGGTCGTGGTGTTTGGCTTAGATGTTTCAGATTTGTTTTGTTCGGATTTTTCATCTTTTTGGGCAAGTTCTTGTTTTTGTGAATTGTTATCTGTCGCTACAGGCACTACAGCATTGTTATCTTGCTGACGAGCAGTATACAACAAACCAAGCGCCAAAATAGCCAGTATTACTCCTACCACCGTAAAAGTCATCACTGAGCCTCTTTGTTGATTGGTCTGTTTCATACTAGTCTCCACATTTGCACATTTGTCTATTACGAGTCATTATAGCACATCTGTTCTACCTCTGTAAAGTAACATGGTATACTAGTTTTACTATGTCGATGGATGAATTACTCCTGTTAGTTAGGCGTGACTTTCCGAATTACACCATTACTACTGGTGATGATTTTAGTTGGACACCAGCCGCTAAAACGATTACAGTTGATACTAAGCATCATTCGCCTGCTCAGCTACTTCACGAGATTGCTCACGCCGAGCTTGGTCACCAGACCTTCTCTCGAGACATTCAGCTCATAGAGATGGAGCGAGAGGCCTGGGAATACTGCACTAAGGTTCTAGCGCCACGCTATGGTGTATCGCTAACTATGGACGACAATGTTGTCCAGGACTCGCTTGATTCCTATCGATCATGGCTCACCTCCCGCAGTAGTTGTCCTTATTGCGGAGCTATCGGGCTACAGAAGGCAAAAGATACCTATTCTTGCATGCATTGTCACGTCCAGTGGCAGGTCAATGAGGCAAGAACCTGCCGCCTAATTCGCACAATAAAATAACACACCTGGCATTCCAAGGTGTGTTACCGATCACCAAAATAAGATTTAACTAGTCAGCTGAGACAGCTGTTGTCTTGCGGCGACGTGAAATCCTGCCGCCTTTAGCACCAGCGATACGAGCCAATGCTGGGTTAGCAGCAAAGCCGCCAGTACGACTGTTACGTCCACCTTTAGCGCCAATTTTTGCGTAAAAGTTTGGGTCTTTTGCCAAATTTTTAGCTGCCGCTTTCTTACCACCTGCTTTTGTTCCTGCCATGAAAGTTTTCCTCCACTATTAAAAAGATTTCCACATGCATTATTGTGGAAACCCTCACCTTTATATATCACACATGATATGTGTTATGAGTACATAATAGCATACTGCTAATACTTTGTCAATATTTACATTATCTACATATTAGGTTACACTCAAAGAGTAGTGATGTTCACCACACAGTTCTCGTCTTCTGCGAGATTCGAGAATATATAAAAGCGCCCCGTTCAAGGGCGCTATTTTGTTTGTTAGTTGTTTGAATAGTTACTTAAATACATAAAGATAATGATAAACAGGTTCATATAATAAAAACCACCCTATTCGGGTGGTTTTTATATAATTCGGCACCGTGCTAGTTTCCCACTTTCGCAGTATGATCGCCGCTGGGGAGCTTAACTTCTGTGTTCGGAATGGGAACAGGTGTTTCCTCCTCGCCATGGGCACCGAAGTAAGGCTTGCTCCTCATAGGTTCCATTCAGGCAACCCGGGGAAGCCTTGCTTCGATGTCCAACAACTTTCTGCACGGATGAATTTTTAATCAACTATAGTGTGATGATACACACCAATTACTAGTCAAATCTACCTTATCCGTAATGTTTATGCAAACATAAACTCCACGGACAAGGACATAAAAAGGCAATGGGACTATTAGTACGCTTTAGCTCCATGCATTACTGCACTTCCACCTTGCGCCTATCAAACAGATAGTCTTTCTGTGTCCTCATAGGGAAACCTTATCTTGAGGTTAGTTTCGCGCTTAATATGCTTTCAGCGCTTATCTAGTCCGCACATAGCTACTCGACAATGCAGCAGGTGGCCACAATCGATACACCAGAGGTGCGTCCGCCCCGGTCCTCTCGTACTAGGGGTAGATCCTCTCAAGTTTCCTATCGTCCATACCGGATATAAACCGAACTGTCTCACGACGTTCTGAACCCAGCTCGCGTACCACTTTAATCGGCGAACAGCCGAACCCTTGGAAGGTGCTCCCCCTCCAGGATGTGATGAGCCGACATCGAGGTGCCAAACAGCGCCGTCTATGTGAACTATTGGGCGCTATAAGCCTGTTATCCCCAGGGTAACTTTTATCCGTTTGCGCTGTCGATCCCACATTCATGTACAAATGTACGTACAGCGGATCACTTGCTCCGACTTTCGTCTCTGATTGGAATGTACTCCTCACAGTCAAGCTGGCTTATGCGCATACACTATCACTTCGATTTCCATCCGAAGTTAGCCAACCTTTGAACGCCTCCGCTACTCTTTAGGAGGCAACCGCCCCAGTTAAACTACCCACCATACACGGTCCGCTAACCGGATAACGGTCAGCGTGAGAACACAATCACAACAAGGGTGGTATTTCACTTGGTGACTCCACAAATACTGGCGTATCTGCTTCAACGTCTCCCACCTATGCTACACATGTTGAAACCGTATTCAATGTAAAGCTGTAGTAAAGCTCCATGGGGTCTTTTCGTCCTGGTACGGACAGACGGCATCTTTACCGCCAATGCACTTTCACCGAGTCCTTCGCTGAGACAGTGCCCACATGATTACTCCATTCGTGCGGGTCAGAACTTACCTGACAAGGAATTTCGCTACCTTAGGACGGTTATAGTTACCGCCGCCATTGACTAGGGCTTCAGTTCGCACCGTGAAGCGCTCCCCTTAACCTTCCAGCATTGGGCAGGAGTCAGCCCCTATACATCCACTTTCGTGTTAGCAGAGACCTGTGTTTTTGATAAACAGTTCCGTGGGCTCTTTTGCTGCGGCCCCCACATCGTTAGATGTCAGAGATTCGCGTTCAAAAGAACAATTTTGTTTGCTCTATCTCAGAAAATTCGTTTTGTGATTAAAAATGTACTCTTTAACCTATTATTCACTGAGTGAACGCGGCTGATATCCACCGAAGTGGGGGCAGACCTTATCCCGAAGTTACGGTCGCTGTATTGCCGAGTTCCTTAGCGAAGGTTCGCTCGTAAGCCTGAGTCTACTCGACTCGAGCACCTGTGTTGGTTTGCGGTACGGGCGGCTAAGTCCACGCGTACACCTGCTTTTCTAGCCAGGGCTTTCACCAAAATCGCGACTCCGAAGAATCACTTTCACTCCCTTTGCGTTCCCGCTCGGTTGGACGGATAAACCATGAATCCGCTTCGATTACTTCCCCGTGAACAGTGTACAAAACTTAACCGGTTCAGGAATATTAACCTGATGTCCATCGCCTACGCTCTGCGCCTCGGCTTAGGCCCGACTAACCCTGAGATGATTACCATGGCTCAGGAAACCTTGCTCTTACGGCCGAGAGGATTCTCACCTCTCTTATGGTTACTCATTCCAGCATTCTCACTTCCTACCGCTCCACCGAACCTTCCGATTCGACTTCACCGCTGATAGGAACGCTCCTCTACCACGCCAGATAAATCTGACATCCATATCTTCGGTATAACGTTTTAGCCCCGTTACATTTTCCACGCAAGATCTCTTGACTAGTGAGCTGTTACGCACTCTTTAAATGAATGGCTGCTTCTAAGCCAACATCCTAGCTGTTTAAGAAATCTCACCTTGTTTCCCACTGAACGTTAATTTAGGGACCTTAGATGATGGTCTGGGCTGTTTCCCTTTCGAGCACCGATCTTAGCACCGATGTTCTAACTGCCGTGGTTACACACATGGTATTCGTAGTTTGTTAAGGGTGGGTACAGTTGCCCGCCCCAGTCCTTTACAGAGCTCTACCCCCATGTGCTACTAACACGACGCTAGCCCTAAAGCTATTTCGAGGAGAACCAGCTATCTCCGAGTTCGATTGGCATTTCACCGCTAACCACAAGTCATCCAAACACTTTGCTGCGTATCCTGGTTCGGTCCTCCACCACCTGTTACAGTGGCTTCAACCTGCTCATGGTTAGGTCACCCGGTTTCGGGTCTAATCCTTACAACTAAACGCCCTATTCAGGCTCGCTTTCACTGTGGCTCCGTCAATTGACTTAACCTCGCTGTAAAAATTAACTCGCTGGATCGTTCTACAAAAAGCACGCCGTCACCGGACAAGCCGGCTCCGACTCCTTGTAGGCACTAAATTTCAGGATCTATTTCACTCCCCTCCCGGGGTTCTTTTCACCTTTCCATCGCTGTACTAGTTCACTATCGATCGTATATTATATTTAGCCTTGGCTGGTGGTCCAGCCAGATTCAAACAGGGTTTCTCGTGCCCCGTCCTACTCGATAAAACATACATAAGGTCAGCGTCGTTTTCGCGTACACGGCTTTCACGCTCTTTGGCTAGTCATTCAAACTATTCTGCTAACCACGCCATTTTCTTACCTTACTACCAGTTGATAGCCTGGTATCACAAATCAGATTATTTGAACGAATTCAAATGCTCTGACTTGGTCATATGTAATATCACAACCCCTTATTAAGTATTCGTCTATCAACTTATTTGCCTAAATAAATAGGCAAAAACTTAAAAGGTTTGGGCTGTTGCGATTTCGCTCGCCACTACTTTCGCAATCGTTATTTACTTTCTCTTCCTCATCCTACTAAGATGTTTCAGTTCAGATGGTTCCCGCTCGCTTGCCTATGTGTTCAGCAAGTGGCAACATGACATGACTCATGCTGGGTTTCCCCATTCGGAAATCCCCGGATCAAAGCTTGTTGACAGCTTCCCGAGGCTTATCGCAGTCTTCCACGTCCTTCATCGGTAATATACGTCTAGGCATCCATTTAGTGCCCTTGAGTACCTTTTTATGCATTGACTTAACTAGTAATTGGAATCTACCAATAAACTAATACCGTCAATTAAAAACTCAATTTCTTCTCTTCAAATTGTTAATGATCAGTGCCTCACACTTTGAGTGCACAACCGATAAGTCAAGATCTTGACACATCTATCTACACTCGATTGATTTTTCACTGCCCTCGCACGTTTTGCAGTGTATCGCCAGAGGTTCACCTGAACATTCGCGTAACTAGTAATTAACTATACAGCAGCTGCAGTTGTTTTGCAATAGTTTTTTTAACTTTTTTTCGACTTTTTTGGCTTTTCCTTAAAATCGGCACCAACCGCCTCGGAAATATGAGAAAAACCATCATTTTTGAGCAATGTTACCAGCTCGCGGTTTATGCGTCCGATCAATTGCGGACCCTCAAAGAACAACCCCGTGATCAAACCCACCAAACTAGCACCAGCCCTGATCTTAGCGTACGCATCTTCAGCTGTAAAAATTCCACCCACGCCAATAATCGTCAATCTGTCACCATACTTCCGATATGCATGATGAATTAATTCCAAACTATGTTCACGCGTCGGCTCACCACTCAACCCACCACGGATTTCATCGGTTAGTGGATCTTTGATGGTCACCATCGTGCGATCTTTCACTAAGTTAGCCACCGTCACACCTTGGATATTATGTCTCACAATAGTCTGCAACAGTGAGTCAAACTGCTGCATATCATACAAATGTGGCATTTTTACCCAAAACGGCACATTTCTCTCTATATCGTCCATCTCTCGTAGTAGCATGTCCAACGTCTCCGGATAGATAAACGGTTCTTTACCTGCATTTGGACAAGAGATGTTGATCTCTACAACGCTCGCCAATTGATGCTTCACGATATATTCTACAGCCTTTTTTACATCCTTAATGATCAGGTCCTCTGAAACGCGCGGACCAAATGCGTCTTTCGTAGATTTATTGGCGATAACAGCCACCGAAACAACTGTCGGCACACCCTGAACACGTGACCTATTCTTAATAATGTGGCGACTGATTTTCTTCAGCCCATAATTTGGCATACCAGCATATACCACCACCGATTTTGTCTTTGGCAAACGGTGAAACCAAGGACGTCGATTGCCCTTTCTTGGCTCCAACGTCACCGATCCACCCGAAGCAAAACCAAATCCAACATCTCCCATTAGTGACGACAACTGAATATTCTTATCAAATCCTGCTGACAAACCAACTGGATTGCGATAAGTAACGCCATCAATCTCCTGCTGCAGTGCTCTGTCTTGAAAACTCCACATTTTACGGACCATCCAACGGATGAGTGGTATTGCTTGCGCCATACGACCACAGAAAATAATTAGCCTATGCGTAAAATCAGGCGTTAATAAAAATAATAGTGGCTTAACAAGATATTTATACATACTCTAGCAGTATAATAACCATCTCTCCATTAAGCAAGTAATCCTAGTTCCAATCTTGGACAATCATTAATCCTGAATATCGTCACGTTACTTCTCCTGAACAGAATATGCATCAATCGCCCCGTTCACGAGCTTCCCGTTTTGCTAAAATCTGCTTCCCCGTGCGCTCCTTCGCGCCACCTTCCTTAAGCTCAATCACCAATCCCGGTTCCACCGTACTATCGGCAGTCTGGTCTAACCCCAAACCTCCTTTAGCACTGCGCATTCCAGGCGGCATACGACGCCACGAATCAGGCTTGAGGCGTTCCTCACTCCACTTGTCACCTTCCTTCTCACACAGAAAGTTTGCAATCCTCATAGAAATCGGTTCTTTTGGAGCTCCTTTTATGGAAGCTCTTCCTAGCGCCCTGGCAACAAGTTCTCTAGGACTATGTTCGTACCATTTTCTTTTATCAACAGGGAGTGTACTATCTGGCAGTTGCTCACTCATACTATCTCTAAATTAACAAATTATAACACCAGAAACAAGATGATAATCGTGAACAGTTACTCTGTCGGGCAGCAACTAAATAGCCTCATTTGTCGCAATAATTAGGCTAAAGTGTTATACCTAAGCAGACCGTAATCACAATGAAATATCCGCCCACGACATGGACGGATATTTCATTGATACGATGCAGACATTGATTAAAAAATTGTTGCTTAATAGATAAATTCGCTAACAAAATTCATGGTGGGCGCTGAGGGACTCGAACCCCCGACCCTCTCGGTGTAAACGAGATGCTCTAGCCAACTGAGCTAAGCGCCCATATGATCGAACAGATGATCATAAATGGTGGGCGATGAGGGACTTGAACCTCCGACCTCGTCATTATCAGTGACGCGCTCTAACCAGCTGAGCTAATCGCCCTCATTCAGTCTTGATGGTGGAGGCACAGGGACTCGAACCCTGGACCCCCTGCTTGCAAAGCAGGTGCTCTAGCCAACTGAGCTATGCCCCCAATCGCCAAGACTTATTACATTGTACCGTATCTTTTTTATTATGACAAGTGTATAATTGTACATATGTATGAATTTAGTTTTACCGCATTCGGAGTAGGCCTCTTGATCTTAGGGGCTGGAGCAGTGTTTACTGTTTACCACCAAAAAATAGCAGACAACCTGGCTGGCGGAGTCAGTAGTTATGATCGCTTTAAGATGTGGGGGCTCATTACTTGTGGCATCGGCTTTGCTGTCATGCTAAGCCTACACAGCATAATCCTGAACCTCCTCATTGGCGTATTCTTTAGAGGATAGCTTTTGTCACATAAAATAAACCCTCTCATAGACGAGAGGGTTTTATATTAACAACTTGATTGTGCAATTCATCAATCGGTTTATCGTAGAGAAGGTTTTGAACTTTGTCTCGTCCTCGAGAGGACTATTGTAAATATGTAAGCTCAGCATATTTACGAGACCGACCTAGCTCAATTTGTGATTGCTCGACAAATTGGCATTTATTCTCCCTAGAAAGGAGGTAATCCATCCGCACCTTCCGGTACGGATACCTTGTTACGACTTAACCCCAATCATGCCCCCCACCTTAGGCCGACGAATCGGACTTCGGGTGTTGGTCACTTTCATGGTTTGACGGGCGGTGTGTACAAGACCCGGGAACGTATTCACCGCAACTTGCTGATTTGCGATTACTAGCGATTCCGACTTCATGCAGGCGAGTTTCAGCCTGCAATCCGAACTGGGACTAGCTTTGATGCGATTTGCTTCACCTCGCGGCTTCGCTGCGCATTGTACTAGCCATTGTATTACGTTTCTAGCCCAGGACGTAAGGGAAATACTGACCTGACATCATCCCCTCCTTCCTCCCCGTTACCGGGGCAGTCTGAATAGAAAAATACAACTATTCACAAGGGTTGCGCTCGTTGAAGGACTTAACCTAACATCTCACGACACGAGCTGACGACGGCCATGCATCACCTGTCACAGGGTTCCAAAAGGCACAGTCTACTTTCGCAGACCTTCCCTGGATGTCAAGCCCTGGTAAGGTTCTTCGGTTATCATCGAATTAAAGAACATAATCCACCGCTTGTGCGGGTCCCCGTCAATTCCTTTATGTTTTAGCCTTGCGGCCGTACTCCACAGGCGGGATACTTAACGCGTTAGCTTCGCTACTGAAGGGGTCGATACCTCCAACAGCTAGTATCCATCGTTTACGGCGTGGACTACCCGGGTATCTAATCCGGTTCGCTCCCCACGCTTTCGTGCCTTAGCGTCAGAAATGGCCCAGTAACCTGCCTACGCCATTGGTGTTCCTTCTTATATCTACGGATTTCACTCCTACACAAGAAATTCCAGTTACCTCTACCATTCTCGAGTTTAACAGTTTGAATAATAGTCTGTATGGTTGAGCCACCAGGTTTCACTATTCACTTATTAAACCGCCTACGCAACTCTTTACGCCCAGTCACTCCGGATAATGCTTGCACCCTACGTATGACCGCGGCTGCTGGCACGTAGTTAGCCGGTGCTTATTCATGAGTTACCGTCATATTCTTCACTCATAAAAGAAGTTTACAACCCGAAGGCCTTCATCCTTCACGCGGCGTTGCTCCATCAGGCTTTCGCCCATTGTGGAAGATTCCTCACTGCTGCCTCCCGTAGGAGTCTGGACCGTGTCTCAGTTCCAGTCTGGCTGATCATCCTCTCAGACCAGCTATGGATCGTCGGCTTGGTAGGCCATTACCCTACCAACAACCTAATCCAACGCAGGCTTCTCCCAAAGCGGATAAATCCTTTAATCCGAAGACCATATGCGGCATTAGCTACCCTTTCGGGCAGTTATTCCTCACTTTGGGGCAAATTCCTACGCGTTACTCAGCCGTTCGCCGCTCGCCGACAGGGTGCAAGCACCCCTCGCTGCCGCTCGACTTGCATGTGTTAGGCACGCCGCCAGCATTCATCCTGAGCCAGGATCAAACTCTCCGTTAAAAATCTACTTTGTATCAAAGTATTAAGGCTCTACAAAAATATAAACTGACGATGATATTGCACAATCAAATTGTTAAAGTTCGATAGACTGGCCAAAAATCCTCACGTAACTTGATCATTACAGATTGTAATTGTCGTTTCGCTCGCATCCCCACGACCAGACTGATACTTATCATACATCATCAACCAACCTTTGGTCAATACTATTTTGTAATTATTTTGTTGCGAAAAAGACAACAAGCGAGACAAACAATCCTATTGTTGCACCCACAGCAACCTCAACAGGGGTGTGGCCATGTGCAACACGGATGCGAGACAAAGAACTTTTTTGCTCATCCAACAACTGATTTAGCGTATCTCCCTGTTGTCCAGAGGAAAATCTCACCATCATAGCATCATATAGAATGATCATGGTCACCCACAGAACGATAGCAAATTGCACCGTATCAACACCATCATACAATGCGACAACAGTAGCTAACGAAACGACCGTTGCAGCGTGAGCGCTTGGCATACCCCCAGACAACAATAGAGGTGATTTTGGATTCTTACTAAATACTCGGCGATTTCTACCCATCAAGCGAAAGATATGCTTTAAGCCCTGAGCCAATGCCCATGCCAACAAAGGCACTAGCAAATATCTCATTTAGTTTCCTCTTCGGAAGACCGCTCTTCCATTAAGCCTATAGAAGATACTGCATCATTATCGCCCAGCCGCATGATAGTAACACCTTGAGTCGTACGGCCTAGTAGCTTGATATCTTTGAGACTAATACGAATCGTTTGTCCATTTTGTGATACCAAAATAGCATCCGTCATAGTCGGGTCGATCGTCTGAACTGATATGATTGGACCCGTCTTTGCTGTCACAATCGCCGCTTTAATGCCCACTCCGCCACGCTTGTGGCTTGGGAAGTTGGTTACTTTTGTACGCTTACCGAAGCCCTGTTCACTGATAACCAATAGTGTTTGGTCGTCACTCGTCACAATATCCATACCGACTACTCGGTCGTTTGGCCGCAGACGGACTCCACGGACTCCACGAGCAGCCCTACCCATTGGCCGCGCATCTTTTTCGTTAAATCGAATCGCCTGACCAGCTGATGTTGAAATAATTACATCACTTTCTCCATCAGTTTTCTTGATCCATTTCAGTTCATCGCCATCATCTAGTTTTATGGCAATCAAACCATTCGTACGGATATTAGCATAGTCACTCAGCGGAGTCTTCTTAACGGTACCATTCTTCGTCGCCATGAACAGATAACCAGCGTCGCTCGCGTTCTTCTCGTGTTTAATGATAGCTGTGATCTTCTCTTCTGGCTGAAGCTGGAGCAGATTCACTGCAGCAACACCTTTAGCGCTGAGGCTAGCAGCCGGGACTTCATATGCCTTGAGACGGAATACACGACCCCTGTTGGTGAAGAATAGCAGGTAGTCATGCGTACTTACTGGAATTATTTGTGCGATGATGTCTTCTTCCTTTGTAGTCATCCCGCGCTTACCCTTACCACCGCGGTTCTGCTTGCGGTAGTCACTTGCCAGAGTTCGCTTAATATAATTCTCAGTTGTCAAAAGAACAACGGCATCTTCCTCTGGGATTAGCTCCTCATCAGAGAACTTACCCAGCTCATGGTTGATAATTTTACTACGCCTCTCATCACCATATTTCTCTTTCATTTCCAAGAGCTCAGTCTTGATGATATTCAAGATCTCTTGCTCATCAGCCAAGATAGCCTCTAGTCGTGCAATCAGCTTCAAGAGTTCGCGGAGTTCATTTTCGACCGCTTCACGCTCAAGTCCAGTCAGGCGTCGCAGCTGCATCGCCAAGATAGCCTTGGCTTGAATCTCGCTCAGCCCAAACTTAGCACGCAAATTCTTCTCTGCCTCATCCTGAGTTTTTGAAGCACGAATGGTTTTAATCACCTCATCGATATGATCCAGCGCAATCTTATAGCCCTCCAAGATATGCGCCCGGGCCTTTGCCTTTTTTAGCTCAAACTCAGTACGGCGACGCACCACAGACTGACGATGTTTGACAAATTCGCTCAGAATATCATGCAAACCTAAAATTCGTGGCTGCATGGTATTAACCAACGCCAGCATGTTGTAATTAAAACTCGTCTGGAGCGCTGTTAATTTATATAGCTGATTCAACACCTTCTTTGGATAGGCATCCTTTTTCAGCTCGATGACGATGCGGACCTTACCTCGAGAGCTTTCATCGCGTAGGTCAGCCAACTGTACCCGCTTTTCTTTGTGAAGCTCACCAATTTTTTCGATCAATGTTGCTTTATTTACACCATACGGTATCTCAGTAACAACAATCTGGTGTCGACCTCGTTTGGTCTCCTGGATCTCTGCCACTGCTCGCATCATCACACTACCGCGACCAGTCGCATACGCTTGGCGCATCGGTGCACCACCGTAGACGATCGCGCCCGTCGGAAAGTCTGGACCCTTCACATGCTGCAGCAAGTCGTCAACCGTTGCTTCAGGATTATCAATCAGCTCAATCGTCGCATCTACCAACTCACCCAGGTTGTGTGTCGGGATACTCGTTGCCATACCAACAGCGATACCAATCTGGCCGTTCAACAGCAAATTCGGTAACTTTGCCGGCAACACAATCGGCTCACGCTCTGAACCATCAAAGTTATCCTTAAAATCAACCGTTTCCTTCTCGATGTCAGTTAGTAATTCTTCAGCTGGTTTATCGAGTCGCGCCTCGGTATAACGGTGGGCAGCTGGTGGGTCTCCGTCCATTGAACCAAAGTTTCCCTGACCTTGCACCAAGGTGTAGCGCATTGCCCAATCTTGCGCCAAACGAACCATCGAATCATAAATCGCTGAGTCACCATGTGGGTGATATTTACCCATCACGTCACCGATGATACGTGCTGATTTGACGAATTTCGCAGTACTACGGTTGCCGTTCTGATTCATTGAATACAAAATACGGCGATGCACCGGCTTCAGACCATCACGCACATCTGGCAATGCCCGGTCAACGATGACGCTCATCGAATAACGGAAGAAATTGTCTTGCATCACATTTTCAAGTCGGCGTCGCTCTAATCCTGCTGATACTTCAGTCACCATATCTGGTGTTGCCTCAATTGACTCATGTTCACTGGTTGGTTGCATCTGTTTGTCCTGATCACTCATGATTAAATATCCAAATCCTCTAAGTTAGCATTTTTTGCCCAGCTCTGAATAAAGCTTTTACGCAAGCTCACATCATCACCCATCAGTCGCGTAAAGATCGCGTCCGCTTCCTCGGCGTCTTCCACTCTGACCTGAATCAACACGCGATTTTCTGGATTCATCGTCGTCTCCCATAGCTGGTCAGCGTCCATTTCACCAAGACCCTTAAACCGTGAAATCGTCACGCCAGCCTGCTTTGTGATATCCTGTTCATCATCAATCGCTGTACCGCGACCCTTCTTATCAGCAATCAGGTCTGCCAAGACTTTGTCTTTCTCCGCCTCATCATATGCGTAGATTTTCTTCTGCCCGCGGTTGATGGAGTATAGCGGCGGTTTAGCAAGATATACATAGCCACCCTCGACCACCTCTTTCATATAACGGAACAAGAAGGTCAGAAGCAACGTCGCAATGTGACTACCGTCAACATCGGCATCGGTCATGATGATAATTTTATGGTAACGCAGACCATTGATATCAAACTGATCGCCAATACCAACACCAAACGCCTGGATCATTGCTACAATCTCTTTGTTAGCAAACATTTTGTCAAGTCGAGCCCGCTCAGTGTTCAACACCTTACCGCGAAGTGGTAAAATCGCCTGAGTTTTACTGTCGCGACCCTCTTTGGCTGAACCCGCTGCTGAGTTACCCTCAACGATATAGATTTCACTATCACTTGGGCTCTTGCTTGAACAATCCCACAATTTGCCCGGTAGTCCCATACCATCAAGCGCACCCTTACGAATCACGTTGTCGCGGGCTGCTCGCGCTGCCTTGCGTGCTCGTGCCGCCAAGGTCGCCTTACCAACAATCTTCTTAGCAACACCAGGATTTTCCTCCAGATAGTACGAAAAGTACTCATTCATCACCTGCTCAACATAGCGACGCATCTCTGGATTACCAAGTTTATTCTTAGTCTGACCTTCAAACTGTGGATCGGGCAATTTAACCAAAATAATCGCTGTCAAGCCCTCACGAATGTCGTCGCCAGTCAGGTTGTCTTCTTTCTCTTTCAGTAGGCTGTTCTTACGTGCATAGTCATTGATGACCCTGGTCAACGCTGAACGAAAACCGACTAGGTGTGTACCACCGTCTGGTGTCAGCACGTTGTTGGCAAATGGCTTTACTGTCTCAATATAGGTGTCATTGTATTGCACAGCAATTTCTACCATGCAGTCTTCAACTTGTTTTTCAACGTAAAATGGCGCATCGGCTAAAACATCTTTACCCAAGTTCAAATGCTTCACATAGCTCTGAATTCCGCCTTCAAAGTAGAAAGCCTGACGATCACCCATACGCTCGTCTACAACAGAGGTGTATACGCCTTTGGTTAAGTATGCCTGGTGGCGTAAATAATTAACCACCCATTTATAATCAAAATCAACCGTTTCTTTAAATATTGTTGGGTCGGGATAGAAAGTTATCCGCGTACCAGTTGGCCGATCTGTCTTACCGACCTTCTTGAGCGGCTCCACAATGCCACCAATTGCAAACACCACCCGGTAGAGCTGACCGTCACGCACCACTTCAGCAATCATCTTAGTAGAGAGAGCATTAACAACACTTGATCCAACACCGTGAAGTCCAGATGACACCTTGTAGCCACCGCCGCCAAACTTACCACCAGCGTGCAACACTGTTAACACAGTTTCCAGTGTACTCATGCCGGTCTTCGGATGTTTATCCACTGGTATGCCACGACCATCGTCAGTGATCTGAACACCGCCGTCCTCCAGCAATACTACTTCAACTTTTGTGGCATACCCAGCGATAGCCTCGTCGATCGAGTTATCGGCAATCTCCTTAATCAAGTGATGTACACCGTCATAGCCAGTACTACCAATATACATACCCGGGCGCTTACGAACCGGCTCAAGTCCTTCGAGAACTTGAATTTGTGATCCATCATAGGATTGATTATCTGTTTGTTTAGCCATGTCTCCCTCACTATTTCCTGACTTGTCAGCTATTTACAACTCTCTCATTATACCGCAAAAAAATTGTTCACTCAAGTGCTTTACCTGAACATATTTCTTATGCTAAAATGGAGTAGATATTATCATAATAATAGATTACATAAACATACAAGAACGGGGCAACCATGTTTAGAAAAATAGTTTCTCACTTGCCATTTAGTCCATCACTTATCAATGAATTGGGCTTTTATGCAAAAAGGTTAAGTAAAGAGGAGGCTACTCGAAAATTAGGCTTAATTTTCACTGTTCTTGCGTTAATCGTCCAATCATTAGTGGTATTCTCTCCTCCGGAATCAGCAAATGCTGCAGACCCAAGCGACATGGTTCGAGGTGGCGTATGGAGTGGAAGCCAAATGATGAATCACTATGACGCCAATACCAACGACATCCGTTCATTGTTTGACACGATTGGCATCACTCGTGCAGAGCTATCAAATGCAACTCGCAACCTGCAAACTCTACACAGCCGTGACGGCAATTATTCCTGGGGGATGACTCCACATTTTGGATCGGCCCAAAGAGAGGGCTCCTACTCTGTTAAATCAGCTGGCAGTGGAATGCGTAGTTTTTACTATAGGCCACATCAACTTTGGGGTAATTTTACCTATACCGCGTACGTAGGCCACTCAGCCAAGTTCGGCTGGTTCGCAATTATGCGTAACTGTGGCAATCTCATTACCAAAAGCATCCCTCCAGCACCAACCTGCCCTCCAGGACAAATCGGTACCTATCCAAACTGTTCAACACCTCCAGCTCCCGTAGTTACCTGTAATGCCTTAGGAGTGAAACAAAGCGATAATAATAAATATCAGTTTACCGCTAACACAAGTGCCGCTAATGGCGCCAAAATACAAAAATATGTGTTTCAAGTTTATAGGGGTAATTCTCTTGTAAAAACTCTAGAGAGCACCACCCCAAATGTAACATATCAAGAAAAAACCCCTGGGTCATACAAAGTAACTGTAACACTCAAAACTTCTCTAGGTGACCGCACCTCTGCTGGCTGTCAAAAGACGTTCAATATCGCTGCGCCGGAAAGGTGCCCGCAAAATCCAACACTACTTAAAAATGACCCACGCTGTCAGCCATGTGCGGGCAACCCAACTCTTTGGATAGAAGATAAGCAGTGCTCTGCTTCCTTTATCCAACAAAAGAGCGCTATAAACCTCACTCAGAGTAATATGGACGCTACTAAGACCACCGCGAAAGCACATGATCGTATTACCTATCACCTAAAGGTCACCAACAAAGGTTTTGCACCAGAAAAATATACATTCACAGAGAACTTGGGTGATGTTCTGCAATATTCAACTATCTTTGAATCGGGCGGCGGAACGCTTAAAGAGGACGCCAACAGTAATGGCGGAAAAACTATTCTCCAGTGGCCAGAAGTAACCATTAAACCTGGCGAGACCCAAGAACGCACCTTTACGATACAAATGGCCAATAAAATATCCTCTATGAGCACTGGTACCAGTAATCCTGGATCCTTTGACTGTAGGATGGACAACACTTTCGGTAACACCGTAAGCGTTAAAGTTGATTGTCCAAATGAAAAGAAAGTCGTCGAGACGGTGGCTACGCAGCTGCCCCGCACTGGAGCTAGCGAGAATATGCTATTCGCAGGCCTAATCCTTTCAGTCGTCACATTCTTCTACTTACGGTCCAGGCAGCTCAAGAAAGAAGTGCGCATCATACGGCACACATATAACTCAGTAGGTACAATTTAAATAAAAGTTAGGTGTAGTCACAATGAAAGAATCACTTAAGTTCAACAACGAGGCCAAAATATCACACGAAGGCCTGAATGATCTGCGAACAGAAACACACGATCGTGCAGCCGAAGCCATCAAAAATCGAGTCGAAAAAGAAAGCTCACCAGCAGAAAAATCAGAGGCTGAAGCACGTGAGCAACTCGAAAAAGTCATTGAAAAGTCCGAAGCTGAAGAGGTAAAACAAGAAAAGAAGAAGCAACCCGCAAAAGCCGAACGCCTCATAACCAAAGAGGATCGCAAAGACAGCTTCAAAAAGACCATGGAGACAGTTCAAAGCCAGCTCCCTAAGTCCAGCCGAACTTTCAGCAAGGTTATTCATAACCCCACCATCGAGAAAGTTAGCGAAGTCACAGGTAGAACAGTTGCTCGACCAAACGCCATACTGTCTGGCTCTGTGGCGGCTTTTGTCTTAACTCTCGCTATATATACCCTAGCAAAAATAAACGGGTACCCTCTGTCGGGATTTGAGACGATTGCAGCATTCACCATTGGATGGCTTGCTGGTATATTGTTTGACTACATCCGCATAGGAGTAAAAGGCGGGAGTAGCAGCTAAGCTACTACCGAATCTTAGGCCTCTTATTCTAAATTTATCGCAATTTTATTGATATTTCCCTGTCCGAGTCCTGATTACCATCCCTGAGGTCAAGCCTGTTGTTAGACGGCTTTGGTTGCGCTGAGTCTAGCTCTTGTTGCATTCTTTCTTGGATAGATAAATTCTCTTTATTAAGAGTATCTGAAGATGGCATAGCATTGGCAACCGGAGGTGTTGTCGGTATATCTACAGGAGTACCAGGATTATCCTGAGGCGACCGTGACAAGCCACCCATCTGACCACTACTCAAACTCTGCATGTTAGGGCCTGAACTAGCAGTAGACATTGGCGTCGGTATCGTCACTGGCGTTGCAGGAGATAACGCGCCAGAGGCTTTTTGTGTTGGTACTGGCTGCGCACCGCCTATCTGCTTACGCTTCGACAACCACTCGTCTAGGAAAGATTTGTTTTCTCGTAGTGCAGTAGGTTTAGGTGAAGTAGCTTGTGTCTTTGTATTTGCCCTACCTAACCGCTCAAATATTTCTTTTTCCACGACAGCACGCGGCCTACCATATTTCGCAGAGGACAGCCTCACCAGCGCATCCCGCAGCTGAGAGTTCTCCTGTCCCATCGGTGGTATCCAATTCATACTAAACGGCGCCGATGGAACATTATTAATCATGACTGAGGTAATTGATTGGAAGTTTGGCAACTTAGACAAATCATCCACATCAAAAACTGGTTGAAATTTCTTGACCATCAACTCAGCGTCCGTCACGCCAATACGCCCAGAAATCACCGTACCGACGTTACCGATAATTGCTTCACGTATCTTATCCGTCAACTGGGTCATGAACTGGTTACCCATGATAAGGCTTAGCTTATATTTACGAGCCTCAGACAAGATAGACTCAAAGCTATCTGTAGCAAAGTTCTGAAACTCGTCAACATACAATGAAAAATCAACTCGCTGGTCCTCCGGGGTATCGGCTCGAGCCATCGCTGCAGCCTGAAACTTCATCACAAAGATAATACCGAGCAGTTTGGAGTTCAACTCTCCCATCTTACCCTTGGAAAGATTAACCAATAGGATCTTATTATTATCCATTATCTCCCGCAAGTTAAATCCAGACTTCGTTTGTCCAATGATGTTGCGCATTGCATCGTTAGAGATAAATGGACCAAACTTTGCGACAACCCAAGACACAACTTCACCAGCTTCATTAGATCGCTGTGACGCTGGAAACTCCTTTGTCCAGAAATCAATTACTTGCGGGTCGGTAACATATTTCAGTTTGCTCTTCACAAATTCTGGGTCTATGAGACATTTTGGTATATCGATAAACGTTCCGCCCGCGGGATCAGACATCAATAACAACGCACAGTTACGGAAAATGTGCTCCAAACGAGGTCCAACGATTCCCGTATGCCCCGGGTCATACAACCCATACAGCATATTGATTGCTTCTTGCACCAAAAAGTCTTTCTGGTCTGGTGTATCAAACTCAAACATATTCAAACCAATAGGGTTTGTCATGTCGGCTGGATTAAAATATATAATATCTTCAACACGCTCTTTTGGCACCTTACCAAGAAGAGACTCTACCAAGTCTCCGTGCGGGTCAATAAACGCAAAGCCTCGACCATCCATCATGTCTTGATATGCCATATTCTCCTGCAAGACAGACTTACCGACACCAGTTTGACCAATGATATAAACGTGGCGACGACGGTCTTTTGTTCCGATGCGAATAGGTTTTTTAACTCCACGAAATTCGTTATAACCAATCAACAGGCCTTCGTCCAAAACATCTGTAGGACCATCAACCTGTTTAGACATCTGGCGTTTAACTTGGGAGGTCGGTATTGATGAGGAGCCAGGTAAATGGAACAACGTTGCCATTTCTACACTATTCAGGATGTTATATTTTATCTGTTGTGGAAAAAACCTCATTATGTAGGCTGTTGTAATTTCCTCTATATTGCGCGTAACTGAGAACTTAAAGCCATTATTTCGTGGTGAATCAAACAACGCAAAAGCGGCAATAATATTCTTCAACAGAGATTGAGACCTTGCTGCAGTATTAGAAGAGACCACAACACGAATCAAAACCTCATAGGCTGGATACCTAGTCTTTTCACTGACAGCATCAACTTCTGCCTGCTCAAGCGAACTCAACGGCTTATTTTCTTCTTCTTTTTGCTTTTCATCATTTTCTTGTGGTGGTTTCCACAACGCTTCCAAAATATCCTTCGGAGCTATAAGTGCACCAATACCCGTCTTTTTCTTTTTATGTTTTCGCAAATTGTCAATGTGAAGCTCAGAGGCTTTAGCCCAGCCGTCATATGCTGGCCTGATGAGAAATTGTATACCAATTCCATCGTCTTTCGATGCAGACGAAAGCGCATTAAGTAATGCCCGCGATGCATCACGCTTTGATTCTTGATACGTCGCTATTGGATAAATGAAAGACTTGCGCAAGGTGAATTCACCGCCTATCATGCCAGAAGTACGACCAATCTCACTAAAAATATTCACTTCGCTCATCTCCTCCAATCGTGCTGATGGATAAGCTGCTATGATAGCTTGGCGAATAACGTCGATCAGCACCACAGGCACCACTGCATAATAGTGGACTAAACCACCAGTAGCGACAATCTCAAGAGATATATGACGCTGACCATAAAACTTACTCTTAAAGCCTTTGGTAGCGGTGCTGGATATAATATTATACATAACCTGTGCCTGAGAGATGACCTCCTCATTGAGGTCACGCTGGTCACGGCTACCATTATCTATATCCTCACTGGTCGGAGGCAAATGTATCAACAAAGGCACCATTTTTAGGCCGCGCTCATAGTTCTTTGCTTCACGCATAGCATTACGGTACAGTATAAAAATTACTGATGTTCCAACAGCTATAATCCCTAATACCAGTAATCCTAAGATGAGAACTCCACCCATTAATCCATCCTACTCATTAGACTGACCAAGAGTCTTATTATATCGTTTCTTCAAATAATCTGCTTGCAGCTGAGCAATGACCCGCGCTCGTTCATGAGGATTCCCCTCTGTTAGAGCAATTAAACTCTTTAGCTTATCAACCCACTCTTTCTCAATCAAATCATCATCCCCTGCTATAGAAGGAACTCCTGCCATAACTGCATCATCATCCGTCTGCGGTGTCTGAGCACTAGCAGGATTCTGAGGAGTAGGCTGTGCCAAGTTTGCTATGTCAACAACAGGCAACGCCGGCGTAGCAGGTAATTGCTTCCCCTGCTCAATGGACTGTGCCCCATACTGTTCAAAACTTTTTTCTTGATTATCATATTGACGCTCTACATCAGGAGCTACAGGCGCTGATTCTGTCCTCGGTATTACTGGCGTCGTCTCAGGATTCATACTCAAATTATATCATGGTGTACACGAAAAGACCATGTTAGAACCTCTTATATACGTACAAACAAGCAATCACTTCAAAGATAACAACGAGACAGATATCAAAAAGCTTTATGCCGCCAATAGATTGAATTCCCAGCAATATAACCGGAGCCAGAGCAAGCACGCTGGAGAAATAATACAATTTTATATCCTGTCGATCTTTACTACCATCTCTAGACTTTGGCACATGTAATATGGAAAATAAAAATCTCAGCAAAATATATAAAGCGCTAGTTAGCGCCACATATAGGGAAAATAAAAATAAAAGAACCCCAAAAGGACCTATGCCAGATGGAGTAGTCATATTTATAATCAATAGTACCGTTAGGGTTGCAACGCAGCCAATTGTAATAGCGATCTTCTGCTTCATATCACATATTATACACGAGCGCATAGCCCAAAAGAGCCCGAGCGATAACAGAAGCTGAACTACAAACGCTCCATCCGCCGCTTTAAAACAACTATTAGGGCGCGGGCATTGCAAGTTCGTCGTTATCGCTCAAGGCGGCTGACCGCTCCTTATGTAAGGAGCATGTCCTTGCGTGAAGTTCCTTCCACACATCCAGTACTCTCGTTACCAATACCTTACAAAGATAAGGATAAACTGGATGTGTGTGTACTATCCACGCGCGCTCAACACCTATACTATTTGTAACTTGCGAATAATCACAAATAGCTTTAGTGGAGCATCGGCGGCACCATGACTAAAACACAATAATCAAATATAGACTATATGCTTTCAGCTTCATGTTGCAGCCGTTCCCTGCACCAAAGCAATATTTAGCGCTAAGCGATATTCTAGAATTAATTATTTTAATGTACTTTTTTGCTTTGTTTATTTTTCAAAAGCTTATGTACACATATTAGCATCTATTGCGAAATAAATCAAGTATCTTTCCAAGAAATTTGTTGTAATAATCACATAAATTAATAATATTTACCATACAATCATCTGTAAAATCAATATTCTAAGGACAGTGACCATACAGTGAATATTACAACAATAATAATTCACCAGGCTTATATCTGCCAAGAAAATTCTTTTCTATGCCAATTAGATCACAGCTCATACAGTAACAATAGCTAGCAAATACGCTACGACTTATCTAATAATTTCTTTAGAATTACTTAAACAAAAGCATACTACTCAATATGTTACAAATATATAATCATTGTCCACTGGATGCAGACATACACGCATACAATATCAATCACTATTAACAACGTCCCTCGCCTTTGTGGTAGATTTTTAAATCATGTCATTGCCACTACCAAAGTCTCGGCAGTCTACCTCTCGTTAAGGATGGCGGCGTTATTCCTGTATTGCGTAGTCTATCGCCCTCCTCCACATACCGTATAAATATAGCAAGCAGAAGGACTGCGCGGTTGGTAGCAACCTAGCATCACTAAGGACTACTTAAGAGTTAAAAATAGCTGTTCTTGCCCTACAATCAGGTGTAGTTTTTTTTACTCATTAAATCTTTAGTAAACATGTTGACATAACCGTTTTCATAGATTATTATAGGGGTAGCTTCTGAATAAAAAAGTTGTACAAACTAATAATGGAAGCCAAAAATAAACAGATCATCAAAAACTCCACTTTTTGAAAACGACCACTACTCGCAGGTGGTTGTTTTCTTATATGAAAGTTTTTCATAGCAAAAAATCAGCCTAATGGCTGATATTAGTTGAGCTGCTTGGTGGAGCTGCCGGGTACTGCCCCCGGGTCCAATTGGTATCATAAATATTCGTCTACAAACATAGGATCATTTACATTTTTATAACACAGCTTGGATAATAAACGAACCCAAAAACCGAGCTTGTTACGTGGCAAAAGTCCCATGTATTTGCCACTTCCAAATACATAGCGAGCAACATAAATTCTGACACCTCAAATCGTATCATGTTGCCTATACGAAGAGATGGCTATAGATTAAGCTACAGCTGGCGCAAAGGCTGGAGCCTTGAACAGGCTAGCTACTTTGCTTGCAAAGTTTTTTGCATTTAACAATATGCGTATCGTGCATGTTCGGTTTGCAGAATATTTTGATAAAGTCCAACTGTCGAACGCTATTTCAGCCCCACAATCATATACAGTATACCACCCCACCTTTAAAAACCAAATAAATTATGGTTAACTGTACATATATGACGGTAAGCAAGATACTCTCTGCAACACCATGTGGGTTTCAAGGCCAATTAATTGAAATTGAGGGAGATCTATCAAAAGGGCTACCGAGTATCCAAATTGTTGGCTTAGGGAATAAGGCGATCGACGAGGCTAAAGACCGAGTTCGAAGTGCCATCAAGAACTCTCTGCTTGATTTTCCAAAAGGCAAAATTGTCATAAACCTAGCGCCAGCCGAGCTACCGAAAGATGGTACGCAGTTTGATCTACCAATTGCATTATCAGTATTACAGCTGAATAATCTCCTTCCACAAGAAGCTGTTAGCAATGCACTCTTTGCTGGAGAATTAGCCTTGGACGGATCCATCAGACCCATCCAGTCAGCAATTACCATTGCCGAAGTTGCTAAGAGAAACAACATTACGACTATTTACATTCCAGCTGAAAATACAGAACAGGCTCTCCTACTAAAGAACATCACTGTTATCCCTATCAAAAGCCTGCGCCAATTATTCCTACATCTGAAAAAAGAATGCCTGATACCACCTGCTGTTAAAAAAACTACATCTGATTTTACAGAGGTGACAGACACTCCAATAGACACGATCATCGGACAAGAGCAAGCTAAACGAGCCATTAGTATTGCAGTAGCAGGAAGACACAATTTACTATTTTCAGGACCCCCTGGGTCTGGTAAAAGTATGCTAGCAAAGGCTTTAGCGAGTCTATTGCCTCCTTTAAGGGGTCAAGAAATAATAGATGTCACCAAATTGCACAGTATAAGCAATCCGGACTTAGCAGACAGCATAGTCTCATCTAGGCCATTCCGCGCACCGCACCATACAGCGAGTAGAGCTTCTATCATAGGAGGAGGCCCTAAAGCCCGACCAGGAGAAATAAGCTTAGCGCACAATGGAGTCCTATTCTTGGACGAAATCTTAGAGTATCCACGATCGGTCTTAGAAGCGTTACGCCAACCCATGGAAGACCATACCATAACCATCAGTCGTGCTAACCAAAAATACAAATACCCTGCCAGTTTTTTACTAGTTGCCACTATGAATCCTTGTCCTTGCGGATATTACGGAGATGCTGAGAAAAATTGTACTTGTACATCTTCTCAAATCCTTAACTACCAAAAACGACTGTCAGGGCCGCTCCTTGATCGCATAGATATGACAGTAACTGTCAATCGCGTGAACCATGAAATGCTCCTACAGAATAAGCCGTTGAATAATTCACAACAGTTGAAAATAACAGAGAGCATACAACAGGCATTACATTTTCAGCAACAGCGTTTCAATAGTAGTAAAAAGCACAACGGATCATTAAAAAGCTCTGAGATCGACCGCTATGCTCGCCTATCTCCTGAGGCAAAAAACCTTCTCATTAAAGCAGCGAAAAGCTTGGATCTTAGCACGCGAAGCTACTTTAAAGTTATAAAGGTAGCTCGAACCATCGCCGATTTGGAAGCTTCCGACACAGTTGATACGCCCCACATCGCCGAAAGCTTGCAATACCGGCAAATTCAACATTCATAGATCCTTGAAATACACGCTCTCATCTGTTAGAATTGATTTTGGAATTAATCTAACGATTCACTTTATAAAGGAGAGCTAACGATTAATAAGACAATTCGTACCAACGGAGCTATCCGTGCTCGCGAACTACGCGTTATTGGTTCAGATGGTGAGCAGCTAGGAGTGATGTCACTCCGTGAGGCACTAGCAGCGGCAGAAGAAGCGGGACTAGATCTCGTGGAAATATCACCCAACGCTAATCCACCTGTGGCCAAAATCGTCAACTGGGGCAAATACCAGTACCAGAAGATGAAGGACCAGCAGCGTAATCGCAAACTAGCTAAGGCCAGCGACCTGAAACAAATGCGTTTCGGTCTCAAGATAGGCCAAGGCGACTTGGAAGTAAAACTTCGTAAAGTCCGTAAATTCTTAGAGGAAGGACACAAAGTTCGCATCCAAGTAATGTACAAGGGACGCGAAATGGCGCACAAAGAGATTGGTTACGAATTGGTTGAAAAAATCACTACCCTGCTTGAAGAAGTTGCAATCGTGGAACAAAAGCCTCAGATGGCAGGTCGCAATCTGAGCGTAGTAATAAGGAGTAAGTAATGCCAAAACTAAAGACCCACAAGGGCACTGCTAAGCGCATTAAGCTAACCAGTACCGGCAAACTAACCCGCCAACGTGCATTTGGCGGTCACCTCTTAGCCAAGAAGTCTAAGAGCCGTAAACGTGCCATTAACACAACAGCAACCGTAAAAGGCTCTATGGCCAAAAACGCTCGTCGAGCAATGGGAGTGTAGTATATTATGCGAGTAAAACGAGGTGTTTCAGCACATGCGAAACATAAAAAGATCCTTAAAGCTGCTAAAGGAATGCAACATAACCGTACGCGCAGTTTTCGTCTAGCAAAACAAGGCGTTATTCGCGCTCTGCAATACGCTTATCGCGATCGTCGCAATAAAAAACGCGACTTACGAGCATTGTGGATTACACGTATTAATGCAGCTGCTCGCCAAGAGGGTACTACCTACGGCAAGTTGATCGCTGGCATGAAGGCTAATAATATTGAGGTGAACCGCAAAATATTAGCAGAGATAGCCGTAAACGATCCTGCAGCATTCAAAAAAATCGTTCAAGCAGCTACAAAATAGGTCACAACTTACAAATAATATAGTAAAAATCCTCCTATTAATGGAGGATTTTTACTATACAGTCCACCGATAAGCCGGGTTCTGTCGTGAGCAATCATCTATCTAGTTCATTTGTTGCCAAATGAATCAAGCGGTTCTCGACCTACAGGTGGACACCCGAAATGTAGATCTCCTTGCAACCGACAGGGTTTACCTCCTTGCTATGTCACCATAGCAAGCTGTAAGCTCTTACCTTACTCGTTTCACCTTTTCCCATAACTATGGGTAGTTTTGTTTCTGTGGCACTTTCCCTAGGGTCACCCCCGGTCGCCGTTAGCGACTGTCGTGTCCTTTGTTGCCCGGACTTTCCTCTTGACAAGAGTCAAGCGATTGCCTAGTGAACTGCTGTATCTGATTATATATGCTCTGTAATTATTCGTCTACCCACCAAGCCCAATTAAAAATATGCAAACAAAAAGCCCCCGGGCCATGAACGCTTGATATTCCCCGCATAACGCAAGGTGGGTGCTCGCAACATATCACCACGGTGATATATCATATAAAGCTCCCTATCATATGATGTTAGGAAAATCATATGCGCCCATAGACTCAAGGGACTACTTATATTATACACTAAAAATCAAAATAAATACCTGAAGTGTGTGTACAATCAACCAATTCATAAACAAAGATATAAATGGCGAACCGACCATAACAAGAACCATAATTATGACGAGCCCGTATTGTTCGACCTGTCTCATAAAACCTCTCACAAAATCCGGAGCCAATGCATAGAGCACCCTAGATCCGTCAAGTGGTGGTATGGGGATCATATTGAAAGCAAAAAAGCCCAGATTGACAAATACAAAAGTCTGAAGCATGACGCCGATCAATGATGGCGAAAAACCAAATTTGTCTACAAAGCCTAAACTTACGCCAATACCAAAAAAAGTAAAAGCCAACACTAGGTTGGTTAGGGGTCCGACAATCGCCACCAAAGCGACACCCCATTCCCCAAATCGCACCTTATGTGGATTAAATGGTACTGGTTTGGCTCCACCAAACACCGGAGCACCTAACATCAACAATACTAACGGTAACAAGATAGTTAGGAACGGGTCGATGTGTCTTATAGGATTGAGCGATAGCCTTCCCTCTGCCTTGGCAGTTTGATCACCTAAAAAATACCCCATAAAAGCATGCATCGCCTCATGAATAGTCATTGATACCAGAATCACTAACAATGTAATTATCACTATCGTAAAGTTCATATATTTCATTATACCATCTTGACTATTTTGTGATATACCGTTACAATATTAGGGATTGTTTAATAAATGAGAGAGGTTGGAAATGGCATCACGATGCGAACTAACCGGCAAAGGCAAGCAGTACGGCCATAACGTGAGCTTCTCACTGCGACGTACAAAGCGAGTTTTTAAGCCGAATCTACAAAAAAAGACCTTTACGGTCGGTGGCCAAAAAGTCACAATGGTACTTAGCACCCAGGCGATTCGCACTCTTCGAAAAAAAGGTATTCTACAGAGCGCAGCAAAAGCTGATTAAATAAAATCCTCCATCATGGAGGATTTTATTTAATCAGATTAACTGCGATCAATTTTTACTACCGTCAATTGCTCAGGTAGAGCTTCCGCGGACTTAACTTTCCACTTAGTGCCAGCATCTATACCAGAAGCACCTACTTCTTTTAAGAATGTATCTAATACATCCTGTGGTACCTCATACGCTAATTCTGGATCTGAATAATGAACCGGTATAACAACTCGAGGATCAATTTGCTTAACAATTACTGCTGCTGCCGTAGCATCCAGAGTGTATCCTCCGCCACCGACAGGCAATACAACGATATCAGTAACTCCAATTTGCTCTAATTGTTCCTCATTCAACTTTGGGTCAATGTTCCCCAGAACGGCTATTCTCACCCCACCTATCAGAAGCTTATAGATCGTACTATTATTCCCCTCTGCATCGATGTGTCGTTGAGCAGGAAAGCCAGCCAACCCAACATCTGCCACCTCATACTCACCAGGGCCATCAAATTGTACGCGAGGATTACCTACTATTGATGCGAATCGGTCTTCAGTGAGTACCTCGACCACATCCTCAACAGATAAGTCCTTCTTACCAACTAGCGATAGTCTTGGATCAAATACAACCTTTACGTTTTTTGTTGTAAAAATAACAGCATTAGCACCCTTATATTCTATATCAAACATATTGTCTCCTTATTTTAATATTCTATCTACATCAACTAACACTGAATGCTTACCACTCAAAATATCAGTCACAAACCTATCACGAACGCTCAACCGATAATAGAAGTCATCATATGATAACACGGCATAGTTAAGGCTCTTCTTTTCTAGTTTTTCGGCTTTATCCATCAATTTTTCCAGCTGAGATTGTACGATCTCACCCACAACCAATAAATCTACTCTACTAGCAGAACCTCTAACCAACGTTCCTGCTGCTATGGCAAGCCGCAAACCAGAGAGTTGACCCACTTTAGCTAACCAAGTTGTGTCTTTTGCGACGGCTTTTGGCTCTTTTGCTTTAGGTGAGCTGTCAGCAAATATCATAGATAAAGCCTCGAAATATTGGTACTGTTGATTGACTGCATAGTACAGCTTATTGTCAGCATTATCAGACACAATGATACCAACATTCATCATATTGGCTAATTCACGCCTCACGGAATTAATCTGCTCATCAATAAGACGCGTAATCTCTCGCACGTAGAATGATTTTCCGGGATTATTTAAGAATAAATGCAACAGCTTTACTCTTGTTTTTGAACCAAATAACGAATCAATCATTGCACAATAATTGTATCACGGATTGCCTAGGTGAGCCAGTATCTGTGATAAATAGTGTTCAGCTGAATATAGGTCACACCACACAATATAGGGGTTGCGTCTCAACCAAGTCATTTGGCGTTTAGCTAATTGCCGATCACTAACAACCATCCTCTGTATCATTTCAGCGTAGTCAATTTTACTACATATATATTGACGTATTATAGGATAGACATTGCCCGTCATCGCCTCACTACACCAGTCATACTTACTGCCCAAGTATGTTGCCTCATCTACAACATTATTGGTCAATAGTTGTTCAACCCTTTGAGCAACCCTGTTAGCCAGTTTATTTTTTTCTGTTGCTATTCCTACAACAATAGTATTCTCTTGTATTGATGCATTTTTTACTACAGTTTGAGCACTTCGTTCGATGGCCCGAACGACATAGCGTTTATTATATTTATTCTCCGGCAAAGACATGTTGTTATCAACACAATACTTATGTAGGTCTTCTATGCTCATATATTCTAGCCTCTGACGATACCTTTCATCGCTCCTATTCGCAAAACTAAAATTAAAAATAACCCCATCTATATATAATCCGGTGCCCCCAACCAGAAATGGTATGTTGCCACGGTCGCGAATTTCTGCAATCTTTTTTGTTGCATACTCCTTAAAATCAGCAGCCGAGAAAAGCTGCCCTGGTTCCACTAAATCAAGCCCCCAATGGGCTACGCCTTGCATCTCCATGGGGGTTGGCTTGGCAGTTCCTATGTCCATGTCGCGGTACACTGTCCTGCTGTCTGCACATATAATCTCGCCGCCAAACTTTTTTGCTAATTTTATAGCCAGGGACGTTTTGCCGCTCGCCGTCGGACCGGTAATAACAATCAAAGGCGCTGTTTGCTCTAGCTTATTGGCTTCCATCGCCGCTCCTCAAAATCAATTATTCGCCACCGTGCGTCACAAAAAATCCCATCTTGTTCAAGCAATTGTTTTTGTGCCCCTTGACCACCAGGAAAACCGACAGCTAATCCACCCTTAGCATTAACCAAGCGATGCCATGGTAAATCCAAAACCCCATTATGGGCGATACCTCCAACGATACGCGCTGCATATGGATGCCCAGCCATGGCGGCTAAGTCTCCATAGGTAGTGACTTTGTCATTTGGTAATTGCGCCATCAATTCATAAACTTTATCGCGCAAGCTCATCGCTGATAGTTTGTTCAATATATTACTCCAAGTTACTTGGCTATTTCATTGGTTATTGTATGTTCTGGATATAGCTAGCCAATTGATCAATCGAAATTTGTTCTTCGCCCTTACGAGTACGCACACTAACGGCACGTGCTGCTTTATCTCTTGGGCCAACAATAATCTGTGTTGGTATTTTTACAACAGTTGCTTCACGAACCTTCTTGCCAATTGATTCATTTCGAATATCTGTTGTAAATCTGACTTCATTATATTTTACTGGTTGCATCAAAGTAACCCCTGATAAAATCGTTGTTATTTCATCAACATAGTCCATAACAGTGTCATTGATCGTCAAAATACGCACCTGTTCTGGTGCCGCCCAAAATGGAAACCAACCACCTGTGTGCTCGATGAATACGCTCAAGAATCGTTCGATTGAACCCAGCAACGCGCAGTGAATCATCACAGGTGTTGTAAAATTACCATCACTCTCTGTATACTCCAAGCCAAACCGTTGCGGCTGCACAAAGTCTAATTGTACTGTCGCAACTTGGTGTTCACGACCGATAGCATCGGTTGCCATGAAGTCAATTTTTGGTCCGTAAAAAGCAGCCTCACCTTCCTGTTCAAAATAGTCCAGACCAACTTTTTCAACTGCTGATTTCAACTGGTTTTGTGCAGAAGCCCATAGCTCACGTTCGCCCAAATATGCATCAGAATCATCACGATAACTCAGTCGAACTCGCAGCTTCATATCAATGGTATCGTACAGTTCCCGTGCAGCAGACAATAAATTATTGATCTCTTGCTCAATCTGGTCTGGACGACAAAAGACATGACTGTCATCCTGGGTCAACGAGCGCACACGATTCAAACCACCCAGTTCACCAGTTTTTTCGTCACGATAGTCAGTGGTTGTCTCCAAATAGCGTACCGGCATATCACGGTAACTGCGCGGCTGTGAAGCAAAAATTTGCGTATGGTGTGGGCAATTCATCGGCTTTAGCGCCATTTCATCACTAGTTTCCTGACTTTTAACCAAAAACAGCTCTTCACCAAATTTGGCCCAATGGCCTGATTTTTCATACAGATCCTTTTTGGTGATATGTGGCGTCCAGACTTTTTCAAAACCAAATCTCTGGCGTAATTGATTTGAATACTGCGCCACGATATCGCGCAGAATAGTTCCACGAGGCGTAAATAACGGCAAACCAACCCCCACGAGCGGCGAGGTGGTGTACAAATCAAGCTCCTTGCCTAACTTGCGGTGATCACGCTGTTTGGCCAGTTCTAACTTCTTCAAATATTCATCCAGCTCTTCCTGCGTAGCAAAAGCCACACCGTACAATCGCTGCATTTGAGGATTTTTTTCATTACCGCGCCAGTAAGCGCCTGCAACCCGCATTAATTTAAACGCACCAACTTCACTGGTATTTGCAACATGCGGTCCGCGACATAGGTCCCTAAACGATCCGTTCGTATAGAATGAGACCTCATCAAGCGCACTATCGCCTTCGGTAATTGTGCCCATTTCTGCGGTATCCAGATCTTTTGCCACTGTCGTTCCGGCACGTTTCAGGTCGTTAAGAAGCTCTTCTTTGTATGGCTGATGATTATCGTTGGCCCATTGAATCGCTTCGTCAATTGGACATTTTGTGCAAACAAAGTCCTGCTTCTCGGCAATAATTCGGCGCATTACCTTTTCAATTTTATTGAATTGTTGCTCACTAATCTTCGTTTCGCCAAGATCAATATCATAATAAAACCCGTGTTCAACAACCGGACCAACCCCAAACTTAGCATCTGGCCATAACTGCTGCACGGCTGTTGCCATGATGTGTGCTAGGCTATGTCGCATTGCATAGAGTTTATCTTCGCCCATAGAACCTCCTTTAATGTCCTGGATACATTTGGCTTAAATAATGAATAGATATTTATATGCCTCGGGCCAGAAAAACTGGCGGTTCCACCTTGGCGATTCTCTTGCTCCGACTGTTATCGTTCATTCAAAACGCATGCGTCGCAACCGCTTCCATGAGGTTCCGAAGATGGTTAGTCTTCATCACTACCTTGCGGTTATTATACCAGCTAATGGCAACTCTCTCAATAAAAGCTATTTTGCTATCCCTAAACACTCTACAATCACTATATCTTGTAGGATTGGAGTATTTCTGATACTATCAGTATAAGCACGGGGGCGATTAGCTCATTTGGCTAGAGCGCAGCATTGACGTTGCTGAGGTGATAGGTTCGAATCCTATATCGCCCACCACACTAAGCACCTTTACGGGTGTTTTTTATTTACTCACATATTCACACCATGATATATCGATTGTGAGATTGTTCTATTGACTTTTTAAATCGTTTATGTTAATATGTAAAATATGAGTAATCGTGCCACTACTAACGTGATTGCGTCATCAAAAAAACAAGACACGTCACTTCTCAGCAAAATCACTATCCATTTCGAATATGACAAGCAGATTAAGGAAGTTCGTGCTAACTACTGCAGGATGAACGAGAAAGTAAAATAACCATCAGAAACCATTTCACCCCTATCCCCAGTAATAAATCTGGGGATATTTCTTTATCCACTACACACTTATGGTTTTCCACTAGATTTTTTAATAGCGTTATGTCAATATATAGACATGATATGTATAAATTGTTTTCACAACAAAACTCGTGTGATAAACTCACGAAAGCATAAAAAGTACCCTCAACTGTGGCGGCGAAGATCTTGCGACAACTGTCATACTACTTTCACTACGTATGAATATCCCTCAATTGATAACACCCCAGTCATCAAGGAAACAACCGAGGAACCTTTCAATATCGGCAGATTGACGCTCAGTATCGCAAAGAGTCTCCAACACAATGACCATTCAGCGAAATATGATAGCTTTCATTTGGCACAGACTGTTCAGAGAAATCTCCTCATTAAGAATACGGCAACAATACCAGTAGATAGTATCACCAAAGAAGTTCACACTGTACTCACTAGATACGACCCTGTGGCAGCCATACAGTACGCCGCCCAGCACAAATTGCTTATTTCGAAGCGCCGCCCTGGTCGTCCTTCGACCGGTTACGTTCTGCCTTCAATCGATCATTGATATCAACGGTTAGTTTCTCGGTAACATCAAACTTATCTAGATATCGTCCCGTCATTAGCTTCGTTTGAGCAGCATACGCCGCCATGGAGCTATACAGAATAGACGTAACTGGCATCAAGATCCACTGTATCAACATCAAGAAAGTACGTCGCTTCTTATAGCGCGCTGGGCGCGGCGGTAAAATCTTAAATGAAGAAAAGATAGCAATCACCATACCAAGCATCGCAATAGTCTGTAATAAGCTAATCGTACCAGGCAACTGATGGGCATCTATGTTTCGTACTGCTTCTGGGTTTAATAGAAGCGGTAACCACGCTCCAAAGGCCGTTACAAGCGCAACGTACGCTAATGTGACATGACCGTCCAATAACCTCAGAAAACGCGTCAGACTTGGCCAGAACGGCACTCGGCGCTTAGAACTGAACACCCGAGACCCTACATATGCAACGTCAGAGGCGCCATATGCCCAACGACGAAGTTGAATAAACTGTGCCTTTAGTGTCTTTTTGTACGTTTCGGACAAAACCGCATCTTGGTAAATTGGTGCATATATTGGCACTACCCCGTATTTACCATCGAAATGGAAATAACTACGCCAATATTGGTGCCCGTCCTCAACGATTGTCCTGACGCTCCAAAAATCCATTTCCACTAGCGCATCCATCGGTTGCGCATGTGATGCAAAATTCCTTAAAGCATATGGGCGCATTGAACTAACAATATTCCAAAATGAGTTGCCTGTTGCGATCACGCGCATAGGTGCTGGCACATCCCATATGTTATTAGTAAACAATGCAATCGGCTGATACGATAAGTTCTTGCGATCTTTATAGACAACGTATTCATAGGTGATGTAATCAAAATAGGTGGGGTGTGGTTTGTTATCACAGTCCATTGTGGTGACCAACACCTGAGAGAAATCTATCCCAAGGTCGCCCAGATAGCTTTCTAGCCAACGCCCTGCATGCGTGATATTACCACCCTTACCTATCACCTCGTGCTCTATGCCCTTTGGATGCTCAACAATATGGAACGAATGGAACGCATCGTTATATTTCTTTTGCAGTGTCTCGGCGGTTTTTTTAATTTCAGCGCCTCCGCGCTCTTCATAGGCAAATACAACAATGAGGTGCGACAGATCATACGTGGTATCAAGCAGTGACTGAACTGCGGGCTCAATAATTTCAATACTCTCATTGTATGCTGGCATGATGATTGCGTTATAAATCTGTGAGGGCTTAGGATATTCCGACGGTTCATCAGTGATACTTTGTAGATTTTTCAGATGGATGGTATGTTCAAACTTCTCACTTTTTGTAGAGAGTAATCGAGCATGAGCAGCTACTGGATCTTCAAGGTCATGTAACCTTCGAGACCAATCCACCTGACAGGCTTTCTCCATGTTTGTACGACCAACCAACATATGATAGCTGATACCAAAAATCTTTATCAGAGCCATGGATATCAAGACCAATAGATACACAGAAGCGAGTAATGGATTAAAGATTGATAGCAAAATTAATAGAATAATGACGCCATAGCTCAGCATTCCAGGCAGCATCTCTAAGAAACGGTAGAATGGTTTTCGTTTGCCTACGGGTATTTCTAAATCCATATCATTTATCCAAACGAAGCAATTCGTAATATTGGTAACGCAAATAGCAAGAGGATAGCCGAAAAACCAATCGTTCCCCAAGCTAGAGCCAAACCAAGATGACGACGCTCCAGTTTCACTAACTTAACTGCGAGGATACTGTGCCCCAGAACGGCAATAACTTCCAGCAAAGCATAAAACCACAATGTATACCAATAATCTCTATATAGGCTTGTGATACCAAAGGCACTATATTGAGTGATAACCTGTGTTTCACGCGGTTTTATGTGAGCCGCCAAAACGATCACGACGATGACGGCAAAAATGATGTTAAAAATTATCAAACCGGCCAACCAGCGGTCGTTCATAATAGTCTTAATACTCGTCGTTATCTCTTGTTTCATACTACTATGGAGCCGCTGACCGGATTCGAACCGGTGACCTACGCTTTACGAAAGCGCCGCTCTACCAACTGAGCTACAGCGGCAAGACTCCTCCGCATAATTATATCAGATGTGAATTATTTTTCAATCAAGAGAAATGTAGTAGGTAGCCTTCTTTTCAGTCTTGAATGCATCAACTTTAGCCTTAAATGCCGTTAGTGGCACGTGAATATAGCTATACTTCACAGAACTATCAGTTCGCTCATCAACACGAATAAAGTAGTAGCCGTCACCAGAAACCGTCTGCTTGGCTTCTGAAGTGGTTCCTGGTTCAATTTTCAGAGCCTGTTCAGTGATGCCGTCAGCATTATCCTTGCCAACTGACATGTCGGCAACATATTGCACTGATTGACCATGTTCTGTCGCAATATCTGCCAAGCTTTTACCTGATTTTATGGCTCCATCTATAGCAGAAACCAGGTTGGTTGCCTTGTCATCAACAGCAAAGGATACTTTACTAGTGATGAGGCTATCTCGAAGGTTTTCTTTCATCTCAGCGAGAGACAATCCCAATGTCTTACGAACGGCAGCATCATACGAAGCATCAGAAAGTCCGCGCTTATGCCGTTGCAACGCTGCATCAATCTCAGAATCTGATACTGTAATTCCCTTTTCTTGAGCAATTTTCTTTGCGTATGTAATTTTTACAACTAAGTCCATGGACTGTTGTCGTTGAAACTTCACCTTATCATCACCACCCAGACGATTGACTGATTCTAGGGAAGCTAATGTACTGCGGTAGTATCGTAAATAGTCACTATAGCGAACTGTTGCACCTTCGATGGACGCCACAGGCAGTGGTATAGTGCGCGTGATGCGATAAGCGACATCCCCTGTGTCACGCCAAATGTAAAGCTGAACCCACACAAACACCGTCATCAAGATTGCTGTTCCAAGTCCAATGAATATAGCGTTCCACACCAACCGGTGCCTGGTGTATTGAATTGGGTACTTGTGCTTACGACCACCCGCCAGAATCTTCTCACGATGTTCAGCGACCGTATCGTTAGTGATACGCGTCGGTACTTTTTTCGACTTTTCTGACTTACGCTTCAGTGCTTTCTTGATCATGACTATTCCTTTCATTCGCTATTTCTACTGCATCTTGCAACATGTTGTAAATTTTATTTGGGTGTTCCACATTCTTAATCACAAGATCACCAACAAATGTTTGAATAATAATCGTTCCAAACTTGAACATTTCGCCGCTGAACCCTGGGATATTATAACTGATAGTTTGAATTTTTCGTAGTTGCAATTCTACAACATCCTTACCAAAGAACCCACGTTGCGTAACCTGGCGAATTCGCCGATCCGTCACGATGAAGTAGGTAAAAAACCACATGAGAAAATGATAAATAAACAACAACAGCCCAAAGATAAAGCTACCAAAGAATACCCACAGCAGTTCGAGGTTGCTTTGCCAAATCAAGAACGGTACTGCACCAAATGTCATCGGTAATAGCAGACAATAGAAACCTTTGCGCATGGCAATAATGTGGCGACGAAATACAAACAACAACTCCTCGCCATCGCGTTGGCCATCAAAAGCCTTAACTGTTTTAGTCTTCTTTGTCATAGTCTATGGTACCCCGGGCAGGAGTCGAACCTACAACCTTATCCTTAGGACGGATCTGCTCTATCCAGTTGAGCTACCGAGGCATATTACTATTATACCACGGTAACTCTGTGGACATACCAGCGCTAGCGAGTAAATTTTTCACTCAGTGTTGTATAATTTACTAATTCTGCCTCTTCAAACCAGTGGGCAATCTCTTGAACGGCCTCTTCAGAGTCGCCAGAGGCATGGATCAGGTTTGGAATGCCCTTACGGCATGAGTCGGCATAACCAAAGCTAACGTGTGAGTAGTCACCACGGATTGTACCCATGTCAGCAGATTTCGGTTCGGTTGGGCCAACAATTTTACGAACCACTGCTACAGCTTCCACACCCTCGAGCACCATGGCAATCACTGGACCATCCATCATCATATCTAATGTAATATTGAGGGTCTCTTCACCACGACGAGTTGCTAATTTGCCAATGCCCTCATAGTGTTTTTGATAATGTTCCCTGTCTGGAGATACCATCTTGACACCAATAATCTTTAGACCAACTCGCTCAAAGCGTTGTAAAATTTCCCCCACAATTCCCCGCTGGACTGCGTCTGGTTTGAATACAATCAGTGTTCGCTCAACTCCACAGAAAACCTTTCCATCATTACTTGCCATTGTAGCTCCTTTCGTTAGTATTTGTCTTATGATAGCAAAAAGCCATTATTTGATAAACTGCCTAAATACCCGTACAATAGGCTTATGTTTGTATCAGAGGCACTAACTGATTTCCTGGAGCATTTAGAGATAGAGGGCGGTAGAAGCCAAAATACCATCCGAAACTATTCGTTATATCTGGAACGATTCATTGAATTTGCTGGCGACATAGAAGTAGTAAAAATTACATCAGAGATGATTCGGCGCTATCGTCTGTGGTTAAATCGTTATAAAAACGACAACGATGGCAAAGAGTTGTCAATTTTAACACAGAGCTACCACTTGATTGCCCTACGTGGCTTCCTCACCTATTTATCGCGGCGTGACATCCCCTCGCTGTCTGCCGATAAAATCATCTTACCGAAGACGGTTCGCAAACAGGTGACTTTTTTACAATACGACGAGGTGGTTAACTTGATAGACAATATACCACTAGACAGTGAGCAGGGCTTGCGCGACCGAGCAATCATCGAGCTACTTTTTTCCAGTGGACTGCGCGTTTCGGAGCTCGTTAATCTCAATCGAGACCACATCAACCTCAAACGACGAGAGTTTATGGTGCGTGGAAAAGGCCAAAAAGACCGACCAGTGTTTGTTTCACAACATGCCGCTGAACAGGTCAAAAATTACCTACAAGCTCGTCAAGACAGCCTACCTGCTCTTTTTCTCAGCTATAGTAGACGATCAACCAAACCAACCATATCAGGTGATTATCGCCGCTTGTCTGCACGTAGTATCCAACGGATGATATCATACTATGCTCGTCTAGCGGGGATAACTAAACACGTCAGCCCCCACACCATGAGACACAGTTTTGCCACGGACTTGTTAATGAATGGCGCTGATTTACGCTCAGTTCAATCACTCTTGGGTCATAGTAGTATATCCACTACTCAGGTGTATACGCACGTCACTGACCAACACTTAAAAGACATACACGAACGCTTTCACAGCGATACTTCTCAGTAGGATTTAGGAGTCGCAAGCTCCACCTTCTACGATATTGCCAGCAAGTGAGAAATCCTTACATAAGTTATTTAATACTTCCACAGATCCGGCTGGATACCATATATCCTCACCAAGTCGGAGGCGCGCTTCTACACGACGGAACAGATTATTTGCTCGACCTGTCGAGTCAACCGCCGGCTGAGCACCATAGAGCATAACCTGCTCCGTTCCTTTCATGACAGATACACGCACATTAGCGCCCTTGTAGAGGTGATTTATCGCTAGAAAGGCATTTGCGCTGGCTTCCGGGCTCACCTCATCAAGCTCAATAATAGCTCTACATGAATGACCATGAGGATGTGCAAAATCCTTAGAACATAATACCCCTGTTGGTTCGTTGCGAGTCGTTGGCGTATCAGTAGCGCGGCGTAATGAGCCCTTGTGCACTACATTTTCTACCGCTGGCACCCCTGAAACGATACCGTTAGGGCGCAAAAAGACCGCCTGGGATGCTGACGAAGAATCTAGGCTATCTATGGTGAAATTATTGCCTGGTGTAATAACCTGAGCACGCAAAACAGCTGGAGCTTGAGTACTCCAAGTAGCCTTTTCTGGTAGGCTAATATCGCCATTGTGAACATCGGCCAACGCCACGTTTTTATTGGCATTATCTTCCTTATTAAACCACTCGATTATCACTTTATCGAACGCTCCCCGAGCACGCAACGGCACCAATTGCACCTTATTTTCCGCTCCTACATACAAGAAATCTTCAGTATCCATAGAAACCTTCAGACAGGTATACGCCTGATCGAATTTCCTACCGTTTGAACTGTTGGTTTGGACCAAGGTTTCTTGTGCATTGCCAGCACCTCCCAATACCGATGATTGACGAACACTGTTGCAATCTTTCTTTTCCAGGGCATCACATGCCGAAGCATTGCCCTTCTGACACGCACGAATCACGCGTTTTGCGTCTTCCACACCAGCCAGCGCGGCATCATAGGCACTTTGCGACAAGTCGTTATTGATAGCTTGCTGCTGATCTTTGAGCATTAATTTAACAAAGCCAGCCGCTAGAATGGTCAATAACATTGCTGAAAAAATGACTGCAAACAAAGATGCTGCGCCCGATTCTTTTCTCTTATCCATTGGTCCTCACTATCATCTCAAAATTATTAATTGCACAGAAATTGAAATTGGCCTCATTGTCTTCTGGTGGCTTACAGGCCATGTCCTGCAGCTCGGCAACAGCACTTGTCCCCAGTGTGAACGATACTCTGTACAGCGCCTCTGAATTATTAGCTGACGTAACGCGAGACGCCGTAAAATCATGCACGGCAATGGCTACATCAGTGCCATCAATAGGCCGCAGCAAATGCGTAACTCGCTCTGGCTCGATGTCCATCGGATATGAACCTGAGGTCGATTGACACAACGCAGCATCTTCATCCAATACTCGCGCTAGGTTAATAGCCTGACCATTAGAGCGAACAACTCCACTACCACTCCGGCGAATCACTGGATCATCAATCGCGGAAGCCATGTTCCAAACGTAGGAATATTGACCCAAACATACACGACCGCTTCTAACTGACCCAGATTCACGGACTAAAATAACTGGGTTGGCTGAGTTGACAATCTTAGTGGCGCTACTCTGTAGAAAGTCTCGACGAATGACATCACTAATCGTTCTACCCGACTGATTAACTGTCTTCATGACGGTACCGCGGTTATATATTTTGCCAGCCTGAACAGCGACCATAGCAACAGACAATAGCAATACTGATACAAATGCCATCGCCAACATCAGCTCTACTAAGGTAAATCCTGAATTAGCTCTTCTCTGGTGCATATAACCTCACAATCGTTCCTATCGTCACAGGCCTTGGCTGACTTGGCGCGTACCAACAAGCCTGAATATACGCATCGTAGGCAGATCCACCGGTGACATGCACCAATTGCACAGAAATACCGTATGAAACATCACCCTCTTGTTTGGCATACACTTGAGCTGGCATATACGACGATACTCGACCAAGCGAATCGCTGCGCGAGCGCAGTGCAAATTCACTGTCACCAAAGTGGTCTGGGCAAGTGTCGACATTTAAGATCTCATTTGCAGCATCTTTTTTGGGCAAGTTCTTCCACAACTCGGCCATGGCAGCATCGCCCTTGTGGGAATTGTTATGCACAAAACGGAGCATCTCTGCTTGCGCGTCAATCTGCTGGCGAACCAGTGTTGACTCAAGAGACTGCTGAGCTATAGACAGTCCCCGATTCATCACCGTCAAACAACCGACAGCAACCGCACTAAAAACAGCAGTCGCCAGCATGACCTCAATCAAGGTATCTCCAACCTGATGCTTACAGCGCTTTACACGCATTTCCCGCCCCCTTAACCGTCAATGCTTCACTGGATCCAGCACGCGCACCGATAAAGACCGACAAACGTTCTGGAGAGAACCATTTTTCATCATATATACAAACTTCATAGGTCGCGTCGCCTCTGCTCGTCAATAGTTCACCGATTTTATCGTCTGGATAGGTGCGTGAATCTGAGCGTATCGCCAATTCTCCAGTGGCAGGATTGCGAACCATAGCGACCGATAAACCGCCGCCAGCTGGCTCAACAAGCGCTGTTTTTACACTCCAGTTGGTCTGATATTCGGCAACATTATTATTGGACGACCGATATGACCAGGTTTTTCCATCAGCCCCAAGCAACGCATAAATTAGCTTCACGCGGAAGCTTCTACCCTGATCGTCGCCAATGATATAGCGCCCTACTATCACGCAGTTTGACTGCCCCCGATAGCCATTGACACTAGCCCCCGGAATAGGACACGGATCGGTTGGTTGTCGATCATTTTCTATACTAATAACCTTTGAGTACTGTTCGGTTAAAAAATTGGCGTAAGATTGGACAGCGTCGCGATACTGTTGGCGCTGAATGGCTACGCCGATACCAGCTAACAACGCAATCGCCATGGTGCCGGAGATTGCTAGAAACATTGTTACTTCAATTACAGTAAAGCCACCCTGTCGTCGCATATTTCTAGTATAGCATAAGCGGTTTCTTTAGCCATCATATGAGCGGGAATAATCCACGGATAATTTCTGGACCAATGAACCAGGTCAGTAAAAATCCAACTATCAAAAGTGGCCCAAACGGCACTTTAGCCTTACGGTCTAATGTTCCCCGTACCATCCCAGGCAGGACCATCAGCGTACCAAGGAGGTTGGCTGCAAAGAGACACAGAAACGCCAACTTCCAATCAGCCAAGAATAATGCCAGGCCAAGACCGAGCTTGACGTCCCCAAACCCAATCCACTCACCTTTGGAAATAGCGTATAGTACAAGGTACAGCCCACTCAAAATAACTACCGCTCCACTGAGTGTCATCAAAAGGCCGACGATGTCCGAAGAGGTTATAAACCGTGTAGCTACAAAAACACCGCCCAACCCAACGAATGGCCACATGGCAATATCAGGCAAAATAGACCATTTTAGATCGTAAACGAACAATATTGTTAATGGTACCAAAGCTGACAGCCACACAACTACCCGCAATAACCCCAGATCAGAGAACGACTCTGGCCAGAACCATACTGAAAGCGCAAACAAAGCCCCCAGACCAAGTTCTAACAAAAGTTCAGTATAGCCAATGTTCGCCTTACAATACCGGCACTTGCCACCAAACCGTAGCCAACTGACAACTGGGATTAGATCCTTCCAGGTTAAATCATGGTGGCACGACAAGCACTGTGAACGGTCTTGCTTGAGTTTTTTGCCAATGAGCGGCTTAAGCTTTTTCCACTCGGCGGTATCTATCTTTTCACCAGCGGCTTTATCTTGTTTGAGTTGCCAAGCTCGCAGGCGCCAGACCTGAGCCCCAGCAAAGCTACCTAAGACTGCCCCTAATAACCCAATCCCTACGGTCATACTGATCATAATACAACTATCCATACCTCTTATGGTAGCAGAAATGCCAAAAAAAAGCAGCCTCCGTTGATGAGGAGGCTGCTGTGATTGACCTAGTTTCTAAGCACCGCTGTCTTGGCAGAAGTGAGTTGGGCCACCTTCAAGCAGAACCACAACGGCAAACTGCCGTGAAGTACCAGGTACCAGTACCTGCTTCTCCTTAGAGCTTTCACCACATTTCATGCCAGTAACGACCTTAACTTGGGTATCACCAACAGTAACTGAAGCCTTTTTACTGTCAACCGACACCTGCTCTTTGTTGGTGTATTTTGACAGATCCGTGCCCAAAAATGATCGGAGCTTCTCAGTGCCTGGCCATGCGCCACGGTTAGCATTGGAGTAGTTAGTCACCGCTGTCGCAACCAGGCTCAAATCGTTCTTACGAGCCGTATCACGTTGGTTACGGTTTAGTACCGGCACGGCGATGAAGACCATCAGGAATATCAGCGCTGCAATACCCAAAACCAATACCACTTCTATGATCGTAAAGCCTTTTTTATCTTGTGTGTTGATCATAAAGTTTCCACCTTTCTATGATCTATTACTAATGTTAGCGGTAGTGCTTATCCTTATAATACACGGTAACTGGCACGTTGTCTAGATTCCTACGTTGTTGACCAGGCTATAGATTGGGAACAGAATAGCCCCCACCATACCAGCGGCGACAATAGCCAAGAACACCATCAATACCGGCTCAATGGCGGTCGATATGGCTTTAATCTCCTCGTCAAGCTCATTTTCGTAGATCTGAGCTGTCTTGCCCATCATTTCATCAACCTTACCTGATTGCTCTCCAATTTTGATCATATGAGGCACCATTTCCAAGATATATTCCTCACTTTTCAGCGACAGAGACAACGCCTTTCCGCCCTTCACTTTGTCAGCGGCACGCATGATTTCCTCGCTCACGATGACGTTGTTGACGCCGTCCGCAGCGATTTTCAGCATATCAAGCATTGGCACGCCAGTTGATAACAGGGTCTGTCCCGTTCGAGTAAACCGCGCCATGTATAGTTTGCGGAACATACCCTTAAACAGCGGCACATTGAGCTTAAATTTGTCCTTCATATGGATACCTGCCTCTGTTCGCAAGTACTGCACGAAGAAGTAAATGCCAAATCCCAGTAGAATAGCCAACAGCCACCAGAAATTGATGAAGAAATCAGCGATACTGACCATCAGTTGCGTCAAAATCGGCAATTCTCGCCCAACGTCTTTATAGAGGCCTTTGACTTGTGGTACGACCGAAACTGTCATAAACCCAACCACCATAACGATCACCGCCAGCACAATGGATGGATAGGTCAAAGCACCCTTGACCTTACGCAACATCGCAGCATCTTTTTCCTGCTGGTTTGCCACTCGCTTCAAAGCTTCATCCAACGTTCCAGAGGCCTCACCTGCTGAAACTAAGGCGATGAATAGCTTATCAAACACTTCAGGGTGTTTCGAAAAGGCATCAGACAGCTGTTTACCGCCTTCAATATCAGCGATCACTTCCTGGACGATACCCTGCATGCGCTTATTGGACGTTTGCTCTAACACCGTACGCATACTTTGCGACAAAGGCAACCCCGCACCAATCAACGTCGATAGCTGACGCGTGAACAATATTTTATCTTTGGACGTGATGCGCCCCAGTATCCTATCGATAACGTTTGACTTATCGTCTTCAAGTTCAATTTTTAATGGCACAAAGCCTTGATCGGTCAACAAGCGGGCAGCTGCATGTTCACTCTCAGCCTGAACGACTGATTTGACTATTTTATTGCTGGCACTATCCCTGGCTTCGTATGCGTATTTTTTCATATATTATCCTCGCAATAACCTTTCTAATTCCGTCAAATCAACTGCGAATTCACGTGCGCTATCATAGGTAATCGTACCATTCTGCACCAGATTTGCCAGAGTTCGGTCCATGGTCTGCATGCCCTGCTCGGCACCAGTTTGAATAACAGCGTCCAACTGGTGAGACTTACCTTCACGGATGATGTTGCGCACCGCTGGGTTGGCGATGAGAATTTCCGCTGCCACCACACGACCACCTCCGATGGCTGGCACCAACCGTTGTGAGCAGATAGCCATCAAGATATTACTGAGCTGTGCGCGAATTTGTGGCTGTTGGTGTGGCGGGAACACGTCAATCATACGGTCAATCGACTGGGCAGCCGAGTTGGTGTGAAGGGTGGCAAACACCAAGTGTCCCGTTTCGGCAATAGTGATAGCCGCTGAAATAGTTTCCAAGTCACGCATCTCACCGATCAGCACCACGTCTGGGTCTTGGCGCAAGCTGGATCGCAGCGCCGCCGAAAATGAGTAGGTGTCGTAGTGAACTTCTCGCTGCACAACGACTGATTGCTTAGATTTGTGAGTAAACTCAATTGGGTCTTCAATGGTAATGATGTGGTGCGACTTTTCTGAGTTGATTTTATCAATCAATGAGGCCAACGTTGTCGACTTACCAGAACCCGTCGGACCCGTCACCAGCACCAAGCCTCGTGGGAAGTCAGCAAAGCTATTGACGATTGGTGGCATACCAAGTTCGGTAGCTGATTTGATTTCGTTGGGAATCAGACGCAGCGCAGCTGCCAAATTACCTCTTTCATGGAAGGCATTCACACGAAATCGCCCCAATGTACCAAACGCGAAGCTAAAGTCAAACTCTTTGTCTTTCAACAAGATCTGGCGCTGATCTTCATCCAAAATTTGGAACACCAAACGTTCGACCGCCGCCTCATCAAGTGGCATAGTACCAGCTACTGGCATCAAACGCCCATCGATACGCAGCATTGGTGGCAAGCCTACTTGAATATGCAAGTCAGATGCACGCTTCTTAACCACATCCTCCAGTAATAGTTCAATTCTTAGCTCTTGATTGTTCATAATTCCCCCTTTTTTTATGCTGTGTCTGCTGCAACACGATTAACTTCTTCTAGTGTCGTAATACCACTCAAAGCCTTCAAATATCCGTCCTGACGCATCGTAATCATCCCCTGTTGAACCGCCATTCGCTGAATCTCTGCTGAGGTTGCTTGTTTGACGATCAAGTTTTGGATCTCCTCTGTCACATCCATCACCTCATATAAACCAGCACGTCCCAAGTAGCCTCGCGGTGACTGAGGAGTGTCCCGACCTCTCACTAGCGTGTATGATTGTTGACCAGCCAGCGGCAAGTCTTTATATCCCAAGTCTTGAGCATATGGCACAACTTGTTCTCGTGATTGCGGTAACAAATGTCCAATCGTTGATTGAATAGTTTGCGTCTCCAGAGGTGAAGACTGATAGGCGTCATGCTTTGGTGCAACTCGTCTGACCAAGCGTTGGCCAATAATCGTGTTCACTGTACTAGCAATCAGGAATGGTTCAATCCCCATGTCCAACAAACGCGGCAACACACCGGCTGCTGAGTTGGTGTGCAGCGTTGAAAACACCAAGTGTCCCGTCAATGCCGCCTGAACCGCCAAGTTAGCGGTTTCCGCGTCACGAATCTCACCCACCATCACTACATCTGGGTCTTGACGCAAGATAGAACGTAACCCCGAGGCAAACGTCAGCCCAACCTCAGTGTTCACCTGAATCTGATTGACGCCGTCCATTTTATATTCCACAGGGTCTTCCAATGTCACGATGTTGACTGAGTCGTCTTTAATTTCTTTGATCAAAGCGTACAAACTCGTGGATTTACCAGAACCTGTCGGACCAGATGTCAAAATCATGCCATTTGGCCGCTTAATACCTTTTCGGATGCTGCGCAGGGCTCGGCCCGCATAACCCATGTCTTCCAAATCAAATGAATTTCCTGTCTTATCAAGCAAACGAATCACCACCTGTTCACCCCAGACTACTGGCGAGATTGCTATACGCAAGTCGACTGCCTTACCAGCTACATTCACCGCAAACTGACCATCTTGTGGGATGCGGTGTTCGTCAATTTTCAAGCTGGATAAAATCTTTATGCGGCTCACCAGCGCTGGCTCAATACTTTTCGGTAGCTGCATGACCTCCCTGAGCACACCGTCAACACGGCAGCGAATCTTCAGAGCCTTCTCGAGCGGTTCAATATGTACGTCAGAGGCATGGCTTTTCACCGCATACTCCAAAATAGTGCTTAATGCGCGCGAAATTGGAGAGTCCTGGACGATAGTCTTGATCTCGGTCGCTGATTCAATAGCTGCTTCCTCTTGTGACACCTGAGCAGCATCACTCACCGTCGACAAATCAGCCTTGTATTGACCTAAGACATGTCTAACACTATCCTCAGAGGCCATAAACACCTTCAGTGGACGCTGAATACGATTTGCCAAATAGTCGACAGCCTGAACGTTATTGGCATCAATCATAGCGACTGCCAGGCGGTTTTGAACCTCAGCCAACGGAACGGCCATGAAACGCTCCGCCACTTCAGCCGGCAGCAGAGATAAGATATTCTGATCGATGAAGCTATTGCTCAAATTGACATATGGTACGCCTGAAATTTGAGCTACAGCATGGGTCAACAACTCATTGTCAATCACACCCTCTTCGGTTAGCAGAGAAAAGAGTGGCTTGTCTTCTTTCTTGGCACGCGCTTCCGCATCGTCTAAAACCCGTTTCTCAACAAGACCCTCATCAATCAAAAGCTTGATGAGTTTTTCCTGTATTTCATCTGTTAGCAGCGCCATGTTGCTAACCCCTTATCCGTTTTCGCCACCAACAATCACTTCAACGGTAGGGTTGATCGCTTTATCGTTAAAAATATCTTTACTTGGTTGCGTTACGTCTGATGAAATCTTGCGAATCGTTTGTACTTTCACGCCACTGTCTGGTAACTTCAGAAATGACAGGTTAGACGCCACCACATACGCGACAATCACGCCCAAACTTGCTACTAAAATAATCATTGCTATATCTGTTTTTTTCATGGTTTTACCACCTTATTTTCAAGTGTAATTGCCTGCGCTGGATTGTATGGAACTTTGCCTTGTACGTTGAGAACCACCTTGCCATCACCTGCTTGAATCTCCATGGCGGTGATTTCAATGACACGAATTGATTTTTCAAAACGCTCCATCAATTCTTTCAGCTTATCAGGCGCGCCACTAACCGAAAGGTTAAATTTATGTGCCGACTCTGAGGTAGACTCCCCTTCATTGGCAGATGCTGCGTCCACAGTCAAACTCTCTAGTGTCAGACCTGGCACTGCCCCAATGAACTTTTGTTGCAAAGCGGCACCCAGGGCATCAGCATTTGGCTCAGCTGGTAGTGCGTCCAAAATGGTCTGCAACGGGCTACTCTCGTCACTAGATTTTACTGATTTAAGGGCATCATTTGTCTCTAACACTCTGATGTTATCTTTTAGCTCTTTGGCGTTAGAGATATTGCTGTGTAAGGTACTCACGGTACCATTTTTTGTAGCAATAACTTTAGAATGGAAGATGATCTGTTGTATCAGGAATATCGATACTACCAGGGAAACACCCGCCAAAAAAGCAGCACCCGCCACAAAAAAGAACATTGTCTTTTTTGAAGAATCTATCTGTTGGCGTTTGCGAATTGCCACATCTTGCTCACCTGAGGGCATTATTGATTCTCCTTCTTCTGTTCAGTTGATTCACTACGGCTAAAGAGGCTTTCTGGAACGCCTAAGCGTGAATCTGTCACGTTTGTCTTGCTGGTCGGCGTAATGATTGAAATCGTTTCTTTTGAATGTGCAAACAGGTCATCAGGATAGGTGAAAGTAAAGGCAAAGCGCAACACCTTCTTACCTTCGGCATTCTCGCCAAATGTTGTTTCACCGGCTTTCATATCACTTGCTAGCGGCACACCGTCACCCTCAGTATTGCCCTTTTTCACCTTGGTGCTGGTCAATGTCTTCTTGAGGACTTCCAGCGCCGCAAAACCATTGACGGCTGAACCTTCCAAGGTAATTGTCTTTTCTTCTGGGTTAAGGCGCGCCATTGATATCTGTACATTATTTGGTGCTAGCGGGTTGATGGCGCTTATCAGAGATAACAGCCGTGAATTAATCTTTTTGTCATTATGTAATCGATCGATCTGCCCCAACTGCTGCTGCAACGTTACGGTCTTGTCCAAATCACTAATTTGTGACAATTCACCATATTTGCTCTTTATATCACTGTCTTGCTTGAGTTCAAACGCTAGTTGACCACCTAAAACAACTGCACAAAACACAACGATAGCAATGGACACGATACCTACCAATATCGACATTGATATGACCGCATTGCGCATCATGCGAATGCGTAGTAATTCGCGCTTAACATCTGGGATCAAGTTGATTTCAATCATCCGAGATTACTCCTTTGCGCTAACCCAACGACTGTTGCAAACTCAGAGGCCACTGGAGCTAATTGCTGCTGATCATTCTGCGACATCGAAACACGTTGCCACGGATTAGCAGTAACAGCGTTGATGCCAGCCTTTGAGGAAATGTATTGATCCATCTGCGGGATAGCTGCGCCAAATCCAGACAATAATATGCCAGAAACCTGCAAGCTAGTGTAACGCGTTTGGAAAAAAGTGATTGATTTGACAATTTCTGAAGCAAAATTGTCCAAAACCATATCAATCGCTCGGAGCACCTGACCATCCAGGCGATCTGGCGCCAAGCCAAACTTCAAAATAAATTGCCGCGCCTGGTCTTCTTGGACGCTCAGATTCTGTACCGCTGACCGCACCAGTGACTGCAGACCTGTTGGCACCGTACGCACTAACCGAGGTGTTGTGCCATATACCACGGCTAAATCAGTAGAGATTTCGCCCATATCGAGGATCAATTTCACGTCTTGATTGTCAGATGGCGTCAATGAGCGAACCATTGCTATCGGGTCTGGCTCCTCAGCGATAACATTAAAACCCAAACCTTCCACAAATTCCAATTTGCTTTCGGCGTATGATTTAGCTGTACTGGTCAATAGCACCTCATACTGGTTTTGCGTTCGCAAACTATCACCAAGCAACGCCCAGTCAACCTTTGCATCGTCAATTGACATTGGAATATATTGTTCCACCTGATATTTCATGGTTGCGCGCAGCTCTTGGTCGGAAACTTTTGGCACATCGATGATAGTGCTGAAGGTTTTACTCGAAGGTAGCCCGATGGCAACATTTGAGGTTTTGATGCCACTTTGCCCAACGGCAGTCATAATCACTTCACCCAAACGGCGCTTCGCCTCTGGTGAATCACTGCTTGATATTTTGCTATCAACTGGCGCATATCCGTAATGCATCAAGTTCCAGCCTGAACCACTGCGACCCAATTGAACAACCCGCACCGCGTTTGTACCGATGTCTAGTCCGAAGAAGTCGCCCAACCCTTTTGAGAATTTCATATCACCTTTCATTATACATAAGCTTTTTGTATTTGTAAAACAAAACGTTAAAAACGTGGCGGCAGTTCACGGGAATACATGGTCTGAATGGCACCCGAATCACGTGAACGGCCATAATTTGCTAAATATGCGTCTGGTCGCAAGTTCAAAATCTCTGCGGGCTTGCCAAAATCAGTCTGATCAGAACCATGAGTTCGTCGCAGATAGAGTGACCCGGTGACAATTGGTCCGTTAACACGAAGTTGTTGCTTATCACACGCCCCGCTCGCCAATAGATCTGACTCTGGCCAGCCCTTACCGTTCTTGACTTCAGCACAGGTACTAACCGTTTTATTAGCCAACAACCACGCATCAACACGCTGCACATTTGGTTCTATGATGATGTGATCTGCTCGAATGATGAGTTGTGGAATAGCTCCAACGCTTGATAGCGGGCCGTTTGCATAGGTAATATCACCAGTAATTCGTACTGTTCTCCCATACACCGTGACGTACGCGCCAGTCTTCACCGTACCACCAGTAATCTCCACTTGCGCTGCACGATACTCGGCGTTGCCAGACAACTGTCCGTCACCAATCTTGATTGAACCACTATCCGTTCCTTTGATGGCTGGATAATTATATCCTGTGAGGCGACCAAACTGCCCATATGGTGTTTTGGTGTTACGAAACGTCAAGGCATTATATTCACGCGCCAGACCACCAGCTGGACCGCCATCGGACAATCCAGCGCCCGAAGCAGAAATAATGTTTTGTGGCGACAAAATGCCATACTCTGCCCACGATCCGTACCGTTTATCGTCCAAAATAGTCATACTAGTTTGTACTAAGCCCTTGCTGGTCGCTCCGCCAAATAATACACCAGCCCTAACATCACCACCCCAGAATTGAACTTTTGGCTTTTTACTGACCACCACACATTTTACCGCGTATGATGATGTTTCTTTGCCAACTTCCTGTTTGTAGGCAGCAACCACTGTTGCGTAACAGACCCTATCACCCGACTGAACCGGTAGACCATTAATATCATCATCTGATGAGTGAATCATGGTTTGATTGACTGGAAAATCTCGATCTGATCCGTCTTTATACAGGTCTTTACACGCACCAGAAATTGTCACACCATGTTTTGCGGCAATGTGAGCTGCTAATTCACACGGATTCTCAATGGACATTTTCACATTATCACCAGATTCAGCGATGGTATTGCCTGGCTTTGCCACAAACCGCACTACCGCACTACGAGTTGGTTTGGAGCGTGTCGGTCCGCTATTGTAGATCGATCCCTGTACTCCAGAGACCTTCTTTTGTCCTAGAGTAATCGTGGTTGACGCTACATCAATTGACGGCCTCAAAGTGTATTCATATGGCACAACAGCACACGCATAGTTTGAGCCAGCAACACCACCGGTATAACTAGCTGGCGCCCATTCAATTCGTTGACAAATATTTTTTCCCGCATCACTTGCTTTGATGGTATATCTCATAACATTCCAAGGGTTCTTTGCGCCAGAGTATGGACCATAGTGTTGAATGAAGGTATCTCTTCGTAACGGCGGGCTAGACCAACCAAAGTCAATCACGCTGGCATCTTCCGAAGCACTAATGTGCGGACTTCGCGGCAAATTATGCCCCCTAATGGTATGGCGAATTTGTTGATTAGCATTTGCGTCACGCATAGCCAGTCGGTGAGTAAAACCAATAGTCTCACCTGGTTTAGCAAATAACGTTGCTTTCTGCCAATCCCGATCAACATTTTTATTCCCTGCTGTTTCACGACGAATATAACTCTCTCCCTCTGCACGCCATGGAGCTGCTTGGCGGATTATCCTGACCGGTAACGTTTCTGCTCGACATCGATCAAGCGATCCATTCTCTTTGAAGTCACCACAACGCCGAAATGTCAGGTATACAACCTGTCCATTCGGGTCACCGGGGGTGGCAATATTTCTAATATCCAGAGTAGCTGGCAACGACCCTCCAATTGACGTCCAGCCACTGGCATCACCACGTCCACGGAAAAGATTGGTGCCATGAATAGTTAATCTTGATGATAGTGACTGAATAAACGTAGCATAAAAGGGATCGCCCTCGCATCCAACCATTACCGCCGATCCATGAAGATAAATGGTGATATACTGCTGGTCATGAGCGACAGCCTGGACACCAGTTGAATAATATCCTCGTTCCCAATCATTTGATGGACCATAATTTCCATCTTTATCATTAAACCACAGGGCTCCTTGTCCACAAACCTTGTATCTCAAATAATTGTTCCAGGCATCTATCTCTGAGTTGTTATATGCTGGACGTGCCGCATAAGCATCGTTTGTCAAAAACAACGCTGAGGCCATGGCGCCCACCAAGACCAATGAAGCAAACGCCCACCGCCGATTCATTTAGTCTCCCCGCCTCTGATCACCCTGCTTATCATGTGAGCCCACAATATTCTTTATGGCATCAAGGGTAATAATGTCATTAACTCGATGGTCTACATATACACCAGAATTGTTCACTGCTTTTTCAAGGGCCTCATAGCCACTTTTTGCCGCAGCTGCATCTCGGGTATAGTAAAACGGATACGCTAAGACCATGAATGCACACGTCGGGTCTTTGTCGTAATCCTTCTTTGTCTTCACGTCGTCAACAAATTGTTTCATGTCTTCGCTGTGTTTTTTCTTTGCCCCCTCATCAATCGACAAGTCAGTGTCTTGACGAATCTTATTATACCGGTCAATCATATCTTTGCCACATATCACATACGGTGTTTTCACCACTTGCTGTGGCTGCTTAAAGCCCAGGTAGAGAAACCCGCTCTTTACGCCAGCGACGACAATAGCCACGACAACTACTACTGATATAATACCCCATATAATCACTTTCTTCATACTGCTTATTCTAATACAGCTACGCTATCCTTGCAACCATCAGTGATGGTATAATAAGCTCATGAGTTTATCTATTGGTATCGTGGGGCTCCCCAATGTTGGCAAGTCAACCACTTTTAATGCATTAACAAACAACGATATTTTAGCGGCAAACTACCCTTTTGCGACGATTGAGCCGAACACGGGAATTGTTCCGGTACCAGACGAACGATTGGAGGTTTTAGCAAAATTATACGGCTCGGAGAAAATTTTGCCAGCTACAGTCACCTTTGTGGATATTGCTGGTTTAGTGGCGGGCGCCTCTAAAGGTGAAGGCTTGGGTAATAAGTTTTTAGCAAACATCCGGCAATGTGATGCAATTGTGCATGTGGTTCGTGCCTTTGAAAATAACGCCATCTTGCGACATGATGAGGCACCAGTAAATCCCAAGGCCGACATCGAGATCATCAACACCGAGCTAATCTTGGCAGATATTCAAACCATAGAAAATCGATTGCCACGGCTACAGAAAGAGGCCAAAGCCCGTCCAGCAGCTCGCGAAGAAGTCGCCTATCTACAAACACTACTAGAACAACTGCAGTCTGGTGTACCGCTATCTTCAATAGTCGACTTGAACACAGAATTGATTCAAGATCTCCACCTACTGACTGCCAAACCAGTTATTTATGCATTCAATGTTGACGAGGCGGGACTAACCGATGCTACGCTGCAATCAGAGCTGACTTCCTTGGTGGCGCCTGCTAAAGCTTTGTTTTTAAGTGCCAAACTGGAAGAAGAGCTGAAGGGACTATCACCCGCAGAAGCTGCCGAGCTGTTGGAAAGTTACGGTGTCACGGAAACCGGACTCATGCAATTGATTCATGCCGCGTATGATACCCTCGGCCTTCAAAGTTACTTAACTGCTGGACCTAAAGAGGTTCGTGCCTGGACTATCCACAAAGGATGGACGGCGCCACAGGCTGCTGGCGTTATTCACACCGACTTTGAAAGAGGCTTCATTGCTGCTCAAGTGGTCGACTATCACGACCTCGTCAGTGCTGGTTCTGAAGCTGCCGCCCGTGCCGCCGGTAAGATGCGAACTGAAGGTAAAACCTACGTCATGCAACCTGATGATGTGGTCGAGTTTAGATTTAACGTGTAGCTGATTTAACTACTTTTAGTGCATAAAATCGCTCACGATTGCCGCGAGCTCCAGCCACGGCGCTATCAGCTTTGTCCACCGTCACGAACAATTTTGTCGACCACGCCTCAAACTCACGCAAAATCTGCCGCCGAATTGTATCATTTTTGATGACACCGCTGTTACCCAACTGCTGACGCGCAGCTTCAAACTGCGGTTTAACCATAGCCACAATTAGCGTCGTATTTTTACAAATGCTTGCAAGATGCGGTAAAATTTGCCGTAAACTGATAAACGATACGTCGATCAGCACAATATCTGGCGCTTCGTCTGGCACAAAATCCCGAATATCAGTTTTTTCGTGCAATTCTATCCTTGAGTCACGCCGCAAATCTGGATGCAACTGATCAGTTCCAACATCAACTGCGTATACTTTCTTGGCGCCATGTTTCAGCGCATAATCAGTAAACCCGCCAGTGCTACTACCAACATCTAGCACAACGCGGTCAGTAAACGTAACACCCAAGGCTGAAGCAACACTCGCTAATTTTAATCCCGCACGACTGACGTATCGCTCACGTGGCGACAACGTAATCAACGCCTGATCACCTACCACATAACCTGGCTTTTGTACCACCTTTCCATCAACCAGAACATCACCGAGGCGAATATAATTTTCAGCTTGTGATCTACTAGCAACCAGGCCTCGAGCAACCAGTTCTTTATCAAGCCGCCTCTTAACCGCCATACATAATATCCTCAAGCTTACGAGTTATCTCAGCTATTTTGCCCCATGACTGACCCTTGGTGATGATTGACATGACATATTTACCCTTTGGATGAGTCACGATAGCCGCATCATTCAGGTAGCCTTCCAAAAAACCAACCTTGTCCTGCACTATGCCGCCACTGCCAGCCGGTATACCCTGACGATACACCTGTCGCTGCATCAAGCCCAACAAGAAGTCGCGGTGGCTACCTCTGACTAAAGTGCCGTCATCAATTCCCTTCAAAATCTTCGCCAAATCATTAGTCGACGTCATCACATACGATCCTTTAAATGACGTCTCCTTAAAACCTTTGCCCTCACGCAAATATTCAGTAATACCGCTAGCGGTATATTGTGCTATAGTTGCCTCCGGACACGCATTATCTGAGTTTACAACCATCCGCGTTATACATTCTTGCACAGATACCCCACCGATTTTATCATTCATGGTCAACTGATTATTATCAATTTTATCCATCAAAACCATAGCTATATATAATTTGTACGTGCTGGCCGACACACTGGACTCGCTGCCGCGCACCTGAGCACTCCAGCTTTCGCCAGACACTTGGCTAACTGTCAGACGGATGTCATGATCGCGCGCCACTGAGTTAACATAAGCCTGCAGTCCCAGTGCCGAATGAGAAAACGTCTCTTTATATACCGGCTGTGGCGGCAACTGTTTAGCAAGTAAGGCAATTTTACTATCTTTTTCCTCTGTACTAAGCAGCACCTCTTGTACTTTTGTCGTCATTTGCGCGACATCGATGCCCCGACCTGGCGCCCCATTCTCACGTTTCGTCTCTGTGCCGTCATGCATATAAATAACGGTTTTTCCAGCTGGTTTATTGACTACTTTGCCAAATGAATGTTCCAAAAACTCCGTTAGTTTCGCCTGATTGAGCGCTATTTTGGGAATATTATGTCCATCTTCGATGAAAGACAAAAGCTTTGCGATGGTTGATTTGTCTATCTTGACCGCCTTACCTTCAAATTCCACGGCGATATTTCGCTGCAAAATCTTTTCAACACGAGAGCGTAACTCTTGCAGCTGTTTTTCCGTCACCTTGGCAGACAGACGTTTACCCTTCATCTGCACCTCGGTCTTGTCACCCAAAGAATACTGGGTCGAAGCTATCGCCTGACGCGCCTCAACACTTTGCAGTTCACGACCAGCTTTCTCTGCTACAACCACCACCTTGTCATTCTGAATCTCTACTCGTGCATTTTCGGGCGGCAATGTTAAGCTATCGCCATATTCAGCCATCTTCGCTTCCAACGCACTTTCATCAAATTTCACTTCAGCATTGTTAACCTCGACCGAACGCCACCACAAACTAAACGGCATCAATCGCTGCCACCACGGATAGTCCAACGCTTTATCAGCCACACAACGGCTACACACCGTACCACCAAAATTGTCTACGGAAGCTTCCTGCTTGCCATTTCTTGTCGCAAATTGCAGCTGTGTCTGTGGAGCACTATCCTTCGCTAATTGTTCAATATCGTTGCGCGTCCACCAGCTAACACTCCGTCCCATCATGTGTGCCCTACTAGTCAAGCGATCCCCAGGAAAGCTCATCTGAACAACCACAGACAACAGACAGATTAAACAAAAACTGACACCACCATAAAAGACCCATCTCAATGATGAGTCTTGATGACATCTTTTACAAAAACGACGCATTCGAAGACGTATAATCTTCAACTGTAGCGTGAGGTATTTCCTCAGTTCTCTACTTTTTTCTTTCCCTATATTCGCCAGTCGTTGTATCGACATTAACAATATCCCCCTGTTTGATGAATGCTGGCACCTTGATGACTAAACCCGTTTCCAGCGTCGCATCTTTCAATACGCTCGATGTCGTATCACCCTTCACAACATCTTCAGTATACGTCACTTCCAAATATAGGTTTTTTGGTAACTCTACATTGATGACTCGCCCATCAAAAAACTGCAGGCTCAATAAATCACCTTCCTTCAAAAAGTCAGCTGCTGAGTCGACGATTGCTGCACCCAATTCAAATTGTTCAAAGCTTTCAGGATCCATGAAGTAAAATGTTTCACCATCACGGTACAAATATTGAACAGTTTTATTGGTCACCTCAGCTGACTCAATCTTCTCTTGCCCCTTGAAGGTTTTCGGGATAACACTGCCGTCAATCAAGTTTTTCAATTTCACATTGACAATTGATCCGCCGCGACCCATCACCTTCTGTCCATATTCAACCACGCGATATGGCTTACCGTCTATTTGGCAAATCGTTCCTTTTTTTAAATCTGTTGGCTGGTACATCCTTGCTCCTTTATTTCATCTTTAGAACTGTTGGCCGGCACGCCACATCCTTTGGTGCGCCGAAAAATGTTCCAAATTAGCCGTGTGTCACGAATGGCAACAATGCCAAGTGGCGAGCGCGTTTGATAGCAACCGCCAAGCTTCGCTGTTGTTTCTCAGTTAAACCAGTTTTTGCAATTGATTCAATTTGACCATACACGTTGGTGTATCGTTGCAACGTCTTTACATCTCGGTAGTCAAATACACTTGGTGTATCCTTTTTTTGTCGTTTAGCCATTTTCTACTCCTTGTTAGAACGGAATTTCTGATAAGTCAATTGGTTTATCGTCAATTTCCGTCACTACTTCTTCTTTCGTTGATATATTTGCCGTTGAGCTGGCAGTGTCACCACTTGGCCCATCCAGGAAGGTCACATCAGAAGCAACCACTTCAATTCGTGAACGTCGCTTGCCAGTTTCCTTGTCTTCCCAGCTGTCTTGGCGAAGGCGTCCTTGTACCAATACGCGTCGGCCTTTTGATAGGTACTGCATAACCAACTCACCGAGCTTTTCCCATGCAGTGACATCAAAGAAATCAGCTTGATCATCTTGTGTTTGGCGATCCACCGCGATAGAAAAGCTCACCACCGTCCTACCTGACGTTGTTGTGCGCTGCTCAGGATCACGGGTCAATCTTCCCATCAAGATGACTTGATTGATACTTCGTGCCATAGTGTTACCCTCCTTGTCATAGGTTTATTATCGATATCGTTTGCGATAATTATGCGTCAGCTTCAGCGGCTTCAGCAGCCATTTTCTCAGATCGCTCGCGCTGCTCTGCCAACGCCTGACGAGTCTTTTCATCAGTCTTTACCAACAAGTAGCGCAATACTTCGTCAGTAATGTTCAGTGTGTTTGAAATCTTGCGCGGTGCGTCTGATGGTAGTGTTGCCTCAAAGTATACATACACTGCGAAATCTTCGCGGCGAATTTGGTAAGCCAGTTTTTTCTTACCCCAGTTGTCTTCTTTGGTGATTTCACCACCATTGTCTTTGATCAACGCTCGAACCTTGTCCAGCGCCGCGTCCAAATTTGCTTCCAAATCTGGATGAATAAGAACGGTCAGTTCGTATTCGTTCATGTTTCCTCCTTCGGAATCCTTCACGGATGGTTATGCTATCTCACATAACCTTAGGTTATTATTCCCTCGTATTATACGGTAATCTGATGTAAAAGTCCAGTGATGTGCCCTGTCGGGCCGTGCTACAATAGAATTCATGCGTATCGCTATTCAAGGACAAGCTGGATCATTTCACGAACAAGCAGCAAAACAATGGTACGGGCCCGAGGCTACCATCGTTCCGTGCGTGACCTTTGGCGATGTTTTTCAAACCTATGCCCGCGGCCAAGCCGACGCTATTGTCGTGGCAGTAGAGAATACCATTTACGGCACCATCAACGAAACCTACCGTCACATCGAATCCTGCAGCGCTCCTATCGTTGGTGAAGTGACACTTACCATTCAACAAACCCTTATTACCAATCCAGGCACAAAGCTTGAAGACATCACTTCTGTCTATTCACATCCTGTTGCCTTGTCACAATGCCAGCATTTTCTCCAAGAATGCCTACCACACGCTGCGCAAATTGAATATTTTGATACCGCTGGCGCTGTTGAGTTCATCAAGCAACACGGTTCACCACACCTAGCAGCCATCGCTGGTGAGGCCGCCGCTCAGCTACACAATATGCCAATTCTCAAGCGGCACATCCAAGATGCCCAGGACAACATCACTCGTTTCCTCGTTCTCGACCAGACAACGACAGTGGCTGATGCCAATCGAGCAACGCTTGTGGTGACCACCGCCCATCAACCAGGCAGTCTCCTCGAGATACTCCGTACGTTCGCCAATCAGTCCATCAACCTTGCCAGCCTCCAATCCCAGCCCATCGTTGGTCAACCGTGGAATTATAAATTCTTCATGACCGTTGATGCTGCCGGTCCGTCATTACGTCGCGCCATCAACAAAATCACCGCAACTGGTCACAAAGTCACACTACTCGGAGAATACCGAACCGCACGATAACTAGAACACCGCTTCAAATTAGCCATCACCAAGTTCATCAAGGCTTGATACCAACACCTCTCGTGGCTTCGATCCATTAGCTGGACCAATAATCCCCTGGTCTTCCATCTCGGCCATGATACGAGCAGCTCGACCATACCCTATCTTCAACCGCATCTGTAATAAACTAGTGGAGGCTCGACGACTCTCGATGACCAAGCGAACAGCATCCTTAAACATCGCGTCACCGTCATTACCTTCCAGATTCACCATCACGCCACCCTTGCCATTGAGCTGGACAGGCTGCGCAACCACTTCATCATTGTACTGCGGTGCTGACTGCATCCTGAGATAGTCGGTTATCTTATTTACTTCGTCATCAGTCACCCATGCACCCTGAATACGCTTTGGCTTGCTCATGCTTGGTGTGTACAGCAACATATCACCCTGACCAAGCAGTTTCTCAGCGCCAATCTGATCCAGAATAGTTCGTGAGTCAACCTGAGAAGCTACGGTAAAGCCAATTCGTGCTGGCACGTTTGCCTTGATCAAACCAGTGATCACGTCAACACTCGGCCGCTGCGTTGCCAAGACCAGGTGAATACCCACCGCTCGAGCTTTCTGCGCCAAGCGAACGATCAGCGCCTCGACGTCACGCGCCGCCACCATCATCAAATCAGCTAACTCATCAATGACGATGACAATGTACGGCATCGCCCCGTCTTCATGTTGCTGAACATTTCCGTTCTCATCAGCAACCGGGATTTTCGTACCAACAGTCTTGATCTTTTTGTTATAACTCTTGATATCACGAATTTTCTCCGCCGCCAACAGCTTATAGCGCCGCTCCATCTCATTGACCGCCCATTTCAAGGCCGAGATAGTCTTTTCTGGCTCGGTAATCACTGGCGTCAGCAAATGTGGGATGTCTTCGTACGGTGCCATTTCCACCTGCTTTGGGTCAACCAAAATCAATTTCATATCGCTTGGGCTGTTGCGGTATAGCAAACTAGTCAGCAACGTATTAATCATCACCGACTTACCAGAACCGGTCTGACCAGCGATCAACATGTGTGGCATTTTGTTGAGCTCGCCAACCACTGCTTCACCCGAGATATCCTTACCGATAGCAAAACTCAACGGTTCATGCGCGTGCTTCCATTGTTTCGAATCCAACACACCATATAGTCGCACATCAGCCGCTCGTCGGTTTGGCACCTCAATACCAACGGCCTTTTGCCCAGGAATCGGTGCCTCAATCCGCAAACTCTGCGCCGCCAAATTCAAAGCAATATTCGTCTCCAGTGCTGTGATGCGCGTCAATTTCACACCACTCGGCGGCCGCAAAGTATATTGCGTCACCTTCGGCCCAATATTGGCGTCTTCCATCTCTACGTCGATGTTGAATTCTGCCAAGGTGTCGTGAATGATCTGCGCGTTTTGCCGAATATCGCCAGCATCAGCTGGGCTTTGCTTCTTCTCTAGTAGATCTAGGCTTGGTGATTGCCAATTTGGATCATGCACCGAAACCAACGCTGCCTGTTCTTCAGCAGATTTGTCCTGCTTTACGCTACCCCGCAAACTACTTAACGGCGACGATTTTTTGGCTTTAGCTGGTTCTTCTGTATCTACCGTCGGCACGCCAGCGTTCAAATTAATCTCGCTAACCTTTCGTGGTTCTGCTTTTTCTGCCTTGGCAGCCTGTCGCATGATTGCTTTGTTCTCATCGTCCTCCGAAGAATCACGCCGCATCATCTCCCATATCTTACCGAACAGCTCAACTGGGGTCATGAGCGTGATGAACAATGCAGTGATAAGGATGAGAACGATATATATCAGAGCGACGATTGGCTTTTCTGCCAGGGTCATCATTATATTATTAGCAATATCCCCAATAACACCACCAGCCTCCGGGCGGGCGGCAGTCTTCAGTAGTCCAAACAGTCCACTCAGCCACACCACCTCCAAAACAGCCGCTATCTTCATGGCAATTGGCAATCGATTATTCTCTGCGCGGAAAGTCTCCACCGCAATATACACCAACAACACTGGCAGAGCATACATAGCGTAACCAACGACCTTCAAAGCGGCGTGGTTGGTCCATTCCAACACTGGGCCACCAACATCAAACCATGCCACCACTAACAGTAATGACAGCACTATCATCAAGACCGCCCCAACTTGCGACCAAAAACCACTCGGCACATCATGTTTTGGCGCGGTCGTCACTGATTTCTTTTTCGTAGTCTTTCGTTTTTTAGGCATAACTGTTATTTATTATACCCCGTTTTACGGATTATCGCACTTATTTATTATATCATACTTTGTTAAATATGTCTAATAAGCCGGTGCGTTGTGTCGCTCTCGAGCCTTGGTGTCGTTCGCCTCCGTGTCAGGGACTTGTTTAGCCGGAAATCGTTTTTTGGGTAGCTTTGGTACAACTGGGCTATCAGCCGCTGCTTCTGGCTTAGCTACTCCCTGGGCACCACGAGAAACTTTTCCTGGTGCCTTCAAACCACCACCGATTTCATTGATAACAGGGATAACAATCGGTGTTCGACGCGTCTGGTCGTACAAGATGTGCGTGACTTCATCCTTGATTTCCTTTTTCACCACATCAAGATCGTATTTACCAGCAAAACTACGCGCTGCCTTCTGCTTCAAGTACTGACGAATCATGTTCATCAATTCCTCAGAGTCACGCAAGTAAATGAAGCCGCGAGAAATAATATCCGGGCTAGTCAACAGCCGTCCCGTACCGCGCTGTACTGTCAACACCACTACAAACATGCCCTCTTGAGACATATGGATACGGTCTTTCAGTACCACCTCGGATACAATAGCGCCCGTATCGTCATACATCACACCACCAGCCTGAATTCGGCCAGCCTTCTTAGCTTGGCGTTCAATATCAATTTCGATGATATCACCGGCATCACACACAAAGATATTCTTCCTGGGAATGCCACATTCTTTTTCTGCTAGCCGCGCATTGTGCACCAGCATATGAAATTCACCGTGAATTGGCATATAGTACGTTGGATTCAAGGCGTTAATCAGCTTAATATGATCATCATAGTAGCCATGGCCCGACAAGTGTAGCGGCCCAACCCCGGTCAAGTGTGTTTTACCATTCTGAATCACATCAGAACCCTCGCGCATCAAACCATCAACTGTTCGCACCACGTTTTTCTCGTTGCCCGGAATCGGATTGGAGCTAAACACCACCACGTCAGAGCCTTTTATCTTCATGTATTTATGCGCACCAGTCGCCATGCGATTTAACACGGCATTAAACTCACCCTGTGAACCAGTACAGACCACGGTGACTTGGCTGTCTGGCAACTTGATGATGTCTTCCATCTTCATGACGGTGTCTTTCGGGATCTTGATAGTGCCTGAACGCAGCGCCACCTCCAAGTTCTGGATCATTGAAAAACCGGCAAACGCCACTTTACGACCGTGCTTATGCGCCTCTTCTAAAATCAATTGCAGACGATGGACCTGTGACGAGAAACAGCTTAAAATTACTCGGCTGTTGCTGAATTTATCCATCACCTGACCGATGGAATATTGAATATCAAACTCGGTGTGGGTGTGCGTACCAGCCGACTCACAGTTGGTCGATTCATTCATGAACATCAACACGCCTTCTTTGGACGCCACTTCAGTCATGCGTTTAAGGTCAAACTTCTGACCGTCAACTGGGCTTTCCTCAAATCGCCAGTCACCAGAATCAATGATCACACCCAGTGGCGTCCGAATGATCACCGCTGTCGAATCTGGAATAGAGTGATTCACTCGCACCAATTCCACCGAAAAGTGTTTCGACACCTGAACAATTTCATGGCTCAATGGATCCATCACTCGAAAGTCTGGCTGAAAATCAGTATCGGCATCAGCCAGCGACTTATCTAGCATACCGATAGTAAACTTCGACGCATAGACTGGCGCTGGAATTCGGTGAATAAAATGCCGGAAAGAACCGATGTGATCAAGGTGTCCGTGAGTGAACACATGCGCCTTGATCTTGTGCTTATTTTCCTCCAGCCAGGTGATGTCCGGCGTGATATAGTTAATGCCCGGATAATCGCTGCCCGGAAACAGAAAGCCCATGTCGACAACGATAATCTCATCATCATACTCAATGGCGTTCATGTTTTTACCGATACCCATTTCGCCGACACCACCGATTGGGATGATTCGTAGTTTTGGCTTGCCACCGCGAGTCCGTTTTGGCTGCATTTTGGCACTAAATTGCTCGCCACCATAACCATTGTAAACTGATTTGTTCACTGGGATATTGATCACGTGCTGCGATGCCCTCAGATTAACATTTTCGCTCGTTCGCCGCTGTGCGCGAAAAACCTCACCTTTACGAGTGGTGGTGCTGTTTAATACTGCATTGTTGCTTTTTTTCGACTGAGGACGCTTTTTAGCATCATCCTTCTGCGGTGTTGCCAGTCGCCGCTGACCCATATTGTTATACTCCTTTTTCGTTATAATAATTCAAAAATCAGGCAGAGAGATAAATAGCAAATATTCCCTCGTTAGTGGATCTATTTTAGCAAACCACAGATATTTTGTCAAAAGCACGTAATAACAGCACCACTGTTATCTATATCAATTATCGCCATCCACTGATGTGTGAATAAATTTTCGCTTGCCGCGGTAGGCGAAGAAGCCGAGCATCAACAGGTTAGCTACCAGCAAAAAGCCCGCCAGCACCCACATGCTATCAATGTAAAATGAGTTGCTAAGCCCTCCCGAGATAGCTTGACGCAAGGCCCTGATTGAATAAGTCATCGGTACCAGCGGGTTGACCGCTTGGAAAAAGCCATTTGTCGTTTGGATTGGGAAAGTTCCTTCACTCGATCCCAACTGCAACACCAGCAGCACCATTGCTAGGAAGCGCCCTGGATTATCCAAGACAATCACCAACAGCGACACAATCGATATATAGGCAAACGAGGTCAAATATACCGCGCCGATGAAATGCCCCGGATGGTCAGGCGTTAAGCCCAGACAATAAACCATAATTAGCATCAAGATTGTTGCCTGAGCAAAAGCTGCCGTACCAATGACCGAGGCTTTGGCGAGCCACCAGTGAAAGGCATTTTCTTGTTCGGTAAAGGTCTTGCGGATAGGATAAATAATATTGACCGCTAGCGCCCCGACAAACAAGCTCAGCGACAAGACGTATGGTGCTAAGGCATAGCCATAATTTGGCACATCTCCCTGTTTATTAGTTTCCGACGATACCGGGTTGGCGATTTGCTGCTGCGTGGCAGCACCAGTCGGCTGGAGCTTTATCTGGTTGCCAGCGTCAGCCAATTTGACAGACAGCGTGTCCGCGCCAGTTACCAGCTGCGACGTACCACTGAGCAAAGTGCCCGAATTAGCGTTCAAGACTGCCGCGCCGTTGGCTAGTCGCTGACTGCCGGTTTGCACTTGTGACAAATTATTCACCAGCGTTGTCGAGCCAGCCAGTAGCTGATTATTAGCCGCTCTCAGGTTATTGTAACCATTGAACGCACTAACCGCATTCGGTGCCAGTTGGTTCGCGCCGTTTGCCAGTGTCGCAATGCCAGTTTGCAGTTGGCTTTGTTGCTTGCTCAATTGCACCGTCAGTGTTTGCAAGTCCATTAACAGCTCAGTTGTTTGTTTTGTAATAGTCTGCGTTGCTGTGAGTGCTTTTGATATAATGCCAATTTGCGGCACGGTTATAGTTGTTGATTTGCCAGGAGCAGCTTGCGCTTCAGCACCGAGCGTTTGTAGTGTGCCGCCGGCTGTCGTCAAATCTACCCTTGCCGCCTGCATTGTCATCGCCAAAGTTTGCGCCTCGTTAGCAACCTTTTGTTGCAGTGCTGTCAGTTCTGGCGATGGATTATGCACGCTAGTGTTGAGCTGATTGAGACCAGATTGCAGCTGCTTCATGCCGTTTGATAATTGCGCAACTTGGACTTGGTTCGGCAAACCATTCGACATTTGCCGCAGTCCCGCTTGCAGTTGGCGCGACCCATCAGCTAGCTGCGCCAAACCGTTGCTTAGCGCCTGCTGATTCGTCGCCAACTGCTTAACGCCACTGGTGTAAGTTTGCGCACCCGCCTGCAAAGTCGCCAAACCATCATGCAGTTGCGCTGCGCCGTCCGCTGCTGTTTCCAGACCGCCGCCAAGCTTATTGATATTTTCTAGCACGCCTTTGGCATAAGCCTTAGTGACTTGCTCAGCCACCGAAGTCTTGACTTTTTCAGCCGCCTGGCTACTGACCAACGAACCGATATAATTCTTGGCTGGCGTCGTCGTATAGCGAATAACCGCCTGCTCGGGTTTATTTTGCGTAATTGATGCTGCTTTTGCCGAAAAATCCGCCGGAATCGTCACGACTGCATAGAAATGCCCGCTGCTAACGCCGCTATCGGCTTGCTGCTTGGTCACGAATTCCCAGCCCAAATCGTGATTACTTTTGAGTTTTTGCTCAACCGACTGCCCGACGTTCAGCGCTTGACCATTCAGCTGCGCGCCTTTGTCCTCGTTGACAAACGCCACTGGCAAGTTTTTGGTTTGCCCGTACGGATCCCAAATCGACCCCAAGAAAAAGCCGCTGTACATAATCGGGATAAACGAAATCACCGCCAGCGAAACCAATAAAATCTTATTTTTGAATAAATGCCGCCACTCGGCGCGCACCATATTACTGCGTTGCCGGCGCGAAAACCGCTTTACTTTTTCAACCATGCATTACCTCCTTGGCAATATCTTCTAGGGTTACTGTTTTTAGATAATCGCTCCACTTTTGCTGCGCTTCAGAAAAGACTTTTTCGATCATATTCATGCCAATTTCGACTTGGCGGCGGCGCGTCGCAAAGACCCGCTCAATAATCCCCTGGGGTTGGAAAAACGGCGCCTCGCCCTCAATCGCCAAAACGACGTCGTGCAGCGTCACTTGGCTCATTTCCCTCGCCAAAACGAACCCGCCGCCAGCACCTTGTACTGAAGTGATGAGCTGTGCCACAACCAATTTGCGACTAATCTTCTTCAGATACGTTGGTGATACCGCCATTTTCTCAGCCAATGCGTCGTTGGTGATTGGCGCGGTTCGCTTAGGGTCGGCCAAAAGCGCCATAATACAGCAAGCTTGTTCAACAGCTCCCGATAATTTCATAAAATCCTTTCCAAATTAGCTATAGTAGATATCTACTATCCACTATACTACACTCATCCTACATAAACAACTCTCCCGGTCAATTAAAAAGCTCCGCCACACGACGGAGCTTCTCACTTATTCTACCTGAACTTTAACTTTGATTTGCTTTTTCAGTCAATACGCGACCCAAAGCATTCAACTGAGAGTTAACCTCTGCCTTCTGGAACGCCTCGTTTAGCTTTTTTGGAGCGTCACCAGCCTTGAACTTTGTCAGTTGGCGGTACAACTTACTCGCAGCTGCTGACAGACCAGACGCGTCGCCAGCATCATGAGCTTTTTGCATCTCCTCAACTATGCCTCGTTGTTCATCAAAAGCATCAGCCAGTTTCTTTGCCTCTTCGGACAACAATTGACTCTTTACTTTGGCTAATTTTTTAACAGCAGAAACACAAGAACTAACAGTTTTGTCATAGTTCTCTAGCAACTTACTACGGTCTGAGCTGAATCGAGGAAAGGTAGTAGCGGTTCGACAGTTCTTTGTGGTCTCCAACAATTCATCAGATGCATCAGCCAAATCACCTACCATTGTGGTAAATTCATTGTTTTGTTTGATGAAATCATCATATTTTTGCTTAACATCTTTGTCGCGCAAGGCTTTTATGTCTTTCAAGTCATCAACCGACTTCTTGTATTCTTCTACTGATTCTTTAATCTTATCGGTAGACGCGGTTGATGTCCCATATGAAACCATACGAAAAGCCGAGCCAACCCGTAGATAGGTACCTCGCACTTTCGTAACCTTATCATGCGCTTCCTTGTAATCTTCTTTGCTTGGACCGCTCAATAAAATCACCGCCAAAACAATACCAACGACCAACAAGATGAAGGCAATCGAACCACCAATGATACCCCACAACATACCCTTGCTCATGCCCTTTTTCTTGACTGGTCCCTGAGGAACTGGCTGAGTTGGCGCCGGTTGCACACGTGGTTCCGGAACGGTTGCAGCAGGAGTTGGTGTCGAGTTTGTATTATTACCTTTATTATCCATGCATTCTCCTTTTCTTACTCTATTAATTGTACACTATTTACGATTTACTGAATACGGTTATGGCTAGATTACAAACCGATCATCGTCAAATTGATCTTGCCGCGCTCATCAATACCAGTTATCTTTACGCGGACAGTCTGGCCTTCTTTGACGACATCAGTCACCTTATTGACCCGACCTTCGGCCAGTTTCGAAATATGTACCATACCATCGACTCCTGGCAAGATATTCACAAAAGCGCCAAAGTCTTTGATACTAACAACCCGACCCTCATAGATCTTGCCAACCTCTGGCTCTTCTACCAAACTCTTGATCCAATTCATAGCTTTCTCAATTGATGCGCCGTCTGGGCTAGCCACGGTAATTAAGCCATCTTCTTTGATGTCAATTTCAGCACCAGTTTCCGAGGTGATCTTATTGATCATCTCGCCACCCTTACCGATCACCGCACCAATCTTGTCTGGGTTGATCTTGATCTTCTCAATGCGCGGCGCGTATGGGCTCAATGCCTGGCGTGGCTGTGGTAATACTGACAACATATGCTCCAAGATGTGCGCTCGGCCAGCTTTTGATTGCTCAATCGCTTGCGCCAAAATGTCAACTGGTAGGCCATGCACCTTCATATCCATCTGTAGCGCCGTGATACCTTGAGCAGTGCCTGTCACCTTAAAGTCCATATCACCAGCAAAATCTTCAGCATCAGCGATGTCGCTCAGCACATATGGTGTACCCTCGTCCATCATTAAGCCCATGGCGATACCGGAGACCGGATTTTTAAGCGGTACACCTGCATCCATCAGCGCCAAACAGCTTGAACACGTCGCTGCCATTGAGGTGGAACCATTCTGGCTCATGATTTCGGTCACCGAACGAATAGCATATGGGAACTCTTCTTCACTTGGCAACACTGGCGTCAATGCTCGCTCCGCCAAGTAACCATGCCCAATTTCACGGCGACCTGGACTACCCAAACGGCGCACTTCACCAACAGTATAACCCGGAGCATTGTAGTGATGCATATAACGTCGTTCGTAATCAGTTTGTTCCATGGTGTCTACCAGCTGCGCGTAGCTCAGTGGCGCCAAGGTAACGATGTTCATACCCTGAGTCACGCCGCGGGTAAATAAGCTTGATCCGTGTGCTCGTGGCAAGAAACCAACTTCTGAGCTGAGTGGTCGGATTTCCGTCAATTGACGGCCATCTGGACGCACTCGCTCATTAACAATGCCTCGGCGTACGTCTTTATGGAGCGCCAACGTAAAGGCCTCATCGTATTGAGGTCGCAGCTCATCATAATTCTCACCGAGCTTTGTCGTAAATTCGTCATGAAATGCCTGACGAATATCCGCGATCAGTTCGTTACGCTCCGGGTAGGCACGGCGAATAGCTGCGCCAAATTTACCGGCGACCCACGCATCAACTTCTGCTTGGATGGTTTCATCCGGCAAGACCAGCTCGTATTGCTGTGCGGCTGGTGCGACTTTTTCTGCCAACTCACGCTGAAGCTGGATAGCTGGCTGCATCATCTGATGCGCCCACGCCATTGCATCAATAATCACTTGTTCGCTCACTTCATGAGCACCCGCTTCCACCATGGTAATGCCGTTCTCGATACCAGCGACAACCAAATCCAAGTCACTGGCTGCGCGCTCCTCGGGGGTCAAAAAGGCCTTAAATTCACCGTTAACTCGGCCAATACGCAAACCTGCCACCGGTCCATCAAATGGGGTGCCAGTCAGGCTCAGCGCTGCGCTAGCAGCTACCATTGCTACCATATCAGGACGGAAACTTGGGTCCATACTGAGGACACTTGATACGACTTGAACCTCTTGACGATATCCCTTCGGGAACAGTGGACGAATTGGTCGGTCAATCAGCCGCCCGATGAGTATCGCCTCATCAGATGGACGACCTTCTCGCTTGATAAATCGGCTACCAGAGATCTTGCCGGCAGCATAAAACTTTTCTTCATAGTCAATTGACAGCGGGAAATAATCTAGTTCGACTGGTCGCGAGCCGACCATCGCCGTACCTAACACAACCGTGTCGCCGTAACGCGCTACCACACTGGCGGTAGTGCGAAAACCGACCCTATTTACCTCTAATGTCAGTGGTCGACCACACCATTCAGTGGTAACACTAAAAATATCCTTGCCACTTGGATTAATAATGCTCATTATGAGCCTCCTTTCTTATCGCGAAAAGTAACAGGGGTGAAAGCTGATATGTCATGAGCTCTCGTCTCTATCACCATTCGCGGTTATTTACCTTTCCATTATATCACACTCTTCAGCCACCACCCGGTGAGCTGGTATAATGATAAGCGTGAAAGTTAAACGCACTAGAACAGCAAAAGATTATATCATATTAGGCATAGCTCTAACCTTGTTGGTGGGTGGTGGATACTTACTTATTACCATCTTTAGTCCTTTTTTCGCAACACAATTCATCGACCCTAAAAATAATGAAACGACTAAGGTTTTACAAAAGACAACTGATGAATTTCATCCAGAAAATCGCATTTACATTCCTGCCATCAATGTCAATATCCCGTACAAAACCGGTGGCGCAGAAGTGTTAGAGCTAACTGCCTGGTGGCGTAAGCCAGAAAATGGTAACCCTAAAGAGGGTGGAAATTTCATCGTTGCTGCTCACCGCTTCCAAATTGGCCCCACACCACAACGCACCATCAACAATTCTCCGTTTTACAACATTAACAAGCTCAAAGTTGGCGATTCCATCACAGTTGATTACAACGGCAAACGCTACGAGTACAGCATATATGATATATATAAAGTTAAGCCTGATGCTGTCGAGATAGAAGAGCGAACCGATCAACCACGCTTGACACTGTATTCATGTTCCCTGGGTGGATCATTTGATAAACGTGAAGTTATCATCGCTGTCCCTAAATAGTTCATACAAAAATCCGCCCCGATATATCGAGGCGGATATATAAACTACTTGGTTTGCTTATTTGCGTAGTCCCAATGTAGCCAGCACTTGCTTATAACTCTCAAAGTCAGTTCGCTCCAAGTATCGCAGTAGGCGCTTGCGCTTACCTACCATCTGGACAAGGCCGCGACGAGCCATGAAGTCGTGTTTGTTGACTTTCAAGTGCTCTGTAACCTCTTTGATACGAGCTGTCAAAATCGAAATCTGTACCTGAGGGCTACCGACATCGTTTTTGCCGACCTGAGTCAAAGCAATCGCTTTTTGCTTGTTCTCTTTACTAATCATAGCCGTTTGATTATATCAGGAGTGACCGATATTTTCAAGCAGTGCCGCTAGAATAGCTGCGCGTAGCTATATATCGTTGAGCCGCTGTCTGGTGCCTGCGTGCTATTGTGATGACAACTTGAACGAATACGATTGAAGGTTGCTACGTCCTCGGTAGATGGATTATTCAATGCGGCATATATCACAAACCCCTTACCACCGTCATGACACTCATAGATTCGAAAGATTGCTTCCTCATTTGCTGCTTTTTTACTAGAAACACCTTGCCGATAATCAGCCTTCAAATAATCCGGAACCAAGGTTTGTACACCATCCGGCGCGTTAAACGGACCAAATCCAGTGATACGCTTTCCTCTAGCCTCCGCCAAAGCAGCAGCATCGCCCGCAGTTTTAACTGCAGATCGAATCTTCGCGTCCAATCCATTCTCACGCACCGACCGATACGAGACAATTGCTATTGATGCCAACACGGCAATCACCGCTATAACAATTAATACTTCAACCAATGTAAAACCCTTATGCTTCATGTCCATATAATACCACTCTAATTCTCTATGCCAAAATCTGATAGTTTTGCTGCTTGTTCGATGGTAAAATCGGCAATTTTTGTGCGCCGCAACGACCGACAGTAGGCACCAGTCCCCAAATAGTTCCCGATGTCCTCTGCTAGCGTACGAATGTATGTGCCACTAGAGACATGAGTATTGATGCATAGTTTTGGATAGTTATATGATGCAATTTCAATGTCATACACCGTGATCTGCCGTGCAGGCATCGCAACTTCCTGACCTTTTCGCGCGAGGTGATAGGCGCGCTGCCCATTGATTTTGATGGCGCTAAAAGCTGGCGGGGTTTGCTCAATCACCCCAATGAACTTCCGTACAGCCTGTCGCACCTCTTCAGTTGTCGGCTGATGCTCAGACACCGGCGTGAGCTCACCTTCAGGATCTCCCGTCGTGCTAGTCACCCCCAAAATGATTTCTGCCTGATACCACTTGTCTAACTTGGTAAATGACCCGGCTTCTTTACATTTTTTGCCAGTCACCAAAATCATCAGACCAGTAGCAAACGGATCTAACGTGCCAGTGTGTCCAACTTTTGCTTTCTTACCTAGCTGTTGACTGAGCACTCTCCTGATTCTGGCGACTACGCCAAAACTGCTCATACCAGCTGGTTTGTCAATAAGCACGATATCATCATTTGGTATCATGCTAGTTTTGTCCCGGAATCTGGAACTGTGTTGGATTGAATTCAGCATTGGTAGTATTCACGACTGGTGGGGCTGAGGCTGGCGTCGGTGGAGTATTAGGGCTGACTGCTGGAGCTGGCGGAAAAGCCGGTGGCAGTTCTGGCAACGTACTAAAGTCAGGCATTGGTGGTAACCCTGCTATATTTTTGGCAGAAGACTCAATTTCCGCCAAAGTTGGGGTGCCAGGGTTTACCGCCAATGGATCTGGAACATTAGGCACCGCTGCTAATGCTTCGCTAACCGCCTGATGGGTTGGTTGACCCAATGACTGATTAGTCCCCAATACCTTTGAGGTATCTTCACTGAGAGCAGCCATGACATCGCCATTATGTCCAGCGATAGCTGAAGCTTCTCCCAGAGGAGAGATAGACCTATTGTTCTGTAGATTGTTGTTCGTTTCAGCAAACGGGTCGACTGATTTTGGCTCATCATCATGACGAGCAACGGTGGCGTTTATCGGTGAATCACTAAACCCCCCTTGACTAGTACCCGGTTGACCATGATTCAAAATCGTGCGGTTACGACCACTTTCAGCCTCGCGCTTCTTGTCTTCTGCAGCCTGTTCAGTTGAAGCATTGAACGTACCGCCTACTGACGGTTCCGGCAACTCGTCTTTCGGAGATTGTGGACTGCCTAGCGGCTTGATGGCTGGTAAGCTATATTCTGGTTCCGGTGACTTTGCTGGTTCTTCGGATTCTACTGACTCTTCCGGCGTGGATTTTGCTAATTGCTTTTCTAGGTATGACTCAGCGGCACGTGCCGCCTCATCTTGAGCCTCGGCCTGTGTTCGTCGAGCCACCTCATCTAGGTCACCCCTCTTTTGATGTGAGATTTCCAAGGTGCCATCATCTGGTTTTGGTAGCTCCTTATCTGCTTGTTTCGGCTGTTTACGTGATGAACGGCTAATTGACAGTTTAGTGTTGTCTACTTCTGCTTCCTCAGCATCTGATGACTCATTTGAACCATCGGCACCTTCCGGTTCATCATGTTCGTCAGCCGGAGCTTCCAATTCCTCAGCTTCCACCAACTTTGCTGCAATCAACTGCTGGTTAGCTCCTGCAGCCATCAAATCCGCAGCCGCTGTCATGACGCGAGGTGATGTCAGGTTGTTACTAAACCTATTAGTTACAGCAACGATACCGGTCATAAACGCATTTGCCATCTGCTCGTCCAGCGTTGCCTTTACAGTTTTTAGCTCATCAACCAATTCCAAAAGCATCTCACTCACACCACTGGCGTTGCGCTCGTGCCAATCGATCGCACCCAAGCTACTCTTGATGTCTCGAGCTGTCACTGTCACCACGTCAGCACTGTGCAAAATTTTGCCATGAGCCGTCAACGCCTCATCAAGATGATTGCTGTCTTCAACGTTCAAAGCCAACACCAGCTCAATGTTGTAATCACCCTGTGAGAATTCCAAGTCCGCTTCAGTAATCGTCGTTCGGTACGGAGTGATGAAAATTTTCACAACCGCATCGTCAACGATTTTGTACCGCAAATGATCCGCCTTGTCCTTATCAAGCGCTATGATAAAGTCTCTGAGACTGTCCGCCGTGTCCTCAAATGTTTTATCAGGCTCCAGGAAATTTATTGCCGGTGGAATTTTACCAGAGAATACCGCTGTAGCATGCTTTCCAAGCTCATTCAAAAATAGCGTCAACCCCAATGCCGCTGATAACTCATCAACACTTGGATCACGACTAACCGTAACCAATATATTAGTATTTTCTTTGATTTTTTGGATTACCTGCTGCTTGGCGGAAGCGGTGCTCATTGTTTGTTTTCCTGTTTCTTTTTATTGCTATAGCCTTTGGCTGAATTATAGCATAAGCATAGGCGATTAGTCAAGATTATACCCCGTTTCGTCCCGCCCCTTTACTTTTCATGTGATTTTCTGTATAATGCATCTTTGATTAGCGATAACAACTTATAGAGGTAAAGGAGTACCATGCCAATCATCAAATCCGCCATCAAGCGCGCTAAACAAGCAGTCAAACGCCGTGAAAAGAACATCGGCATCAAAAAAGATATCAAATCAGCAGTCAAAGCTTTTCACGCAAATCCAACCGCTACTACCTTGGCAGCTGCCCACTCTGAATTAGATACCGCAGTTAAAAAGGGTCTTTTGAAGAAAAATACTGTGGCTCACCGTAAAAGCGCTCTGAGCAAAGCAGCCAAAGAGGCTGGCGTTAAACTAGAAACCGCCAAAAAGCCGGCAGCCAAGAAACCTGCTGCAAAGAAAACACCAGCTACCAAGCCAGCTGCCAAAAAAGCACCTGCTAAGAAGCCGGCAGCCAAGAAACCTGCTGCTAAAAAAGCTGACAAATAAGACTCATTAATTTCAAACAACACCTCAGTGATGATGCTGAGGTGTTGTTATATAACTACAAATCCACCAACGCCGTTTCTATCAGCAGCCACGGATTAACTCCAGTTGTTTTCATCTGGAGATCTGCCTGAAACAATGCGTTATTGATCTGCTTGAGGCGCTCACTATCAATAGTTCGAGCTGACGAGGACAAGCGCTGCAATACATATGGATTAACCGATAAATCTGACGCCACCGTGTTATTATCACCGCCCGCCAACACCAATGCTGCCATATTGGTCACCTGCGAAGCGAGTAGCCCCATCGTCTGGTAGGCGCCGTCTATGCCACTTTCTGACTCTAAGTAGCTGATGATATTGTGCACCGTTTCATAATCTTTCGACAAAGCGGACACAAACAAATCAAACACGTTTTCTGACCTCGCCAACGGCACCAAATCATTGATCAGCGCATCGGTAGTCTTCTCCGCGAGCGCCAATTGGTCCAAAAAATTACTGAGTCGCAGCTGATCAAACCCCAACCGGTCAATTAACATGCCTATTTGTTTACGTGTCAGCTTATAGCCGCGCTCATGGGCCTGTGTTTCACACCAGGTGATAAGTTGCGGCTTCTGGCGGTCACCGAGCGGCACAAATTCTTGGGTTTTAGCGGTTTTTTGTAGCCATTTATAGGTTTTTGTTCGCTTATCAAGTTTATTCTCTACTAGGATAATAGTGTTATCGTCATCAAACGATATCTCTGGTAGCCGTAGCCAAATATCAGGATTGTCGCTCAATCTCGAGATGACGTACACCGAAGACTGCGTAAACAATGTCTGGCCAATCGTTATCTCCTGTATATCCGCCAGCGTTAACGCTTCACCATCACGCCGCATCACGTCCGCATCACCAACCAGCGCCGCAAGCGCCGCCCGTTTCTCAAACTCATTGTCACCGTGGAGAAGATAAATCATATAACCTCCACCTGACACACCGGACAAATATGCGTACCGCGGCCGCCGACTTTCAACTTGATAATCTCTTGGTCAGGGTGGCGATGGCAGACTTGACCTTCGCGGCGGAACACATGAGCAAATGTCAGATAATTTCCTTTCCGACCCTCGGCATCAACATAATTTTTATCAGTCGAACCACCTTGGTCGATGCTGAGTTGCAAGATTTGCCGCAGCTCATTAAATAATGTATTCAGCTGCTGATCGCTAACGTTTTTTACCCGCGTTTGCGGATGAATCTGTGCTGCCCACAGCGCCTCGTCAGCATAAATATTACCAACACCGGCGATCACCGTCTGGTCAAGAAAAGCCGGCTTGATCATCGAATTCTGACGACGGCGAATCCGCTGGATAAAATCATCAGCCCGTGTCTGAGGGTCAAGCGGTTCTGGACCGACTTTTTGCATGAACGGTAGGTCTTTTACCTCATCAGTCGGCAGCAACTTCACCCAGCCAAACTTGCGCTGATCATTAAAAAACAGCCGCGACCCGTCCACAAAATCAATCTGCACCCGCGTCGACCGATCTGGCAATTCGCCAATCAAGCTGTCATTTGGATGGCCACCAGCGAAGTTAGATGCGTCAGGTATTTGAGTGGTGTCTCTGGTCACAATCTGGGCGTGCTTGTCACCGGGACCCGGATTGTTAGCAGACGACGCCCGAGAATACCATTGGCGAAACACCAGCTGCCCCGTCATCTTCAGATGTATCACCAGCGAGTAGCGAGTATCCAGATCAATCATCAGCACCTTCGCTCGCCGTCGCACCGCCGTCACGCGAGCGCCATACAAAAATTGTTCAACATCAGCGGGCGCATTCGGAAAGCTTTTTAGTGAATCAAACACCGTCACTCGCGCCACCACTCGACCAGGCAATAGCTCAGCTAAGCCGCGGCGAACCGTCTCAACTTCTGGCAGCTCAGGCATCCGATGTAACCTCCATCCCTCGTTATCTATTATGTGTATTAGAATTGGAAGAATGTATCTTCCTGCTGCAAACCAACACCCGCAGCAATCTTTTTCCCGTCAGGAATTTGATTGAGGAACATCAGCAATATGTCATTGGCATTGGCAGTTGCTGAGCCTTTTGAGCCACCACAGTCCGACGTCCACAGCGTCTTCACTGGATTTCCGTGATATAACGTCTCAAACTTGTACACTTTGCCGTTGGCGCAAATACCCCTCAAATCATTTTGTTCTTCTGACAATTGACGCCCTTCCATCATCTTTCTTTTTTCCAGAGCGTACACCAATTCCTCATAGGCGCGGCTATTATTATCTAACTTTTTCTCATCAATTTGCTTTTCCAGATAGCCCTCATAGGTACTCATGCGTCGAATGTCCGGTGTGATTTCAATCTGGTAGGAGCGGAATTTTTCCTGCGCCACAATCGGTCCGCGAACTGTCAAACGCACCGCTCGGTTAGCGTCAGTCGACAGCAATGATTCTTTAGCAATATCTGCCTGAGATTTTGGTTTGTTCTCCGGATTATTACCGCCCAGCAAAGACTGACCAATGGCGATCACCGCTGCCACCGCCACTACCATGATGATAATAACCAGTAAAATCGGTATCAGTCGGGAAAAAGAATTTGTTCTTGCGTATCTCATGGGGTGATTATACCATAATATTAGAATTTTTGCACTAGTTACTTAGTATCCTGCGAGAGCTGGGCTATCGCTTGACGGAAGGCCTCAGGATATTTGTTTTTCAGATAATCAGCTGCTTGTTCAGGGCTTACCCAATGAAGTGTAACGCCAGGCTCACATGAACGAGGAATTTGATCTGCCGGTAGCTGAACACGGTACACAATCAACATCAGACTTGTCATTATATCGTCATATGGTAATAGCTTGACCGCTTTTGCTACGTTCCATAATTCTTGTTTGGCAATGCGATGAATGCCAATCTCCTCATGTAGCTCACGTAACAGTGCAGCCGTTATATCCTCACCCTGATCCATCCTGCCGCCTGGAATATCCCAATAGTCCTTGCTTTTGAGTAGTAAATTTGGTGTTCATCATTTTGAATAAGGGCTTTTATACCGATTTGAAATAACTGCTCTGTCATCTTATGTCTCCTCCCAGTTCTTGCCTATTTGTACATCAACCTTCAATCGAATTGGCAACTCCGGACAAACACCTTCCATTTCCGCACGCATGATGCCACCGACTCGCTCAACGTCTTCCGGCGCACATTCCACCAAAATCGAATCATGAACCTGCAGGACCGGCTCGGCCAGCCCGGCTAATTTGTCCTCCAGCCGAATCATCGCCAGCTTCATCAAATCCGCTTCCGTTCCCTGAATCGGCATGTTCATAGCTGCCCGCTCGGCCGCCGAACGCACCATAAAATTGCTCGACTTAACATCTGGCGTTGGTCGGCGCCGGCCAAAATAAGTTTCGACAAAACCCTGTTCACGCGCTTGAACTAAAATTGTGTCCAAATACTGGCGGATTGGTTGGCGCACCGCAAAATAGTGTTCAATAAACTGTTTCGCCTCAGTAAATGTCATACCGGTAGCCGCCGCCAGCCCATGCGGACTCATGCCGTACAGCACGCCAAAGTTAATCACCTTGGCCGCACGCCGCTGTGCTTTCGTCACCTGATCCATCGGCACGCCGTAGGTCTCGGCCGCTGTCTTAGTGTGAATATCCACGTCACTATTAAAATCATCAATCAGTCCCGCGTCACCCGCCAACACCGCCGCCAGCCGCAGCTCAAATTGTGAATAATCCGCACCAACAAACACCTTGCCTTCACTCGGCACAAATGCCTGGCGAATTTTCCGGCCCAGTTCTGTGCGCACCGGAATATTCTGTAGATTAGGATTTGTACTGCTCAGCCGCCCGGTGCTAGTGACGTTTTGGTTAAACGTCGTGTGAATCCGACCGTCCTCTGCCACCAACTTCGGCAGCGCTTCAATATAGGTGCTGATCAATTTAGTCAGCTCCCGGTACCGCTCAATCAGCTCAATAATTGGGTGTCGCCCGCGCAGTTTATCCAGCTCTTTTTGCCCTGTCGAATAGCCAGTTTTACCCTTTTTGATACTGGTCGTCGGCAGCTGCAATTTGGTAAATAACACTTCAGACAGCTGCGCCGGACTAGCAGCGTTAAACTCGCGCCCAGCCATCGCATACATTTGTTGTTCAAGCTGGCTCACCTCCGCCCTCAGCTCCTGGCCCATCTGTTCAAGCAGTACTGTGTCCAACTTCATGCCGCGCTGCTCCATCTGAAACAGCGGCCATATCACTGGAAAATCAAACTCGCGGAGCACCCGGGCAATCTGCTGATGTGTCGCCATATAATCCTGCTGCTGGCGGTATATTTGGCGTAGTCGTGCCAGCTGTCGCTCTGGAGAATTATCCTCAGAAAAGTCACCCGCCAGTGCCGCTAAACTGCGGTCGCGCCTCAGTGGATCAATCAAAAACGCCGCCTGACCAACATCCCAGACCTCATGAAACCGCACCGTCACACCGTGAGCATCCAGCGCGTGATATAGCTCCTTGACGTCCGCCGCGATCACCACGCCCTGCGCTAGCAATTGCCAAACCGACCAGCCCATCTCACTAATCTTGGCTCGCCACGCCACGGCAGGCTTGGAATTAATATAGACCGTGTCCGGCTCTGATGGATCAATATAGATAATATTTTCTGCCTCAAACAGCGGCTCAGCCGGCAAATCTTCAACACGCGGCAACTCCAACTCTGCCGTCTCCACTGCCTCATCCACCGCCTGCATGGTCTTTGGCAACCGCCCAATCAGCGAATGAAACTCCAATTTCTGCAAAATTTCCGCCACCCGCGCAAAGTCACAGTCATTAACATCCGCCACCTGCCAGTCCAGTTCCACCGGCGCGTCCGTCCAAATCTCCGCCACTTGCTTAGTCAAATACGCCGACTCGCGGCCCGCTTCAAGCTTTGTCCGTAGAGCGCCTGTTTGCTCATCCACATGCGCGTACACGCCATCCAGCGTATCATATGCTTGCAATAATTTCACCGCCGTCTTTTCACCAACGCCTGGCACGCCTGGCAAATTATCGCTTGAATCACCTTTCAGCGCCTTCAAATCCAAAAACTGATCCGTCCGAATACCATATTTTTGTTCAAAATATTCCGCCGTAAATTCCTCGATGTTCCTCAGACCATTTTTCATGGCGTAGACTTTGGTCAGCGGTGACACCAATTGCAGCGCATCCAAATCTGACGTCAGCAGGCAGGTTTGCACGCCGCGCGCTTCCGCTTGCCTGGCAAACGCACCCATGATATCGTCCGCCTCATAATCATCGAGCTCATACAGCGGCCAACCAAAGGCGTCCAGCAGTTCCATCAAAATCGGAATTTGCTGATAAAAATCATCGGGCGCCGGCTTGCGACCCGCTTTATACTCTGGGTACAATTCCCGCCGCTTGCGGATATTGGTGCCACGCTTATCCCAGGCCACCGCCACGTAATCCGGCTCCAATTTCTTGATCAGCTCAATCGCCAAACTCACAAACCCATACACACCGCCGGTCGGCGTACCGTCCGCCGTACTGAGCCCCGGCATGGCATAATACCCTCGGTAAAACACTGATTTTCCGTCGATGACCGCCAAACGCTTCATATACTCAGTATAGCAAATTTGCTATACTAACAACATGACACAACCACATGCAAACATTATCGCCCTCGTTGGTCTGGCTGGTAGCGGCAAAAGTTCGGCGGTCGAATATTTCACCAAAAAGGGCATTCCGAAAATTTATTTTGGCGGCATCATTTACAAAGCCATGGAAGAGGCTGGTATCGAACCAACCTGGGATAATCAGCAAAAATTCCGCGAGGACATTCGTCGTCGCGAAGGCAAAGATTTTGTCGTCAAACGCGTCGTCAAATCGGCGCATGACTTGATTGACGCTGGTCAAAAACTCATCGTCCTGGACGGCTTGTACACCTGGAGTGAATATAAAATTCTCAAACACGAATTCCCTGGTCAGATGTCCGTCATCGCCGTCGTCACACCGAAACATCTGCGCTATCAACGTATGGCCAAACGCCCCGAACGACCGATGCAACCGCGCGAAGTTGACCAACGTGATTGGTCGGAAATTGAAAACCTAGAAAAAGGCGGACCGATTGCCATTGCCGACTATTTCGTAACAAATGACCGCGGACTAGACGAGCTGTATGCGCAATTAGAAGCTGTCACTCACCACGAACATTTTTGCAAGGCACCTGATCAGTGTTAATTGATAGCACACTAAAAAGCCAGACACAAAATCTGCCTGGCTTTTTTACTATCGCCCGTCAATCTAGCTCAGATATTCATACAATTTCTTGGCGTCTTTGTGTTTCCGCAGCTTCGCCAAAGCCTTGGCTTCAATCTGGCGAATTCGTTCGCGTGTCACGGCAAATTCCTGACCAACTTCTTCCAATGTGTGGCTTTTACCATTGTCCAACCCAAAGCGCATACGGACAATTTTCTGCTCACGATCACTCAAGCTCGACAGCACATCATTGACCTGCTCTTTGAGCAATTGATTGGTCGCTGACTCTTCTGGTGATACCGTATCTTCATCTTCGATGAAATCGCCCAACACCGAATCTTCTTCATCACCATCACGACCGACACCCGCGTCCAAGCTTGAAATGTCTTGCTTGATTTTCATCACATATTCAATCTTTTCTGGCTCCATATCCAGCTCTTTAGACAGCTCTTCAATAGTCGGTTCACGGTTCAGCTCTTGTGTCATCCGTCGCTGAGTGCGCAACAATTTATTGATGGTTTCCACCATGTGCACCGGGATACGAATGGTTCGTGCCTGGTCAGCAATCGCTCGAGTAATCGCCTGGCGAATCCACCAGGTGGCATAGGTTGAGAACTTAAAGCCTTTGTCTGGATCAAATTTTTCGACGGCACGCAACAAACCAGTATTACCCTCCTGGATTAAATCCAGAAAATCCAACCCACGGCCCGAATACCGCTTGGCAATCGACACCACCAACCGCATGTTCGCCTCAGCCATCTTATCTTTAGCCTTTTTATCACCCTGAATCACACGGTGTGCCAATTCCATCTCTTCTTCAGCATTGAGCAGCGGAATTTTACCAATCTCACGCAAATACAATCTGACCGAGTCATCAGAGATATCATCCAGATATTGCCCAGCGTTCAGAGCGTCAAGGTCTTCAGTTTCCTCGTCATCATCAACCTCATCGATGTTTGGCTCATCGAATTCCGTCTCATCAGTTGCTAATGGCCTGTTTTTTATTGGGTCGTCGGTCACGCTTTCTCCTTAATTAGTGCGTTCAGCTGATGTCGCAGATCTTGAGCCAACGACTCATCATTTGCAGTTTCAGCGTCACGCAAATTACTCATTAATTGTTGTATTTTGTTTTCACGGTGTTTAGATATTACATGTTTGACCAATCGTGCCATCTCACCTGGTAAATCGTCTTGTTTCCAGTCGGCATAACGAGTGTCGAATTTCAACTGTACTATCTTTACATACTCCTCAATATTTTTCAAGTTTTCAGGTATCGGATCCAGTGTTGTGTTCGGGTTCTGGGTGAGATATTTCAACAGTTCTTGAGTGTTTGTATTGTCCGTAACTTCTTCTGGAACTGACGCCAACCAACGCCTCACGCTTGGTTCTTGAGCTGCAAGCCCCAGTAACATATCGAGCGTCTCGTCTGATGGTTTTTGTGGTGCTGTTTTCTTAACTTTTGGGTGGCGGAGAACCGTTTTGTTTGTTGTGATGCCAGACATCTTTGCTTTCAGAGCGTCTATGCTGGCCCCTGTTTTTTTGGCTACCACCTGCAAATAATGCTCTTGTTCCACTGGATCATGTAAACTACGAATCAAGCCGAGTGACGCCGTTGAAAATCGCCGCTTCCCCTCAGCAGTCCTGACATTTTCTCGCTGCGAATATTGTTGTATCACCCACGCTACAGCAGGCGTAGCTTTAGCGATGGCTAGCTCCCACTGTTTTACGCCATGTGTTTTGATCAATTCATCCGGATCCTTACTACCCTCTGGTAAACTAACAACTTCCAACTCCACGCCAATGGTTTGTGATAGTTTGATAGCCCGTTCTGTGGCATTTAAGCCCGCTTTATCACCATCAAACGCTAATTTAATTCTACTAGCCAGCCTACTCAAGGCTTTGAGATGTTGCTCGGTGATGGCCGTCCCAGCCGTAGCTACAACCTGCCGCACCCCCACCTGATGACTACTCACCACATCCAAATTGCCCTCAACAATCACCACTTCATCTGATTTTCGAATCGATTCTTTGGCTTGAGACAAACCAAAGATGTGGCGTGATTTATCAAACAAAAGAGTTTGTGGCGTGTTCAAATATTTAGGGGCATTTGTCTCATCTTGAATGATCCGACCCGTAAAACCAACCACTCTGCCGGTAGCATCCATCAGTGCCACCACCATCCGACCACGATACAAATCACCACCAAATCTATTCGTTAAACCAGCATCGGCTAATTCTTGCTTTGAAAAACCCCGTTTGGTTAAGGCCGTCACCAATGATGATCCGTCATCTGGCGCAAACCCAACCATAAAATCCTGAATCGTTTGTCGAGTCAGACCACGTTTTTTGACGACATACTCCAGGGCTTTGGGTGTCCGTAGTAGTGATTGTTGAAAGAATTTTGCCGCTAGCTCCAATGCTTCAGCCGCTCGTGCTCGCCGCTTGGCAGTTCTCCCATCACCGCGAGAGAACAAACTCAAATCCACACCCGCCTTGCGCGCCAAATGCTCCAACGCCTGGCGAAAATCCATCCCCTCCACCAGCATCACAAATGAAAACACATCACCGCCCTTGCCTGACGAAAAATCATGCCAAATCTGCTTTTCTGGGCTAACCATAAAACTTGGCGTTCGCTCGTCGGTAAACGGACTAAGTCCCTTCATATTACGACCTGCCCGCTTCAGCTGAACATACTCACCAATCACGTCCTCAATATTCAGTCGTGCCCGCACTTCTTCTTTGGCATCTTGCATGTCTTTATTATATCACCCTTTACCTCTGTTCGTGTTTATGCTTAAATAGTACTATGTATCCAAATGATCCATATTCTCAACCACCAACACCATCTGGTATTGATTATCTCAATCAAATCGCTGCTCCACCAGAGCCAGCTGGATTTGATAAGAAAACTAAAATCATCATTATCATCATTGCGCTGGTTGGTGTGCTCAGTCTTGGCTTCATTTGGGCGGCCAGTCAGTCAGGTTCTGGTCCAACGGTTTCTAACGCCATCATGAGAGTTGCCCGCCTACAAACGGTCACTGAACTGCAAAAAAAGCGTTTAAAAAATAGCACGGTCACTGACATTAACAGCTCCCTTGATGCAATACTAACCACCGCCGTCAATAAGGCAACACCAATCGCTCAGTCAGAAAAACTGGATATTAACAAAGCTCTCAAGGTGCCGGACTTTGAGGTAAAGCTCAATGAAAAGCTAGATGATGCCTTTTTAAACGACCAGCTCGATGCTGTCTACACCAGGGAGATGGCCTATCAACTTGAGCTGCTTAGTTCAGAATTATCCAGCTTGTCAAAAAAAACCAAAAAATCTGACGTCAAAGAATTCTTAGAAAAAACACAGTCAGACATCACTTCCATCAAGAAGCGTCTCGAGAGCTCTCCGGTGTAATACCGCTAACCAACTGCCAGCTCAGCCGCGCCAAATCAAAAATTTCTTCATCACTCAACTGCCCCGAACAGATGATGGTGTTCCAGTGCTTTTTGTTCAAATGATAGCCTGGCAATACCGTTTCGTATTTTTCCCGCAAATTCTGCGCCAGCAATGGGTCACATTTTATACTCACCCTAAGCGGCTTCGAGTCCTCCGCCACCAATGCCACCATTTTCCCCGCGCCGTCATTACTCTTACCAAATTTATACACCGCGATATCCTCGCCAAACGGATAGTCTAACCACACACCGGGCAAACTCAAGATAAATTCTTCAAATTGTTTATGGGTCATGGTTTCACCTTCTTTAAATAATACTTAAGTTCCATGATACTGCCGCGAATATCCTCCAGCGCCCGATGATCCTCTGGCTTGGCAAATTTCTTACCATATTTACCCTCAAACACCACTTTCCAAGCACTGACATCCAGCATCCGATAATGTAGTCTTTTTGACAACATAGGCCACCATTGGTCGATAAATCGCCGATCCTGGTGGATTGAGTTACCACCAAGCAAAATCCGTGGTTCATCCGCAAAATGCTCATCGCAAAATGCCAATAATTCACGCTCCACCTCGGCTAACGACTTACCCGAAGCATTTTGCCCCTCCAAACCGCGCCGCGCTGCTGGATGCTGGTCCCAAAAGCTAGCATTTCGGTCCAGTAGCTTACCTAGTTTCTCGGGTTCATGTCGCACCACACCCCCATAGGTCGCAATTTCCGTAAAATCCCAATCCGTAGCGATTGCCGCCACTTCCAAAATCTCATCACGCACTGGATCTAGTCCAGTCATCTCAAGATCCATCCACAAAATCTTCTTTGGCTTAAAAGTTGCTTTCATATCTTTATTATACTACGTTTTAGAGTCGTAGTAGTCACAAGAAAACCGCTCTGGCACCTGCTGCAGCAACCGTTCAACAGCGTCATCAAACTGTGCCGCACCGCTAAGCTCCAAGTGATTTTCTCTTTCAGCCAGAAAAACGCCAGATGCGTTGCCGTCAGAGGGAACAAAATTTGTCCGATTGACTAGCTCATAGTATAATTCAGCAGCACTCATGTCTTCACAGCCATATGGCAACATCCGGTAGAACCTCAGATTTTCTACATAGCGTTCAGCTAATTCGTCGCTGACCTCTAAAGCCTTGTCCAATTGCAGCGTTTGCATGAAATAATCGTCTCTTGGATCGCCATAAGTATCATCTGGCAGCTGAACACTTTTAATACTTGCATCGTCAATTCCTTGAACTTGCATATCTGAAAGAAGCCGCACAGCCTTGAGGGCTAATTTGTTACCAATGCGATAGCTATTATCAGGATCGTGCTCAAATATCGTTGGCCTGATGACGTGCTCAGCAGTATCCAACACTGCTTGAGTACTGGCTAACAGCCTCCAAGTGTCACCGTCCTTGTGTATAAGCACTTGATTGATTGTAAAATCATGCTGTCTCATAAACTCAGCGGCAGACTGTACAGGCTCCGCACCATAGCCATTCATTGCATCACGCGGCGAAAAGCGCATTGAAAGATCGCTCGCTACCGCCCAAATCTCATCTGGATCATAATCGCCGTTAGCAATAACTTCTTCTAAAATTACCAAATCGACATCGCGAGGAGGTGGTAACTGACGGTCACTGTGTACTAATGCCTCCAAAACCTGGCGAGCCGCCCCGCCCTTTACACCAATAAATGATGGTAGTTCATCTAAATCAAAACCCAAATTAGCCCGCTCAATAGCATCGGCAGGCAACTCATATTCATATATTTCATTGCAGCGAGCTTCCGGGTTACCGAGTTGCTCACAATCACAGTCTTTCAATTGGAGACTCGCCCCTCCTAAATCCGTATAGTGTTCACCACTATCAAGCATTTGCAGAACACGAGGCTGATGCATCTTAGCCTCTATATCGCTCGGGTTCGGGCTTACTTTTTCCACGTACAATATTTTAGCATAAATCATTTAAAAAGTCAAATAAATACGATCGGCGCCACTTCCAAAATCTCATCACGCACTGGATCTAGTCCAGTCATCTCCAGGTCAATCCATAATATTTTTTGTCTTACTCATACTACCTATTGTACACTCGTCATTTATTTACCTGACCATAAAAAGCTTCTTGCTGTTCGCTCGTTAATACCTCTTGCACCACAGCCCAAACCTTAGCCTCCGCTTCATGGACATTGTGACTATTTACCGCAGACCCGTCTAGGACCTGACGCAATTGACCCTTAGTAATAACTCGCTGATGTTGTAAATCAAACAATACTCTTACTTGTTTATTGGCCCTGTTTTTCATCGTGTCCACTATCAGCGCGATTTGTTTATCTGTCGTAGCGGGGATTTTTTGCTGCTGTTCTGGACCGATCACTAGTGAGCCAACTTTCGGCTGCGCCACATGAACCAAATCGCCATTCGGAGCCACCCGGTCACCAAGAAACTCAGGCACGGCACTGTCGCTCAGGGCTTGCGTGATTTGATCCTTCGTCACCGGCAAAATTGTATTGAGCGTATGTCGACGACCATCATGCGCGTCATACCACCACGGAAAGGCTACTACCAACTTCAGCGCCTCCATCCCCATACGCCGCGCTAAACTATACGAACTAATTTCGTACTCAGAAATACCACGTTCGCCAGTATGAATATTTCTGTATTGGTTAACTGTTGTTCGACCAATACGTCGACTACCGACCTTAGCATACAACAACTCTTGAAATCCCCGCAGCAGGGCCACTGATATATTATGTTTTTCTTCACTGTTCAGTTCACCCATATCGACGTCATATGGATTAACCTCCAGACGCCGACATATTTTGTTAAATTGATAGTGAATATTATCTGCCTTATTTGGATCAATACCATTTGCCAGATAAGCACGACCATCAGTGTGATGACCATTGTAGATCTCTCTGGTTTTCAAAAAAGCATCGTATTCGGCAAAAAAGTCATCTGTTGTATCGGGGCTGACAAATTCCTGGAATAGTTCCTTTGGTTGATGCCAAGCAGCAAAGCCACCACCAGAGATAGAAGCCGCCATCGCTGACAGCGCCAACACTTCACGCAAGCTTCCTCCACGTTTGATCATTTCTGCTAATGCTCGAGATAATTCTGGTGACAATGGTAGATTATCCATAAATTCACCAATTTTTGTAATCTGCCCTTCTTCATCAATCGCCTCCAATGTTTCCAACAAATCGTACGACTCTTGAATAACTTTTTTACTAGCAACAGGATGCATCAAGTATTGGTTCAAATCCTCAAAAGCACCATTCTCAAAATCGCCATTGAAAAAATCACCATTTAAATGAATAACCGTCAAGACATTACGTACGATATTGGTGTGATATATCTCCGGTGGGATGTGCTGTTCGCGGGATTTGATGTCACAGAATCCTTTCAGCTCCTCTGGTAGATAAATCTTGCCGTAGGAAATTGGACGCGCCAGCACAAACTTAGCGCCATCAATATCACGGCCACCACGCCCCGCCTGTTGCATCAACTCCGCCTGGGTACACAATCGAGGCGGCAGTCCTTCTGCGCCTTCTTCGCCAATTTCTTTACTCTTTGTCAGTCCATTTGACAACACCAAATCAACCTCAGGGATAGTGATGCCAGACTGTCCAGCCGAGGTCGAAACGATGACAAACGACTCGTCTTCTGCTGGTTTGGCAGTAAAAATCTCTCGGCGCGCAGCCTCTGATATACCAGAGTGTAATTTAAAAAATCGTATCCTCCCAGATTGATGGCGGGTGTGGCGTTTGATTGACGCAATGGTTTCCTCAATACTTCTCACCCCTTCAACAAAGACCAATGCTTTTTTCGAGTCCTTACCATATTCAAGATACGCTTCAGATACGGTCCCCACGTTATCTTCTGTAATGTCGATATCATGCGGCCGACCCTCGATGGTTACGACTGGCAATGCTGATCCATTAATATCTTCGTACATCGCCTGAGAAACTTCCGTGTCAGGCGTCGCACTGGAAAAAGCCATGTGCCATTTGTCAGTCTTCTCAATCGATTTTGCCGCCAGGGCCGTAGCAAATTCCATCTCCAAATTGGCTTCATGTATTTCATCAACCAACACCAGTGTTTTCTCACCATGCCAATCACGAGAAAACTGTTCCAATTTCTTTGTAAACGTTGCTGCCGTCATGAAACAAAGTCTAGTGTCTGGCGTTGCCTCCGTGGCACGTCCATGAATCTTTCCCACCAAGTGATCAGGATATTGCTTACCCAACTGTCCACGTAAACTTTGCTCGACATATTCAGTAACATTATCAACAATCACCCGCCGTGGCATCAACACCACAACACGATCAAACCGCTCGAGTGCATACTGAGCGGTTTGTGTCGTCTTTCCGCTACCCGTCGGTCCGCACAACCAAGATATTTTATTTTCCGATAACGTATCTAATATCTCTGCTTTGTGCTTATACGCAGGTAATGTTTTGTCACCAAGATCGTAGTTAGCAAAAGGAGTTTCCGGTAACTTCCCGTGCTGTTTTCGCAATTCTTCGAGGCGCTGTCTTCTCTGCTCGGGAGACTCGCCATAGTTATATGGCGACCGTCGAGGACCTTCAATATTCTGACTTAACAAATGGCTACTACTCGGTTCTTTCGACCTATGTAAATAACCCGCCCTCCGGACTCCATCTTTCACACTACACTCTCCTTTATACTCACATTGTAGATAGGAGAGCGCAAAATGGCAAACGTAAGCGTTTTAGTCTTTTTTCTTGTCTAATTTATCAAGTTTCAAGAAATGGACAATTGCATAGACTACAAAGGCAACCGCCAGCAAGGTGATCAATGAGCTGATAAATGCTCCGTACAAAAATTCACCCCGACGTCCAGCGATCTCAACAGTAAATGATGCTGCCTGGAGACCTTGTTGCGAACCAACGATCAACTGTACAAGCGGGTCGATGAATGCTGTCACCAACTTTTTCACGGTATCACCAGCCGCAGTACCGATCGCCAAACCGACAGCTAGACCAACGACACCCTGCTCACGAATAAACATCATAAAGCCGCCGCCATGGCTTTTTACCACGCCTGCTTTTTCTTTTAACGCCGCTACGCTTGGTTTTTTAATAATTGACTTCTTGGTCGTCGTTTTTTTGACTGCCGCTTTCTTGGCTACTTTTTTCTCCGCCATAAAACTCCTTTACGTTAAGTAACACCTTGATTGTACCATATTTAATGTAGAGCGACTTATAGCCTCTCTGGCGCTACAATACCCAAAACAGTCAACCCTGCTTTCAAGATATCAGCATACACCGCCACCAGACCAACACGGTGCGCTTCTTTGTCGCTGCCGACGACTTGGTTTTTCTCGTAATAACGATTGAACTCCTGCGCCAGCTCAAACAGGTAGGCACAAACATGATGCGGTTCCAGACTTTCAGTAGCTCGGTTAACCGCCTCCACGTATTCGCTCATTTTCCTGACCAGCAGCCGATCTTCGTCAAACAATTCTGTCGGGAAAGCAGCTGTCTGCTCAGACTTTGCCAAAATCCCCCGCGCCCGAGCGTGCGCGTATTGCAAATAACTACCGGTATTACCGGTGAGACTCACCGCATCATTGATATCAAATACCACATCGCCACCAATTTTCACCTTCAAAAATTGATAACGCAATGCACCCGCCACCACCGCGTCGGTTGGTTCACCGCCAGCTTGGGTGATGGCCTTTTTAAACTCGTTGAACAACCAATCGATAGTAATCACCTCGCCAGTACGCGAGCTCATCTTGCCAGTCGTTAGTTTAACGAGGCCAGTCGCATAATTAAATAATTTGCCTTTCAGCTCTGGGATCGCCAATTCACTAGCAGCGATCACCCCACGGAAATACGCCGCCTGCTCCTCACCATTGACCGTAATCGACAAGTCCAAGTTTGGATAATCTTGATACTTCAACTGAATCAGTCCCATGTCGTGCGCACCGTACAACCCGTTGCCGTGTGAACCGATAAATACGTTATCAAATGCACCATACTGACTACCCTTGAAAATATACGCACCATCGGACTTGATAAAGACCTCTGGGGTTTTTGCTTTAATCAAGGCCTTGCCTGGCACTTCAGTTTCGCTCTCGACATAGCGCCGCTCAATTGGCACATTGCCCAGCCGTGCCACATTGGCATCAATTTCATCAAAACTCCAAGCCTTACAAATCTCGTACACTTGCTTGTACAGCGGATCATCCAGTACAAACGACTGCTTGGCCAGCTCATCAATTTCCGCCCGCGCCTCTGGCGATTCTTTAGCTGCCCGCGCCCCCTCAACGTACATACGGCTCATAAATTCATTGCGCTTGTCAGCTGGAATAGCCTCTAATTTACCGACATCGCCGTCAATTTCGCGAAGAATCGCCCACATACTCTTACCGACATGCGTGCCGACGTCGCCGTGGTAACTCACCCGATGTACCGACGCACCATCCACCGCCAGCAAATTCGCCATAGTGTCCGCCAAAATCGCATTCAGTGCGTGGCCAATATGCATAGCCTTAAATGGATTTGGACAATTAGTTTCAATAACGACCGTTTGACCTGGACGATTGGTGGCCGGCCGCACTTTCAACGACTCCAGCACCGCTTGGTCGCTTAACGTCACGTTGATAAAGCCTGGTCCAGCCACGCTCACCTCGCCCAACTCCTCATGACCACGCAACTCTTCTGCGATCGCCTCGGCAATCTCACGTGGATTTTTACCCAAGGGCTTCGCTAGCTGCAGCGCCACATTCGTCGCAAAGTCACCAAACTTTGGATCAGGACGCGTCAACTGCACTGTCGTTTCAATATTAAATAGCTTTGCAATAACTTCTTGAATTGTGTGTTCCATCACCACCAGTATACCACCAGATCAACTAGTCTTCCACTATGTCCAAGTCTAACGCCGTGGCGGAGATTAAACTCGATCCCCGGACATGACGCAAAATATACGACAACGTTGATAAATCATCCTGTGTAGGCAACGCTTGTGGTTGCTGTGATAACGCTTGCTCTTCAGCCATTAATTTCCTTTTTTGTTTCATTCTTTATATGTTATGATATTATCATATTATTTTTAATTTGTCAATGAGATGTGTTCGGTAAGTTAATTTATTCTTTAGGCAAGTGACGATCACCCTTACTGACTATTCCCTTAAATACACTACCCTTCGTCAAAATCTTCTTCAGCTTGTTCCGCATAGCCTTTTTCGTCTCTGGACTAGCCTCTGTATAAGAATGTTGAATTGTACTAAGCCAGTTGTCCCTACTATCACCAATATTAATTTTTAGTCCATGATCCTTTAATACAGCCGCAGATGGTCCACCAGAAAAATCCTCCGCCTTATCGCTTGAGATAGATATCGGTAGAATCTCAACACCGGCCTCTAGGGCAATATGTGCCGCTGCAGAACCAATCTTACGATGCTCCACTGATTCGTGGTCTGAAAACCCTGCCATAACTAATATCTCACCATCTTTAACTCGCTCAACAGCCTCCTTATAATCATCTTCAGTAAAGGGAACTGGTTTTTTATTTTTCCTATCCATCCATTTATATGGTACAGGGATAAAGTTTTCTCTTCCCGTTAAAACATATTGTATAGGCTCCGGATTAAATCCACCCACACCTTCTTTTATCCAATCACCGTTGGTTGAAGCTATCCCGATACTAGTCTTACCCACCAAAGAGGCTAAATAGCTAGCAGTAGGCACATCAAGCCCAGACTCATGTGATGTAATCACCACAAGTCCCCTGTTCTTCTCCTTAGCTCTTTCTGCTGCTCCAATTAGATTATCTTCACCAGATATATCAACATTGCCGCGACCATGCATTACGTCCATCAAAGCCCTCAGACCCAAAGACAAACGAATATCCGCTTTTGGCAATCCTAACTCTTCACCAGCGGCTTTCATTTTTTTCACTGCAGGGTGCTTAGATAAAAACGTTTTTTCAGATGGTTCCATACTTTTATTATATCATATAAAACCCTATCATGTCAATAGGTAAGTGTTTAAGCTTATCTTGAAACCCGTCCGCTAATACCACTTGGCTCTATCTGGAAGCAGCTGCTCTAATGAGTCCATCAAAGAGCGGGTGTGGCCGAAATGGACGAGATTTAAACTCTGGGTGAGCTTGTGTAGCGATGAAATAGTCACAGCGTGGCGATTCAACAAATTCCACCAATCTACCGTCTGGCGAGGTGCCCGAAATAACCAAACCGCCTTGTTCAATCACCTGAACAAAATCCTGATTCACCTCATATCGGTGGCGGTGTCGCTCTGTCACCTCTGTTGTACCATACGTCTTCGCCACGAGTGAGCCTTCTTTCAGCACTGCTGGATAATCACCAAGGCGCATCGTGCCACCAGTCGACTCTTTACCTGCCTGCCCATCCATCAGATAAATCACGTTCGTGCCCTGACCTGCACCAAACTCCTCACTATTAGCACCATCCACACCACCTCGACGCGCCGCAGCAATCACCGCTGTTTGCATACCCAAACAAATACCCAGATATGGTTTATTATGCTCCAGGCAATACATTGCCGCTGCAATTTTTCCTTCAACACCGCGTGAGCCAAATCCGCCCGGCACCAACACAGCATCAACCTCAGCAAAATCGTCATCACTGGCAGTCTCTGAATTTATCCACCGTATATTGACCTCACAATTCTCCGCCCAAGCTGCTGATTTCAACGCCTCCGTCACCGACAAATACGTATCAGTATTATCAATATATTTTGCCACCAAACCAACCGTCACTTCACGTGCATAATCAGTAGTGTCACGCTCTGCTAGATTTTTCCAGCGAGTCAAGTCAGGCTCCACAGCTACCCCAGTAAACTCACTCAACATTGGTCCCAAGTCGCGTGCAACAGTCAATGGTACCTCATACACCGTATCAACGTTTGGCATCATGATGATACCTTCAGGACGTACGCCAGATGATATAGCGATTTTCTCACCAACACTACGCGGTGGTTTATCATGACCCTCAGTCCGCACCGCTACCACGTCCGGCATAATGCCAAAACTACGAAGCTCCGCCATGGCATTTTGTGCAGGCTTTGTTTTGTACTCCTGGCTGGCTTCCAAAAACGGAACATACACCACATGAACAAAAAGGCAATTATTCCTGCCTACTTCTTGTGAAAAATCACGAATTGCTTCGATAAAGCTCAGACCTTCGTAGTCCCCGACCGTACCGCCGATTTCTACAATGTGAACATCGCCCTCAGCTGCTTCGTGAATAGATTTTTTAATAGAATTGGTCAAATGTGGCACTAGCTGCACTGTTTGCCCACCAAATTTACCAGCTCGTTCATCAGTGATGAGATCACGCAGAAGCCTGCCTGACAGGGTAGTATTTTTCCGCGTCAGTTCCAAATCCAAAAACCGCTCATAATGTCCCAAATCCAAATCGGTCTCGGCACCATCTTTGGTTACAAAGCATTCACCGTGTTCTTTGGGATTTAATAATCCAGCGTCAACATTCAAGTACGGATCACACTTTTGTACTGACACTGACAAGCCTTTGGCTTGCAACACCGCACCAATACTTGCCGCCGTAATTCCCTTACCGACACCAGACAACACCCCACCAGTTACAAAAATATACTTCTTCGTCATCACTTCTCCAACCTATCAAAAGAGGCGCCGAATCGACACCTCTGTTGTTTTATTCACAACCGTCACACACTGTCAAACTTGCGGGATCGAGCGGTGCTGCAATGCCACCAGATTTTTTTGCCTGGTCGTCGGCTGCCTGCTGGACTGCTTTCATCGCTGCGTCGATAGCACTTAATTTTTCTTCCAATGTCATGTCGTCAGAAATAATTTGACTTGCGTTCATGTTCCTGTCTTTCTATATATTTAGTATCTGCTTATGCTTATAATACGCTATATGTAGCGGTTATGCAACATAGTGTAGCCAATTTCCTGTTGTAGTTTTTTCATCAAGCTTGCCGATTGGCATGATGTAAATTTGCCTATGTTCGACGCGTGGCATAAAGTCACCCAGCTTGTTGGCATACGCCTCCAAGGCCGCTGCTTCCTCTTTCTCCGGTAGCTCTCGTACCGTTGTCGTCAAAAATACAGCACTCTTTTGATCGTTCCACACTACAAATTCGACAACACCGCTACGGTAAGCATTGACGGCGTGACGAGATTGTCGGTCAGAAATCCAAATAATGTTGTCATTTTTATAACGAACAAAGTGGAGCGGCGTCACTAGCGGTGTTCTGTCGCGATTAACGGTAGCCAAAGCGCCAACTTCCACGGTGTCTAAGATATCTGTTGTAATTTTGTCCATAGTGGTTATTTCGTCGTGTTTACTTCGTAGCTAGTGTTAGTGCTTTCAAAGAAATTGACCAGCTCCAACGTGTCATTCGCGGTAGCCATCCACTTGGCTGGGTTAGCCACGTTGTACTCAGGCTCAAAGCCAAGCTCGACCAAGCGGCGGTCGGTCATGTGCATGACGTATTGATTGACATAATCAGCGTTCAAGCCAAGGATTCCCTTTGGCAACATGTCCTTGTTGTACTCTTTCTCTAACTCAACCGCTTGCAAGATGAGGTTACGAATTTCCTCGGCAAACTCCTGGGTTTGCAGTTCTGGGTTTTCGTCCAAAATGGTGAGTAGCAAGTTGATACCAAAAGTCAAGTGCAAATTCTCATCCTTGGTGATCCAGTCTAGCAGCGTACCAACATTACGCAGTAAGTTACGTTGGCGGAAGCTCATACCGACCATAAAGCCCGAGTAGAACCAGATACCCTCCAGTACAATGTTATACGCCACCAGGGAGCGAACAAAGTTTTTCTTACCCTCCAAGGTGTAGATGTCCAGATTTGGATCGAGCATGACATCCAGGTGCTTGTTCTGGAAGTTCGCCTTGTCGGCCAGCGATTTTTTGCCAAAGCCCGCTGCGTAAATCTCCTCGCGATCAAACGGAAAGGTCTCGATGATGTATTCAAAGGTCATGAAGTGATTGGCCTCTTCCCACATCTGTTTTGACAGATACAGTTGCGCTTCAGCGGCGTTAACGTATGGATAAATACCAAAGGCTAGCGACTTGTTGATCAATAGCTCGTTCGGATTGAGGTAGCTAATGACGGTTTTGAGCGCATGCTTTTCTTCGTCACTAAGTTTTTCAAAATCCATCAAGTCCTGTGCTAGCTGAACCTCATTAGGAAACCAAGTGTTGGCCACCGCTTGGTTGTATAGATCGTATGCCCATGGGTAACGAATTGGGTGTAAACTCAGCCCGTCGCGCAGCCCCGAGCCTAAAATTCCACCTTTTGGATGTGTATAGTCTGACATGATAACCCCCTTTATTTATTAATTTTTGCAAAGCCAAAGCCACGCGCCTTGCCTGCACCTGTTCTAATCTTTTGCTCAGCAATTTTTTCCACCGACACCGTGGTCTGCTCTGACTGATGACGCGGCTTAACGTGTAGGTAATAGGTTGTTTTCAAACCACGCCGCCAGGCTTCCGAATAAATCTCCACATACTCATCAATGTCACGAGTTTCCAGGTACATGTTGCGGCTAATCGCCTGGTCAACCCATTTTTGAGCCCGGGCCGCCACTTCAATGAACGCATATGGGCTTAATTGGAAACTGGTTTTATAGACATCTTTCAGCTTCTGCGGAATAGCATCAATGTGTTGAATATCACCTTGGTTGGCAAATACCTCTTCCTTGATGTCATCCCACAAGTTCAGCGCCTTGAGGTCGCGCACCAGGTTATTATTTACCTCCAAAAACTTACCATTCAACGTTGAGCGGCTAAAAATTTGTGCAAACTGCGGATCGATGCCTGGCGTGGTACCGGCAATGTGGCCGATGTTCGCCGTCGGCGCGATAGCCATCAGTGTCGCATTGCGCATACCCTTTTTCACTTTCACTCGCAGTGAATCCCAATCAAGGCTCGATTTGTGGTCAATCTTCACCTTTACCTTGCGGTCGGTAGACAGCGTCTCCAGGGTGTCAATCGGCAAAATACCCTTACTCCAACCGCTGCCCTTGTAGGTAGGATAACTGCCCAGCTCCTGTGCCAAGTCTGCTGATTGGTCAATGGCGTGATAGCTGATGAACTCGGTCAGTGTATCAATCAAGTTATACGACTCCTTAGACTCATAGCAGTAACCAAGTTTTTCGAGCACATCAGTAAAGCCCATTATCCCCAAACCAATTGCCCGCGTTTGGTTGTTTGAGTGCATAGCTTCCGGAATCGGCGTCTGGGTGATATCTACCAAGTTGTCCAGTTGACGCACCGCCGCTCGTGACGCTTCTTTGAGTCGATCCCAATCCCACGCCTTATCTTCGTTCAAAAACGCTGACAGGTTGATACTGATCAAGTTACAGGTAGCGATATTATCCTTGTCCTGTGGCAAGGTAATTTCCGTACAGAGATTAGACAAGTGAATAGTACCCGTGTTATTGTTCAATGCTCGCACATTGATAGTGTCTTTCCAGGTGAGCCACGGGTGACTGGTAGCCTGTAGGCTGGTCAAAATCTGTTTGAATTGCTGGCGAGCTGATGTCTTTTCAAAGACGCGCATTTTACCAGCCTCGGCTAGTTTAATGTACTCTTTGTAGCGTGCGGAAAATTCTTCACCATACAGTTCTGGTAGATCTGGCGTATCTGCCGGGTCAAACAAGTACCAATCTTGGTCTTTTTGTACCCGCTTCATAAATTCGTCAGATATAAACACCGCAGTGTTAGCAAAACGCGTTCGCATGTATGGGTCACCTGAGTTAGAGCGCAGGTCGATAAACTCCCTAAAATCAATATGCCAGTTTTCCATATATACTGCCGCTGCACCCATCTTTTTACCCTTACGGGAGACGGCAAATAGCGCCGTATCGATCATCTTGATAAATGGGATTGGTCCAGTACTCACCGTATTGGTTGTCTTGACTGGACTGCCAGATGCCCGCAATTTAGTAAAGCCGATACCGATACCACCAGTACCCTTGGCGATCCACATCGTGTCACGCACCGCCTTGGCGATTGATTCCATATCATCATCAACGTTCAGCAAGAAACAGTTACTGAGCTGCGGGAATGAACCACCGGCATTGACGCGGGTTGAACCACCTGGCACATACTCCAGGCTACTCATGTGATTGTAAAAATCAATTGCTGCAGCTGTCGGATCTTTTTCATTATAGCTCAGCCCCATGGCGATGCGCATGTGAGTAAACTGTGGTGGTTCAATTGGCTCACTACCATGTTTACGCAGAGCATAGCGGTTACGGTTAGTGATGACACCAAGGTACTTACTAAGGTCGTCTTTAGCAGGATCAAGCGCTTCACCAAGCTTTTTCAAATCAAACCTACCGTCGGTCATCCGCTCGTCCAGTAACCCAACCTTTACTGCATCCTTCACGAACTGAGGAAATTTCTTTGCGTGCAGCTTCTTTAGCTCATCAGCAGTTTCATAATCATCTAGGGTATTTTTATAAATATTTTTTAACAGCAGCCGTGCCGCAATCTTGTCATAATCTGGATCGTCTTTAACGTTCTGCAAGGTTGTCTGGATGACCGCTTGGTCGAGTTGCTCAGTTGTAATGCCGTCAAACAAGGTCAGCTGCAGTTCAGTAGCTACCTGCACGACCTTGGATACTTGATCAGGCAGTCCCTCTGCCGCCTTCAGTAACGCGATGTTGATTTTATTTGCATCAAACGGCTCTTTCGTCCCGTCTCGTTTGACGACATGAATGACACTCATTATACCTCCCTTAAACTATATTGGTCACAGAGACACAAGAAAAATACCAACAGTACCTCTCCTGTGGTATCAGCTTTTCTCACCTCTTGGTTTTTGTTTGTCTACCCGCTATAGATATAGCGTATATATACCATGATAAGCACTAAATGTAGGGTTTGCAATAGGTTTTGTTAATTTTACAATGATGATTGAATATAAACCTGCTTGCCACCTGGCGGAAGGACGGGGATTCGAACCCCGGAGACCCCGTGAAGAGTCTACACACTTTCCAGGCGTGCCAGTTCAACCACTCCTGCATCCTTCCGTCTTAATTTAGTATACAAGACTTTATGGGAAATAACCAACCACCGCAGTAACAATGTAATTATAGGCTGATGATGTACATTTTACATAACTATTATGGTTGCATATCCTCCCGTACTGCATATAATAAATATAGTATGGATACACCAGTTGCACCGTGTATAAGACTCACAAACATTACAAAGTGTTTCGGTATCGGCGATGCGGAACACTATGCTCTTGACGACGTGAATTTGACCGTCGAAAAGGGCGAATTCATCGCCATCATGGGGCCAAGTGGTTGCGGTAAAACCACTCTCTTAAATATCATTGGATTGCTAGATCAAGCAACAGATGGTGAATATTTCCTCAATGGTGATTCAGTGGACAATCTCGGCTCAAAACGATTAGCCCGAATCCGTTCAGATGACATCGGTTTTGTCTTTCAGAATTTTAACCTAATTCCTCGCTTAAGTGTCTTGGAAAACGTTTCTCTGCCTCTGACCTACAAAGGAATGAGCAAAATCAAACGGCTGCAGGAAGCTAGCCGAATCTTAAAGAATTTCCACCTGGGCGAGCGTGAATATTATATGCCACACCAATTGTCAGGTGGACAGGTTCAGCGTGTAGCAATTGCCCGAGCCCTGGTAAACAGCCCGTCAATCATCTTGGCAGATGAACCAACCGGTAACTTGGACAGTAAGGCCAGCCACATCATCATGGAAGAGTTGGCCGATATTCACCGCCGTGGCAACACCATCATCATGGTAACCCACAACCCTGAGTTGACCTCGTACGCCAGCCGCGTCATCACCATGCTTGACGGTAGGATCGATACAGATGAACAGCTGCAGAAATCAGCACCATTCAGGAAAAATTTGGAAATTATTGACGAGGAAAAAGAGGCTAAACCATCAGACAAGCCTAAGAAGTCTGAGAAAAAAGCTACTGAAACCACCGAGAAGCCAAAAAAGGAAGACTCGAAGCCTATTGAACAGCCCAAGAAAGAAGAATCCAAATCTGTTGAGAAACCAAAAAAAGAAGATGATAAACCTGCTGAAAAATCCGAGAAAAAATCTTCAACCAAATCTACAAAGAAGACACAAACTTCCAAAAAGGAGATAACCAAGTGAGGTTTTTATTCAAAAATCACATAGAAAATGCCATGCAATCCCTCCGTGCCAGCCGCGGTCGGACAACATTGACAGTTACCGGCATCACTATTGGTATCATGGGTATCACAATGATCATGTCTTTGTCTGTTAGTGTCAATAAATTGATCAACCAACAGTTCTCAACAACTAAAGACAGTGTAGCATTGATACGGTCTGGTCTGGGTGGTAATATCGAGCGGTCACTATCTCAAGCGCAAAATATCACACCTCTCCCGACCCTGACCGAATACGATGTACAGGACGTTGCTCGCATCACTCCAAACAGCGCTCCGATGTCAGTTATTCACAACTCCATCACTACTACCAACTCACGCATCGATGCGCACAAAACCGCCATCATTGGTACCACTGAAAAAATCAAAGATCTGGCAGAGTTAGAACTACGCGATGGTCAGTTTGTTGGACAGGCTAACGGTGTGGTGATTGGTCATCAATTGTCAATTGATCTGTTTGGTACCGAATATTCACTTGGTAATGTACTGCGTATTCAAGATAAGCCGTTTACGGTCATGGGTGTTTTAAAACCAGTCAAACAACCGCTTACTTACCTGGGTGTTAATTTCAATAACTCAGCCATCGTTTCACTGGATGTCAGCAAGAAGCTAACACAAAATGTCGCACAAATTCAGCAAATTGCCATCAAAACTGACGGCGACTCATCTCTTGAAAAAGCAATTTCTGACATTACAGCAAAGCTCAATCAAAATCACCACGATGCTAATGACTACCATATCATCACAGGTAAAGATATTACTGCAACTAGTGACGCTATGTTGCTGTCGTTGTCGGCAATCATGATCGCTGTGTCAATCATCTCCCTGTTTGTCGGTGGAATCAGCATCATGAATATTATGTTGGTAAATGTTGCCGAAAGGCAGCGTGAAGTTGGTATCCGTAAAGCAATTGGTGCAACCAACCGACACATCATCCATCAATTCTTGATCGAGTCAGTAATCATTGGTTTAGCTGGTGGTATCATGGGGTATATCTTTGGCTTAATTGGTGCATACACGGTCAGTACGTTCCTACCGGTTTCGCCAATTTTGAGCTGGCAGCCTGCTGTCGTCAGCATCGGTGCTGCCATGCTGGTCGGTGTCGTCTTTGGTATTTATCCAGCCGTACGTGCTGCCAACCGCAACACTATCGAAGCAATGCGCAACTAGCTAAACCGTTTGGTTTTAACTTAATTCTTGTTTCAAACGTTCTACTAATTTTACCGGTGCTGGATCAACGCCGTTCAGGATTGCTGTATAGATGCTTGCGGCATCACCAAGTGCCAAGCCCCACAATAGCTGCTTGAGCAAGGTCTCGCCTTGCAGTTCCACCGATACAGCGTGCGGACGCATACCACTCAACAGTCGATCACTGAGTTCCATACGCTCGCGAATACGCGGATGTTCCAAATGACTCATCAAATCAATGACCACAAACGGCTTTTCAACCGGATGAGACGACCAGCCGATGAACTCGTTGTGGTTAAATTCAGGGTATTGATTACAAAAAGCTATATTTTTTGCCGATTCATTCCAGCTAATTTTCCACTTGTACGCCAGCGGCCAGGTTAGCTCGCCAGCATAAATCACCGGAGTTTTGCCAGCTGACTTAAGCGCCAACTGTTTGGCGATGTTCTGCTCAGTCGGTACTTCTGGTGCCCAAGTTTTTACCTGACCAGATAACCATTCACCGCTTTCTTCTAATTTTTGATACAAATCACCATCAATGATCAAAAAATGTTGTAATATCTTCAACAATCCTCGCAGATGATAAACTGTCGACATGCGGGGCTGTGCACCAGCTGGTATTTTTATCCTCTTTACGCCATCAGCTGCTGCTTTTTCAAATAAGGCTCCGCCCGTGGTGATTGTCGCCAACTGACAATTGTTGGCACGCGCTTGATCATAGCAACTCAGGGTTTCTTCGGTATTACCAGAGTGACTGATAGCGATAACTAGGGTATTATCATTCACAAAACCCGGTAAATCATAGCCTTTCGTCACCACCAAAGGAATATGCAACCAACCCCTCGTTAGCGCAATTACCATTTCTGCTGCCAGCGCCGAACCACCCATACCAGCAATCACCACCGTATTGATAGTTCCCGGGACATAATCACCCCCCTCGATAATTGCATCAAATGACGTTTGCGCTGATAATTGCATCAAACCAGACAACGTGTCGGCTGGATCTTTTCGCCGAATCATCATAGGATCATCAAGCATCTTGTCATATCACCTTTCTTCATGCTAAAGTATAACATATATAAGCATAATTATTAATAAGATGGGTGGGGACATGCAAAACCAATCAGTTACCGATGATCAAGAGCTTGCCAAGGTGTTGGCAGGTGTAACACAACAAACAGATGATAATTTGAATTTTGAAGAGACAGGCACAACTCCGCAAGTAGACGATACACAGGTAGTCGCGCCGCCGCCAGATAATTCAATCCCCGTAGCAACAGATGATTTAATGGTCGCGCCGCCGCCAGCAGTGCCGATTTCCGTTGACACTGTGACCCCTGTAGCCCCGGTAAACGATTCAAATCTAGACTCCATCAAGCAACAAGCACTACTAGAGCTTCGTCCCCTGGTTGATAAGTTAAACATTTCCCCAGAAGAAAAGTTTGACACCTACCTACTGTTATTACGCTCAACAGATGACAGCGCTTTGATCGCTCCAGCACACGCAGCAGCTGGTGCCATCGCTGATGAATCTCGCCGCGCCCAAGCTCTGCTGGATGTAATCAAAGAGATAGATTACCTGTCAAATCCACAAAAATAGTCATTTCAATTCATTAAAATAGGGCCTGTTACCGGCCCTATTTTTGATGTACGTTATTACATCATCCCCATGCCCGGCATACCGCCAGGTGCAGCTGGAGCTTCTGGCTCTGGTACGTCGACGACTAGTGCGCCCATGGTCGCTGCGGTTGAGGCGATAGATACCGCATTCTGCACTGCTTCCTTGGTGACGCGCGCCGGGTCGATGACACCAGCTTTTTTGACATCCACCAATTCGTTCGTAGGTTTCATAACATTAACGCCAAAGCCCGCCTTGCCCGTCTCGACTTGCGCTAGCAGTGCATCGGCGTTCAAGCCAGCGTTACGCATAATCTGCAGGAACGGCTGCTTTAGGGCATCCTTTAGAATCTGCCGGCCAGCCGCGATGCTGTCTGCACCGCTCACCTTCAGGCCACCAGCCAAGTTTACCAGCGTGACACCACCGCCAGCGACGATTCCCTCGGCCAAGGCTGCCTTGGTCGCTGCCACCGCGTCATCCACGCGGAATTTCTTTTCGTCAATCTCTGTCTCGGTCGCACCGCCGACTTTGATGACGGCCACCTTGCCAGATAGCGCCGCTGCGCGCTTGTCGAATTGTTCTTTTTCGTATTCGCTGGAAGCGTTGTCAGACAGTGCCTTGATCTGAGCGATCTGCTCCTTCACAGCTGACGGCTTGCCTGCCCCCTCAACGATGGTGGTCTCGTCTTTACCGACAATCACCTTACGCGCCGAACCTAAGACCTCCAAACCAGCATTCTCAAATGTCAAACCGTGATCTTCAGAAATCACCGTTGCGCCAGTCAGTACTGCGATATCGCGCAAAATCTCCTTGCGGCGGTCGCCAAAGCTTGGTGCCTTGACCGCCACGGTATTAAATACACCCTTGAGCTTGTTCAGCACCAAAATGCTCAGCGCTTCACCTTCGACTTCATCAGCGATCAGCACCACGTCCTTTTTACCGCTTTGTGCCAATTTCTCCAGCATTGGTAGGAATTCTTGCACGCTAGAAATCTTCTTATCGGTGATCAAAATCGCTGGCTTTTCATAAACCGCCTCTTGCCGGCCAGTGTCGGTGACAAAGAACGGACTGACCCAGCCCTTATCCAGGCTAAAGCCCTCAACAACCTCAGCCTCCAGCTCCAAACCTTGGCCAGCTTCGACCGTTACTACGCCGTCTTTGCCAACTTTCTCGATGACACCAGCGATTAGTTTACCAATTTCCGCGTCACCCGCCGAAATAGTTGCCACTTCCGCCACGCGCTCAGACTTGCCCTCAATTGGCTCAGCTAATTTATTCAGCTCTTTGACAATTTCCGCGCCAGCCTGCTCGATGCCTTTGCGTAGCCCCATCGGGTTGTGACCCGCTGCGATCAGCCGGTTGGCCTCCTTCAAAATCGAATAGGTCAGCACTGTTACGGTCGTGGTGCCGTCACCAGCTTGCTTATTCAAGTTCTTGGCCGCCTGCTTGATCAAATCAGCACCAACCTTGTAGCCCAACGTCTCATCGTCGTTCTCTGGTAGTTCAATCCCTTCCGCTACCGTCACACCGTCGTGCGTCACCGTCGGTCCGCCAAACCCCTTGGCGATCACCACATTGCGACCCTTTGGCCCGTAGGTTACCTTAACTGCGTTATACAGCGCCTCGGCACCGCCCAACACGCGAGCGCGCGCATCATCATCGTAAAAAACTTTTTTTGCCATAATAAAAACTCCCCTTTTCTCAAACAACCGTTGCTAAAATATCTTCCTCGCGGACGATCAAATATTCCGTGCCGTCAATTTTCAAATCCGTGGTCGAATATTCCTTATAAACAATTTTGTCACCCACGTTGACATTCTTGACGTCGCCGCCAACTGCTTTAACCTCGGCCACCACTGGCTTCTCCTTCGAACTATCCGGCAAATACAGTCCGCTAGCCGTCTGCGTCTTCGCCTCCTCGCGCACCGCTACCACGCGGTCACCGAGAGGCTTGATAGGTGTATCCATATCATCCTCCATTTCCTTATCAATGTAGTTAATTGTATCGTACCAAGTTAGCACTCGTCAAGCGTGAGTGCTAACTTGGTATCGGTAATGTTTCAAAATAGCCCTCCCGCCCCGATATTGCTATAATATTATATATGAAGCTATTCAAATCTCTCATCTCGTGTCTATTGGTGCGAATTATGCGTAAATTTTTCCACAATAATCCACACATTCGCCTGGTCGCCGTTGTCGGAAGCGTCGGCAAGACAACCACCAAATCAACCATCGTCAACGTTCTCAAACACAACAAGAAAGTTCGCACCAACAGGGGTAATTTCAATGCTGAATTTAGTGCACCCCTGGAGATGCTTGGTATTGATGGCCCGAAGAATCCTCGATCCATCACTGATTGGCTATCAACCATCTACCGCGCCTATCGCTCAGCTCGCCAACTTCACGACATCAACGTCATCGTTCAAGAATTTGGCATCGATCACCCCGGTGAAATGGCTGCCTTTGGTCGCTACGCCCACCCTGATGTTCTCGTCGTCACAGCTATATCTCCTGAGCACATGGAGTTTTTCGGCAATCTTAAAACAGTAGCCCAAGAAGAATTTGCCCTATCTAGCCACAGCATCGTTACCCTGTATAACCGTGATGATATCAACTCTGGATTCATCGCTTTTGCCAATTCTGAACGCAATCTTTCTTACAGTACTGAGCCAGATGCTGACTATTATATCACCGCTCATCAGTTCAATCACAGCCAAGGATACACCTGTACTCTCACCCACGGCGAACAAACCTCTCGTGAGTTTATCATGCCTGTTGTTGCCAAACATCAGCTACGCATTGCCGCTGGAGCTGCTGCGGTTGCGCTAGAATTTAACCTTGACGTTGAAAGCGTCATCACCGCTCTAGAGAACTTCACTCCCGTGCCAGGGCGAATGAACCTACTGAGCGGTATCAACGGTTCAATGCTCATCGATGATTCGTATAATTCCAGCCCACTCGCTGCCAAATCAGCCCTCGAAACGCTCTATCAACTACCTGCCAAAGCCAAAATCGCCGTCTTGGGAGATATGAACGAGCTTGGTGACACAACAGCGTCTGAACACCGTGCACTCGGTACCCTATGCGACCCAGCGCAACTATCGCACGTCATCACTGTCGGATCCAACGCAGTTACATTCTTGGCGCCAGCCGCCCAAGACAACGGTTGTACTGTTACCTCGTTTGATACAGCCATCGATGCTGTAGAATTATTACAATCTCTGGCGCGTCAAAACACCATCTTGCTGTTCAAGGGGTCACAAGGTGGTGTCTACCTCGAAGAAGCTATCAAACCACTCCTTAAAAGTTCGAAAGATACTGAAAAACTTGTCCGCCAATCCAAAGAGTGGCGCCGCAAAAAACAAACCTTTTTCGGCAAGTCATTGAGTTAGTTATTCTGCTTTTTCCTGTCCCAAAATTTCACGTACTACCTGGCTATCATTCCATGGTAGTCGCTCCCCATTCACAATTCGGTATTTCTCGTGTCCCATTCCAGTGATCAGCACCATATCACCCTTTTGCGCAGAGCCAAGTGCTCGCTCAATCGCCTGTCGCCGGTCAGGAATTTCCGTCGTCTTGGCGTCACCGTGCGCCCGTTCAATTCCTTCATAAATCATTCGCCTAATCTGATCAGGATCTTCATTATAGCTCTCCTCGTCGGTCAGGAATATCCTGTCGGTGTTTTTGGCAGCAATTTCGCCCATAGTTGGCCGCTTGCTCTTGTCGCGATCCCCACAAGCCCCAAACACCAAAATCACTCGACCCTTGGCAATTTTACGAGCGGCCGTCAATAATTTATCCAATGCATCAGGGGTGTGTGCATAATCCACGATTACATCATAGCCAACACCCTCGACTGCTCGCTCAAACCTACCAGGAACCGCCTCGACGTTAGCCACACCTTCTTGGATATCTTGTAATTTCACACCCAACAAATACGCTAACGTCACCGCCGCCGTCATATTGTGTACATTAAATTCACCTGGCAGCGCCGTCGCCAGCTCCAAATGCGTTTGATGATCCAAAACCACATCAGCTTCAGTACCCTTGCGGTACAGCTTCACTCGCTGAATTTGTGCCTCTGCTTCTGGATGTTTGCCATAGGTCATTTTTTGTTCACCGGCAACGAATTGATCAAAATAGTCATACCATTCATCATCGCGGTTCAAAATGATATATCGCGGTTCCAGTGCAAACAGCTTACCCTTAGCCGCTGCATAATTCTCCATGGTCTTGTGATAGTCTAAATGATCCTGTGTCAAATTGGTCATCACTGCCGCCTCAATCGGCACGCCGTCAAGCTTGTGCTGGTCAAGCGCATGCGACGTGATTTCCAACACGACATAGTCCACATCAGCCTTTTTTGCATCACGAAAGAACTGCTGCATCCTACCAGTCGAAGCCACTGTTGCATTCAAATCATTCACTTGAGCCTTCCCTGCCACCTCGATCAATGCCGTCGTGAACATCGCTGTCTTAAATTTGGCCTCCTTCAAGATCTCATTGATATAGCAGGCGGTCGTTGTCTTCCCGTTGGTACCAGTTACTGCGATAACTCGCAAGTTTTTTGACGGGTTACCATACCGCGCGCTCAATAGTCGTACTCTGACTCGGCGATATCCATTCTCCACGCCATGCAAAGCACTAGCGGGCAAAATACTTCTGGCTGCTTTGACGAGAATCTGTTTCATATATCCATGATACCACTTTTGCGTGCCGATTCACACTTCCAGACAACAGAGGCGAATATGTGCTATACTATTGCCTAGTTATGAGGATTTTGGGAATTGAATCAAGCTGTGATGAAACAGCTGCCGCTGTCGTCGAAGATGGTCATCTACTATTATCAAATGTTGTTAACTCACAAATCGACATCCATGCCGAATATGGTGGCGTCATTCCAGAAATTGCCGCCCGTTCACATCTGGAGGTTATCAACCCGGTTGTCAAAAAGGCGTTATCTGAGGCCAACTGTACTTGGGATGATATCGACGCCATCGCCGTCACTTACGCTCCTGGCCTCATCGGTTCGCTCCTTGTTGGTACCCTCGCTGCCCGCACCCTCGCCATTATTCATCACAAACCGTTGTATAAAATACATCATGTAGAAGCTCATGTGTATGCTAATTTCATCAACCAGCAGTCTGATAGCTTATCTTTAACACTGCCAAAAAACCAACCTACCTTCCCTCTCCTTACCCTCATCGTTTCTGGTGGACATTCACAGCTCGTCCTGTTCCGTAACCATGGCGACTACCAGCTCATCGGCCAAACCCAAGATGACGCCGTCGGTGAGGCGTTCGACAAAGTCGCTAAAATTATCGGTCTACCCTACCCTGGTGGCCCTGCCATCGCCAAAGCAGCCGCACTCGGCGACCCGCGCGCCTTTAATCTACCCATCGCCAAACTCGCTGGTGAATACAATTTTTCCTTCTCCGGCCTTAAAACAGCCGTCCTGAGGATGGTGCAGCGCGAAGTCGGTAAAGACTTTACCTTTCCATCACACGAGCTCCCCGCCCTGGTGACCGATAAATTACAACACAACATGGCAGCCAGCTTCCAGTACACTGCCATCAAAACCCTGGTCGATAAAACCAAGAAAGCTTATGACAATTTTCAGCCTGCTTCCGTCGTCATCGCTGGTGGTGTCGCCGCCAATCAAGAACTGCGCCGCCAACTAAGCCTAGCCCTGCCTATCGACATTGAATACGCACCCATCCAGCTCTGCACCGACAATGCCGCTATGATCGCCGCACTCGGTTATTTCCGCGCCCACATTAACCAGCCTGCCGACCCATACAACATGGAAGTTCAACCAAGTCTATCTATGCTGGACGCAGCGTAAGCCATGGCGCCAAAATCCCAGTTCTATGGTATACTATAACCAGAAATAAACATGGGAGAATACACACATAAGCTCGCTCGAGGGTACTTTTTCGTGTGAAAAGTAGTCAGTGGTTTATGTGTGCCATTTTTCCCGTGAAATATATAGGAATCAGATCATATGCAATTAGCCAAACAATACATTCCAAATGACTACGAACCAGATATTTATGCCCTATGGGAGACGAGCAATTCTTTTGCGCCCACAGGTGAAGGTAAGCCGTACAGTATCGTCATGCCACCACCAAACGCCAACGGCAACCTACATATCGGACACGCGCTTGATATGAATCTGAAGGATATCTTGATTCGCTATCATAGGCTCAAGGGCGATGATGCAGTATTTATCCCCGGTGCCGACCATGCTGGCTTTGAAACATGGGTAGTCTACGAAAAAGAGCTGGCAAAGCAGGGTAAAAGTCGCTTTGATTTTTCGCGAGAACAATTGTACAGCCAAGTATGGAACTTTGTCCAAGAAAAGCGTGGCAATATGGAATTACAGCTACGCGCCTTGGGCACTAGCGCCTCCTGGAAGCACCTTACATTCACTCTAGACGACAAAGTGATACAGACGGTGTACGATACCTTCAAACAGATGTGGGAAGATGATCTAATCTACCGCGGCGAACGAATCGTTAACTACTGTACTGTTCATCAAACCAGTTTTGCTGACATCGAAGTCGAGCACAAAACAGAGAAGGGGACGTTATGGAAAATAGCTTACCCAACCCTGGACAAAATTGGTGAAATCGTAGTTGCCACCACCCGTCCTGAGACCATGCTTGGTGACGTAGCGGTAGCTGTTCACCCTGATGACGAGCGCTACAAAAAACTCATTGGCACCCGCATTCTCCTGCCAATCATCGACCGCGAAATCCCCATCATCGCCGACGAATACGTCGACATGAGCTACGGTACTGGAGCCGTCAAAATAACTCCAGCGCATGATCCAAACGATTTTGAGATGGCAGAACGCCATGGTCTACCAGTCAAAAGCATCATCAGCCATGATGGCAAATTGATCAATGTGCCGCCACAATTCTTAGGTCTAGATCCGCAAGAAGCAAGACGCCGCATCCTAGCAGCTCTAGAAGCCATGGAGCTACGCCGCGGTGAATCTAGTATTGAACACGCTGTCGGTCATTGTTACAAGTGCGGCACCGTCATCGAACCAATGGTGAAAGAGCAGTGGTTTATCAAAATGCAACCACTAGCCAAGCCAGCCATCGAGGCGCTAGAGAAGGGGGAGATTACCTTCCATCCAGCCTCAAAGCGCAAAGAGCTCATCGCCTACCTAGAGCAACTCAAGGACTGGAATATTTCTCGACAAATCCCATGGGGCATCCCAATCCCAGCGTTTGTCAATGAGACTGACTCAAATGACTGGATCTTCGACACCCGAGTGACCGAAAAGCGTATTGTTGTAAATGGAACAACATATATCAGAGAAGAAGATACCTTTGATACCTGGTTTTCATCTGGGCAGTGGCCATACATTGTCACCGATTATCTCAATGGCGGAGAATTAGCCAAATACTTCCCAACCAGCTTGATGGAGACCGGTATGGATATCATGCGAGCATGGGTGTCACGCATGATTATGCTCAGCCTGTACCGCACCGGCAAACTACCATTCAAGGACGTTTATCTGCATGGTATGGTCAATGACGAGCATAATCAAAAAATGTCCAAATCCAAGGGTAATGTCATCAATCCGATGGAACTAGTCTCAGAATTTGGCTCAGATGCCACCCGCATGGGTATCATCGCCGGCCGCGCACCAGCCCAACATCAAGCCTTCAATAGGGGTGCGGTCATCGCTGCTCGCAACTTCTGCAACAAGCTATGGAACATTGCTCGCTTTGTTGAATCACAAATTGGCGACAACCACGTCATCGTACCACTACAGCCACAAACCCCAGCTGACCACTGGATTATCCGTCAACTGAACGATGCCGCCAATAACATCGCTGTTCGCTTGGAACAATACCGCTTTTCTGAGGCCGCTGAAACGGTCTATCACGCCATCTGGGACGACGTTGCTGATTGGTACATCGAATCATCAAAAACCGCCATCAACCGCCCACTGTTGTCATGGGTGCTAGCAACCAGTCTGAGAATCACCCATCCATTTGCACCATTCGTCACAGAGACAATTTGGCAGACGCTCAACTATACCGACGGTATCCTGATGCGCGACTCTTGGCCAACACCAGAACAATACGACGAAATTGAGGCTGAACAATTTGAACGAATCAAAGAATTAGTCTCCGAAGGTCGCTGGGTAATTACAGAGCTACCGGGTAATAAAAAATATCGCTTACTGTACGGCAACGACAGTCTGGTCAAAGAAAACGCCGACACTATCAAGCACCTCATGCGCCTTGCATCAATTGAGCACACTGATCAACCACGTGGCCTCAGGCTAGCCGCAGCCAACAGGGAGGTGTGGCTGGATATCGATGATGAAACGCTCTACCAGCACCAAACTGAGCTGGAAATGCGCCTCGCAGACGCTAGAAAACGCCTCGAGGGGCTTGAAGCGCGTATCAACAATCCATCCTACGCTGAAAAAGCACCAGCCCACTTAGTGGAGGAAACTCGCCAACATATTACAGAGCAGCAAGCGCTCATCCAACGACTCATCACTGAGTTGGAAGTTATCAAATTTAACTAAAAACAAATCTTACCGATACACAAGCGTTGCCCATCAAACTCAGGACCGCCATTACCCTGGGCACGCTTGACTTTCATGTATTTTCGGTCATCATTTCGTGGTGTTGAACGAGGATTTGCCGATCCATCATGAATGATACTACTGAGTGATGTATGCTCTGGATGCGTATGCGCAGACGAACCAATCCTTGTCGTTTTCATACCATCGTCGCCCGTTGACCCCTGAAAATCAACTGCACTAAATACTGATACCACCGCCTTATCCACGTGGGTGTCGTGCATCAGTACACCACAAGCAGTAGTCAGGCTCACAAATATGGTAAATTGTGTAATAATCTGTTGTAATATATTCATTTATCTCTCTGTTTATGTTTTATTAACGCGCACCAAGCGCTGTTAAACTGATTATCATATTAGCATAAGTTTTATTTTATGTCAAGTATATTTCACGTTGATGGCAAATAAAAACACCTACTCGAGGTGTTTATGTATCATTCTGGCGGAAGGGGAGGGATTCGAACCCTCGGTACGTTTTACCGCACGCCGGTTTTCAAGACCGGTACCTTCAACCACTCGGTCACCCTTCCAGAAATCTGTTCACATTATACCATACTCCTGTTCACAAATAAAAATTCCCAACCCGTAAGTTGAGAATTTCATATCAGTTTCTGGCGGAGGAGGGGAGATTCGAACTCCCGCTACAGATCTCTCCGTACTAACGATTTAGCAAACCGTCCCCTTCAGCCACTTGGGTACTCCTCCAAATGTAGACCATGAAACCTGGTTATATTGTACCACACCTGTACAAAATACCATAGCGTTGACTTTTTAATACCAAACAAGGATAATATAACTATTATGAAGAAGATTGTAACCGTTGGCGCAAGCATCATCATAACGACCATATTAGCATTAACCATCACTGGTCTACCAGCTCTAGCACTTGGTGAGGGTGGTTTTGCAGAAGGTGTAGAGGCAGCTCGCGGCAATGGTGTGCCAACCAACCTATGGAATGGTGATAGCTCTCTGGTGCGTCGGGTTATCAACTTTATGCTGATCGGTATCGCGGTGGTCAGCGTTGTTATGCTGATCTTTGGTGGTTTTCGTTATGTCATATCTGGTGGACGAAAAGAATCGGTTACCGCCGCCAAGAACACCATCTTGTATGCTGTCATTGGTCTATTGATTGCTCTTTTTGCCTATGCCATCATCAAGTTTGTCATCAATTTCGCCGTCAGTGGTGGCTCTACTGACGTCTAGCCTGCACATCATGCTCATGGTATACTAAAACCATGGAAGCAGAACCAACCAAAGCAACAGCTCATGATTTGTCTGAACCGTTTTCTTGGCACGCCCCAGAGACCAGAGGTCCAGTGCGCGGTCTAGGCTGGTATCTATCATTTGCCGTAGTCATCATGGTGCTCATGGCGCTGTCTATCTTTTGGATCAAAAGCTGGACATTCACAGTATTAATACCCATCATGGCAGTAGCATTACTATCTCTGTCTACCAAGACTCCTCGCATGATCAACTATGCCATTAGCCCCAAAGGTGTTTATGTGGCGGACAAGTTATACGATTTTAGTGAATTCAAGGCTTTCGGTGTTATCGAATATCAAGGTCAATTCTCAGTATTACTACTTCCCGTTAAACGTTTCTCACCGGGGCTAACCATCTACTTTTCAGAGGCGGAAGGGGAAACGATTGTCGATATGTTAGGCACACGTCTCCCCATGCAAGAGATAAAACCAGACGCTTTGGAAAAACTCATCCGAATCATCAAGCTTTAGCTTGCTCTTAGCTTTTGATATGTGTTAAAATGTAAAAGTTCGATGTTCATGATGTGAGCAGAGAAGGTACCTTATATTTTTGTTATGGCCAATCGGTTTTGCCGAAAGGCTGTATGCACCCGTAGCTCAGCTGGATAGAGCGTTGGCTTGCGGAGCCAAAGGTCGTACGTTCGAATCGTGCCGGGTGTACCAATTAGCATTATCAAAATAGCTCTTCGTCGTGGAAGAGCTATTTTTTATTCTGAACCACTCCCGTGGATTATTCTTCTGTCGGTTCCTCTTCAGGAGACAGCTCAGGCACTAACTTAACTGTGTTCTCAAAATAATTTACCTCAATAGAGTCTGCAGTATCAGCAGCAAGAAGTGCGCCTGGCGCAGAAATACCGTATTCTTTTGCCATTACATCAAGAAATTGAACGGTATTAACCGCCGCTCCCCCTAAGCCCCTAATAACCTCCTCGGCAATTTCAATATATTTAGGCAAATTTTCATAATTAAAATCCATATTATTATCTCCCTTTTACGATATTTCAACATTATTATATCATACTGTTACTCTCTGGTAGCACAAAACCCTCACAGAGGTGAGGGCTGAATAAACATTTCATGGCGGAGAGAGAGGGATTCGAACCCTCGAAGCCTTGCGGCTTACCGCTTTTCGAGAGCGGCCAGTTCAACCACTCCTGCACCTCTCCGTGATTGACTTTTTTATTATACCAGAGGTTAGGTTATACTTGCAGTAGTTATGCTCAAAATTATCACAATCGGCAAGAAAAATAATCCATGGGTCATGGACGGCCTAGAATACTATCAGAAGCGCCTGAGAGCCCCGTGGAATGTCGAATGGGTGTTGTTGGCCAATTCTTCACTAGAAGGCTCCAGAGCGCGTCAGGAAGAATCTGAGCGGATACTCAAGCAGATCAAGTCAGATCATTTTGTCATTTTACTGGATGAACGAGGCAATAACCTGTCGTCCCCTGAACTGTCGGCTCTCCTAGAAGAGCAGTTCACTCATAGTCAGTCCGTGATCATCATCATCGGCGGGGCGTTTGGTGTTTCTTCAGAACTACGCGAACGGGCTGATATCGTTTGGTCGCTGTCAAAGCTAGTATTTCCACATCAACTTGTCCGCCTAGTTCTGACAGAGCAGCTCTACCGCGCCCAAGAAATCGCCAAAGGCAGCGGATATCACCACGTCTAATCAGCTGTAGTTTCTTGTGAAGTTTGCCGCGTCAGGACGATGATTGTCACTGAGGTAGCGCCCGCCTGACGCAAACAACAAGCAGCCTCCCGCACTGTAGCACCAGTAGTGAAAATGTCATCCACCAGATAGTACTGCTTGGCTGGATCGACATCACCCACTACCCGGAAAAACTCTTTTGCCTGCAATCTCCGCTGTTTGGCTGATGTAGCAAAATGCTGCGTGACGTTATTGCGTCGCTGAAGCACTTGCTCAACAGGGATTCTCCTAACTCGCCCCAACTGGCGACAAATCAGCTTCATGTGGTCATATCCTCTAATGCGCGTATTGCGTGGTGTGGTCGGAATAGGAACTAGTACGCTATTAGCTGGCAGCTGTGGCAGTAATGCGTCAGTGATATCCACCAAATCGTTGATAACAGCTCGTTTGCGTTCAAACTTGAGCGCGTCAATTGCCCGCAATACCGCACCTTTCCTACGTAACAAACAATAAATACGTCGAACAGGGAAGTGATGTCTACCACAATAATTACCATATTTAGGCCGCCGATCGCACAATACACATGTGGTATAGTTCATCTGTATGATGTGTTTTTTACATTTTTGGCAAATAGTTTGACCAGTTTTTCCACACCCATAACAGTAGTGAGGAGCGATGACTGACAATACTCTATCAAACATTGTATTTTTTACGTTTTTTACCTTTCACTGTTGATTATAACGCACATAACCGTTATACTAATAGGGAACATTGTCAATTGAGCCAAATAGAGTGGAGGAACAACTATGGCCCGGAAACAGGACGATAATTTATTTACAGATGACGATTTGACTGCTGCATTTTTGGATGAAGCTGATTTGTCAACACCAGCACCAACACCAGCACCAACCATGACTGCTGCTGAGGATAACTGGGAAGAGGACGCTGATGACCTGATGGGTCAGTTAGCGGTTGATGTTTTTGAGACCGAGGGAGAATTGGTCATCAAAGCGCGCACCGCTGGCGTTGATCGCAACGACTTGGATGTCAGTATCTCTGATGGTATCTTGACCATCTCCGGTACCTTGTCTAGTGGTGATGAGACCGAGGTTAACAACTGGCACATTCAAGAATGTTACTGGGGCGAATTTCGGCGAACCCTAGCTCTTCCAGTCGCAGTCAAGGAAGAGGGTGTGAAAGCAGAGCTAAAAGACGGCGTATTGACAATCACCTTTGAAAAAGTAAAACAAGAAAAAGCTAAGAAGATTCAAGTTCTGTAATCAATCACTAATCTCTACTAAAAACACCAGTCGCAATGACTGGTGTTTTTCGAGATGTAACTAGGTGGATTAGTTACCAGTAACCTTATTGACCACAAAGTTAACGATAGCGTAGGCAAAGATAGCAATCAACAGACCGATCAAAGAGTACATGATAGTATTCTTAGCAGACGTCACCTTAGCACTGTCACCGTTTGATGTGGTGTATTTGAAACCACCAAGGATCAACATAAACACAGAGACAATCGCAATCGCCATCAATGCAAAGTTAATTGACTTTGAGATGATGTCGTCAACGTTAGCACTAGCACCAGTATTGGCGTTTTGAACCTTGTTCAAACCTTCTCGAACCTGCGCAAATGCATTGTCGCCAGAAGCCAAAAATACGACACCCATAACCAACATAGGAAGGGCAAACGCGCCAGCTATTTTAATAATGGTTTTTTTCATGAATTTCGTTTCCTTTCCTTGGGAAATTGATTGTTATTTTACTTCATTATACCATATTTTACGGTCTGTCTATACTGTGTTGGGCTCTATTTACCAATTATGCGAAGAAATACGTAATCAACGATAGCATACGCAAGGGCAGAGATGATCACACCGATGATGGCGTACATGATAGTGTTCTTAGCAGAGCTTAGCTTAGCACTGTCGCCATTGGAGGTGCTGTATTTCAACCCACCAATGATAACCATCACAACTGATACAATACCAGAGATAATCAGCAGATATCTGATGACTGTTTTAATGACAGGGTCAACTGATTCACTACTGTTAGCACAAACAATGTTGTTTGGGTCGGTGCTACACGCATCATAAATCCCAACTGCCGAAGCAGCTTGTGACAGCAAAAATCCACCGACTATGGCGAGAGTCAGAGTAGCGGTAATAGTTACGGTTTTTTTCATTAGTTAAACCTCCCTGCGACATAATTTGTAATAACAAAAGCACACCATACTACAATCAAGCCGACCACCGAATAGATAATGCCATTTTTAGCCTTAGAAATTTTACCTGGATCGCCAGCAGACACACTGTACATGATGCCATAGACAATGATTGATACGATAGCTACAACCGCCGAAACAGCAAACACAAAATTCGCTATACTTTGTAATGCCACCTTATCATCTTTACGATCAGGAACCCCTACGTCACTTGGGGAACCTAGTTGGCTAACAATTTGAACGATAAACTTTTCCATAGTTTATAATAATGCTCCTGATACCCAGTTTACTACACCTACTGAGGCAATAGCTATAACTAAGCCAATAATGGCGTTAAAGACTGTTTTTCGTCCACGAACCGCTCGATCTGGCGATCCTGAACTGGTGATAAACAAAAAGCCACCATAGATGATATATCCCGCAGCAATATAGCCAGTGATTTGGAATAAATCTTCAATGAGGTTCAAAGCAATGCGCCAGATGTATGGGCCAAAACCACCAACGGCACTTGGGCTCTGTAGTTCACATGAATCACCCGACATCAAGTTATAGTACCACGGTTTTAGTGTCATAATACGACCACGTTCATCACAAGCACCAGCTAGGGCAGGCTGTGCATTGACAAATGCCATACCAAAGCTACCCATAAACACCAAGGTAACTGCTATAATTGCTCGCTTGATCATGAGAATACTCCTCCTGGGATTAAGAATTGAGTCAGCGTGACAAAGAATGCATAGAGTAACAAGCCTATTACGACATTAACCCAGATCTCACGAGCTTTTTTGATGTTTTCTGGCTTATCTCCAGATGATGAAAATAGTATCCCCCCATAAACTACCGCACCAACAGCCGTGACACCTACGCCCATGGTTAAAATTTTTACTGCCTGTTTAACAATGTCAAAAATAGCTTCTTTACCACTCTTACCGCCACACTCTATAGTCGAAGTATCGACGCCAGCACATTTCTTCGCACTCTCCTCCTCAGCAAACACCGGAGTTGAAACAGTAAAACCGACTAATAAAGCTATGGCAATGATTGTTTTTGTAAAGAAATTTCTGTTTACCATTGAATTGTTCTACCAATATTAGGTTGATATGTGACTAATTGTAAGATATTGTCGCTCAAAATGCAAACAGCATTTCACCTGGTAGCTCTTGAATATTAGGGAAGTCTTTGGTATTATGAGCTAGTTGACATGCGCTCGTAGTGAAGTTGGTCCATCACGCCTCCCTGTCACGGAGGAGATCGCCGGTTCGAATCCGGTCGGGCGCGCCACAGACACCCAGTTGACGGGGTGTTTTTATTTTGCTGATCTACAGTCTTGTATTTTCATATACTTTGTGTTATAATCACGCCATATCGATTGTAGATATAGTGTGTAACTAACCTGGTAATAAACCAGAGAAAGAATCCCAAGCGTTATGAAAGAGTATAACCCAAGCGATTCACAAGAACCATCAACATATGAAATAAACCGCCGAGGGGTCCTGGGTCTTCTTATGACCAGTGCTGGAATGGTGGCTTTAGCAGCCTGTGGTGGTGAGAAAAAAACTACACCAGAACAAACATCAGGACAACTACCCGAACATGTAGAAAGCAGTGATAATACTCCTTCACCAGAAGTGTCTCCAACTCCTGAGGTGAGTTTTCAGAGTTTAGAATCTAGTGAATTCAACTCAGAAGTTGAATTGTTCCAAAGATATTTTGAAAGCAATATACCAGACAAGGACAAATTTAAAGCATCCTTGTGTATACCAGAACGCATCTTTTCAGACCCTGCAGAAATGTTAAAAGCCTTTGGTACTGTTTTTGAGACGGTAACCAATGTGTTTACATATAGAGAAGATGAGGAAAATAAGGGGGTTATTCCCGTATCTGAAGTAGAGAAAGTATGGAAGGCTAATGAATTTGGCCGATCTACTACAAAGAAGCCTCGTCTCATAATGGCTGAAGAGTTGGTTGATTTCTTTTTGGAAGAGTATTGTGTTGACACGATACTCAAAAAACCAGGTGTATATCCAGACGGGAATCCAGAACCATTAAATTCTACTGATCTTCGTAAATGGTTAATAAATATCGTGAATGCACAACTTTCTCTCCAGAGAGAACCTGAAGGAAGAGGGAGCGCATATTCTGTTGTTTCGCCAGCAAATCCAGATAGGATTTTGAGAGATATTAAGGTTGAGGGGCTCAAAGCTGAAAAGCAAAGTTATGCAGGCTCCAGTCTTTTTATGAAAAATGTCACTCTACGCCCAGACACTAACTATAATGAGCTAAGTCCAGTCCTTAAAGAGGAAAATGGCATCAGCAAGGGCGATTTGGACCAGGTTTTAGGTGAATCCAGTAATGGTCTCAAATTTGAAAAAGTTTCCTTTACTAAATCTGAAACCAACCCTGGAACAGCAGTGTTGTCTGAACTTACCTTTTACGTACCACGATCAGACACATATACAGAACTACACCAGGACTAATAAGTATTTGCGCTTTTGGGACATATACACTACAATTTGTAGTGTATATGTTTTTTCTGAAAGGGCATCAAAACATGAGTAAAAAGCGAGGGTTGATAGTACTCTCCACACTAGTAGTAGCACTTATATCAACGGTGCTACTTGCTCCACAGGCAGAAGCTGCAAAAAGTTTGAAGTTAAAGCAAAAAGTTGAATCAACACTACTTTACGCTAATTTAATGAAGCGTGGCACCAACGATTGGACATGTATGACCGATTTCGAGGGGATGCGGTATAGAAATACGACAAGCACCGACTCTAACTGGGCGCCATCTAACGGTGATAATGAGGAGCGTGCAAATACCTTTGTGGGAAAAAATACTAAAGGCGGTATTAAATCCTACTCAGGCGTCGACCCCATCACAAAACAAATCGGTGGAGACCTCAGCTGTGCTAGCCTCCTAAAAGCGGGGATTGATATTTGGGAGGGCTCTTCTAAATATGCTGACTTCTACCGGCATATGGGTGGTAAATTTTTTATTGATCAAACCAAAGCTGGCTGGGTATTTCGAAATTGGGAAAGATGTAAAAAGTATGAATGGAATTCCTGGGGTCGTTTTACACAAAATGTTAACGATTTACGGAGTGTATCAAAACCAAATTATTTTACTTCATACACTGTTTACTATTCTAGTAGTAATTTAGCTCCTGACGAAAATCCTCCGGGTGGTTGTGCACCAAAAAAGGGTGGCGCGGCCATTAAAGAACGTTTCAAAGACGGTATCAAAAATGCCACCGGCAGCCTACCTTCTATAGCTTCAGGCAGCGCCGAACAATGGTATATGTATTCAAAAACATTTACTAGTTCTGCTAGCGGTTGTTCTGCTAGCGGTGATAAATCTCTCAAGGAAATCCCTAAAGAAAATCCAGATAGCTCGGGGTATTATTACTACAAAATTCCATTTACCAGTACAGGTGGCAAAACCGCCGACATGATTTATAAAACTTCCAAGGGTAATGAAAAAGTCTGGTTGGCAGCAACCGACGACACTGAGGGAGGATTAGTCGAAGTAAGTTGTAGTGATATTGGTTCTTGGCTACAAAACAATAAATCCGCGTTTGATAAGTTCGCAAAATATGCGTCTGAACATAAAGACGAACAAAAAGAACTTTCTGTAGGGGATACTCCGGAACAAAGTGCTGATGCTACAGCCCAGTCAACAGAAGGGGCTGGGGAGGAAAAAGAAGAAAAAACGTGTACTAGCGAGTTAACGGGTATAGGGTGGTTTATCTGCCCAGTCATTGACAAACTGGCTGATTTTGCCGACTCAGTCTGGGGAATGCTAGAAGAATATTTGGTTACAAGCCCCTTGCAGGCTTCAAATGATGGTCCATACAAATCATGGAAAGTCATGCGAGATCTTGCTAATGTCTTGTTAGCACTGGTATTTATATTGATTATCATCTCACAAGTGTCGAATGTCGGTATCTCTAACTATGGTATCAAAAAGATGCTGCCTCGTTTCATCATCGCTGCGGTTGCAGTGAATATATCCTATTTTGTCATCCAGGTCATTGTTGATACTGCAAACATCCTCGGCAATACGCTTTTGGCAATTATCACTGAACCAATTAGCACTGTAGATATTAAGAATGTCGGCTGGGGTAACCTCTTAGCCCTGATTTTAGGAGCGGTTACAACCACAGGCGTGACGCTAGCCGGCGGGGCTATTGCTGCATCTGTTTTTGGAATTGGAACTATGTTTATGTTCGTGCTCATGGCGATCGTTCCGGGTGTTATTGGAGTGGTCGGGGGGCTTATCGCATTAGTATTTCGATCAGCACTAATACCAGTCCTAGCTATCTTGGCTCCGCTGGCTTTTGCGGCCTGGATTTTACCAAATACCCAAGGCGTCTTTGACAAATGGAAAAAAGTCTTCACTGGTATGGTCTTCCTATACCCTCTAGCAGCAATATATTATGGCGGGCTTAAGTTATTGTCCTTTACTATTCTAGGTAATCCTGAAAGCGATACAATGCAACGGTTGATGGCGCTATTTCTAATGTTTGCTGGTACTTTCGTTATCCTCGGTATGGCTCTAAAATCCAATGCTATCATCGGCAACCTGATGGGGCGGGCAAATGGACTATTGAACAAGGCATCAGCACCAGCGCTTAATGCGGGAAATAAGTTTGCTAAACGTCGAGCAGGTATGAAACGTCGTGAATTTATGGCGAAAGATTTTAGCAACAGTAAGCGCCTTAGACGTGCCTGGAGTGGTGGTCTGCAACGGGGCTTTAGAAAAATAAACCAACGCTCACTCGACAGAGAAACCCGAGCAGCTCTGGCAGAACAAAGCGAACAGCAGCGCTACCGAGAAGGGCTGGCTGAAGCTTCTGGAGGTGAACTGGACAAGCGGCTTGGGTTTGCGGCAGCTACTACTGGTGGCCAGGAATATATCCATAAATTATCCCAAGAGGCTGCAGCTAAGAAATTGCGGTTTGAATATAACAGCAACGCAGTTGAGGCTCTACGGTCAGATGACAAATACGTTCAAGCGGCAGCAGCAGAAAAACTATCTCAACAAGGCGCTTGGGGAACAGGACAGTTGCGTAAATATCTGGAAGAAGGCGGTAAAATTACCAGTATCGAGATGGGAGACGCCCTTACTGGCGTAAAGAAGTACGATGCCGGAGTGGCTGCTGCCGGAGTGGCCGGTTTTGACGCAATAGGCAAAGGACAGCAGGCTTATGGTGTTAGTCGAGACGAGCTAGCCCAAATGACGAGTAAAGCATTTGAGAACCTTTCTGTAGATAACTTATCTACTCAGAGCGCAGAGGCACTTGTCAATGCTTACGATAAGGGAGGTCTGGCGAACAGTAGGGCTGCCGAAGTATCCGACAGTTCACGATACATGGGTCAAGCTAATGGTAAGACCGCACCAGTATTTGAAGCCTTGGGTCAAAAAGGAGAAAAAGGTCAAACTAATCTTAAGGCAGCAATTGACGCAATAAAGTCCAATATGGCTAGTTCGCCATCCGTACCACCATTGCAGCAAAATCAAGCTCCACAGGGCGTGGCACAGCCAACACCTTCTCAGGCACCAAGCATGGCCCCTGATCGTCAATACGCCATCAAAGAACAGGCGCGGGGAGCAGAAGCTTCAAAGCCAGATTCATTGTCCTCACCTTCAGGTGGTCAAACACAGGCTCCAGCTCCACAAGTTAACGTTACTGTGCAGGTAGACAGATCTTCTAATCCGACGAGTGCTACCAGTATTCCACCGAGCTATGTTGACCAAGGTGGTACTAGTGGCGGAGGACAGTCACAACACCGACGTAACCGACCACCTACCGCGTTTGGACGATAGATTCATATAGTTGACTTTTACGCCAAAAAATGCTACCATTTATAGTAATGGAGTGGTTGAAAATGCGAGTGCGTCCGCAAATACGTCGGTCGCAGTGGTTTGCCATACTGACTATTGGTATTTTTGTCGGGTTTTTTAGTGGTATACTCATCAACTCTACTTCGGTCTATGCCGCTGAAGCTCAGTGGAAAAGCGACTCCCTTGTCGTTGACGGCAAAACACTCAAACCAGTTAACGACACAGCTCGTAAAAAACTGCTTGGTCGCGACAGTAAAGACTGGGTCTACGAGGCTACCGAAGGTAATCAATCAACCGTGGTGTTTTTCGCTGGAAATAGCAATCCACGAACTGCTACTACCGCGAAATACGCTAGATACACCCTGAATGGCAATACACCAACACCGGCAGGCGAGCCAGAAGACATCGAAGTTAAACAAGACAGTAACCCCAGTGAGTCAGAATGTGATGTGAGAGGGGGGACGGGTTGGTTTATTTGCCCAATCTCTAATGGGATCGCCTCAGGAATTGATGAGGTGTATACGTGGATATCCGACCTGATGACCACACCAGCGATAGACAGCTCCAACAATAGCTCTGGGGTAAAGGTTGCCTGGGATATCATGCGAAACATCGCCAACGCAGCGTTTATCGTCGCCTTTTTGATCGTTATTTATTCACAGCTGACATCAGTCGGCATCAGTAACTACGGTATCAAAAAACTAGTTCCACGAGTGGTTATCGCCGCAATCTTAGTTAACCTGTCTTTCATCATCTGTGCTGCGATGATCGATCTGTCAAATATCTTTGGTGTCGCCCTACAAGATATGTTCAACGAAATTCGTTCTCAGGTGTCAGCAAACGGTGCGTTCAATGGTGCTCCACTACCAACCTGGAGTGACTTGGTGGCTATGGTTCTGTCTGGCGGCGCAGCAACAGCAGGGGTCTATGGCGCGCTGGCAGTAACTGGCGGGTCGTTAGCTTCAGCCGCTTACTGGTTGCTGCCTATCATCGCTAGCATCTTGCTAACCCTGACAGTTGTCTTTATTATCTTGGCAGCTCGACAAGCGCTACTGATCATCCTAACCGTCATATCGCCACTGGCTTTTGTGTGTTATCTGTTACCGGGTACCGAAAAGTTCTTCGAAAAGTGGCGAAACTTAATGTTCACCTTGGTGATATTTTTCCCAGCATTTTCAGTGGTATTTGGTGGCGCGCAGCTGGCGGGATTAATCATCTTACAAAACGCCAACTCGTGGATTATGGTAATTTTAGGACTGGCAGTTCAAGTTTCAGCCCTAGCCATCGCACCACTGGTGTTCAAGCTGAGCGGCGGTGTGCTGGGTCGAGTAGCTGGTATCGTCAACAATAAGAACCGCGGCGTTATCGATAGAACTAAAAACTGGTCACGTGACCGCAGTCAATTGGCGGCTCATAAAAATTCGCTAGGTAGGGCTGACGACGAACTGAGCAAATTCAGTGGCATCCGCAAAATGGGGCGCTGGGCCAATTATCGCTCGCGTAAGTTCAAAACTCGTTCAGAAGCCTACCAAAAACGGGCTGACGCAGCCTACAAGCTTTCCCGCGCCAACCAAATTGCTGACATTGAGTCGCGAGCTGCCGCTGACCAATTGTCACTAGCTGATGTCACGACCGCAAACGCTTATGAGGAGATGAAAGTTGAGGGTACACCGACACCAGCCAATCTGAAAAAGAGAGCTGCCCGCCGCTATGAAACACTACAGGAAGAAACTCAACGAGAAGCACGCAGTATTGCGATTCAAGGGCTGCGAAAAAACAGTATTCAGCGTGTTAATGATTACATCTTAGCAAACGATCTAGCCAACCAGGAGGAGTTGCGAGCCCAAGCAGGTTCTGTGGAAAATATGTACTTTGGCAACGATCGTGGTTCACAACGTGTATGGTCAACCGCACGTAGTACCATCACTAAGGCTAATAAGGAATCGATTGAGAACGCTATGACTATCTTGAATGCTATGAATGTCAGCAATGATGATATGGTGGAATTGGCAAACGGTGTCAGTCGACGCGGCTTGACAGTCACTGATGATATCCGCTACGCAGCGATTCACCACGTGTTGGGTGGTAAAGACGCTGTGGCTATCCAAAGCTTGCTACAAAAAACTGACTTCGGTGCGCTTAATGACGACTTTGCACAAGAATACGGTGACGCGCTGCTATCCAACTCTGCTAAACCAGCTTGGTTAGGTGGTGCAGCTGCAGCGGCTATCAAGGCCAACAATGTTAATATGAACGGCCCAGACTACATGAGGAAACTTATGCTCGATAACCTTAACATCGGTGGTTTGTCGACCGAAGCAATTGTCGGTTCAGACTTGGCTTACCTAAAGCCACTAAAGGAAGCGTTGAGCGACCAAAGCTTTGTCTCGCAAATCAATGAAGCTGGTCTGGATACGTTGCGCAAGAACCTTGTTTTAGCACAAACCGATCCTCGGTTTAGTAGTCGAATTGGTAAAACTGGTAATACAATTCGAGAGATATCTCTTTCTCTAGGGATTAAGCCTGAGGATTTAACTAGTTAAGCTATCTTTGCTATACTAGTAGCATATGGCTGTGTATAGAGTGCCCCAGGATGTGGAAGCAGAAGACAAGCTGCTTGGGCCATTCAGTTTTAAGCAATTTGTGTTTCTTATCATCGCGGTGGGCTTTTTTGGTATAGCGTGGGCGCTAGGAGTCGCCTTGTTACCATTAGCAATCATTCCTTTGCCATTTGGGGTGTTTTTCACCGTATTAGCGTTGCCACTACGTAAGGAACAGCCGATGGAAATATATATTGCGGCAGTGATATCATTTTTCTTAAAACCGCGCGTGCGGCTCTGGGAGCCAGACGGAGTAGAGACGCTGATAGAAGTGGTGGCACCAAAAACTAAGGAAGAGAACCTGAGTAAGAATTATGATCAACGAGAGATCCAGCGACGATTATCATATCTGGCAAATATCGTTGACACACACGGCTGGTCAGTCCGCGGCGTCGGCAACCCGGAAGCAACGGGTAATTTAGATACCGCCAGTTCACTACAGGCTGATTTCTATAATACCGCTGTCCAGGCAGAGGAAGATATTTTGGATCGGGGTAATACTACTTCACGACAAATTGCTGATATGATCGCCGAGACAGACCAACAGCGGCGAGAACAGCTGATACAGCGCATGCAAAAACCTCAAACACCAACAACACAACAGCCGACTCAGCCAGCAGTTTTCATGGCAGCTCAAGAGGAAGACATACCAAAGCTAACCGTCAATCCATACCCCCACATGCGTCAAGGTGTCCTATCTCCAGCAGGTGAGCGACCTACCGTCACCCCACCAGCTGACCAAAATCAACCTATACAACAACCTGTTGACCCTGGTATAATAGATTTGGCAAATAATCATTCCGATCTTTCCATAGCGACCCTACAAAAAGAAGCAGATCGGATACATAAACGCTCAGAGGAAACAGCTGAGGAGGAAGTGGTGATTTCACTACGTTAGGTGGGAAATGCAACCAGATAATCAACAACCATATCAGTTACCACCCAACCCGACGACACCGCCGGTTGTTTCTGGGCAGCCTAGTCAACCATTACCGCCACAGCAGCCACAACCTGGTCAGCCAGCGTTGCCAATGCAGCCTGGTATAACTCAGCCAGGTCAGCCAGCTCCAAATCCACAGAATCCACCAGCTCCGAAAGACAAAAAGAGCGCCATCAGCACACAAAATACGTTATTGTTTTCAGAGATGCGCGAAAACATGATTATCATGAGTGATGGTAGTTTTCGTGCGGTGATAGAATGTCAGTCTATCAACTTTGATTTGATGAGTACTCGTGAGCGAGAAGCTATCGAATTTAGCTATCAAAACCTACTCAACTCGCTCTATTTTCCAGTTCAAATCCTAGTACGATCACAGCGTGTTGATATCGGTCCATACCTTGATCGATTGTCGCGCATTCGACGCTCTCAAGACAATATGTTACTTAATGTGTTGATGGATGACTATATGAACTTCATAGAAGTGCTGTCGCAAGAGGCAAACATTATGGATAAGCGATTTTTCATCGTGGTGCCATATTTCCCCGGCGGCGATGTTAATGCCATGAAACAACAAGCAAAGGGTCTGTTTGATAGCTTCTTTAGTGGTAAAAAGGAAACATTGATCACTAGAATCGATCAACCAATGTATGAAAAAGCAAAAGATGAAATCAAAAACCGCATCGATACAGTGATGAATGGTTTGTTTGCCATGGGCGTGAAGAGTTTGCAACTCAACACCAGGCAGCTTGGAGAATTGTTCTATATTTCCTACAATCCTGATACTGCAGCACGTCAGCCATTAGTACGCAACCCAAATGATCTGACGACGACTTATATCCGCAAGGGAAATGGTGAATCACCATATGGAGGAGATTTTTAATGGCTAAGAAAAAACTAGATGCCATCGATATCGCCGCTCAACAGCGTGCTCGCGAACAGGCCGAAGTCGAGCAAGCCTTCTTGACCGGTGTGAGAACTTTGCGCGATTTCATCGCCCCAAGTAGTGTGGAAATTCAAGCGAGCTATTTCCGACTGGGCGCCAAGTATGGCCGTACTATTTATGTCTATGGTTATCCTCGTGAAATTTACACCGGCTGGTTGAGCTCAGTGATTAATATCGACGAGGTGCTAGATATCAGTATGTTTATCTACCCAGTTGATACGCAAGTGGTGCTGAACAATTTGCGTAAAAAAGTGACTCAGCTGGAGGCCAGCATGAATATCAACGCAGAGAAGGGACGTGTGCGTGACCCAGCCATGGAAGCTGCCCTACAGGATGCCGAAGAACTGCGTAACCAGCTGCAGATTGGGTCAGAAAAATTCTTCCGTTACGGACTATATGTGACGATTTACGCCGACAGCCTTGATGAGCTGAACTTTATTCAACACAAAATTGAAACTATCTTTGGTCAGCAGCTTATCTTTAGTAAAGTGGCGTCAAACCAGCAAGAACAGGGATTAAACAGTACCATCCCTCAGTTGATGGATCAATTACAAATCCGCCGCAACATGAACACTGGTGCTATTTCTACCAGCTTCCCATTCACCTCTGCTGACCTAACTGACGGTAAGGGTGTGTTGTATGGCATCAATATGCATAACAATGGTTTGGTGATTTTCGACCGATTTTCTCTAGAAAATGCCAATATGGTGGTGTTTGCAAAGTCTGGTGCCGGTAAGTCATTTACCGTGAAACTGGAAGCGCTGCGTAGTATGATGACTGGTGCTGACATCGTCATCATCGACCCGGAAAATGAATACCAAAAGCTATGTGACGCCGTGGGCGGTAGCCATATACGCTTGAGTTTGAATAGTGACACGCGCATCAATCCATTTGATCTGCCACGAGTGATTGACACCGAAGAAGCAGACGACGCGTTACGTGCCAACTTGGTGACGCTGCACGGTTTGTTACGCCAAATGTTGGGTGGTTCAGTGGCTGGCTCAATTGGACTGACTGCGGCAGAGGAAGCAGATATCGACCAGGCGTTGATCGACACCTACGCTCGTGTTGGTATCACATCAGATCCATTGACCCACAATTCAACACCGCCAACCATTCATGATTTGTATGATACATTGCTGCACATGGGTGGCACTGGTCCACAGTTAGCACAGCGTCTGCGTAAATTTACCTCAGGTACCTTTGCTGGTATTTTCAGTCAGCAGAGTAATATCGATATCAATAACGCCATGGTGGTCTTTAATATCCGAGACCTAGAAGACGAACTGCGCCCAACGGCTATGTATATTGTACTAAATCACATCTGGAACATCACTCGAACTGACCAGAAGAAACGTATGTTGATCGTTGACGAGGCATGGCAATTGATGAAATATGAAGACTCAGCTAGCTTCTTATTTAGCCTGGCAAAGCGAGCCCGAAAATATCAACTAGGACTCACCACCATCACCCAGGACGTCGAGGATTTTGTGGGCAGTAAAATGGGCCGCGCTATCGTCGCCAACTCATCCATGCAGCTACTCCTTAAACAATCCTCAAGTGCTGTTGATGTGCTTTCCAGTGTATTTAAGCTGACCGAGGAAGAGCAGAAACGCTTGGCGAATTTCCCCGTTGGACAGGGGCTGTTCTTTGCTGGACAAAACCACGTACACATCCAGATTCAAGCCAGTGATACTGAGTATGATCTAATCAATACTTCACCCGTGAAACAACAACTTCCGTCTGAAACACCAATTGGTGGATATGGAGCCGTATAATCATGGCACGGATTGACTATACGACTGATCCAGATGTTGATGAACGGCTCAATCCAGCCTCTGAACAAACGTCTAAATATCTAAATTCTATGGAGAATAATGCCGCCAATGATAATTTTTATGATGGCGACAAAAAAGACGATGGACTCAACGCCGCGGATAATGTTAATAGTCAAGAACAGCTGTACTCTCGGTCTCCTTTAGGCAAGGCCGGCGGCAGAGGTCGCGGTAAATTCTTGGCAAATATGACTCGCAAAAAATGGGGCGCCACGGCTGGTATCGGTGGAGGATTATTTGGCCTGATGATGCTATTCTTCTCAATTTTACCATATAAACTTGACGCTATGGTCTCTACTATCACCGACCAGCTCAGCTCTGTGCCACAGCATGCCATCAACCAGCGACTCGAGTATATCACCACACGTTGGGTTGCCATGAAAATGATGCAAACCGCATATCCTGGTGATGCCAATCTCGTGTTCTGCGCTGGCGGTGGTGTGTTGTGTCACCTGGGAGCTACAAAATATAGCACGTGGTTTGAAGAGCAGCTTGATGCTAAATTTGAAAAAGAAGGAAGAAACGTTAAGGCTGTCTTTAATGCAAGTGGTAGAAACACCCTGGGTGGTAAAGCGACCTCATTTACCATGCATCTTGAGTCAAAAGATATGAACTCTGTCCTGCAGGGGGTAGAAAAGGAATTATCTCACAAAGATATGCGTCGTCATATCAAAAAGATGACACGTAAGGTTCACGGACGTAACTATTTCATGCGCTATCTATCTAAACGTGTATTGTACCGAAAATACGGTGTGAAAAAGTTTAACATCATACCAGAAAAAGCTGGTCAAAAATATGCTGACTTTAAGGCTAAAATTAAGCTAAATATGAATACCCGTATCACCGCTAAAATGTCGCCTCGTTTTGCAGCGTATTTAGGATGTTTGGATGGTACTGATGCTAAAAAATGCCAAGACACATTAGATAAATTAAATAACGACCTTGATAGTAAGATTAGCGAAGCAGAAAAAGAGGCTGAAAAAGCGACAGGTGACAATAAAACAAAAGCTGATGAAAAAGTGAAAAAAGTTAAAGGGCAAAAAGAAGCTCTTAATAATATCGATTCTCTATCCAAAGCAGCACCGGACACACCGCTAGGCAAAATCATCAGTAAGCAACTGTTTAAGAAAATAGCAGCTGCAAACGCCATCATTGGAGCAATTGATTTGGTTGCAAAGATTGTTGGAGCAGTTAATGAAAAGGTTATCGAAATTGTCGGAGCTGACCAAAAGAAGCAGCTGTATACCGCGTTCACTTATGATGAAGAGGCTAGCCCAGTCTTGACGCGAGATCAAATTCGGGCGGGAACAATTGATAATATTCAACATGTTGAGTTGGCAACCTCGCTATTTGACGGCGCCGAAGCAGCACCAATATTCCAAGCGACGTTTGGCGGTAATAACACTGCGGCCTCACTACTATATCCAACAGCTTACGCCGAGGACGGTGGTATTCGCACCAAATGCGAGGTTGGTGGTGAAGAAAAGGTGATTGCCTTAGATCCCGGTGAGCTTGTCTGTCCAGAAAAAAAGATTGTCAAAGATTATACAACCTTTACGAAATATCCTGTCTGGCAAGTGTTAGCGGGGATAGCCAAAGCCTGGAATAGCACGTTTGGCGCGATCATCGACTTTGTTGGTGATACAGTCGGTAAGGTATTTAGCTGGTTCTTTAGTTATTTACAGGAATTGCCAGGATTGAAGCAGCTGGTTGAACTGTCTGAAGGATTGATCGAAAAAGCCATGGGTTGGGCAGTAAGTTTGCTGTTCGGTATACCAGAGGTGGGGGTTGACGCGCCGGGTAACAATAACTTTGAGGCTCTACACGGCGGACTGACAACAACTATGCAGAGTAGTACTGAAGCCGGACAGGCTGGTGCTGATTCAGGCTCCAAACAGCCAGACGGCATCGGTGGGGCACGCCTCACCAACCAGCAAGTCAGTGTGCTCGCAAAACAGATCGAGCAAGAGCGTGACGAAGAATTCCGCGAACAACCACTCATGGCGAAGTTATTTGACCCAACACTTAAGCGTTCGGTGGCTGGACAGTTACTAGCCGTTATGCCAACTTCCGGTTTTTCAACCATGCGATTAATCGCACGCGCACCGGTCGCTCTAGCGTCCGCTGTTACACCAGCCAACACTCACGCTGCTAAATACGATCAAGCAGCCGTTCTGCGGGCCTTCGGTGTGACATGGCATGGCTTTAGTGATGAAGCGGTATATAAAGCCGATCCAAGTCAGTACACTGATGCTGTCTGTTCAACCAAAGCCAAAGAGCGTGAAGCGAGCTATGGGATTCATGAAGGCGACTTAGTCCCGACGTACAGTATGGCCGATCCATGTGCCCTGGAATTAACCGTAGCTGGCAACCTGGCCTTGATGGCTGACGACAAAGAAGGCAAATATTATCCAAAAGAAATTGATGATCCATCAGCCAACACTGGAGCACAACAGCCAAGTAGCGGACCAGTCGGCGACGCTATCGGTCCACCGGAATTAGAAGAAGCACAGACTTTTGGAAATGAACCTGCGTCGTGGGGTGGACACAGAAACGGTGAGATTCCACTGTCAGCCATGAGTGAGTTGAAAACTGCACCAGGACATTACATGCATCCAAAGGCCGCTCAAGCTTTCGATGCTATGAATGAAGCCTATGCTCAAGAACACGGTGGTCAACACATGACAATTACCGAATCATACCGTACATTAGCAACACAACAAGATTACTTCTCAAGCGGTATAACACAAGCAACTCCAGGAACATCAAAACATGGACATGGACTAGCCCTAGATATTAATATAGGTGGTTCAGGTTTTAATACGCCAATTTATCTGTGGCTAGCATCAAATGCCTCAAAATATGGCTTTGTTAACCCACCATGGGCAAGAGATCGTAATAATCCTGGCTGGTATAAAGATGAGCCGTGGCACTGGGATTATGCAAGGAGAGTACAATGAAACGAGTAACTATTGGTCTACTGTTAGCTTTGGTGAGTTGTATCATATTTTTGACCGCCAATTCTTCAGCAGCGCCAGAGAAAGACAAAGAAAAGAAGAAGGATCAACCGGCTGGTATTCCTTATCAAGACTATATTCTCAATGACATCAATATCAACAATCCAAACGGTCAAATCTGCTCAACCCAAAATACCGCGACTGGTGAACTTTCTGGTGAAAACGTAGAAAAAGTTCTTAAGTTTTTTACCGGCAAAGGTCTAACGTTAGTACAAGCAGCAGCGGTGGCTGGTAACCTCCAGCAGGAATCTCGCATCGATCCGAGCGCCCTCAACAGTATTGGTGCATACGGTATCGCGCAGTGGTTAGGCGGGCGCCGCACTAATCTAGAAAAAAAGCCAAATTATAGCACCATCGAAGGGCAGCTAGAATACCTCTGGGAGGAGCTGAATGGGGCAGAAAATGCTGGTCTGAAAGTACTGCTTAAACACACTGATAAATCGGGTAGCAGTGTCAGCGCTTTGGCGGTTGAGTTTGGTGAAACATTTGAGCGGTATGGTGCAGGCGAAGAAGGTAACCGTGCCCAGTATGCCTCTGAGATTTTCAACAGCTACAAGGGTAAAATCCAAGACGGCGATCCGTCAAAAATCGCGGCAAGCGCCGGTGGTGATTCGAGTGGTGCACAAATTAGTTCAGCATCAGCAACTGGTTGTAGTGGTAATGGGTCTAGTGTCGCCGGGCAGAGCATCGTCGATACAGCCAAGCAGTTGGCGTGGAATCCAAATACTGACAAAGGGGCTAATAACCAGACGGCTAAAGCTGAATATATCGATGCAGTCAAAAAGAATAACCCAAGTGTCGTCGGTAGTTCAGACACTGACTGCGGTAGATTTGTAGCGACGGTGCTGCGTACTTCTGGTGCAGACAAAGATTACCAGCCAATTGGCACCACTGATCAGTATACTTACGTAAAATCTCATCCAGAAAAATTCAAAATCATCGATCGTCCATCTGCTTCAGACTTGCAGCCAGGTGATATCCTCCTCCACCCAAGCCATGGTGGCTACGGACATACTTTGATTTACACTGGTGACGTCGGTGGAGGTTACGTCGCCGCTAATGCCTCCCTTGGAGATACAGTACCGATATTCATCAAGCAAGGATCTGTTGACTATCAACTCACTCAACCAGGTAATATCTTGGTTCGCGTCATTCAATCAAACAAAACCTAGAAAGGAAATATCATGCAGCCAGTCATCACAAAGCAAAAAATTATTGGCGGTGCAGTGATTATCGGCGCGCTGATTGTTATGTTTATCTCATATTATGTATTTCAAACAGTCACGCACGATACTACATTACTGGCGACCTTTGCTCCAGAGACTGTTAAAATGTCGTACGACTCAGTGAAAAATCAGGTCATCAAGTCTGACAAGCCCGTAGCGGTTAAAAGCGGTAAACATACTTTTAGTTTTAGCGCTGACGGCTATGACACATATACCGTTGAGCTTGATCTAGAAAAAGGGAAGGAGCGAAAATTATTATTCGCCCTGACGCCAAAAACCGACAAGGCAAAAAATGAACTGAAACAGAAAAAATACGCCAAGGTATTAGATGGTCTAGGTAGTCGAGAAGTGAATAGGGTGGGTAAAGAGATCGATAAAGCCAATCCAATCTTACAACATTTGCCGTTTGAAGATAGAGACTACCGAGTATTTTCTTGCCAGCCGTACCGCACGGATATCAAGAAATCGCATAAAATTGGCATCTGTATCACCATGGCTGGACGTAATGGCGAAGCTCTCCTGAGTCAAATATTAGAGAAATTAGCTAAACTTGGCGCGACGCCAGATAACTACGACATGAAGGTAAATAATTACATCATACCGACCAAGAAAGAAAAAGAGAGTCGAGCCGCTGTACCATGTGGCGACGGACGACCATCATGGTGTTATAAGTTCCGTGATTATTAACCTAACTTTTTAGTGGCATAATGATGTGGATATAATCACGTTTTTTTGCCGTAGACTGAATGATACAAGGAGAGAGTTTACCACTGAAAGCAAACGACACTTCATCTCCGTCGGTGACGTTTAACGCCTCAGTCAAGTACCGAGAATTGAGCGTAATCTGACCATCAGCGGAAATCTTAGCGGTAGCTTCTGAGGTATTTTCACCAAGTTCTGAGGCAATGGAGTGGATGGAGATGATATTATTTTCAGCCGAAGCATTGATAGTAACGCCGCCGCCTGACTCACGGGCAAACAAACTAGCAACTTTGGTGATGCGACTGAGGTCGGCGCGCGAAACGATGATTTCCGTTTGTGACTGCTGAGGAATCAGCTGGCGATAATCTGGAAATTTTCCATCGATCAAGCGGCTGATAATTTCTAGCTCTGGTGTCTGGAAACAAACTTGGTCATCGCCAAACAATATCACGATGGTTTCCGTGGCGTCACTCAAACTACGAATGACTTCCTGCAAAGCAGACGTTGGAATGATAGCTGCAACTTCACCATCTGCTTTCATGAGTTTTCGCTCAGCCAACCGGTAGCCGTCAGTCGCTGCCAGGTATAATTCATTTTCAAACGTATGCCAATACACTCCAGTCAACACTGCCCGAGCCATATCAGAGCTGGCCGCCAAAATAGTTTGCGACACCGCTTTCTTCAGATCATCAGTGGCGATTTCGTAGCGCACTGCCGTATCTTCATTGATAGTTGGTAATTCTGGAAATTCATCAGCGATAACGCCGTTGATGACTGATTTAAATTTACCAGAAGTGATGTGTAGGTGATCGTCTTTGGTCTCCAGGTCGATAGTGCCGCTTGGCAGGGTTGAGATAAATTCTGAGATCAATCGTGCTGGGATAGTGATCGAACCTGGTGATTGTATTTTGGCGCCAATATACTGAGTGGAAGCAATTTCCAAATTGGTAGCTGCAATCAACAATCTCCCTCCGTCGGTGCGAAGTAAAATATTATTCAAAATAGGAAGTTCGACACGACCAGAAGCCACCCTTCCGATATTACTGAGTGCTTTTGCGAAATTTTCTTGTGTGACTGAAAGCTTCATAGTTACTATTATATAACCTTTCTTATTTTTTATCTGGTGTTAGTAATAATAGGTGCTGTGGAAACTGAGTAAAACAAGTGTTCAGACAGAGGTAAGTGGGCAAAAAAACCTGTGGATAGCTTTGTGGATCAACTTGGTACAAGGCAGTGGATAAGGCTGAGTTAACCCACAGTCGTACGGAGCCCGCCAGACTTTGCCACAAGCTTAGTCGCAGACTGCAGATAGAATTCCATAGGTCATGCACAGGTTTTCCACTAATTTTGCACATATAGTTTGTCCTTGACATCGTTGATTTGTTCGCGCACTAGCTGGTTAGTTAAACTTTCTTTGGTGATTTTTTCAACAGAGTGCATGGCTGTGGTGTGGTCTTTACGGCCAAGTTCTTGAGCGATTTTTGGAAAACTCATTTTCAATTCACTACGCAGTAGATACATGGCAATTTGTCGTGGCTGGACGATAAATTTATCGCGCCTGGCTGAACACATATCTTTTGGATCGAGGTTAAAATAGCGCGCTGTACGATCGATAATCTGCTTAGCGGTAATGTGTTGCGGGCGAACGCGTTTCATGTCGCCCAAGACGCTCTCGGCTGCCGCCACATCTGGCACAAAGCCTTGCATGTCGGCATAAGCTAGGAGGCGATTGAGTGCACCCTCAAGCTCACGAATATTTGTTTTGAAATTAGCTGCCAGATATTCAACAACTCCTGATTCTAGCTCAGTACCACTGAGGCTAGCCTTTGCTTTGACGATGGCACACCGTGTTTCATAGTCAGGCATTTGAATATCGATCGCCATACCCCATTCAAAACGACTACGCAGTCGGTCAGTGAGGGTGGGGATGCTTTTAGGTGGTTTATCAGAGCTGATAATGATTTGTTTGTTGTTTTGATGGAGGTCATTGAAGGTGTGAAAAAATTCATCCTGGGTTTTTTCTTTGCCGGCGATAAACTGCATATCATCAACAATTAGCACGTCAACATTGCGATATTTATCAGAAAAACCCTTTTTCTTGAAACGAATATAATCCAAAAATTCGTTCACAAATGCTTCAGTTGTCGTGTATAGCACCCGAGCTGACGGCTGTTGTTTGATAATTTCATTGCCAACTGCTTGCATGAGGTGAGTTTTACCAAGACCTGAACCGCCATATAAATAGAGTGGATTGTATTTGAGGCCGGGATGTGAGGCGACCGCTTGGCACGCAGCGTAAGCCAAGTCATTGCTTGATCCAACGATAAAGTTATCAAACGTATAGCGCGGATTGAGATTGCTATTGTTTTTTTGCGTTGGGGCGATGATGCGACGTTCTGTCGGGCGAACAGTCTCTTCTGGCTGATCCCGGTTGACGGTTTTTTTTCGTGAACCAGAACCAATCCTATATCGCACCACACCTTCAAAACCGTTTGATTTTAAAGCTTCTTGAATATCGGTATGAAATTTTTTCTCTAGCTGTGCCTCTACGAAAATATTTGGCACAATAATAACTGCTTCTTTATCAGAAATTAGTTCTAATTTTGTTTTTGTGAACCATGCAGAGAATGAAGAAGACGGAATGGTCAATTCTAACTGACCCAATACTCCCTGCCAGATTGCTTGTTCTTTCATATCATAACCCCTCACACATAATCTACTCTGTACTATAGCAAAAAGACAGAGTTTTCCACAAGCATAGACATCTCATGGAAGAGAAACTGAAAATAGAGGTGAACTTTTCCACAGGCGCGTGTCACCTCTGTTATAATTGTGGATAAAACAGACTGAGCAGTGGAAAACTACAATTGATACTTGCAAAAAAACCAAAAAAACGCTAAACTATCACCCAGTATGCCAAAGCGAACATTTCAACCACACAAACGTCATCGTGCCCGTACGCACGGTTTTCGAGCACGTGTTTCTACAAAGGCTGGTCGCGCTGTTTTGAAGCGACGCCGCCTAAAAGGTCGTGCACGGATTGCACTGTAAATAATACTTAGTGCACTCGATGATCTGATACCACTCCTGATGTATGTCGGAGTGGTATTTGGTATACTAGGAGAATGTTAACGTATCATCACAGGTTTCACGGTCACGGCAGTTTACGGTATTTATATCAAAATGGTGATGCTGTGCGGTCTCATGTAATGACAGTAAAATATATCACCAATCCGCGCCGGAAACACAGTCGATTTGCTGTGGTAATCAGTAAAAAAGTCCTCAAATCAGCCGTTCGCCGTAATAGGGTGCGTCGACGGGTGTACGAGGTGATTCGAGCTGAGTTGCCGATGCTTAAAGATAATCATGACATAGCGCTGATCATTGTTACGGCTGATTTTTTACACATGGAATACAAGAGTATTCAAAACGAAGTTAAACGACTATTCTCCCAGGCTAATCTGTATAAATGACACATTTTTTGATATAATGTGAGGCATGAGTTTTTTTGATGTTCTGATTGTACAGCCAATTTTTAATATTTTAATGGCTATTTATGGCCTGATTCCAGACTTTGGTGTCAGTATTATCCTCTTTACTATTATCATCCGTCTTCTGTTGTGGCCAATGGTTAAAAAGCAGCTACACCAGACAAAAGCGATGCGCAAAATGCAGCCGCAACTGGCGAAGATTAACGCCAAATACAAGAATGACCGCCAGGCACGAGCGCTTGCGATGATGGAACTGTACAAAGAGCACAACATCAGCATGTTTGGTTCAATTGGCGTACTTTTGATTCAGCTGCCAGTATTAATCGGTATTTACCGTGTGGTGCAAATCTTTGTATCTAGCCGGGTTCATACCGGCGACCTCGCTAAATACGCATATGATTTTATCGAACAATTACCAGTAGTATCCAATTTAGTAGCTCATCCAGATCAACTCAATCAGAACTTTTTGGGTATGGTTGACCTCACACAGCACGCCGTCAGTAATAGTGGTGTTACCTGGAGTTTATTGATTTTGGCTGTATTGGCTGCGGTGATGCAGTTCCTAACCACTAAGCAAATTTCTCCAGCGAGCGACAGTAAGAAGCGACTGCGCGATATCATGCAAGAAGCTGCTGAAGGCAAAGAGGCAGATCAGTCAGAGATCAATGCTATCGTGATGCGCAAGATGATGAAATTTATGCCAATCTTTATGTTTTTCGTGATCATCAACCTACCGGGTGCCCTAGCACTGTATCTAACCGTCTCAAACGTTGCAGCATATGCGCAAAATGCCATCATCTTAAAGGGAGATAGTGATGAGATGGAGACTATTTCTAAAACACCGAACAAGTCAAAGAAAAACTCCAAAAAACCTCAAGCAAGTAGGCGTGCAGCGACAGCGACTGAGGCGAAAATAACCCGGATCAAGGCCAAGGAATAAGGAGGAATAATCATGGATCAGCAGCAAACAATCGATTACATCAAGAAATATGTTGAGGATTTGATGGCCTTTTTCGACCTAAATATAACGGCTGAAGTGTCTATCGAAGACGATATTTTGATCGTAAAAATTCCATCAACGCAATACAATAGCCTACTGATTGGTCGCGGCGCTGAGACGTTGCGCAGTATCCAACACTTACTCTCAGCACTGCTTCGCAACAACAATACCGCAGTGGAGAGAGTTAACCTAGATATCGCTGACTACAAACAGCAGCACGCTGAGAAGCTTGCTGAAAAAGCTCGCGCTTGGTTTCAGGAAGTCCGAGACACTGGCGAGCCTAAGAGGTTGGATCTTAACGCGGCTGATCGGTGGACGGTGCACCACACCGCACATGATTTCGATGACATAGAAACTCACTCAGAGGGCGAAGGTCGCGATCGACGGCTTGTGATTAGCCTAAAAGATTAAAAAGCGGTATAATCGGACTAGTATATGCAGGAGTTGTTTAATAAACGAAACAGAGTAATTTTACTCGAATTAGTAAAAACTGATTTTAAATTGCGTTATCAAGGTTCATTTTTGGGAATTTTGTGGTCGGTCTTGAAACCACTCTTACTGTTTTTGGTGATGTACCTAGTGTTTGTGAAATTTTTGAAATTCACTGACGGCACAAAAACCTACCCAATTGTCTTACTCTTAGGTATTGCTCTTTGGGGATTTTTCACTGAAGCTACCTCAGTTGGCATGAACGCTATTGTCAGCAGGGGTGATTTACTGCGTAAAATTAATTTTCCAAAATACATTATCATCATCTCGTCAATGTCCAGCGCGCTCATCAGTCTGTCGATCAACTTGATTGTGGTGCTAATCTTTGGACTTATCTCTGGAGTAGACTTTACTTGGAGAGTTCTTTTGGCGCCGTTGAGTATCATTCAGTTGTTTATCTTAGCACTTGGTGTATCACTAATATTATCAACACTATACGTAAAATTCCGTGATATTAGCCATATCTGGGATGTGATTTTACAGATATGTTTTTATAGCATTCCAATCATTTATCCACTTAGCCTGGTGTCTAATTTTCACCCAGAAGTCGCAAAAGTTATGATGCTCAATCCTATTGCACAAAGTATTCAAGATGTCCGATATAGCCTTATCGCTCCACAGACGACGCCGACCACTTGGAGTACAATAAATAACATCTGGATTAGTCTAATACCTGTTGTACTAACGGTGGTTGTTGTCATTATTGGTATTATTTATTTCAGAAAAAGCAGCAAAACCTTTGCGGAGAATATGTGATGAGTAAATATGCGCTAGAAGTAAAGAATCTATACAAGAGCTTTAATTTACCAACCGAGCAGGCAAACGGTATCAAGCAGGCATTTTTGAACTGGACTAAGGGTGTCAAGGGCTATAAAAAACAAGAAGTTCTAAAAGATATCTCGTTTACGGTGGAAAAAGGTGACTTTTTCGGCATCGTTGGACGAAATGGTTGTGGAAAATCTACACTGTTAAAACTGATTTCTGATATTTATTCGCCCGACTCTGGAGAGGTGATTGTTAATGGTAAATTGATTCCGTTCATTGAGCTTGGTGTTGGTTTTAACCCAGAATTGACTGGTCGGGAAAACGTCTATTTGAACGGAGCATTGCTAGGCTTTTCGCACGATGAAGTTGAAGATATGTACGACGAGATCGTTGATTTTGCCGAACTAGAACAGTTCATGGATCAAAAACTGAAGAACTATTCCAGTGGTATGCAGGTGCGTTTGGCATTTTCAATTGCCATCCGTGCTAATACCGATATCCTCGTCTTGGACGAGGTATTAGCCGTCGGTGACGAAGCCTTTCAGCGTAAATGTTTTGAATATTTCAAGCAGATCAAAAAACAGAAAAAGACTGTTATCTTGGTCACTCACGACATGGCGTCAGTACGACGGTTTTGCAATAAAGCTATCATGCTGGAATCTGGTAAAATCGTTGCCTCGGGTGATCCAAATGAAGTTGCTAACTTGTATTCTATTGAAAATATAGAGTCAACAGCAAAAACTGATAAGAAATCAAAGAAAAATACTGCGTATATTCAAACAAGGGTAGAAAACAAGGTGTTAACACCGAAAGACACGTTGGAAGTTGAAGTAAAATATTTTGTTCCAGAAGATAGGCAAGTGTCATTTGGTATTTCAATTTTGGACGAAGCTTCAAATCGCATCACTTCTGTGATTGATGACGGATTCTTTATCGATGATAATAATGTGGAAATAACCTCCAGTAAAAAAGGCACGCATATTTATAAGTATACTCTGCCATTGGATCTGTTTAACAACCGTGATTTTGAAATTACGGCTACCCTGTTTGCTTATGATAAGAAAAAGGACTCGTATGAGCCAATTGCCTACACGACAGAAGAGGGTATCAGCCAGTTTTATGTGAGAGAAAATAAGCCGAGGGGTGGTTTGTTGAAAAAGCGTGGTTCATGGATGAGTGTGAAAAGTAAGAAGGAGAAAACGTCATGAGTAAACTGTACAAATTCTACACCTACACCAGACAAAATGGGTTAGGTCAGGCTGTCAGGAAAACCCAGGTATATCTGTCGAAAAAGACCGCACCAGTGATCAAGCAACCAATTGAGGTGATGGCTTCAATTGAAGATATCATGAACGCGGACTACATCAATCACCCGTACAAAACACCAAAGAAAAAGTCAAAAAAGAAGTCTTTGAAAATTGGCTGGGTATTGTCTCCTATCTCAAAAGGAAGTGGTGGACAAAACACCATCACCCGCTTTGCTCGATTTTTACAAGAGCAGGGTCACGACGTAACTTTTTACATCTATGAAGGAATCCACCCGCAATCACCAGCCGAAGCCAAGGCGATTTTGTCAGAAAGTTTCAATTTTGACGTTAATGTGAAAAAAGTGTCGCAATACACTGAATCTGACGCGTTGATCGCTACCGGATGGGAGACGGCCTACCCGGTATTTAACATCAACACTAAGGCACACAAGTTTTATTTCGTGCAAGATTTTGAGCCGTACTTTTATGGACTAGGTTCAAAGGCGGTGTTGGCTGAAAACACCTATAAAATGAATTTTTATGGCATCACAGCTGGTCGTTGGCTGACTAAAAAAGTGAGCGAATACGGCATGAAGGCGGATTATTTCGACTTTGGTGCTGACATGAACATCTACCGCCTGGCAGATAAAGCCGACAAGCAAAAGAAAATTTGTTTCTATGCCCGCCCAGTGACTGAGCGCCGCGCTTTTGAGTTGGGTGTGATTGCACTAGATAAATTCCACAAAAAACATCCAGAATACACCATTGAGTTCTTTGGTTGGGATGTGTCGAATTATCAAATACCATTTCCATATGTCAACCGCGGTATCTTGTCTCACCAAGACGTGGCTGATCTGTACAAAGAGTCTGAAGCGTGCTTAGTGTTGTCACTTACTAATGTATCGCTCCTGCCACTCGAGTTGTTGGCGGCTGGCTGTATCCCAGTGATGAACGAAGGTGAAAACAACAGCTTGGTCTTGGGTGAAAATAAGTACATCCACTACGCCGCGGCCTCACCGATTGAACTGGCTAATGAATTGTGTAAGGTTGTTGAGATCAAAAATATCAATACCTATGCCAAAAAGGCTTCAGAAAGTGTCAAAGATTTGTCATGGGACGAATCATACAAGAAGGTTGAGCGCATTCTGATTCGTGAGGTGATAGGTGACTAACAACACGAACAAAATCGACATCACCGTTTTTATCCCGACGTATTTTGGTGAGGATTATTTGGACGATCTGCTAAAAATGGTGTTCAAACAAAAAATCGACAAAACCTATGAAGTTTTGATTTATGACACAAGCTCCACAGACAAAACGCCAAAAATCATCAAAAAATATGCTAAAAAACACCCAAACTTACGGTATAAAACCATCACAAAAGAGGAATATGGTCACGGTAAGACGCGGGCTGCCGCCGCTCATGATGCAAAAGGCGACATCGTCGTTTACCTGTCACAAGACGCTACGCCCGCTCATAAATATTGGCTATATGAGATGACGAAACCGTTTGAATTGTCAGATCGTATCATTGGTGTTATGGGAAAACAAGACCCACGGCCAACCACCTTTCCCTTGTTGAAGCGCGAAATCATGGGTGTGTTCAATGGTTTTGGTCCTGATTTTGGAACAACATTGTTCTACAAAGATTCTTTTATCAAAAAACAGGAAACCTATGATAAAGTAGCGTTTTATTCTGATGTTAACTCGGCTGCTCGTCGCAGTTATCTGACTGGTGAATTGCCATATCAAGATGTTCCGTATGCTGAAGATCAATTGTTTGGCCGCGATGTTATCAACGCGGGCTACATGAAAGCCTATGCCTCCAGGGGTAATGTGCTACATTCTAATGAATTTAAGCTGCGTGAATATAAAATGCGAATGTTTGACGAGACAATGGGGCTTCGTCGTGTGGGTATTGATGTGCCACTACCGACCATTTCTCAGATAACTAAAATGGTCATCATCGGTTGGATTCGTGATACGTTATTTACGCTGCGTGATAAACAATATTCACGGAAAAGAAAGCTATTCTACTTGGTGTTGAATATTTTTTATAATATAGAAAAATGGCGCGGCGTACGTCGGGCAGTGTTGACGAAATTGGACGACCACACGGCGATTGATAAATATTCGTTAGAACACGTTGAAGCAAAATCAAAAAGCTAGTGGTTAATTTGAAAAAATTGGTTTTTTACTGTATCATTATCCCAGGGTAATGACTATGAAACAGAAAAAACTTTCTAAACTATCACGCAAGAAAATTATCAGTATATCACTACTAGCGGCAATTGTTGTTGCTGGCTCGTACGTGGCGGCAGCTTACTATAATAAATGGTTGCCATTTTCAGATCAGGACAAGGCTTTTACGGTTGACGATCAGGGTCGTGGAGTAAATCCAAACAAAACCAAAACTGAGAAAAAAGACACTAAAAATGTCGAGGACAATCCAGATAATAAATCAGCTCGACCAAACACTGATGTGACACCGCAGCCAAAGACCGACCCTCAAACAAAAAAACAATCAGTCTATGTGCTGATGACTAGTGTTGAGCAGTCAGTTGATAAGCATACTATCACCGCTAGCGGATTTGTAACGAACGCTGTCGAACAGGATGGTACATGTACCTATGTATTTACACTGGGCAATCGAGTCGTCAAAAAGACGGCCGGAGTAATTCCTGGTCCAAGCTCAACCTCATGTCAAACGATGCGGGTGAGTAGAGATGAATTAGGAGCTGCTGGTAAGTGGACAGTGTCAATCGAGTATAATTCAGGCAGGTCTCACGGTGTAGCTGACGGCATGACGGTGGTGGTTGAGTAAATGAAGAAGATAGTAGGATTGTTACTAAGCTTAACCTTTGCGGTCATTCTCTCTCAAGGGGCTGGGGCTTCAGGCTTTAATCCTGGTAGGATTATTGATGATGAAATCTTTTATGATTCACGAGCTATGGGTTCTGCGGCGGCAGTGCAGCGGTTTATTGAACAGCACACACCGGCGTGTGACACCTGGGGTACTGGACCTTCTGGCCACGGCAATACCAAAGCCCAGTACGCGGCACAGCGTGGCTGGCATGGTCCACCATACGTTTGTTTACAAAACTATCATGAAAATCCAAACAACGGCGAGACTTCCTTTGATCGTGGTGGCGGTGCCTTTCCTGGTGGTATCAATGCTGGTCAAATCATCTGGGATGCTGCGCAACGATATCAAATTAACCCACAAGTATTGTTGGTAACATTAAGAAAAGAATCGGCTGGTCCGTTGTTTGCCGACTCTTGGCCGTTGCGGTCACAGTACAAATATGCCATGGGTTATGGCTGTCCTGACAGTGGTCCAGGTTATTCTGCAAACTGTGATAATGAAAAAGCCGGCTTTTATAAGCAAGTAAATAAAGCTGCTTGGCAATTACGAAAATATCGCAACGAAATTCAAAACTATAATTATCAGCCGGGTCGAGTCAATAGAATTTTGTATAACCCAAATCCTGCTTGTGGCTACCGAGATGTATATATTGAAAATTACGCAACTGCCAGCCTGTATATCTATACACCATATGTACCAAATGATGCAGCACTGGCGGCTTATCCTGGCACGGCACACTGTGGAGCATACGGCAACCGCAACTTCTTCTATATGTTTAGGGAGTGGTTTGGTAGCACCCACGTCAACAGTACCTTGCTGAGGTCTCATGATAACGCAACAGTCTACCTGGTGTCGGATAATGTTAAATATCCGGTACCGAACTATGACATTTTGGCGGCATTATCTCCTCTGGGTGGTGTTGGTTTTGTGTCTCAAGCGTATCTAGATAAAATTCCGACAGGCCAGGTAGCGAATCGATTGATGCGATCACCTGACGGCACGGTGTATTTCTATGATTCTGGCATCAGACTGGCATTTACAACCTGTGCCATGGTGGCACAATACGGTATGGATTGCGGCAATAGTATGTTACTGACTGAGGCACAAGTGAATAAATTCTATCACGGTCCGCGCATGGGACACGGCTATAAGACAACTAGTGGTAAGCGATTCTATATCCAAAATGGTACGCGCCGTGAGGTCTTGGATGACAAATCATTAGCTTTGCAACAATACGACCAGGGATATAATGTTCTGGGCGAATCAGCCATTCAATATCTGCCATACGGCACACCAATCGTCAGAGAGGCAGCGGTCGTGAGAAACAGAGACACTGGTCACCAAAAGCTGATTAGCAACGGAACATTACACAACATTAGACACTCTGAATATGTCGATCAAACCTTGCAATCGCTTGGCGGCGGTGTATTGCAACAAGAAAGCATCAACAAACTACCGCAAACTAATCAAACAGTCGATGATTATGTTAAAAATCCAGCCGGGGAGACATTCCTCATTACCAATCAGGGTAAAAAGAAAGTCACTAAGCCACAAGATATACCAGTCAGTCCGTTGGCGCTATCAGAAGAAACGGTCCGCTCGTTGCCTGGATCTGGGGCGCTGGACGATGTTGTGACCCTGAAATCGTCAGATAATGGCACGGTATATGTCATGGAATCACGCCAGAAACGACCGATAGTTGCTATGGAGGATGTATTTGCCATCACTAAGACTGAGCGACCAACTATCGCTTGGCTATCTGGTGAGACTATTCGAAAGATTCCTTCAGGCAACGTGGTCTTTGCACCCGGTAAAATGGTAAAAGCACCCTCTAATGGTACGGTATATGTTTCTGATGGATACGACACACTCATCCCGCTGTCACACTTTGATCAAGCTGCTGATTTGGGTGTCAATGGCGCCATCCGCCAAGTTGATGACAGGGTGGTTGAAAAATACAAAGTCAGCAACCGAGTCTTGTCTCCATATGTTAGTTGCGAGGGCCGCAGTTACTTAGGAATGGGCGGTACATTATATGAATTACACCTACCGTCACAAAACCCATATCCACTACAAAGCAAAACATGCGCCATACTGACCAAAGAAGCAAAACTGCCGCAGTTTGTGGGCGATCCAGGTGGTACAATCTATCATCTAAGGAACGGAACTTTGCACCCGATTCGTAGCTGGCAAAAATTTGTTGAGCTGAATAAAGAAAAACTGCCTATCGTTAAGATTTCCTATATCACAGTTAGCCTACTAGCTAAGGGTGAACTCATATAGTAAAACAGCGAACATAAGTGTATAATTAGTGCTATATGAATACGGTGCGAGAGAAGCTTGATACTATCAAGGAAAAGTTAGTGTTGTTGTGTAGCCAGCCACATAAAGTTTATCTTATGATTGGATTAATTGGCGCATTAGGCTTTGCGGTCATCACTCCTCCATTTCAGGGTCCTGATGAGCCTGAGCATTATATTCGTGTGCAGTATATTGCGCATGGACATGTTATACCGGTTAACCCAAAGAGTACTGGCGCTAGTTTGCCGAAATCTGTTGGTGATACGCTGAGACTAACTTTCTATGATGATGAGATTCGTGGCTTTTCAGCTAAAAAATATGATTTTAACCGCACTAAACAAGCCGTCAAAAAATCGCTAAACTCAAGTGAGCGGTATCAGCCGCCGATGGTTTCATACAACTTCTTAACCTATTTACCAGCTGTTCCAGGAGTATTCTTGGCTAATGTCTTTAATCTCAGCCCGGTCATTTCTCTTTATGTCGCACGAATATTATTAGCCTTAGCATCAGTAGTAATAGTTTATTTTGCCATTAAACTACTGCCAGGTAAGAAGTATCTATTTACGTTTGTCGCGCTACTACCGATGATGTTGTTCCAGCAATCTATGGTGGGAACGGACGGGGTATCATACGCGATATTCATGTTATTCCTGGCATATATGTTACGCCTGTACACACAGTCAACAGATATACAGCGTAGTCAGTGGATTAAACTGGCTTTACTATGTGGTGCAATTGTTTGGTCTAAACCGTTACTATATCTATTTTTGCCACTGATCATCATTTTGGTAAAAAAGAAGCATTTTTGGCGTTGGTCAATAATAGCCGCGGTTATTAGTGTGTTGCTACTTGGAGCTAATATGTTGATGGCGAATAACGCAGGAGAATATGAATACAGAAGTGATTCATTGCCTCAAAATATACAATCAGATAGACAGCTGCAAAACCTCAAAGAACATCCAAAGCGGGGACCGCGTGTCCTGTGGAACTCATATATGACGTCGTTTGGTGATGATGAGGCTCGAGGCGTGATTGGTACCTTTGGCGCGGCAGATGCACTATATCCATTATGGATGGGTTATATATATATCTTTGTACTGGGAATGACAGCGACAGTATCATTAGGAAAAAACAAGAGTAAGCTTACCATCCCAAACTCCTGGCGTTGGCTAGCAGTGGGTCTGGCTGTGGTGCATTTTATTGCAGTCAATTTAGCCATCTATCTGACTTATACGCCGTATAATTTTGACATCATCTACGGGGTGCAGGGCCGTTATTTCTTGCCAACACTCATCATTATTTTTATGGCGATATTTTTGGGTCGAGGGGCTGAGTTAAAGCCGCAAGATAAGAAAAATATCATCACAATTTCATCATTACTCGTCTTGTCGTTGGTAATGATGGCATTACTGATAACGTTCCAGCGGTATTTCATGTATACCCCGTAAGGTGAGGTGATTGTATGCAAAATATCAAAAAAGATTATCTCTGGAACTCGCTAGGTTCGTTGTTACAGAGTGCGATCTCTCCGGTATTACTAATTGTCATCACTCGATTAAACGGCATTGACGATTCTGGACTGTTTTCGTTTGCATTGTCGCTTTCGGTGGTATTTTGGGCAGTATCCCTATGGGGTGGTCGAACCTATCAAGTATCTGATGTTAAGCGGGAATTCTCAAGTGGTGGTTATGTTGCTGTACGTTTTGTCGCATCACTTATTGTGGCGATTTCCGCAGTAGTATTCTGTGTGCTGAACGGCTATAACGCTACAAAAACAGGCTTAATTATGATTTTAGTGACCTTTAAAATCCTGGAATCAATTGCTGACTCGCTGTATGGTGTTTTACAAATTCATCATAAGTTATATGTCGCTGGTATATCATTAACCATGAAAGCGATGCTTGGTTTTGCGGCATTCATGGCGGTTGACATTGTCACCAAAAACGTCATATACGGTACGTTGGCGATATTGTTGGTTAATGTGCTTATCATATTCCTCTACGATATACTTTGGGTGCGACGCGTTGAAGTTATTAACGTAAGTAAAAAACTATGCAAAGAATATATCGCTCAGGCTGTTGCTATCATGAAACACACTTCAGCGGTGTTTGTTGTGATGTTTTTGACGATGTTTTCACTCAATATCCCGCGGTATTTTTTAGATAAATCGCATCCTGACCAGATTGGCTATTTTGGTATTATGGCAATGCCGATTACGCTCCTTGGACTCTTTATCTCATTTATCATTCAACCAAATGTGGTGAATCTATCTGAATTGTTAGTAAAAGGAAAGTTGAAGGAATTTGCACGAATTGTTAGTAAAATTAATCACATAACTTTTGGCATAGGAGTGCTTTCGGTTGTTCTGAGTTATTTGGTTGGTGTTTGGGTGCTTAATACTATTTTTGGCATCAATATTAATAATTTCCAACTCGATTTAATAATTATGGTTATCGGTGCAGCGGCGAACGCTTTTGTGTCGATTTATGTTAACCTACTAATCATCATGCGTCGGTTTAAGGGACAATTTTATACATTGTTACTCACAGATATTTTGGCAGTAGTGGTGTCTATGTGTTTGATTGAGCGATTAGCGATGTTGGGTAGTGTGTTGGTTTTTATGATGATTAGCTTGTTGCAAGTGACACTTTTGTTAGTCATCTACAAGCGGTCGTTAAAAGATGCTATAATAACTGACAAAGATAAAGGGGAGTTATGAGTAAGAAATACGTAATTTTAGGAGCAGGCGGACAACTAGGTAAGGCGTTGTGTGCCATGTTTCCAGACGCTAAAGCATTATCACGAGAAGAGTTGGATATAGCCGATGAGGAACAAGTAAAGGCGTTTGACTGGTCAAAATACGACGTTATCATCAATGCAGCAGCTTTGGTTAATGCCGATGGTTCTGAGACAGACGAACTACGTGCTAAGACGTGGCTAGCTAATGCTTATGGTCCACGCAACCTCGCTAAAATTGCGATTGAGCAAAACAAAACCCTTGTTCACTATTCGTCAGATTATGTTTGGGATGGTCGTGAAAAGAACCATCAAGACGATGAAGTTGTTGCACCGCTACTGGTCTATGGAGAAAGTAAAGCGGCGGGTGATTTGGTGGTTAGTTTGGTACCAAAACACTACATTATGCGAGTGTCATGGGTTGTTGGCGATGGACATAATATGCCAAAAACCATGAAAAACTTGGCGGATATGCGCATCAATCCAAAAGTGGTTAATGATCAATTTGGTCGGTTGACGTTTGCGTCAGAGATCGCTCGAGCTACCAAATATTTCTTGGATAATAATGTGGCGTACGGACTGTATAATGTATCCAATGATGGTCCAGTCAAGTCATGGTATGAAATTGCTGCTGATGTTTTTGAGTATGCCGGACATGACCGTAACCGTGTGCAGCCAATCTCTACCGAGGAGTACGCTGCCAGTAAGCCAGGTTTTGCACCGCGACCGCTCAATAGTGATATGGATTTGTCAAAATTGCGTCAAACGGGTTTTACGCCAAGTGATTATACAGATCTGTTGAAAGATTATGTTAACCAGTTACCGGTGAATGAATAGGAGATCATGACCATGAATAAAGGGATTCTAAACGTTATATATCAGAGCGATGACAACTATGCCGTAGTTAGCGCAATCTCTATTGTGTCACTTTTGGAAAACAACAAACACTTGAAAGAGATTAATATTTTTTATCTCGGACACCAGCTCAAAAAAGCTAGCATCAATAAGTTTAATAAAATGGTTGGTAACTACCAAAATGCCACAATTACGTTTGTTGATGTCTCAAGCTACCCTGATGAACTGAAAGAGATCGGCGTCAAGGCGTGGAAGGGGCTGTATATCACATGGTATAAAATGCTGGCGTTTGCTAAGCTTGATATCAAAACAGACCGAATTTTGTATATTAATCCACACACGGTGATTAGCGGAGCACTCGATGGTCTTTTGGGGCTTGATTTTGAAGATAATGTGATGGCGCTGTCATATGACGCTACTATGGTGAATGCACATAAAGACGTTATCGGCTTGAAACCAACCGACGGCTATTTTAACTGCGGAATTATGCTTATAAACCACAAAAAATGGATGAAAGATAAGATTGATGCTAAGATGCGCGAACATCTGCGACACAATCATTATGAGGTGGCTGATCAAGATCTATGTAATGTATTTTTCAAAGGCAAGATCAAGAAGGTTGGTGTGGAGTATAACTTCTCGACTGTGTTCTATGGCTATGATATTAAAAAATACATCAAAGCTAACGGTTTCTTACCCGAAAGCTTTTATAGCTATGATGAGATTATGGAGAGTTACTACACACCAAAGATTATTCACTCACAGTTTGGTATGAATGGTCGGCCATGGCAGCAAGGCAATGAAAACCCAGTTGGTATTTTGTGGCGTAAGTATCTACATCTGACGCCGTGGAAAAATACTACGATGCCAGTAGCCAAGAAGGATATGAACTGGCGACTGTATGATTTATTACCACAATCAATAATTGTTAAACTGTACGCCTGGGCGGTTAATCGCAAATTTGCGAGGAAGAAATGATGAGCAGTAAATCGCAGCACACTTTTGTCGTTTTAGCCTATAAAGAATCACCATTTTTGGAAGATTGTGTTAAATCTGTGATGAATCAGCAATATAACAGTGATGTTGTAATTGCTACATCAACACCAAATGCTTTTATTGATGCTATCGCTGAAAAGTATGGCCTAAAAGTGATTGCTCGACCAGAAAAAGATAGAGGCAAAGGCGCGGCGAGTGATTTTGATTTTGGGTTGTCAGTTTCTGAGACGACACTAACTACCGTCGCTAACCACGATGAGATATATGACTATAATTATTCTTCAGAGGTGGTTGCGTATTATGAAAAACACCAGGATAGTTGCATTATCTTTACTAGGGCCTATGACATCAAAGGCAATTTTGCGGTGACTAAATCTCTAAATTTAGTTATTAAAAATATGCTTTGCTGGCCGCTGGCAATTTCCAAGAAGAGTCGATTTACCAAGAGGCTGCTGTTGTCATTTGGCGATCCAATTTGCTGTCCAGCTGTAACTTTTGTAAGAGGTCATTACAAATTCCCGGTTTTTGAATCTGACTTGACAGCAACGTTTGATTATTGGGCATGGGAAAAATTATCTAAAAATACCTATGGCTTTGGGTATATTAAAAAATCACTAATGGGTCATCGTATCCATGAAGGTTCAATCACCACCAAAGCGATTGGCGACAATGCCCGTGCCAGAGAAGAGTATATGATCTTGTCAAAGTTTTGGCCTAAACCAATAGCTAAAATCATCTCATCAGTATATCGACTCAGTGAGCGGAGTAACGGGTGAAAATTACTATCACTGGAGCAAGTGGATATATCGGGCGTCACATTGCTGCGCTAGCTAAAAAGAATGGCCATAAGGTGGTAGCTATTGATAGATCGAGCGATATCGATATTTTTGCTCAACACGACAATATATTTGAAGCGTTACAAAAACCTGATGTTCTACTGCATTTAGCCTGGCGAGATGGCTTTCAGCATAATTCACCAGAACATATGAAAAATCTCTCTCATCACTACGAGTTCTTGCGGTCATATATCAACGGTGGCGGCAAGAATGTGGCGGTGATGGGTAGCATGCATGAGGTTGGGTACTGGGAAGGCGCAATCGATGAGCAGACACCGTGCGATCCGCTGTCTCAATACGGTGTTGCCAAAAATGCCTTGCGGCAAAGTATGATGCTGCTCGCAAAAGATAGCGATATTAGCTTATATTGGCTGCGTGGTTTTTATATCTATGGCGATGATATGGGCGGCCACTCGATATTTTCCAAAATCGCACAAGCTGCTGCTGACGGTAAAACCGAATTTCCTTTCACGACAGGCAAAAATAAATATGATTTTTTGCATATTGATGAATTTTCGGATCAAGTGTTAGCGACTATCACTCAAGATAAGGTAACGGGAATAATCAATATTTGTTCTGGCAAACCAGTTAGTCTAGCTGAGCGGGTTGAACAATACATACAAGACAATCATTATCATATCAAATTGCAGTATGGAGCGTTTCCGGACAGGCCGTATGATTCGCCGGCAGTTTGGGGTGATGACTCAAAAATAAGAATGATTACAGGCTAGATAATACACCTATTTTTTAGACAATCTGATCGATAATTCTTGATGTAAGTCACGCAGCCTACGTTCGTTTTGGTCGATACGTTGGCGCTGTGTATTGGCGATATAGAACAGGAGGATGATAGTGGTAGTTTGTAGGATATCAAACAAGCTTAATTCTGATGAATCAAGCGGCGGATGTCCAAGTGAAATGTTATACATCGGGAATGAACCCACCAAAACAACCATGATAACCAACCAGATAATGAGCTGATGGCGAAAGCGTGCCGTGCTGACCTTGCGTAGTTTGTATTGAGTGATGATATTGATTAGTGCTGCCAGGATAATGGGCACGTTGAGTAGTACAAGGATAAGATATCTCATTCGAATAGCTCCATTAAGCGTTGCTTGAATAGTCGTTTGACGATGTTAATAGCATTCCAGTTGTTTTGACCTTTGGCGCGGGAGTATTCAGTATAGATTGCTTTAATCGGGTATTCGGAAATAACCATACCTGCTTGTTTGGCACGCCAAATCATTTCTGAGCAAAACTCGTAGCCAGTTGATTTCCAGTCGAGGTTATCAATTGCCTTTCGCGAGTAAACCCGTAGACCAGACTGTGAATCGGTAACATTGATGCCAAACAGAGCGTAGGTGATGAAACTGAGACCTTTATTTCCTAAAACTTTAGTCCTAGACATACCCTCACTGTTGATAAGTCGGCTACCAATAAGTAAATCTACGTCAGATTTATCGCTTTGCCGAATGCCCGCCAAAACATCCTCTGGGTCGTGTTGTCCATCAGCATCCATGGTAGCCGCGATATCATAACCGTTTTGTCGTGCGTAGGTAAGGCCGGTTAGCGTAGCACCGCCAGCTCCAGAGTTTAAGATGTGATCAATGACGATCGCACCACTTTTTTGTGCTTGCTTAAGTGTGTCGTCTTTTGATCCATCATTGACAAGCACAATATCAATAGCGTAGGACTTGTGTGCTTTTGAAAAAACCTTCTTAGATTTCTTGATAACGTCCTGAATAACCGCGCCCTCGTTGTAGGCAGGTATGATAACACAAACTCGTTTCATGCTAGCTATATTATAACAACCTTGTGAAATAGTTACTATATCCAGATTTTTTCAGTGGTTCAGCGAGTGTGTCAAGCTGTTCTCGGCTGATCCAGCCATTTTTAAAGGCAGTTTTTTCCGGACTACCAATGATGCGACCAGTCCGTTTTTGGATGACACGAACAAAATCAGAGGCATCGGTCAGGCTGTCAATCGTTCCGGTGTCCAGCCAAACGTCACCGTTGTCTAGGGTCTGAACCTGTAGTTTGCCGCGGCGCAAGTATTCAGCATTGATGGAGGTAATTTCTAACTCACCGCGGTCAGATGGTTTGACGTTCTTGGCGATTTCGACTACATCATTATCGTAGAAATACAAACCAACAACAGCAAAGTTTGACTTTGGCTCGGCCGGTTTTTCTTCGATGGAGATAGCTTGGTTTTGCTCATCAAACTCGACGACACCGTATCGTTCTGGGTCAGACACTTTGTAAGCAAAAACCGTACCGCCGTCAGGATTGGTGCATTCTTGCAGCGATTCGTCTAGTCGCTCGCCGTGGAAGATGTTATCTCCCAGAACCAACGCCACCTTATCGTCGCCTATGAACTCTTCACCGATGATAAAGGCTTGTGCGAGGCCATCTGGGCTGGGTTGAACGGCATATTCGAGGTTAATACCCCATTGTGAACCGTCGCCAAGCAGTCGTTGGAAGCCAGCTTGGTCGTCTGGTGTGGTGATTATCAAAATGTCGCGAATTCCTGCCTGCATGAGTGTGGTAAGCGGATAATAAATCATCGGCTTATCATAAATTGGCATTAGCTGCTTGCTAATCGCCTGGGTGATTGGCCAAAGGCGCGTGCCTGATCCACCTGCTAAAATTATTCCTTTCATAAACCTCCTACTTTCTAGTAATAAGTATAACAAATAGATTAGCTAATTGACAAAAATACAAAAATCAGCTATAATGCGGTTAATTATGAGCATAGAAAGAACATCCAGTAGCCATGAATCCTTTGAGCAGTATCGGGAGAGCTATCTTACTAAGGTAGCCGAGAAGTTATATCAAGACCCGGATCATCCCGAAAAGGAGCCAAGGAGCCGTTCAATTATTTATGTGCCGTATCATGGTGTTGATGAAGGTTTACAACAGGATTGTCCAGACATTCTCTTTACTGATAGTGGTGATCAAAAGGTTACTAAAGTGCTTTCTGAGACTGACGTCATCATCAACATTGCTCGTGGTGAAGAGGTTGTTGAGGCGGAGATTGGCCATCCTGACAGGAATGTCAAACTACCACCAGAGTCGGTGGCAAATACCGATATGGTGAGCGATCTGTATGTGCGGGCGATGGAATCCGGTAATACTAATGTGCAAGTTGTTCACACTGGTAGGATGAATAATAAGACGATTGCTATGGCAACGGCGATGCCAATTTTAGCTGAGAGTGCCGGGCTTAACTATGAAGATGTGATTCATACATCTGATGCCAAAATACGGAAATTAGTAGAGGAAAAACAAGTTGACCTGAATGATTTGATGCATGAAGTTGACACTGATCCAACAATGCAAGATATGCAGGTTTGTACGCGGGCGCTCCGGCGAATATACGAGGCACGCCATATTGATCCAGACACTGCCAGCTCATCTGAGTTGACTGATGCGCTATTGGATGAATATAAGAATTATCCGCGCATTAGTACTTCAACACTGATGAAAGAGCAGATGTTGCAGAACGTTGCTGAAAAGTTACGAAGTGAAGGTAAGAGTGAAAAAGAAATTAATGAAGTAGTTGAGAAACTGGATGAGTTCACAGATGAGGAACCCGACTCGGTTGATACGGTTACGAACTTTACGAACAGTATCCCGATGATTTTGTCTGATAAACTGATCAAAAATGGCTACAATGCTGATGAGGTTGGTGTTATGAGTACCGAACAAAAGATGGAATTGTTGGCTGATACTGAAATGACAGCAGTTATTGTAGCTGATATTGCACATATGCCACGGGTGATGTGGTTGGCTGATTATCTGATGCCAGACAACTTTAAGCTGGTATTTGTTGAGAGTAGGACGGATCTGGATGAGGAAACGCTACAAAAATCGATGGAACGTGAAGAGCGATCATTTGGGCTTGGAAATAACTGGTTGTCAAATCAAATGGGAACTCGGAATCCAGCCAAGGTCGGTGAATTGGCGGACAACGCTTACTGGGGTAAGGACAGTATAAGTAATAAAGAAATTAACGACAAGCTTAAAAATACAACTAACTTAACCAAATAGGTTGTTTAGCTTATCGTGCCAGTTTTCTGGTATGAATCCGGTTCTTTCAATTTTCGCTAAATTCAAGGTACTTTGTTGTGGTCGCTGAGCGGCGCTTGGTTTGTTAGCAAAATATTCAGCAGTAGAGACTGGCTGTATGTCTGAAGATGATTTACCTGATTTTTCAAAGACAATTTTGGCAATATCTGCCCAGCTGGCTGATTGACCTTCATTAGTCAGATTATACGTGCCGTATGGTGCGTTCGTTTCTAATAAATGTTTAATACCATGAGCCAAAGTATCGGTGAAGGTTAGGCGACCAATCTGGTCGTTAACAACCGAAGGCTTAATGTCGCGTGCTGCCAAGTCTTGCATGATACTGACAAAATTTCTGCCGTCACCAACTACCCACGAGGTGCGAATAATGTAGTGCTTGGCTGTTGTAGCGGCAGCTAGATCACCATCAGCTTTAGTCTTGCCATAAACGTTGAGCGGTGAAAAAGGTTCATCTTCGTTGTGGATTGGCCGAGATCCATCAAAAACATATTCCGAAGAGATATGCACTAATGTCAACCCGTGGGTTGTTGCAGCTTCTGCTAGATATCGTACAGCGCGGTGATTAACTAGGTTGATTTGCTGAAAGTTATCAGGATTTTCAGCGGCATCAACGTCAGTCCAGGCGGCGGCATTAATAATAGTCGAATTAGGTTGCCAGCTGAATGATTTGACAGCAGCCTCGTCGGTAATATCTAATTCTTGACGAGTTAGGGCTATGGCGTTCGGGAAAATAATGCGGAGGGCACGCCCTAGTTGACCATTAGCGCCAGTGATAACTACTGTCGTGTCGTCCATTAAACCTCCATCGGAATTACGTTTGCAAGGAGCGGGTGAGCAGCATCCTTCTCGGAAATGATTGCTTGGTCTTGGCTGATCGGCCAGTCAATACCGAGTGCCGGGTCAAACAGATTGACAAAAGTGTATTTTGCGTCTGGAGACCAGTGCGCGTCAACCAGGTACGTGTAGGCGATATTATCATCAAGTGCTTGATAGCCGTTAGCGACACCTTTGGGTACGAAGATTGCCGTGCCAGGATTGATTTCGTGTGTGAAAACAGTGCCGAAGCTGTCGCCCTGACGCAAATCACACCACGCGCCGAATACCCGGCCGTTGGCGGTGGAGATGAACTTATTCCACGGCTCGGCGTGCAGACCGCGGGTAGCGCCGGCTTTGTCGTTGAAGCTGATGTTATTTTGCACGATGGTAAATGACGGCAGTCCCAGTGCTTCCATTTTTTTCTTTTGGTAATTTTCCTTGAACCAGCCGCGGTTGTCGCCATGGACAGGCAGTTTTACTACAAACAGCCCAGGGATGGGGGATTCGGTGACGGTGAGTTCGTTGTAGTCGTTTGGATCGAAATTCATAGATTGTCCTTTCGCCATAGTTGATAATAATGTAGCCCTGCCAGGGTCTGACAGTCATTAATCTCGCCGTCTCGAATCAAATTATCGATCTCATCAAGTGTGAAAAACCGCATATCACTAAACATTTCATCGCTTTGCTCACGCTGGCCAGTGAAGCTTAATTCTCGGGCCAGGCAAACGGCCATTTTCTCCGTCAGTAGGCCATTGCAGACGTATGCTTCACCTAGTTTTTGCCAGGACTGAGCGATGATGCCGGTTTCTTCCTCGAGTTCGCGCTTTGAGGCTTCTAATAGATCTTCATTGTCACCCCCACCGCCAGGTAACTCCCAACCAAAGCTTTGCGACGGATAGCGAAAACCGCGCACTAAATACAGGCGCTCTTGGTCGTCTAACACTACAACCATGCACGAGTCTCGCGACTCCATGTAACCATAAACCCCAGTGTTTCCGTCTGGACTAACAGTTTGGTCTTCGTGTATGGTGATCCAAGGATTTTGATAGACGATTTTACTGCTGACTTTCGTTTTTGATGGCGTATCAGTCATGATTATTGCCCCTGTTTTGCGTAAGCTGCTTCAACGGCCTCTTTTTGCGCTTTCCACCAATCTTCGTGCTCGCGATACCACTCAATGGTTTGCAGTAGTCCATCGCGCATACCAGTTTGGTTATCGGTGTACTCAGGCTGCCAACCCAGCTCACGTCGCAGTTTGCTAGAGTCCATAGCGTAGCGCATGTCGTGGCCTGGGCGGTCATTGACGTGCTCGTACCAATCTTTACCTTTACCCATCAACTCGCAAATCAGTTCAATCACCATCTTGTTATTGACGTGGTCGTTGTCAGCACCGATGATGTAGGTTTCACCCAATTCGCCCTTTTCTAAAATGAGGTGAACTGCCGAGTTATGATCATCGACGTGAATCCAGTCACGAACCTGTTCACCTGTGCCGTACAGTTTTGGCTTGATATCGCTCAAAATATTGGTGATTTGGCGCGGAATGAATTTCTCGATGTGTTGATATGGGCCGTAATTGTTTGAGCAATTGGAAATCGTCGCCTTGATGCCGAAGCTGCGGATCCAAGCGCGCACCAGCATGTCGCTGGAAGCTTTGGTACTGGAGTAGGGGCTTGATGGATTGTACGGCGTGTCTTCGGTGAAGCGGTTTGGGTCGTCGAGTTCCAAATCGCCAAATACTTCATCAGTCGAGATGTGATGGAGGCGCTTGCCATGTTTGCGGACAGCCTCGAGGATGGTGTAGGTGCCGATGACGTTGGTCTTGACAAACGGCCAGGGACTGCGTAGAGAATTGTCGTTGTGACTTTCGGCGGCAAAATGCACCACAATGTCAGTTTCAGATACTAATTTGTCCATCAACTCGGCATTACAAATGTCGCCTTCCGCGAAATTAATTTGGTCAGCTACTGGCTGTAAGTTGGCGGTATTGCCCGCATAGGTGAGCTTGTCGATAACGGTGATGTCGTATTCTGGCTTGTGTTTGACGGTATAATGTACAAAATTCGAGCCAATGAATCCCGCACCTCCCGTAACTAGCATTCTGGTCATATATATACTATACCATGTATAATGGATTGTATCAGGCTAAAACAGGAGATGATATGAGAGCCGCAGTGGTTATTTTGAATTATAAAGGCTGGCAGGACACGAAGAAATGTTTGGCTGCTATGAAAAAGCAGACATATGAAGATTTTGAGATATATTTGATAGACAATGGGTCGGGTGATGATTCGGTTAAAGAATTATCGAAAATCAAGATGAAGAATCTCCATTTTCATCAAGAGCCAAAAAACACTGGTTTTACTGGCGGCGTTAATATTGGTATTCGTTGGGCTATTGAACAGGGATTTGATGCGGTGGCTTTGTTGAACAATGATGCGGCTCCAGAACCAGATTGGTTGAAAAATTTGGCGGGCGCTCTTGAGCAAAAACTAGAGGTTGGTGCAGTCACTAGCTTGATGTTAGATACTACTGGCAAGTTCATCGATGATGCAGGTGACGAATATTCTACCTGGGGTATTCCAGCGCTACGGGCGGAGCATTTGCCAAAAGACCAAGCTCCTGACAGTGGATTACTCTTTGGGGCAACCGGCGGGGCGACCTTGTATCGGACGAAAGTTTTTCAGCAAATCGGCTTTTTTGACGAGGATTTTTTCGCGTACAATGAAGACGTTGATATTTCATGGCGTATGCAACTAGTCGGCTGGAAAGTGTGGTATGAAAAAACTGCGGTAGTTTTCCATAAACACTCAGCAACAAGCTCCAAAATCCCTGGTTTTACTATCAATCAAGTATTCAAAAACTTGCCGCAGGTATTTTGGAAAAATGTGCCATTTCCTATGATTATACCGATGTGGTTCAAATTTACGCTCATATATTTCATGTTCATGGTGTACCAAATACCAAAAGGTGGCTTTAAATTTGCAGTCAAAGGGTTTATACAAAGCATAGGCCTGTGGCCAAAATCACTGACTAAGCGTCGCCGTATTCAAAAGACTAAAACCGTCTCAAATACTTACATCAAATCACTGTTATACCACGGCCTTCCGTTGAGGCAGGTGAATCGCATCAAGAAAGCCTTGGGATTTCAGTGATTAAGAGGTAAAATAGCACTATGAAACGCGATTTCCTGTTTACCTCAAAAGCGTTACTCTTGTTGGCTGATGTTGCGATGGTGGTGCTGTCATTTGCGCTAGCCTATTATTACCGAACTCACCTGGACACTCGCGTGTATTACTTTGTGCCGCAAATTCGTAACTTTGTCGTGCTCATCGTCGCTTTGTTACCGCTGTGGCTGATAGTCAATGCATTGTCTGGGCTGTACAACCGAGAAATATTTTTGTCGCGCCCCAAAGAATATATGCGCGTGCTATTGACCTCTGTTATTAGTGTGATGGCGCTGATTTCCTATGAGTTTTTCACTGGTGAAGATGTGTTTCCAGTGCGAATCATTGCAGTGTACTTTGTGGTCATCAACTTTATCTTGATGATTTTGGGTCGTGAGATTGTGAAATTGATTAATAGTGTGTTAATTCTGCGTGGCTTTGGTCGGCAAAAAGTGTTGATCGTTGGTGATAACGAAAAAACTGTTGAGCTGGCAGAGTATTTTGGCAAACATATCAATTATGGCTATGATGTCGTCGGCGTTGTGGCGGGCTATGGCGGTAAGGGAGTAGAAACCTTCAAAAACTTTAAAACTGCCGTCGAAGCAGTTCGCCCCGCCATCATCATGCAGACTGATATCACGCGGTCTCAAGAAGTCTATCACTACGCGTTGTCAAACCATCTGACCTATATGTTCGTGCCGCAGCAAGACCGAATGGTATCCAGGATGAATAGCGTGGAGATTATCGCTGGACTGCCCATCATAGAAATTCAGGCAACCCAGCTGTTTGGTATTGGTCGGGTGTGGAAGCGCTTGATGGATATCGTGGTCGGTAGTGTGGCGCTACTGCTACTCTCACCAATCATGTTGTTGGTTGCCATCATCATGAAACTGAGTGCGCCGCGTGAAGCCGTATTTTTCCGCCAGACCAGGCTGACACGATTTAACCGCGAATTTAGGATTTATAAGTTCCGCTCACAGAAGTCCAAATACAACGGCACCACTCCTGAAGAAGCCTTTACGATGATGGGTCGTCCGGAGCTGATCAAGCAATACCGTGACAATGGCGATCAACTAGACAACGATCCACGCATCACTCGGTTGGGGCGATTTCTCCGGGCAACCTCGCTGGACGAATTACCACAACTGCTAAATGTCGTCAAAGGTGATATTTCACTGGTTGGTCCACGAGCGTTGATTCCTCAGGAAATCAATCAGTACAAACGCAAAGACACCATCTTGGCAGTGAAATCCGGCTTGACTGGTCTAGCGCAGGTGTCTGGGAGGCGTGATATTAGCTTTGAGGAGCGACGTCAGCTTGATGTGTACTATGTACAGAATTGGTCGTTGTGGTTGGATATTCGTATTTTAGTGAAGACCTTCGGGATGGTATTGTTTCAGCGGGGAGCTCGGTGATGGCTTCTGAGAGTTCGGAGGCGCCGCGCGTCGCTATTGTCTGCGATTGGTTGACGACCTATGGCGGAGCGGAAAAAGTAGTCAAATCCATCCATGAACTATTCCCTGACGCACCTATTTTCACCTCTCAGTACTCTCGCAAGCAGATAAATTGGTTTAATGATTGCCAAGTTCATGTTGGTTGGGTGAATATCTTTCCTGCTCGCCTCAGGAAGATTTTGGCGGTACCCAGGGCGCTCTATTTCAACCGGTTACATCGTCGGTTGCGTCACTATGACATCATCATCACCGTTTGTACGGCAGAAAGTAAGGGTATCAAACTTTATCCACATCAGACAGGAATTTGCTATTTACAAGGTCCGCCGACGCAGTATTTTTGGGGGATGTATGATGACTATGTCAAAAACCCTGGCTTTGGTAAACTGAACTTCATCGTACGGTTCTTTTTTAAGCTATTGGTTGGGCCGCTGCGCAAGATTGATTGGAAATTTGCCCAGCGACCAACAGTGCTGGTAGCTAACTCGTCGTATTCAGCTGCCGAAACTAAAAAGTACTATAATCGGTCCGCTCGCGTGTTGTTTCCGCCAGTGGAAGTCGATAAGTTTACTGTTGGCTCAGCCGCTAGTTCCAAAGAAGAATTTTTCATCACCACCTCTCGGCAGGTTAACTGGAAGCGTCTGGATATTGCTATCAAAGCGTGTTTGTTGTCAGGTAAGCGGCTGGTGTTGGTGGGTGATGGCGCGGAGCACGGCAGTTTGCAGCAGCTGGCGGGAGACAGTCCACTCATTAGATTTATCCCACGCATTGATAATCCTGAGGAGTTGAACGCCTTGGTGTCCCGGGCAAAAGGATTTATTTTCCCAAGCATTGAGCCGTTTGGTATTGCGCCAATTGAAGCGTTGAGCGCTGGCGTGCCGGTGATCGCTTTGAAACAAGGTGGGGCGTTGGACTATATTCACGAAGGGAAAAATGGCACATTCTTTGACGAGCAGACAGTTGAAAGTTTAGTGGCAGCGATGCGGCGATTTGAAAGTATGACGTTTCATAAACAGCAGGTCTCAGCATCGGCGAAGGTTTTTTCAGATGCGAGGTTTAAACAGGAGCTGCAGCGGATAGTTGATGATGCGACTAGTAAATAGCGTGCGACAGAGCTTGCCGTCGTGGTTGGTGGAGGCTAGCGTTACAGAGAGGTTGGTACTATTGGCGCCCGTGGCGCTGTGGTTTTCGTATATTCCGACCATCTCTTTTGGTCGGCAAAGTGGTACGAATTTGGAACTATCAATCGCTGTCATTTACGCAGTTATTGTAGCATTGGTGGGATTGCCGCAAATCTGGAATCGTCGACAATTTCTCTGGCAGCAAAAGGCCGTCTGGTTACTAGCTATGTTTGTGGGCTGGAATCTCTTGAGCGTCATCTGGTCGGTCAATCCACTACGGTCAATTCTCGTAAGCGGCTTGTGGAGTGTGCTATTTCTCGACTTTCTGGTGATATATAGCTTGCCGTCGCTCAAGAAAATGGTTGGTCCGCTGATGAGCGTTACTGTTATGACCGCGGTGGTGATGAGTTTGCTAGCAATTATCCAGGTGGCGTACGGCGCTTGGTTTGATTGGGGGTTATGCAATGGGTGTGTAGCGCGAGGATTTGGGTTTGTGCGCCCCAGTGGTTTTGCTATTGAACCACAGTTTTTTGGGAGCCTGTTGATTGCGCCAATTTTACTGGTCTCTCACCGACTACTACAGAACAAAGCCACGAAATATGACATAGTTGCTCTCTGTTTGATGTTTGTGGCGCTATATCTCACACTGAGTCGCGGCGCACTGTATGCAGTGACGGCGGCGGTGCTAGTGCAGGCAGTACTGGTACATTGGCGTACATCGACCAACTGGCTACGGTCCGCAACTGTGGTTATCACGGTGCTAGCGGGGAGCTTTGTCTTTGGTATGATGTGGCACGGAGTCTTTACACAGCTTAACCCCAGGGTAGCTGATGGGTTTTATCAATCAATCACCAAATCGATCAACCACCTGTCACTTGGAAAAATCAACTTACCAAACCTAGCGCCTCAACAACCGCCTCAAGAGAATGCTTCAGCAGCCAGCTCACAACAGGCAATGCCAGACTCCCCACCGAAAGCAGTGTTTGATGGCTATGTCGCGAAGTCGACAGAGGAGCGAACTGGTATGTCGCAACTTGCTTTGGAGGTTTGGACGAAGAGCCCAACGCAATTCCTCTTTGGGGTCGGCGCAGGTGGCGCAGGGCGTACTATTTTTCAACAATCTGGCAAGACGAGCGGCGAATTTGAAATTGTCCAAAATGAATTCTTGTCTGTGGCAGTAGAATTGGGGCTTGTAGGTGTTGTATTATTGACATCGCTACTGCTGGCTTTGTGTCGAAAAATGTCCGTCAAAAAAGCGCTGGTGTGGCCGATTATCCTGGGGTTTGTCCTCCAGTGGATGTTCTTTTCAGGGCTACCAAACGCGCTTCATATTTATTTTGTTGCGATGCTTATGTTTGCTATAATAGATAGAGTTGATGAAAAAGCCGAATATATCAGTTGATGGTTTCATTCCTGCTGGTCGACGACCAGAGCGAGTCGGGAATAAACCCGGTGCTGACGCTCCGAGGCGAGTGGGCAGACCGGTTGCTATTGATGGTATGCAGCCACGCCGTACGCCAGTTGCTCCGCAGCATTTTCAACAGCCACAGCAATTGCAACGGCCATTTCCTGAAGATAATGATATACAAGCTGGTCTGCGAGAAATTGACAATCAGCCACCTCGACCAGTCCGACCAGAACCGGATAAAAAAGAGCAGAAGCGCCTCAAAGCAGAAAAGAAGCTCGAAAAGCTTAACAAAAAGCGTGAGAAAAAGAACAAAAAACCGCTGTCGTTTGAGCAGTTCAAAAAGCGACGACTCATCAGGCGCATTATACTGATAATATTAATTCCACTACTGATATTTTTGGGCTTTCAGGCGTGGCGATTATACAACAATCTGTCGCGAGTTGTTGGCGGAGATATCCTTGGATTGTTCACGAAAACCCGCCTCAAGCAGGACGATAATGGCCGCACAAATGTTTTAATTTTTGGTACGTCGCCTGACGGCTGGGAAGGCGCTGACTTGGCTGACTCAATCATGGTATTGTCCTACCACCAAGACAATAAGGACGCCTACACTGTGTCTCTGCCGCGAGACCTTTACGTCAAACACACCTGTCAGTCTTGGCTGAAAACTACCGCTGGAAAACTCAACGAGAGTTATGGTTGTGGTAAACAAGATGCCAAAGACAGCGGCAAGGATCAAGCTGCTAGTGAACAGGCTGGACAAGCAGAGATCGCTAAAACTGCGCAAGAAGTATTGGGTATGGAAATTCACTACAAAGTGCACGCAAACTGGCGCGTTCTTACCGAGGTGGTTAATGCACTTGGTGGAATTGACGTGAAGGTTGAGGCTTATGACGGCTCATCGATGGTGTATGACGTGGCTACAAAGATTCGATACCGCAATGGCGAAACGGTTCATATGAACGGTGAGCAAGCCCTGGCGTTCAGCCGTGCCCGTGGTAGCGCGGGAGGAATTGGATTGAGTGGCGGTAACTTTGACCGTGAGCGCAACCAGCAAAAAATTATCAAAGCCATCGTCGAGAAAGCCAAAACATCCAACAAAGCAGATTTCAATGTCATGATGGGGATTATCGATGCGCTAGGCAATAACATTAATACCAACTTTGAAACCAAAGAAATGCAGACCATCATTGAAATTTTGAAGGAGTTTAATGCGGAAAAGATTGTCTCAATACCACTGGTTGACGAGAAAAATAAGGTGCAGCTACTGACGACTTCTAATATCGCAGGTGCTAGCGTGGTGGTGCCGACCGCTGGAACCTACAATTACACAGCCATCAAAAATTATGTCAAAAAACGCATCAGTCCAACAGCTGAGATGAATGAAGAAGCGAGATTGGTGATTTTGAATGGCTCTGGTGTCGCGGGCGTGGCAGCCGCTGAACAGACAAAATTAACCAAGCAAGAGTTAAATGTGGTCCAGGTGGGTAACTATCCAGGCGGCGTCCAAGCCAAACATACCATCTACGACCTAAGTAACGGCACGAAACCAAAGACTATCGAAAAGTTGAAGCAGACCTATGGTACTAATGTTGTGACTACCATCCCACCGACCATTAGTAAGTATAACGCTGACATCGTCATCGTCCTCGGTACAGAAAACCAGCGGTAGTAGCCGCTGGTTTTAGGTTAGACGCTGATGGTTATTATGACTGGTAGCCGTTTGGATTGTTACTTTGCCAGTTCCAGGTGTCTTGGCAGGCTTGCTCAACAGATAACTCAGCTTTCCAGTTGAGCTCTCGTTGGGCTTTGTCGCAGTTGGCATAGCAAGCCGCCAAATCACCAGGGCGACGAGGCTTGATGACATAAGGAATATCGTGGCCAGAGGCTTGAGAGAACGCCTTGATGATTTCTAGAACAGAGGTGCCCTGTCCGGTACCGAGGTTATAGATATTCACGCCTGACTGCATGTGTTCTAGTGCTGCCACGTGACCACGCGCCAAATCGACTACGTGGATATAGTCACGCACACCGGTGCCATCAGGTGTGTCATAGTCATCACCAAATACGCCAACCTCATTCAATTTACCAACTGCCACTTGCGCAACGTATGGTAGTAGGTTGTTTGGAATGCCGTTTGGATCTTCACCAATGGTCCCCGATGCGTGTGCGCCGATTGGGTTGAAATAGCGCAAAATAGACACTTCCAGCTCTGGGTTAGCAACTGCGGCGTCTTGCAAAATCTGCTCAATCATGAACTTAGTTTGGCCATATGGATTGGTGATTCCTCGACCGGTTGGTGATTCTTCTGTCAGTGGCAGAGACTCTGGATTGCCATAGACGGTGGCTGAACTGGAGAAAACAATTTTGTTAACATGATGTTTTTGCATGGTTTCCAAAAGAACCAGGCTTGAAACGAGATTATTGTCATAATATTCCAGCGGTTTAGCGACCGATTCGCCAACAGCTTTAAACCCAGCAAAATGAATGACGGCATCAATCTGTTGGTTAGTAAATACCTCTTCTAGCGCTGCTTTGTCACGTACGTCTGCTTTCACAAACGGAATAGTCGTTTTGGTAATATCTTCGATGCGTCGTATCACTTCCGCTGAGCTGTTTGATAGATCGTCCATAATGACGACATTATGTCCGCTTTGGATGAGTTCAATGGCAGTGTGAGAACCAATATACCCGGCGCCACCAGTTAACAAAATCTTCATCTTTATTATCCTCCTATTTGGTTGTATTATAAGTATAGCAAGGAATAGAACATATATGAAACTAACGAAAAAGCAAAAACAACTACTCGATTTTATCGAAGGATTTATCAGCGGACAGGGATATAGTCCGACCTTTCGAGAGATAATGCAAGCTTTAGGCTATAAATCAGTCTCGACGGTAGCTAAGCACATTGACGGTTTGGTGGCACAAGGAGCCTTGATCAAGCGAGAGGGTAAAGCCAGGTCGTTGGAGCTTGGTATCAATCACGAGGTTGCTGCTACTGGCGCGACCAAGCCATGGTGGTATCATCTGGAACAAGAAGCCGAAAAACGTGAAGCCGTGGCGGATGAGGCGGCTCATGAGGAGGCGGTTATCTTGAGAAAAGCGTTAGATATTGTCAAAGGTGCCTGATATACCGTTAATTCAGTTCTTTACAATAATGTCATGATACGGTACAATAGCAATACGGTATTCCGGCATAGCTCAGTGGTAGAGCGGTTGGCTGTTAACCAATAGGTCGCTGGTTCGAGCCCAGCTGCCGGAGCCAAGAAAAGACACGTCTACGGAGGTGTTTTTTCTTTGTTCCTCGAAATACGATTCGGTACCATACGAAATTCCACATCAGACTGATGCTTTCTTGATTGTTAAAAATAGCAAATCAGACGTATAATAGATGAGTGAAAAAACGTCAAAGTACAAACAAACGTTGGCTATTGGCTGCAGTGGTAGTTGCGGTGCTTCTTGCGGTGAAGGTTGCTGGACGAAACCTGTCCATAGAGCTACCCAAGCATTTCCAAGACTTTATCACCCTGACTTTGAGCGTCATCATCGAAGCATTGCCATTTGTGATGCTAGGCATGTTCTTTTCTATGGCGGTTCGTGTGTGGTTGCCTCACGACTGGCTGCTTCAGCATTTGCCACAACAGCCGTTCTTGCGTCGCGCGCTCATCTCGCTACTTGGGGTGTTTATGCCGGTTTGTGAATGTGGTAATGTGCCGTTGGCACGTGGATTGCTTGCTAAGGGCTTAACGCCAGCAGAATCGCTCACCTTTCTTTTGGCGGCGCCAATACTAAATCCTGTGACTATCATTACTACCCAACAGGCATTCTCTGACGATAATACAGTACTGGTTGCTAGGATTTTGGGTGGCTTTTTGATCGCCAATCTCATCGGTTGGATATACAGCTCGACGCGGCAAGAGACCATGTTGCGCCCAGAATTTATCGCTAGTTGCAAAGAAGAAAATGACCATTCAAACAGGCTGGTTGACGCGCTTCATTTTTTCAAGCATGAAACGCGCACCATGATGCCGGCATTGATCATTGGTGCGATGATAGCTGGCTTTATCCAAGTTGTCGTGCCGCGCGAAACCATTTTGCTGTTAGGAAACAGCCCAGCCTGGTCAGTGTTGGTCATGGTGCTACTGGCGTTTGTGGTGTCGATTTGTTCTAGTGTCGATGCATTCTTTGCGCTGGCATTTCGCGGTACGTTTACATCTGGCTCACTAGTTAGCTTTTTGACGTTTGGTCCGATGATTGATATCAAAATGCTGAGCTTGATGCGCACGACGTATCGCCGAACGGTACTAGTGCAAGTGTCATTGTTGGTGGTGTTACTGACGGCGCTGCTGGGATTGGTGGTAAATTATGTATTCTAAAGTATTACACTGGATCAATAAGCTGGACGAATGGAGTGGCATCCTGCTGATGCTAGTTGCCAGTATCGCTACAATATGGCTCTCATTCGAAGAAAAACTCAAGTGGTATATTCATCCGCGCTATGAATTATTTTCCTTGGCGTTAGCGACAACTGGTGTTTTACTCGCCCTCGCCACGATCATCACTCTGCCAAAGCACAATCACAAAACCTCACCTAAACGATATCGGCCATATGCCGCTATGGTGATGGTCATTATCTCGGTCGTCATATTATTAGTGATACAGCCGGCGGCGTTGACCAGCTTGACAGTGAGTCAGCGAGTGATGAATAGTGGGGCGAAGGCAACTGGTGATGCCCGTGAGTCAGCCATTCTCAAAGAACGGGGTAGTTATACTAACTTCACCATCAAAGATTGGTCGCTCTTATTATCCCAATCCAGTGATCCAAAACAATACCAAAACAAACCAGCTAAAGTCAGTGGATTTATCACGGCTAGCAATGATGAAAATGTTTTCTTTGTTTCGCGTTTTGTAGTGACGTGTTGTGCTTTGGATGCTCGCCCAATTGGTGTACCAGTGTACAGCCCAGGCTGGCGCAAAACCTTTGCTCCAGATCAGTGGGTAGAGACCAGCGGGGTGTTTATCGCCAATCCAAATACTAACACCACCGATCGTACGGTCCTGTCGCCTGATTATGTCAGACCGATTGATAAGGAGAAAAACCAGTATGTCTATTAGTGTTGTGAAAAGAATTCAGCGGTGGCAATGGGTGATGGCGGTCGCGATTATTGCTGTTGTTACTATGTTTTTCCTGGTTGACAGGCAAGGTCCACGGTTGCGGCGTGCCGAATATATTCCGGCACCAAAATCTGGTAGTGTTGCGCAGTGGCGGTTCTATTTTAATCAGTCAGTCAAAGACCCTTCGCCAGATAATGTTCGTCTGTCAGCCGGGCGCTTATATGGCGTGACGACGACAAATGACGTTGTCACCGTGCAAGTGCTCAAAACCGGTGCTGAGCCAACAGAACAACACGTTACCATCATTGATCTACAGAGTAAATACGGCAATCGTAGTAGTACTATAACGCACGTGGTTCGCAAGCCAGACACATTGTTCTATACTCCTGCTAAATAATCATCGCTTACAGCTTTTTTAAAGATTGGCGGTGTATCATCAGGATATCACTAATAGACAGAAAGGATGACCATGAACAAGGTGCAAGCAAACGAAATCAACTTAACCACTAACGAAGCGCTGGTATTGCAGCAAGTCTACGAAGACGGCGGCGATGATGCAGCCATGCTGGCAGTACAAATGGGCATGCCGCGTCGAACGGCGATGAATGTACTGGCGGATTTGCGGCGTAAAGGATTGATGGCAATCGACCAAGCCTATGGCGATGCTTGGGTGCGGCTGACCGCGCGCGGTAAACGACTAGTGCAGTGCATTTGGCCAGAGGTGCAGGCGATGACCACGCTGGTGTAGTAACCGTTCGATAATCTATAATTTCTCATAGCAAGGCTGTTGGTGAGTTTTATTATCTAGCAATTACTAAATCTAAAGTGATATAATGGACTGTAAATGGAATTGATTAAAATACTGAAAAGCCTACAGTCATCTCGTGATGGTATTGAAACCTTTCTGCTTTTTGATGGAATTGGGCGCAGGGCGGTAATTAGCACTCGTGCTGCTCTAGAGGGAAGAGAGGGAGATGAAATTGATGTTATTATTAACTCGGGCGGCGGGTCGCCAAACGATGCCTATAGATTGATTAGATCATTTAGGGAGCGTTATAAGACCGTGAATGTGATTGTACCATTTTGGGCAAAAAGTGCGGCTACACTTTTTACGCTCGGAGCAAGCCGTATTGTCATGCATGAATATGGTGAACTGGGTCCTATTGATGCTCAGATTCGCAAAGATGATGCGGAAAAGCCTAGGGAAGAATGGGAGTCTGCTCTTAATATCCAAGCAAGTTTACTAAAGATAGAAGAGCTGTCTAATAATAATTTCGTTGAGCTATTTAGTAATTTGCAATCAGATCCTGATATTAGTATTGGACGAAAACAACTCGCAGAAATGCTTCTTGTATATAGCTCAAATCTCTATGCTCCACTCTTGCAGCGTGTTGAAGTTTATGAAATGGGTAGAATGGAAAGATATTTGAGTATTGGAAAAATGTATGCTAAGCGAATTATTAAACAGTACGGTGATACTAACTCTGATGAAAGCAAGATTGCTCAATTCCTAGACTTTATTACATATGATTGCCCAGATCACGGATATGTGATTGACTATTCAGTGTTAAAACAATACCTTCCAAATGTTATAAAAAGTATTGAAGAGCCTTTTGGCAAACAGTATGACATGTGGTTAGACAAGCTTTCAAATTTACTTATGGAAGGTCTTGATGGCTATACTGGGTTTGTGGATACGTTATTAAGGGATGTAGATATCTATAGTGATGAACAAAATAAAGCAAAAAAACAAAAGGATATAACCAAGAATAATGAGGAGCAAGCAGGCGATGACACTAGTATCGGTGAACCAATCAACACTGAAGGTAAGCGATCTAGTCGCAAATCCAAGCAGAACGGCGGCACGTCGCAGCCTTAAGGTTGTGAAAAAGAACACTAAGGTGCCTCGAGCCGGTGAAAAAATATCATCGACACCGTCTATAAAAAGGACATACACCTCAAGTCCTTCTCATATTAATGTGACATCGTCGAATCGTAATACTACATCTTACGCTTTTGGTCTGTGGCGGTGTAAGTAATTACTCATACGTTGAATTATACCTAAATAATGCCAATATTATTCATTGCGGCGACTAAGCGACTTTTGAGCGGTGAGCTTTCAGCAATTTTTCAGATGCCTGTGCTAAAGTTGAAAAAGAGGATAGTTAGCTAATGAGAATTTTACTAGTAGAAGATGACGTGGCAATTGCCCAGTCGCTGAAAGAAGGTTTGGAAGATGAAGCCTATGCGGTCGATGTGGCACATGACGGCGACGAGGGTTACCGGACGGCGACGGCGGATGAGTATGATGTGATTATTCTTGATGTGATGCTGCCGGAAATGAATGGCTATGAAGTCTGCCGGGCGCTGAGAGGTGACGGCAATCAGACGCCGATTTTGATGTTGACGGCGCGTGATGCTGAGCGGGATATTGTCGAAGGCTTGGATGTGGGCGCTGATGATTATTTGGCTAAGCCGTTTAGTTTTGGTGTGTTATTGGCGCGTCTTCGTGCTTTGCTGCGCCGTCCGAATGAGAAGCTAGAAGAAGTCTTGCGGGTTGGTGATTTGACGCTTGATCCGAGTTTGAAAAAAGTGATGCGGGCGAATCAGGAAATTAACCTGACCGCCAAAGAGTACGGAGTTTTGGAATATCTGATGCGTAACGCTGGCAAGGTCTTGTCCAAAGAGCAAATCATCTCGCACGTGTGGGATTTTGATGCTGACGTTTTGCCGAACAATGTTGAATTATTTATCATGTTTTTGCGGCGCAAAATCGACAAACCATTTGGTTCAAAATTGATTCACACCGTCCCAGGCTTTGGTTATAAACTGGAGGAAAAATCATGAGACAGCAGCGAGTGCGGCGCTTGGCGCTGAGCTATTTGGCGGTGATTATGACGCTGTCGTTGGTGTTTAGTGTGATTATTTATATTATTACCGCGGCGCAACTCAATCGACCACTGCCACCAGGCGAACATAGTCAGCAGCCGCCCGCCATGTTTGAGACTCAGTTCAATCTCCGCCTGGAACGGCGCAATAGCGAAACCCGTGGGTCGGTCGTTATGTCATTGATAGTGCTGAACGGCGTGATGTTGTTGATTGGGTATTGGTTGAGTTTGTTGTTGGCGCGGAGGACCTTGGCGCCGATCGAGCGGGCGATGCGGGCGCAGGTGCAATTTGTGTCGGATGCTAGTCACGAGCTGCGGACGCCACTGACGGCGTTGATGACCACCAACGAAGTGGCGCTACGCAAAAAAACGCTGGATGAGAAAAAGGTGAGAACGGTGTTTCAGTGCAACATTGACGAGGTTGAAAAATTGCGCGAACTGACGGACAATTTGTTGCAACTTACCCAGGTCGATAATCAGCAGATTGAAAAACAGGCGGTCGACATGGCGAAACTTGTCCGTGACACGGTTGATCGCTATCAGCCGGTGGCCGACAAAAAGCAAGTGGTGCTGGATGTGCAAGTACCGTCAGTAAATCATGTGGTCGCAGTCATGTCGGTGACGCAAATTTTGGGTACGCTGATCGATAACGCCATTAAATATTCACCGCCAGGCAGTACAGTAGTCATTCGGCTGGACGGACAAACGCTATCAGTCGTCGACCAATGCATTGGTATCGCCAAACAAGACCAGGCGAAAATTTTCGACAGGTTTTATCGTAGTGATGAAGCGCGTACGCGTGGGCATAATTCGGGCTATGGACTCGGGCTGGCTATCGCCAAGGCGGTGGCTGACAAAAATGGCTACCAACTGAGTGTTAAAAGCGAAGCGGGCCAGGGCTCTACTTTCAGCTTACATTTCTGATAACTGACCAGTTAATCGCTTACAATTAAATAAAGTTACGTTTTAATCTGGTGGTATAAAAACCTACCATGTTATATACTGAAACCATAGCAAATGATGACTATAAAAGGAGTCGTTATGAGTGACACTTCACCGCTGATATTACATGGGCTGACCAAGTGCTTTGGTCATAAACTGGCAGTCGACAATGTATCGCTGGAGCTGCATGAAGGTGAGGTGTTTGGTTTTCTTGGGCCGAATGGTGCGGGTAAAAGTACAACGATTCGATCGGTGATGGATTTTTTGAGGCCAACGGATGGCTGGGTAGAGTTGCTGGGTGGACGGAATTCTAATGAACGAACAGCCCTTCATGATCAGGTTGGGTATCTGGCGGGCGACATTGCCCTGTATGAAACTATGACTGGTCGGAAATTGCTGAAGTTTTTGGCGCGGACGGGTCGGAAGGTTGATTGGCGATATGTTGATGAACTGGCTGAGCGTTTTGAGGCGGCGCTGGATCGACCGATTCGTCAACTTTCCAAGGGTAATCGTCAGAAAATTGGCTTGATTCAAGCTTTTATGCACCGCCCGAAATTGCTAATTTTGGACGAGCCGACCAGCGGGCTGGATCCGCTGATGAAGCAGGTATTTTACGATTTGGTGCGCGAAGTTTCCGAGCAAGGCGCCACAGTGTTTGTCAGCAGCCACGACCTGGCTGAAGTGCAAAAGATTTGCCACCGTGCTGGCTTTATTCGCGATGGAAAATTGATTGCCATTGAACACATCGCAACCATGAAGCACCTGTCAACACACCGCTACATTGTGACCTTTGCCAAAAAACCGTCCCTAACGGTAGCCAGAAAACTACCATCCATCACCGACGTCCAACGTCGCGGCGACGAATACGAATTTACTGTCAAGGGCGACGCAGCGGAGTTTGTCTCGTTCATCGCCGAATACCAACCAAAACTATTGCGCGAATCAGAGTTAGAACTAGAGGAATTATTCATGCGGTATTATGAAGGTGAGGAGGCAAAGCGATGATGTGGCAAACGGTGCGGCAAAATTACAAGTTGCCACTGTTTTTGGGTATTGGTATTAGTGTTGTGGCGGTGTTGTTTTCAGCGCTGTTCAATAAATTTAGCGATCAATTAAGTCCGTTCGTCAACATGATGCCGGCTGGTATGAAGGCGGTGGTTGGCGATTTGGCGATTGGCACCACGCCAGAAGGCTGGCTGAGTATTGAGCTATTTCCACTGGTGGCGATGGTCGGGGTGGTGATTACAGCGATTATTTTGGGCGCTGGGGTAATTGGCCGAGAAGAAGATTCGGGCACGCTGGAGTTACTCCTCGCTAGTCGACGAACTCGCGTGACGATTGTACTGCAAAAATATGCGGCGATGGCAGGATTATTGGTGATTCCTCCAGTGCTATTGTGTATGACGATTGCGCTCATCGGTCCGCTGTTCGACTTTCATCCAAACCTCACGCACGTTGTCGGGGCTTGTGTGAGTTTGTGGTTTTTGGGGCTTAGTTTTGGCAGTCTCACCTTTGTCACTCAGGCAGTGACAGGTAGGCGCGGGCTGGCTGTCGGCGTTGGTAGTCTAATTTTTCTATCGATGTACTCCCTGTCAATCACCGCCAAGCTGATCGAAAGCTGGAAAGATTACGACGTTTGGTCGCTCATTCATTACTACAACATCCCAGGTACTTTGATGGACGGGTTGGACTTAGGAAAATTGGTCATTTTAGTTTGTGTGAGTTTGGTGGCTCTTAGCGTGGCGCTGATCGGATTTTATCGGCGAGACACGGGAGTGTGATAGGGCAACTGCCGTTGTATGACCTGGCATAAATCTGTTTGATGATATCGCGCAATAGAGTAGGTATATTTTAAATGTTATAATTCCCCATATAGAAACACTACCCAGCCATAACAAACTATTAACCGGCAACGCCCTGCAATGTGCGGCAGCGGAACTCGGTGTCGACTCTTCCGACCTGCGAGTTACGCCAGTCAGTGGCGGCTTTTCGCGTAATCGCCGCGCCTTGGTGTCGGCGGGCGATCGGACGATTTTTGTCAAAGAAGTTGATGTTGATTTGCTGCCGGACGACGGCGAGCGGGAATTAGCTTGGCTAAAAAAAGATTATGAAGTGATGCGGTTACTGTAGAAAGTTCACCCAAAATTTGTTGCTGACTGGATAAAACTGGATGGCAACGGGCATGTGCTGATGACCAGTAGTTATGCGTCAGCCGACGGCTGGTTGTGGCGGCCGCCAGCGGAAAAATCTGTGGCCAAGCGATATATTTCAGCAGTAGTAACAGCAACTCGAGAGTTGGAAAAAACGGAGTTACCGCATGAAGTGGTTGAGGAGCTGCAATTACAGCCGTTTACGACGACAGAACTCGGCCTGGATGACGGCATTGACCGGGTTATTGCTGATGCTGATATTCGCCGTCAGCTGATCGATAATTACCAAACATTGTCACCGGAGCAATCAGAAGTCAACCAGCACCGTTGCCAGAAGATGATGGAATTACTCGGTAGGAGCGATGAATTAGCCGATATTTCGGTACGTGCCAAACACTTCGTCAAACAGCCAGAAGATTGCTTTAACCACAGTGATGTTCGCAGTGATAACTTGGCGTTTCATCCGCAAACTGGTGAGTTGAAATTGGTTGATTGGAATTGGGCTTCCTATGCGCCACGGGGGTCTGGTGCGACGGAATTTCTGGTTGATATGGCGCGGCACGGTCAGGATGTAACGCCATGGCTAGACGAACTGAATACAGAAATGCTGGCGTCATTTGTTGGGTTTTATCTTATCCGCAGCCTCAAACCGCCGCTCCAGCTAGGCGATACTCTTCGCCAAATGCAGACACTAACAGCAGCCACCGCTTATGATTTACTACAAACAATACAAGAATCCCATACATGTAAATAATACAATGTATTTTCGTTGACAGACGCTATATATTGCGTGTATATTCTATATTAAGCACTACATATGGTGTTTTAGAAAATAAATAACGTTTTTTGCAACACAAGCCCCTCGGGGAGGTTGGGGCTGGTTTGTTGTTGTCAGAATAAGGAGGGGTATGTACAAATCAATCAAAAAGCGTGATGGTCGCACCGTCAAATTTGATCGCAAAAAAATCGAAAAAGCTATTGAAAAAGCCGGCCTGGAGACTGGCGAATTTGACAAAAAAACAGCCAAGGAACTGACCGAAAAAGTATTGGCGGTACTGGAAGCTCGCAATCAAAAACAATTACCAGACGTTGAAGATATCCAGGATATCGTCGAGGATACGTTGATTGATTCTAAGTTTAAGAAAACTGCCAAGGCCTACATTATTTACCGTGACCAGCACAAAAAATTGCGTGAAATTACGTCCAACGCGCATGTTGATTTGATCGATCAATATATTGGTAATCTGGACTGGAAGGTGAACGAGAACTCCAACATGGGCTACAGTCTACAGGGTTTGAATAATTATGTCTCGGCGGAAGTTACCAAAACTTACTGGCTAGACAAAATCTACACACAAAAGATTGGTCAGGCGCACAAAGAAGGTGATTTGCACATTCACGACCTGAACCTTCTCAGCGTGTACTGTGTCGGTTGGGATTTGACTGACTTGTTGCAAGAAGGTTTCACTGGTGTTGCCGGCAAGGTGGCGTCCAAGCCAGCCAAGCATTTCCGTTCGGCATTGGGTCAAGTAGTGAACTTTTTCTACACCTTACAGGGTGAGGCAGCTGGTGCTCAGGCATTCTCTGATTTTGATACACTGCTGGCACCATTTATTCATGCCGATAAATTGAACTACGGTGAGGTTAAGCAAGCGCTGCAAGAATTTGTCTTTAACGTTAATGTGCCGACTCGGGTTGGGTTCCAGACGCCATTTACGAACATTACGCTTGACCTGGAGTGCCCAAAGCACATGGCGGATAATCCAGTGATCATCGGTGGTGAGATGCAGGACTCCACTTACGGCGATTATCAAGAAGAAATGAATATGCTCAACAAGGCGCTCCTCGAGGTCTTGTCTGAGGGTGATGCTAACGGCCGCGTCTTTACCTTCCCAATTCCAACGGTTAATATCACCAAAGATTTCAACTGGGACAATCCAGTGATCGAAAGCCTGTGGGAAGCCAGTGCTAAATACGGCATTCCATACTTTTCAAACTTTATCAATTCTGATATGGATCCAGAGGATGCCCGCTCAATGTGCTGTCGCCTGCGCATTGATAATCGTCAGCTGGAATACCGCGGCGGCGGACTGTTTGGCTCAAACCCAATGACTGGTTCGGTTGGTGTGGTTACTATCAATTTGCCACGCTTGGCACTGAAATCCAAGAACGAGAAAGAGTTCTTTAAGGGCTTGGCTGAATTGATGGATATGGCGAAAGATAGCCTGGAGACTAAACGTAAGGTTTTGGAGCGATTGACCGACGCTAACCTCTACCCGTACACCAAGTTCTACTTGCGCAACATCAAGCAGCGATTTAACCAATACTGGAAGAATCACTTCTCGACCATCGGTTTGATCGGCACAAATGAGGCGGCGTTGAATTTGCTGGGCGTTGACATCGGTACTGAAAAGGGCAAGGCCTTTGCTGAGAAAACACTTGACTTTATGCGCGACCGCTTGGTGGAATACCAGAAAGAAACGGGCAATAACTACAACCTAGAGGCGACGCCAGCTGAGGGTACGACCTACCGCTTGGCACAGCTTGACAAAGCTAGTTTCCCTGACCGAGCACACTTTGCCAATGGCCTTGGCGCGGCGGTCAAGCATCCATTTTATACCAACTCCAGCCATCTGCCAGTTAACTACACCGACGATTTATTCGAGCTGATGGATTTGCAGGATAACTTGCAGACCAAATACACGGGCGGTACGGTAATTCACTTCTTCCTGGGCGAGCGCATGGACGACCCGCAGACGCTGAAAAAACTCGTGAAGACGATTTGTGAAAATTACAAATTGCCGTACTTTACCTTTAGCCCAAGCTTTAGTATTTGTAAAAATCACGGCTACTTGGTTGGCGAACATCCAACCTGCCCAAGCTGTAGTGAAGCGACCGAAGTTTACTCACGTGTGGTTGGCTTCTTGCGTCCAGTTTCTCAGTGGAACAAGGGTAAACAAGCTGAATTTGATATGAGGGAGCATTATGACGATGCCGCCGAACATCAGCGAGTCAACGCCGTCGCTGTCCCAGCTTAAGGTGGCGATCGGTGGGATTCAGAAGCTGTCGCTGGTGGACTATCCAGGGCACGTGGCGGCAGCGCTGTTCCTCTCGGGTTGCAATATGCGCTGCGGCTATTGCCATAATCCTGAGCTGGTGCTACCTGAGCGGTTAGCGCCGAGCATCCCGGTTGAAGAGGCGATGATTTTTCTGAAATCACGTGTTGGCAAGCTAGACGGTGTGGTGATTTCTGGTGGCGAGCCGACGGTTAATGAAGATTTGCCGGTGCTGTGCCGGATGATCAAGCAGCTTGGTTTTGATGTCAAGCTAGACACCAACGGCACGCATCCTGACATGGTGCGCGGCATGGTCGAGGAGGGGACGATTGACTTTATCGCCATGGATGTCAAGGGCCCGTTGGAGAAATATGTGGAGATTGCGGCGCGGCCGATTGATCTCGCGGCAATCAAAGCTAATGTGCGGCTGATGATTGATTCAGGAATTGGTCATGAATTTCGGACGACAATCGTTCGCGAGCAGCTAGAGGTGGCGGATTTTGAAAAGATCGGCGAGTTGGTCAAAGGAGCTAAACGCTTTGCCCTGCAGCATTTTCGCACCGGTACCACCATTAGCCCGAAGTTTGCCAATTACCACACTTTCACTGACGAAGAATTTAGGGCTGCCCAAAACATAATGGAAAGGTATGTCGAAGAATGCGTGATTCACTAACTGTCGAAATTGTGCGGGTGCGCCAGGAAAACCCTGAGGTGACAACGCTGTATGTTGCGCGGCCGTTTGACTTTATGGCGGGGCAATATATCACAGTGTTCATTGAGGGCAGCCAGGTGCGCGAAGGCAAGGCTTATAGTATTTCTTCGCGCCCACACGAGGACTTAATGTCGATTACTGTGAAAAATATTGGCGGTGAATTCTCCAGCTATTTGTGTTCGCGTAAAGTTGGCGACACGCTGCACATTAGCCGGGCATACGGCGATTTCAATCCGCAGACTGAGCGGCCGCTAGTCGGCATCGCGGCGGGGTGCGGGCTCAGTCCGATTTGGAGTATTTTGGCGGACGCCAAGCAGCCGACCTTTCTCTATTTGAGTCAAAAATCGCCGGAATATATGGTGTTTACTGAGGAGTTAGCGGCCTCACACATTCAGGTCAACAAGTTTAGTACCCGCCAGCAGGTCGAGGAAAAGAACGGCTGGCATAACGGGCGGTTTGAAGTGGCTAACATTGTTAGCGAAGTGCCAGATGATGCGCACTTTCTGGTCTGCGGTAGCCTGCCATTTGTGCGCGATGTTTGGCAAAAACTAACCGCCGCTGGCGTTGATGAATCACATATTTCAACGGAGACATTTTTTGAGCAATGATTGGGGCAGCGACTACTATAGAATTATCACCGACAGGAATTGACGGTGATAATTTTGACGTATTTTCGTCGCTGAGAGGTGGTGCTGGTGGTGAGGAATTTTCGTCTGATGTTGATGATATTGGCGAGGAGGTGAATGCTGATACGGACGAAACAGTAAACCTTGACTTAGTGGCGGTGGCTAGCGGCGAAGAAAAGCTTGACACTTTCATGGATGACAGTACCGACTTAAAAGATATGCCTGCGCCGGTTGACGCATTATCACTTGCCAGCAAAAGCGAGATTAACTCGCCGGAAAACCAGATGAGCGACGAGCGAAGAGAGACAATATGTCAGGGCGTAGCGAGCGCAGCCTGCGCGAGTTGTGCAGCGAGTGGTACATGTTCAATTTTACGAATGATTAACTTTGCTGATGAAAATCTACAGCCGGCGCCAGAACGCGAATCGTATTTGAGTGAGCTGCTGAATGACAATGATGATGATATTGTCGTGGCGGGTTACGTCAACTCCAGTGATGGTGAGGCGAATGCGATAAATACAGACGCTACTGAAGCTGGTGATGATAGAACGGATGAATCAACCGAACGAATCATGTCTCAGGAACGAGAGAGCAAAGCTTTGACTAACAAGACGGGCGAAGTTCTGGGTGATGATATAGACACTGAAGCGGCAGAGGTAAGCAATTCTTCAAAGAAGGTAGTGCAACGTGTTGTTAATGTTTTTTCTGACGCGGCGCATCATGATAATAAGCAGCCGACGTCGATGAGAATTGAAGTTGAGCCGATCGTGCCTGCTATCGAGGATGTGAAAAAGGTAAATAACGATTTTGCTGACACGGTAGTGAGTGATGTTCAAGTGTCATCGCAAATTGAGGTAAAAGAACCAAGGCTAGTTAAGGTGGTGGATACTGCTGACAGTTTGTCGCCAGTATCACCAGTTGAGGTGCCATCAAGAGAAACGCCGCCACATAATACTACAGCCGACAACACAGGAGATTATAATAATAGCTATAGTATAGTGAGCAAAGCGGAAGAAAAGAGCGCACTGCTGGCTATTGAGCAAGAACTCTCCGCCCAAGCGCCGGAGCCGTCAGTTGATATACAGACCGAAGACGTGAAATGTGAAACAACCGCCAAAGAAATAATTGCCGCCACGTCAATGCCAGTAAAGAAGCAGTCTGATCAGCCGGTGACGGTGCCGTCGCCAATTCAAAACAGTGTTGAACATGGTGAAGAGATGATCTCTGTGAACGAAGAGCTTGCGGTTGATGACACCCCAACACAGCCTACTATTGTTGATGCGCCAGCAGCGTATGAGGCGGTGAAAGTGGTGCCCGGGGATGATGCTGCAACCGAACGAGAAGTTATGGATGTAAAGCCTTCTGTCGCTACTGCTGGTAATGAAGATGAACTCCAGGTTGGGTTACCACAGGATAGTAATCAGGAAGCGACAGTAGATCAGGCGGTTTATGAAGCGCAGATTTCTCCAGTTGAGCAGTTTGATGATGCGGTGGCGGTGATAGAAGAGCGTTCTTGCAGTGATGATGAAGTATGGGCCGAGGAGGATGTGATATTTTTTGTTGAGCAGCCGTCAGCGGTGGAGCCAGAAGTGCCTTTAGTTGAGGCGGTGGCAGTTGAACTAGTGGTGAGAGAGACGACAGTGGCGTCTCAAGAAATTGATGAGCCGGAGACTTTTGTGGCTGATGAAGGTAAAATTGAGGATAAACCTGTAGAGTTACTGGATGACTTCCAGGCAGTTTCAGTAGTTGAAGCCATCAAAGATACCTATGAGCCAGTGCCTAATATTGAGTTGCGTGAGGCGCCAGAGCGGGCGCTGGAGGAGTATGGTTTGCCTCGTGAGAAGCAAAACAGCGTAGTTGTAAAACCAGCAGCAGAAAGTGATGCATGGCACAGTGATGATGACATTAAGGCAGCGGCTATAGAGATTAGTGATATAACATCAGATGTTAACCCAGCTAAAGAGATGAAAGAGATTGCTTCTCCTGATGCAATGGTTGCGTTTGTAGAAGCTGAGCCGGATGAGCAGGTTGAATTAGCAGTAGATGATATGGTTGAGGAGTATGATTATGTCAGTGAAGTGAGTACCGTGGACGATGTTTTTCTGTTTGTTAAAAACCATCCACCCTCCGGCTTATGGATGGATGATAGTCCGCTAAATTCAGAAGAGGGGGTGGTGACAACGACTCAATCGGCTACGGATGACTCATCATTGGTGTCGCGGCTGGTCGGTGTGTTGGTGGTAGCGATGTGCGTGGCTCGCGGTAAACACACTAAAGTACTTTTTAGTGGGTAACCATATATGCAATAGATATAGCATGTCACGTCGGCGAAATGAGCATATAAATTATAGTTAGAAAGGAACTTATGATAACAAAAGACTGGATATTAATAGCAAGCATTATTCCTAGTGGGTGTATTGGATATATTTATATAACAATAAATAATAAAAGCCTGATTAATTTTGTAGTAAGCTACTAATCAAATCCATAGTCTCAAATTGGAGGAAATATGACTAACAACTTTTCTCGTGGATCCGAATGGCGCAGATGGGATCTGCATGTGCATACTAAGGGTACAAATAAAAATGATCAGTTCAAAAGTGAAGACTTTGAAGCATTTTGTGAGGTATTGTTTCGCAAAGCCATAGATAACAACATAGCAGCAGTTGGCGTAACAGATTATTTTAGTATAGATAATTATAAAAAGGTTAAGGACTATGTTAGTAAGATTGATGATAAAGCGAATTTTACTGAAAGTGAGAAGAAGCAGATAAAAAACATCTTACTATTACCAAATGTAGAGCTAAGAATGCTCCCAGCCACAAAACAGGGTAGACTTGTAAATATACATTTTATTTTTAATCCAGAAGAAAATTTAATTAATTATCTTGATAATAATTTTTTTAGTAAGTTGAAGTGCGGTAATTATCTGATGAATAGGCAGGGTATAATTGAGTACGGTAAGTCATTATTAGGCGATGGCCATAAGTTAGATGACAATATTGCTTATAAAGAGGGAATAAATAAGTTTCATCTAGAAATTAGTCAAATTAAAGAAGTGCTTAAAGATAAGAAGCTTGCTGACAATGCAGTAGTTGTTGTTTGTAATTCGAAAAATGACGGAGCCTCTGCTTTTCAAGAGCATTATGATTTATTTGAAGGTGAGCCCGGTAGTCTAGATGGCATAAGAAGAAGTATCTATCATATTTCTGATATGATATTTTCGAGCAATGAAGGTGACAGGAAATATTTTTTGGGACAGAAAAGTGACAGTCCAACAGAAGTAAGGGAAAAGTGCGGTTCATTGAAGCCTTGCATTCACGGTAGTGATGCCCATACTGAAGATAAGCTTTTTGCTCCAGATGATGATCGATATTGTTGGATTAAGGGAGATTTAACATTTGACGGGTTAAAGCAACTGAGGTGTGAGCCAGAAGATCGGGTTTATATTGGTAAAGAGCCGCCATTATTGGAAAGAGTAGCTAGTAATAAAACAAAATACATAGAGTCATTGAATATAAGAAAGAAAGCTGGCTATAACGGTAAAAATGGCATTTGGTTTGATGGAGTCAGTCTAGAGCTTAACAAGGAACTGGTGGCTATAATAGGAAACAAGGGAAACGGGAAAAGCGCACTGTCTGACATTATTGGCCTATTGGGGAATGCCCATAATATTGGTGATAAGCAGAATAACCTTTCTTTTTTAACAACAAAGAAGTTTAAGAAGAAGGGATATGCTGAGAACTTTGAGGCAAATCTTGTATGGTCTGATGGATCTGGTGTAGACGAGGGAATGTGTCTAGCTGATGAAACTGATAAGAATGCACCAGAAAAAGTGAGGTATCTTCCTCAAAATTATTTCGAACGGTTAACTAACGACCTAGAAGCTGAGGGGTTTGATAGTACACTTAAGAGTGTTATTTTCGCCCATATACCAGAACAAGACAGGCTAGGCTGCGGATCGTTTGATGAATTAATAGAGAAAAAAACTCAGGTGATAGATTCTGACTTGAGTACAATACGAAACGACGTGAATAGTATCTCAGAAAGTATTATTAAGCTTGAAGAGAAGAAGCACCCTGACTATTTGAATAAAATAAATGGACAAATTAAAGAAAAAGAAAAAGAGCTTAAGTCTCATATGACTAATAAGCCGGAGGAAGTTACGGACCCGTCAAAAGATCATAGCTCTGAGATGAAAGCAAAGATATCGAAAGCATATAAGAACATCGCACAGCTTAATAAGCAGAATGCTGAACTAGCTGAAAACATAGAGGAGGCAAATCAAAGATTAAATACGGTCACTCGGAATAAAGAGGAAATTAAACAGCTAACTGACAAGATATCGCAACTAGAACTAAGCCTGACTAAATTTAAGCAGGAAAATGGAGATGTCTTTAGCAAATTCAAACTAAACATAGATGAGATTATAAAAGTTAGTTTTGATAAAAAAGCAATTAACGAGAAACTTAAAAAAATAAATAAAGAGCTAGATGATCTAGAGGGGAAATTAAGATCAAAAAAGGATATTGATGCAGACCAAAGCATTAAGAATGATGTGGATAGAGAAAGGGCATATCAAAATAGCTTTGTAGCTAGCCAAGAAATAATTCGACAGAAAATTAAAAACAAGACAGATGAGCTCAGTAAACCGGAAAAAGAATATCAGGTTTATAAAGAAAAACTTGCGCAGTGGGTGAGACGCAAAAAAGATATTGAAGGAGACAATGGTAAAGTCGACAGTCTGAAGTATCTTAAGGCGGAGAAGGAATACATTGAAAGCAAGTTGGATAATGATTTAGCAGAAAGAAGAAAAGCAAGACTAGATAAGTCTATAGAAATATTTAATAAACAGCGGGAAATTATCAATATATACAATACTCTTAAGAAGTCTATTGACAGTGCAATTTCGCAAGGTGGTGAATTCGCTGATAAATTTAATATGATGATTGATGTCGGCTTTAAACTTGATGAAGGATTTGTAGATAATTTCCTTGGATATATTAATAAAACAAAAAAAGGTACGTTCCAGAATGCTGATACTGGGAATGTGAGTGCAATGCTTGACTCTATGAATCTATCAGAAGAAGACGGAGTAAGGCAATTGCTTGACAGTTCAATAAGATGGCTGGAAGAAGACGAGCGCAATGAGGGTGGTATGCAAAAGCGAAACATATCTGATCAAGTAAATAAAGTGAAGGAATTTTACAATTTCTTGTTTTCGTTGGAGTATTTGACACCGAGCTACGATTTGAGACAAGACGGAAAAAGTCTTGATCAATTGTCGCCAGGAGAAAAAGGTGCTGTACTGTTGGTATTCTACTTGATGATCGATAAGGAAGATATACCACTAATTGTGGATCAGCCTGAAGATAATCTTGATAATAAAAGCGTCTTTGAAGTGCTCACGCACTTTATACGCATTGCGAAAAAGCGTCGTCAGATAATTATGGTTACTCACAACCCAAACTTGGCTGTAGGTGCAGATGCGGAGCAGATTATATATACAAGTCTAGATAAAACTAGTGGTGAGAACAAGTTCTCTGCTGAATGTGGCTCAATAGAAAATCCTGGCATAAATAAGCGAATAGTAGATATTCTTGAGGGCACCAAGCCGGCATTTGATAAGCGAAAGTTACGGTATAGGGAGGGTAACTAACAAAATATAGAGCGATATAGCGCTAAGACTCAAGGTAAAATTAAAAGTAGGTAAAACCTAGGACTTAACTATAAAAATCTCCGCCTACCTTAAACCCAACTCCCGCCATCGCGAAGAAGTCATCACGAATAACGACGGTTCGTTGACGATTTACACCAAAGCGCCAGCCATTGAAGGTCGGGCAAATCTAGCGGCGGCGAAACTACTAGCAAAGCATCTCGGCGTGGCACCCTCAAAGGTAAAATTACTACGCGGTGCAACCTCGAAATACAAGACATTTGAGATTGATCAGGTGGACTAATGTAACCGCTGTATCGTCACAAATGAATACCCCTGCTGCTTCAGTGAGCTGAGGATACACGGCACGGCATTGACGGAAGTTTGGTGAATGTCATGCATCAAGATGACCGCTCCAGGGCGAGCGCCAGCAACAGCGCGTGAACAGACAATTTGGCTATTACGATCAGCCCAATCCCGCGTGTCGACCGACCACAAGATTGATGACATGCCACGCGCCCGGAGTTGCTCCAAAACCACACCATTGACGGCGCCATAAGGCGGGCGCAAGATGTTCGGTTTGACGCCAGTGGCCTGTCTGATGGCTTCGTTGGTGCGGTCGATTTCGCCAGCAATTTGGTCAACTGATAGCTTAGGTAATTCCGGATGTGACCATGAGTGATTGCCTAGTTGGTGGCCGCGTGCATGGATGCTGCGTACGACACTAGCCTGTCCGGAAACCTTGCTACCGATCAAGAAGAACGTCGCTTTCGCACCATACTGATCCAAGATGTCTAGAAGGTGTGCAGTATATGGTCCCGGCCCGTCATCAAATGTCAAAGCGATCACTTTATTGCCAGTGGTTGGCGTGGGTGCTGGTGCGGCGGGCGCTGGTGCTGGTGCTGGCTTTGGCTCGGGTGGTTTAGGGAAATTCCCTAGTTTTTGGGCTGTCGGATTTTGTAGGTATTTGGCAACAGTTGCGGTCGGTACTTTGATGGTTAATTCGCCATAGGCTGATGGCAACAGGGAGGCTTGTCCAATTGGCCAGACCAAGGTATTGCCATCATCAGCGATGGTAAAGTTTGCCAATGTTTCTTTGGTGATCATCTCCTCAAGATTTGCTTCTGGCTGCTGACGTTGTTTGATGGTTTGTGCGACGTCTCGTTGGGCGGCTGTCACGATTGCCTTGGTGGCTTCCTCTGATTTTTCAGTCAAATTATCCAGGCTAATCACTTCACCAGACTCTTTATCAAAGGTCCAAAATAGTGTTAGTGCCACTGGATGGGCGCCGTGCATATCTTGTTTGATGTTGACGATGATCGACAGGGCGACGGAATTATTATGCGTCACTTGGTAGCTGATGGTTTCGGTCATTGGTCGCTCAAAGGTGATGGTGCTTGACGAAGTGTAGCGAAAATCACTATCAGCGCGGTCAATTGCTCGGGCGATGAGTTTGTTGATTTTGGAATTGCTGGTGATTGGATATTCAATTGAGACCTTTTCGCGTTTGGTGTCGCGCGTCACAAACTTGGAGCGAATGCCGGCATAGCGCGAATCGGTGAAATAGTATTTTTCATCTTCCAGAACAGTTGGACGTTGAGTTGGCGGCTGCTTGGAATGGAGGTAAAATAGAACCCCCATTGCGCTAACGGCCAGCAAAAGCAACGTAGTGAATATAATACTGCTCAATCGAGGTCGGTTTGCAGGCATTATGTTGGTTCTTGATCTATAACTGGATCGAGTTGACGGTCGTTCTTTTGATGATTTTTGAGATTTTGTTTGCGTTTTTTTGGCAGACATTAGTTCACTCCGCCAGCTTTCAAGATTGCCTTTAAGCCAGTTTCACCACCAGCAAATCCACTAGCAACATAATCATTGATCACCATGTATGGTAGGCCGCTCACACCAAGCGAAAGAGCTTTTTGAGTATTGTCATCGATTTCTTTTTGGTGTGGTTTTTTGGTCATACAGTCAGTAAATTTCACCTCATCCATACCAATATGTTTAGCAGACGCCAGGAAATAGTCTAGTGGCAGTGGTGGAATTTTTTGCGGCACGGCAACGTTTTTCACACCAATTCCTTTGTCAAAATAGTCACGTTTAATGCGCGGCACGATGTCGTGTGTATATTGCCAGTATCTGTCTTGGTCGGCGGCGCAAAAAGCAGCGTGAGCGCCAGTTTCTGTGTTGTCGGTAACTTCTTTGAGCAGCGTCACCACGCGGTGTTCGTAGCGAACTTTGCCTGACTTGAGATACTCATTTTTGAAGAAATCAGCGTTGGTGGCTGCTTCAACTTCGGCACAGAATGAGCAGAAATAGTCAGTGTAGTCAACGAACACATGCTTAGCTTCGCTAGAGCCTTGTGACATCTTTTCGTTCCACGGTTTGCCGTCACCGACATGGCGATTTGGTGGACGATTAACGATGCCGTAGATAAACAATGCGACGATTGCCGTAATCAAAATGCCTGAAATAACCCAGATGATTGCTATGCCTGCTGATTTTTGTCGATTCATAGTTCCTCCTGTTTTGCTAATTCTGTATATATAAAGGCGATTTGTCCAGACTTGTAGAGTGAAAAGAGGCTTAACAGTAGGGCTAACACCAGGACGATGGTGCCAGCGACGGTGGCGGCAGTGGCGGCAGCAGCACCTGAGAAGAACACGGCAACGAGCGGCAGGATGAGTGATGTGCCACAGGGAACGCAGCCCAGGCCGATGGCAGCAGCCACAGAGGCCAGGCCGCTGAGTCCGACTTGTCTGGTGACCGACTGTTCATTACGCTTATTTTTCTTGGCAGTGAAAATGACGACGGTGATTGACAGTCCTTGGAGAAGTGACACCACAAGGAGCAACGCGCCGTTGAGCGAACTGAAACCCTGTTTGAATATATCAATGAACATGGTTCCAAAAAGGGAAATTTTGTCTAATATCGGCAACCGCGACATCATCAGCGGGCCGTAAAAATTGGCATTGATGGCAAAGAAAATAATGAGTGCAACGAGTAAAGATAGGGTAAGTGCCAATAGTGCGTACTGTGGTAGGCTGAGGATTTTACCAACTCCTACCATAGCTGACTTGATGGACTGCTGTTTGTTGTATACTCGGCAAAATTGAACCATGCATCCATTATACGTCAAAATTGCATAATAGTATGCATTCTGGTGAGGTTAGGTGATAGAATACACTATACACTGAGTGTATAAAACTCTTGCAATAAATAAACACTGGGTGTATAGTAAGAGTATGAGCGTTCAATATACCCTGTTAGGTTTTTTAGCGGAAGAGTCAAATTATGGCTATGAATTGAAGAAAAAATATGACGGCTATTTTGGTAAGGACAAGCCAATTTTAACCGGTCAGATATATTCAACTCTGGCGCGGCTCAAACGCGACAATAAAGTCAAAGAAATTACTGATACCAGCGAATCGGGCGGGCCGGATCGAGTTCGGTATGAGATTACCGATGAAGGTAAGCAAGATTTACAGGCGTGGCTGGAAGCGCCAGAAGCACCGTCGCCGCAACTGCAAGCAACCATGTATATCAAAGCGGTGCTGGCTATCCTGAAAGATGGCGATGCGTCACCGTATTTGGATAATCAACGGCAGGCGCACATCCAACGAATGCGCGAGCTGACAGCACAGCGGCGCGATAGCAATCTGTCAGACATGTTGCTAATTGACCACGCACTGTATCATTTGGAGGCGGATTTGCGCTGGATTGAATTAACAATTTCGCGGTTAACGCGGCTAAAGGAGGAAATTTTGCATGAGCAAACCAATAATTAGCGCTGAAAAAATTACAAAGTCGTTCGGGCAAACACAGGCGCTGCGCGGTGTTAGCTTGGATGTCGAGGCGGGCGAGGTGCTGGCGATCATGGGCCCGTCTGGGTCTGGTAAATCAACACTGCTACATAGCTTGGCGGCGATTACCAAGGTCGATAGTGGCGAGATTGACTTTGATGGCCGGCGGATTGACAAACTGAGCGATGATCAGCGTAGCATATTGCGGCGTATCAGTTTTGGCTTTGTTTTTCAGTTTGGGCAGTTGGTGCCGGAGCTGACAGCGCTGGACAATGTAGCGTTGCCACTACTACTTAACGGCATCAAGCGTAAAGAAGCTTATCAACGAGCAGAAACATGGCTGAACAATGTTGAGTTGGCGAGTAAAGCTAACAGTATGCTTGGCGAGTTGTCGGGTGGACAAATGCAGCGCGTGGCAATTGCCCGAGCCATGGTGATTGAGCCAAAAGTGTTGTTCGCTGACGAGCCGACTGGTTCACTAGATAGTCTGAACTCAGAAAAGGTCATGGAATTGTTCATCAAAACCGCCAAAGAGCACGGCACGACAGTCATCATGGTGACGCATGAGCCGACGATTGCCGCCTACGCTGATCGGGAAATCATCGTCCGTGATGGGCAGATTTCCGGTGCTGCGGCGGCGCGTCTGGCGCAGGCGAGGGTTAATAAAGCTAATGCGAGGATTATCTAATGAGCGTTAGTTGGATGTTACTACAAAAGTCTGGCCGCCAGTCGTTCGCGCGTCTGGGCTTGACGACGGCGGCGGTGGCGCTGGGGATCGTACTAGTGTGCTGCTTTACGGCTGGTATCAATGGACTTATGAGACGCGCTGGGGGATCAGCCATCAGTCTGGCGGCACACCAAGCTAGTCGCAAAGAGGCTTCACAACAACCAATTGCTGGTATTGAGCCACTAAGAATTAGTAATGTTGTGCGACTTGGTAATGCGTCAAAGTGGTGCGGTCAATATATCCAGGCCTACTCGATGTACGGTACGGCTAAATCGCCGCAGTTTGCCAAATTGAAAACACCGCAGGCTGGTGAGTATTACTTATCGAAAGCACTGGCTGATGCGATCGCCAACCACCCTGAGGATGATATCTTGGCGCGTTTTGGTAGTAACACTAAATATCTCGGCGTACTCCCTAGTGAATATGTTAGCGGCCCAGATGCTCTCATGATGGTACGTGGTGCCAGCGCTGATGAAGTGGCGGCAAGTGATGATGTGGCGAAAGCTCAGGGACAAGCTTCCTACTTTGCTAATGTTTACCGGACGGATGCGAATGGGCTAACATCAAATGTCGGACTAGATCCCATATCTATCACTGTACTTGGCGTTGGTGGAACCATCTTACTGTTTCCGATCGTCATTTTTGTGTCAGTGGCGACACAGCTGGGTGCGGCACAGCGTGAAAAACGCTATGCTGCCTTGCGACTGATCGGTGCGACCAAGCGGCAGGTGGCACGGATATTGATGTTGGAATCGCTGTTGGCGTCGGTTGTGGGTGTGCTGATCGGGCTGGGTGTATTTTGGTTGCTGCAAACACCACTACAGCAGTTCAAAATGGACGGCATGCGGTTTAATCCTGGTGATTTAGCGTTAACTGGTACGCAATATGTATTGATTATTGGCTTGACGTTGGGGCTAACGGTGTTTGTTAACTGGCGACGAATGCGCCGAGCGCAGATTTCGCCACTGGGTGTATCACGCTCAATTGAAAAGGTGAAGAAGTTGCGTGCGTGGCGGGCGCTAGTACCGGTAACTGGTATCGCCATCTTTGTTTGGTTATCGTCAAAGCCGGGATTGGATTGGCTGACGGCAAATAAAGAATCAGCTATGCCAATGTTACTGCTGATGGCGGCCTTGCTGTTGGTGATGCTTGGACTTGTCCTGGCTGGTGGCTGGCTGACGAATAAGCTGTCACTGCTGGCGGCACGCTGGGCGAATAATGGTTCAATGCTGATTGCCGGTAAACGTACAGCAGTGCACTCGCGAACGGTGTTCCGTGGTGTGAGTGGTGTCGTGTTGGCATTATTTGCGGGTAGTTTTTACCTGACAGCAACCAGTGGTATTGAGAACTTAAATGTTCAGGCTATCAAAGACAACGGATACTCACAGTTGAAACACGGTACGGCAGCTGTCATTGGCCGTTCACTGCCGAGCGATATGGCGAAGCAGCTGAACCAGCAGTCGTATGTCACGTCAGTAGCAACGATCTATCCACGCGAGGATGGCAGTGCAATTCGCTGCCAGGATCTGGCAATATACACTGAGCACACCTGCCCAAGTAATGCTCAGTCCGACCAATTTGTGCTGTTGAATTTTGACGCGCCAGTGGTCAAAAATGTATCGCTAATTAACGATACGGTTGATACGAACGGTGCCAAGGAATATTTGGTAACAGTAAAATCAGACAATGATCTTGAGAAGTTACGCAGCATGGTTGTGATGCGCGCTAATCAGTACGATCTGACATACGTAGTGGGTGGCACTGATTCCAAAAAACCGCATATCAATCCAACGATTCGCGAATTTGCCAGCTTAGCCTATATTGGTATTGGCGTGACGTTATTTGTGGCGGTAGCGAGCCTGGTTGTCTCGACGATTGGCGGGCTAATGGAGCGTCGCCGTTCGCTATATACTTTGCGTCTCGGTGGTATGCGCCTCATTCAACTGAAGCGTTTGGTGATGGTTGAATCGGTGGCGCCGCTGCTGATCACCTCGATCCTGTCGTGTGGTATCGGTGTTTGGACGGGGGCAGTATTCACGAAGATGTTCTCGACGACACTGAAGCCGGTGTTAACACCAACCTACTTTGCCATCGTTGGTGCTGGTCTGGCGGCAGCTATCATCGGTATTTACTTGATCCTGCCGATGGTCGACAAGCTGACGCGGGCGGAGGCTAATCAAACCGAGTAATTTTCTCGCGGAGACAATCTAACAAAAGCGTTCCAGTTGGTAGCTGGGACGCTTTTTGGTAAATAGAGGTAGTTTTGTTAGTTCAAGCAGCGCGAAGAGACATTGCTAATAGGGTTGAACGAGGGAATTAAATTATTGTTGAAACGTCACCCGGTTATCAGCGACGCTGACGGTCACCGCCATGCCATCATGAATCCGCCCGTCAATTAACTCCAGCGCCAATGGGTCAAGCACCCGTTTTTGCACCAAGCGCTTCAGTGGTCGGGCGCCAAAGGCCGGGTCGTAGCCATCGCGGGCCAGCATGTCACGGACGCTGTCGTCAAACTCCAGCGTGATGTCGCGGCTGTCTTTGACTTGGCGGGCGACTTTGTTCAACTGGACATCGACAATTGCCCGCATGGCCTCTGGTCGAATGCGGTCAAAAATGACGATGTCATCGATGCGGTTGAGGAACTCCGGGCGGAAATGCTGGCGTAGAACGTCAAGCATCTGATTATCCAGTGCCGACAAATCGTCGCCAGCAAAATCCATGATTGCCTGCGAGCCGACATTGCTGGTCATGATGATGACCGTGTTGGAGAAATCGACTGTCCGCCCCTGGCCATCGGTCAGGCGGCCATCGTCCAGTACCTGGAGAAGCACGTTGAAGACGTCGGCATGAGCCTTCTCGATTTCATCAAACAGTACCACACTGTAGGGGCGGCGGCGCACCGCTTCGGTGAGTTGGCCGCCTTGGTCGTAACCAACGTAGCCTGGCGGCGAGCCAATCAGGCGGGCCACGGCGTGGCGCTCCATATATTCGCTCATATCGATACGAATCATGGCGTGCTCGTCGTCAAATAATTCGCGGCACAGGCTGCGGGCCACCTCTGTTTTGCCCACACCGGTGGGGCCAAGGAAGAGGAAGGAGCCGATTGGCCGGTTGGTATCACTGAGGCCAGCGCGCGAGCGGCGAATGGCGCTGGCGACTGCAGCGATGGCTTTGTCTTGACCGATCACTTGGGTGCTGATATGCTCTTCTAATTTGGCTAGTTTGCTTGATTCGGTCTCAATCAGCCGCTCCACCGGGATGCCCGTCCAGCGCGCCACCACGCTAGCGATGTCATCAGGGGTGACTTCTTCACGCAGCAAGCGGTCGGCCGGCGGAATGGCGGCCAGTTCCTGGCGAGCGGCGGCCAGCTTTTTCTCCAGCTCTGGCAGGTCGCCGTATTTGATGCGGCTGGCGGTGGCCAGATCGGCGTCGCGTTCGGCGATTTCTAGTTGCGAGCGCAAACTATCCATTTTTTCGGTAGCGGTATTGACAGTCTGGAGAATGTCTTTTTCGTGTTGCCATTTATTGTCAATCACCTCGGCCTGAGCCCGAAGGTCGGCGATTTGCTGATTAATCTCTTCTTTGCGGGCCTTGGCGTGGTCGGATTTATCTTTTTTCAGCGCGGCTTCTTCAATCTCTAGCTGCAAGCGGCGATTATTGAGCCGATCCAGACTAATTGGCACACTCTCCAGCTGCATCTTCAGGGCGCTGGTGGCTTCATCCAGGAGGTCAACGGCCTTGTCAGGCAAAAAGCGATCAGGCAGATAGCGAGTCGACAGTCGCGCTGCCGCCACGATGGCATCGTCAGAGATTTTAACGCCGTGATGCACCTCGTATTTTTCTTTCAGACCGCGCAAAATCGCCACGGTATCATCAAAACTTGGCTCACCGACGTACACTGGCTGAAAGCGCCGCTCCAGGGCCGCGTCTTTCTCGACATGCTGGCGATATTCCGCCAACGTCGTCGCACCAATCATATGTAGTTTGCCGCGCGCTAGGGCGGGTTTGAGCATATTGCCGGCATCCATACTGCCTTCGGTTTTGCCGGCGCCGACCATGGTGTGAATTTCATCAACGAACAAAATAATTTCGCCAGCAGCCTCTTCGACTTCTTTCAAAATTGCTTTGAGGCGCTCTTCAAATTGACCGCGAAAGCTCGCGCCGGCCAGTAAGCTGGAAATTTCCAAGCTAATCAGTCGCTTATCTTTGAGTGACGCTGGTACGTCGCCTTTGACAATGCGCTGCGCTAGGGCCTCGACGATGGCGGTTTTACCGACGCCCGGCTCGCCGATGAGGACTGGATTATTTTTAGTGCGCCGGCTGAGGATTTGCATAGTGCGGCGAATTTCCTCATCGCGCCCGATGACCGGGTCGAGTTTGCCCTCACGCGCCAGTGCCGTGATGTCCGTCCCAAACTGCTCGAGTGGCTTGGTGGTTTCTTCTTGGTTCATGGTTGGTGGTATATGTCCTCCTTTTTCTTTGGGCTGAGCCCCGTATTGTTACGTTGCGGCAAGAGGCAGAATGAGGTGATGTGCTTATGAGCTGCTTAAAATTTTTCGTTCATAATAGCTCGATCGTTTGCTGAGTTCAGCGTTGAGTTGGTCGATACCGCCAAACTGTTCAACTAGTGTCTGGCGATTTGAGAATAAATTGGTGCCCAGCCCCATGCGGTCACCATCTACTGTCACACCCAGCGCTGCCAAGGTTGATGGGTACATGTCAAAGGTGGCGAATTGGCGGTTGGTGGCGCGAGTTGGCTGAACGGCAGGGTTGATGAAGGCGTTGTAGACGGTTCGTTGGTAGGGAGCGCCGGCGATCTTCTCTTCATAATATGGCGTCTGCATACCGAGGTGATCACCACTGATGATGATGGTGGTGTTGGCGTAAAACGGTTGTTGTTTGGCCCATTCGACGAAGGCGGCAATTTGCTTGGAGGCGCAGGCATGCACGTTGTCATATTTTGCTTCAAATTGTTGTTTACAGGTGTCACTGTCCAGCCAGCCGTCGGTGAAGTGCGTGTCAACGGTCAGCATCTGCAAGTTAAATGGCTTGTCTAATTTACTGAGGCGAGTAGCTTCATCGCGGGCAAACTGGAAAAGTTTTTTGTCTTCATAGCCCCACCACACTTTGTAGTCTTGAGGAATCAAGCCGTGCTGCTGAGCGTAGGTGAAGTCGATGATGTGGTAATCGCCGTGTTGCTCTAGCAACTTATCGCGCCCACCAAAGGTTTTGTCTGAGCCCATGAGGAATGATTGATTATAATCAGCTTTTTGGAGTACTTGCCCTAAAGTATAAGCACCGGGCAAGAATTTATTGAAATCACCCATGCCGTTGCGGTCGCGGCCGCCAAACACGCCACCGTCTTTGAGTGGTACGCCAGCGGATTGCGCAGTCATGCCTGCTACCGTCCAGGTGGTGCCGTGGGCAGGTAGGGCGCCACCAAGGCCGGAGGATTGGTGTGAAAATGAAGTGTTGGTCAGCGCCAATTTCTCCAGCTCTGGAATGACTGATTTGTCGCTCATGCCGCCGTTGGCTTTGGAGGCGGGCGTATTTTCTAGCGATTCAACATAGATATAAATCAAATTACGTTTGGTGCTAGGAAAGGTTAATTTGACGCCGCGCGGATCAACATAGTGCTTGTCGTAGATTTTTGATGATTGAGTAAGAGCGCTGACATAGGCTGGGATGCTGAAGCTTTGTGCCAGGAGTGTCAGGCTGACAACAAAAATACCACTTGCATAATAGGTTTGATGACGCAGTCGAAATGGCATTGTCTTCCAGCGTAGTTTGAGGAGTATAGGGAGTAGTAAGATGACAAATAATCCAATAGCATATGGCACATTGCTCCAAACTGCTGAAACCAGGCTACTGGATTGTCCGCCCGCTAGACCGTTGTTAAAATAGAACAAAATTTCATCAATTTTGGCGTCGCGAAATTGCACGGTTTTGTACTGGCTGGCGACGATGAATATTGCACTGAGAGCCAGCATCAAGACGATGCTGATGCGGACAAAAGTGCGAAAACTGCAGACACGGCTGAGAATCTTTTTCTTCATATTATCTAATTATACCACTATACGCAGTAGGTGTTGATGCGCTTAGGGCTTATCATTTCTCTACAAAGCGCGTATACTGATAAGCATGAACGGAACGAAAACGCGACGTCAAGGCTTTGGAATGAGTTGGTGGATCGGTCTTGGACTGTTTGTGGCGTTGATTGGCTTCATGGCATTTGATATTTTGCAGCGTGAAGGTGGGTTTGGTAAGAGTGATGACGTGTTGGTGATGGGTACCAATGCTGGCTTTAAACCGTTTGAGTACAAGCAGGGCAATGAAATTGTTGGCTTTGATGTTGATCTAGCCAAGGAGATTGCCCGCAGTATGAATAAAGAACTGAGGATTGAAGACATGTCGTTTGACGGATTGCTACCGGCGTTGGAATCAGGACAAATTGACATGGCGGTAGCAGGTATGTCAGTGACGCCGGAGCGTGCCAAAAACGCGCTGTTTTCCGAGCCGTATTATTCTGCATCGCAGCGGATCATTGTCAAAAAAGGTAGCCCAATTCGTAATAGGTATCAGCTGACGGGCAAGAAAATTGGTGTGCAGTTAGGTACGACGGGGGACACGCTGGCCGGGAAAATTGCTGGTGCTAAGGTGTCGCAATTTCCGACCGCACCAAGCGTGTTGACCGAGCTCAATGCTGGTGGCGTCGAGGCGGTTATTTTGGATGATGCGCCGGCTGCTCAGTACACGGCGGGCTTTCCGGATCTAGAAATTTTACCGGGTGAGTTATCGAGTGAGCATTATGCGATTGCCATCAAAAACAATAACCATGACTTGCTCGAAAAAATTAACCGAGTGTTGGCGGAGATGAAAAAAGACGGTCGGTACGACAATCTCATTCGCAAACATTTTGGGCCGAGGGCTCTTGAATCAATGAAGAAAAAGGAGCTTGAATCGTGAATTTCCTGGAGGTGATTTTCGGCGACGGTCGGTGGTTGTATTTGTGGCACGGTCTAGAGGTAACGTTGGTTTTGACCGTTTTGTCGCTGCTTCTCGGTACGGCCATTGGTATCATTATCGCCCTGTTGCGAACCTCGGACGTACGACCGTTTAAGTCACTTGGTCGCTACTCGTGGGCCAAAGGGTTGAGTCGCTGGAATCCGCTAGCGTGGCTTGGCAAAGTGTATGTCGACATCATTCGAGGTACGCCACTCTTGGTGCAGTTATTAATTATGTACTATGTGGTCTTTGGCTCATATCAATTCATGCCGAAGATTTTTGTGGCAGCCATTGCTTTTGGCATCAATAGCGGTGCGTACATTGGCGAGATTATCCGCGGTGGTATCGAAAGTGTTGACAAGGGGCAAATGGAAGCAGCGCGTTCACTGGGCTTTAGTCGCTGGCAGGCCATGCGTTTGGTGATTTTGCCACAAGCACTCAAAAATTCGTTACCGGCACTGATCAGCGAATTCATCGCCCTACTGAAAGAGACCTCAGTGGTTGGCTGGATTGGACTAAATGATATCATGCGCGGCGCTGATAATATTCGCTTTCAAACTGCCACGGCGTTTCAGTCATTGTTTGCTGCAGCGGTGATGTACTTGGCGTTGACCGCGATATTTACCCGCGTGATGACGCGAGTGGAGAGGAGGCTAAAAGATGGCAGTGAATAAGGTGAAGGAAGTGGCACAACCAACCACTGAGCGCCCAGCAATTATCACGGTGGCTAACCTCAAAAAACAGTTTGGTAGTAACCGTGTGCTCAGGGATATCGACGTTGAGATTCACGAAGGCGAAGTGGTGGTGGTCGTTGGCTCGAGTGGTTCAGGCAAATCAACGTTTTTGCGTTGCTTGAATCTGCTGGAGACGCCGACCGGCGGGCGCATTGTCATCGACGGCGTGGAAACGACAGCGCCGAAAGTCGACCTTAACGCTCTGCGCCAAAAAGTTGGCATGGTGTTTCAATCGTTCAATCTATTCCCGAACTTGAGTGTGCTGGACAACATCAAACTAGCGCCGCGGAAATTACGCAAATTGTCTGATCGGGCGGCGACGCGCCTGGCGAAGAAATTGCTCACGGATGTGGGGCTGGCGGACAAAGCCAATGCCTTTCCTTCGCAGCTCTCAGGCGGGCAAAAACAGCGCGTGGCTATCGCTAGAGCCCTGGCTATGGAGCCAGACATTATGCTATTTGATGAGCCAACCTCGGCGCTTGATCCCGAGATGATTGGCGAAGTGCTGGACGTGATTCGTGAGGTTGCCGCCAAAGGCATGACCATGGTTATCGTCACGCACGAAATGAAGTTTGCGCGGGAAGTGGCTACGCGGATGATTTTCCTGGACAAGGGTGAGATTATCGAAAATGGTCCGCCAGAGCAGGTGATGGATCATCCGGTGACTGAGCGGGCGCGGAAGTTTTTTGGCGTCAAAGGGAAATAACAGGAGGTCCAGATGAAACACGGCACAGTCATTAAAAACCATAACAAATGGCTGTGTTTGACCATCGGTTTTGTTGGTATCATTGCCATCGTCATATGCGGCTGGTACATGTGGTCGCGCCCGCAGACACCCGTATCACCACAACCCTCAGATGCCGCCCGCTTTAAGGCTGCTTACTCCCGGGTGGCTGATGATAATCGTTTTGTCTTTGCTTCAGCCGGCGAGGTTTTGGAGAAATTTGAATCAGGCAGTGGCTTGATTTTCCTTGGTTTTCAGCAGTGCCCGTGGTGTCAGCAGCTGGCGCCGATTGTCGATGAAGCCGCCAAAGCCGAAGGGCTGGATAAGATCTACTATCTCGACATTCGCCATGCCCGCGAAACCAATGATGATACCTACAAAAAATTGGTCGAGAAACTAAAACCACATCTTCGTACTGATGAGAATGGACAGCCGCGAGTGTATGTTCCTGACGTGACGGCACTAAAGGATGGTCGTGTAGCCGGTCATTTCCTGCAGGAAACCACCGCTGATGGCGAAAAGGTGACAGCTGATACCTATTGGACACATGAGCGCCGCGCCCGAGCGGTCGAGCAACTGAGACAGATGATTCGGGCCATGCGCTAGCATAAGTACTATGGTATAGTAGCAACATGAAACAAACGAATCAGTTATCACAAATACGCCAATTTTTGTTATATATATCAATCAGCCTTTTCTCGGTTTGTGCTCTCATGGGAATCATGGCTACTTTGTCTGGGCCAGTGGACTGGCGCATCTTGACAACTACCTTGTTTACGGCAGTTGCCTCATTGTTTGCTATGGGAGGGGTTGCCCGCCTGGAGGATGAGCAGCGATTGATTAAAACACTGTCGTCCTTATCATTGGTTATTAATGCTCTGTGGTTGTTGGGCGCGTTGATATTGGTGTGGGAATTATTACCTTCTTTAGGTATTTGTAATACGAGCGCCAGCTACGAGTTTGCTGAAGGGTATGATTATATGCTTTGCGGTCGGCTCAAAGAAACATTGCTCAAGCTGACAATTACCGCGTTTATCATCACATCGCTAACTACATTGACTGCCAAGTTTCTTTCCTTCAAACGTAATGATTCGATCATTTCAGGGTTGGTGACGCTAACTATTAGTAGCGCTAGCTTACTGAGCTTGGTGGGCTTGAGTATTTTGTGGCAAAAACATGGCGGTGATGTTTTAACCGCTAACTGGCAATTATTGACCATCTTTGGTATCTTAACGGTGTTTGGGTTGGTGGTGACGCCAGTGTTGATGCGGGCGCAGGCTTATAAACAAAAGGCACAGGCGGTGTCTGACGAGGAGCGTCAACGACTGCGCCAAGAGATCGAGCAGGAAGTTCGTGCAGAACTTGCCGCCGAACAACAGTCAGATAAGCCTGAGGATAGCAAGGACGGAGCGGAGTAGTTTATAGCTCGCTGATGATCTGGACGTCAGCTGATTTGTTCATCAGCCAATCCAGATCAACTTCTGTCAGGTAACTTGGTAAAATTCGCGTGGTTTTTGGATCAACAAAGCCGCATCTCGCCACTTCTTTGACGCCGTGCGATGTTTGCTCCAGGTCGATGCGCCGGTAATCTTGCCAGTTGGTGATGAGAAAGAAAAATTCCAATTGTTCATTCAGGCCGTGCGCTGATTGCTCGCCGGATTCGGCGAATTGTTGTATAAATAACAACTTACCGATTTCTGGTTTGACGCCCGTTTCTTCAATCATTTCTCGGCGTAGGCCGTCCAGCAAGCTTTCGCCCATTTCCAAGCCGCCGCCCGGCGTACACCAAAAATTCCGTCCTTTGCCATTATTGGCGGTTAATTGTTGGCAAAAAAGCTCGCCCTGATTGCTTACGATAATTCCGCGTACATTAACTCGTCGCCGCATATAACCTCCTTTAGTTTGCTAGCTGCCAGAGGTTCTAATTGATTGAACGTACGCTTCAAATAATTCCCGTGGTCGGGGTGACTGGATTTGAACCAGCGACTTCACCGTCCCGAACGGTGCGCGCTACCGAGCTGCGCCACACCCCGACGCTAAAAACAGTATACGTCCAGCAGATACTTTTGTCCAATGAGGCTCTGTGGCGGTTGGCTTGTATTATGGTAAAATAGAGACTGGATTTGAGGTACGAAAAGAACAATTATGAAGCATATTTTACGAATTTTTAGCGGCTACTGGCTGATGTTTATCATCTTGGTCAGCTTTACCTACGCCATGGTGATGGCGAATTTGTGGCTACCTGACAAGATGTCGGAAATCGTCAATAACGGCATCATCAAACAAGATATGCCGGCGATTTGGCACAACGGACTAGCGATGATTGTGGTGACGGCAGCGGGCGGACTGTGTTCGATCGTCATCGGGTTTTTGGCGGCTCGGATCGCCACTGGTATGGCGCAAAAACTGCGGACAGAACTATTTGAGCGGGTCGAAAGTTTCGCGCTGGCGGATTTCAATAAATTTTCTACCGCATCGCTGATTACGCGCTCGACCAACGATATTCAGCAAATCCAAATGACGTCAATCCTGCTGCTGCGCCTGGCATTGATGGCGCCGATCATGGCAATTGGCGGTCTGCAAAAAGCCATCCATAACGCGCCAGATTTGAGCTGGATCATTGCGCTGGCAGTGTCGGTGCTGCTGGTGGTCATTGCCGTGTTGTTTGTGATTGCCGTGCCGCGGTTCAAGAAATTACAAACGCTGGTGGACAAACTGAATCTGGTGACGCGCGAAAACCTGGTCGGCTTAAAAGTTATTCGCGCCTTTGACAACGAAAAAATTGAGCAGAAAAAGTTCCAGCAAGCCAACACCGAGCTGAATAAAATGAACTTATTTGTCAATCGGCTAATGATGATGCTCGACCCGATCATGACGCTGGTTATGAACTTTTCTAGCGTGGCGATTGTCTGGTTCGGCGCGCATTTGATCAGCAGCGGCAATCTGCAAATTGGTAATATGATGGCGTTTTTGGAATACGCCATGCAGGTGATTATTTCGTTCTTGCTGCTGTCGATGGTGTTTATCATGGTGCCGCGGGCGGCCGTGTCGGTCAAGCGGGCGGGCGAGGTATTGGATACGCTGCCATCAATTGTTGATCCGCCGTCGCCGCAACAATTGCCAGATGACGCTACGGGTAAAATCGAATTCAAAGACGTGACGTTTACTTATCCAGATGCTGATCTGCCGGTGCTCTCTAACATCAATTTTACGGCCGAACCGGAGCAAACCACGGCGTTCATTGGCAGCACTGGCTCGGGCAAATCAACGTTGATCAACTTGATTCCGCGGTTTTACGATGTGTCGGCGGGGCAGATTTTGCTGGACGGCGTGGATATTCGCCAGTTCAAGTTGGAAGATTTGTATGATCAAATCGGCTATGTGCCGCAAAAGGGCGTGTTGTTTAGCGGGACGATCGCCAGCAATATCAAGTACGGCAATGCCAAAGCCAGCCAAAAATTGGTCGAAAAATCCGCTAAAATCGCCCAAGCCGCCGAGTTTATCAGCGAGCTAAAAAACGGCTACAAAAATGACATTGCTCAAGGCGGCAGCAATGTTTCCGGCGGTCAACGGCAGCGTTTGTCGATTGCTCGGGCGATCGCTGTCGAGCCGAATGTCTACATTTTTGACGATTCGTTCTCAGCGCTTGATTTCAAAACTGATGCCACATTACGCTCGGCGCTCGCCAAAGAAACCAAGCATAAAACTGTTCTCATCGTCGGTCAGCGCATCAACACCATCATGAACGCTGACAAAATCATCGTGCTGGACGAAGGTAAAATTGTTGGTCAAGGTACACACCAGGAATTGATGAAAAATTGCCAAGTCTATCAAGAAATTGCCGCCTCGCAGCTCTCAGAAGATGACCTGCAGAAAATGTCGACAACGACCGCGAAAGGAGCGGCGTGATGGCTCAACAAAGCATGAAAAAACGCCAGCCAGTGAAGATGGGCGGTCCAATGGGCGGCGGTATGGGCGCGGGCGAAAAAGCCAAGGATTTCAAAGGCACGGTCAAGAAGTTAGCCAAATATTTGGCAGAGTTTCGCTGGCAAATGCTCATGGTGGCGATTTTCGCGGTCGGTAGTACAACGTTTGCGATTGTCAGTCCGAAGATTTTGGGCGGCGCCACCAACCAAATCGTCGAAGATTATGTCAGCATGAAGGCGTATGAAGCCATCACTAGCAAGTTGCCAAACGGTGCTTCGCTGCCAGCTGGCACGACTGGTGCTGATGTCCTCAACCGTCTACCGAACAAGTCGGAAATTGAAAGCCAAATTCCGTCCAACCAGCTTGATACCATTAAAAAACTTGATCTCAGCCGGCGTCCAGAATTTCACTTTGAGGCAATTTGGCGAGTCGTTAGTCTGCTGATTGGTTTATATATACTCAGTGCCATTTTCCGCTACATCCAAACCTGGCTAATGACCCAAGTGACGCAAACGGTCACCTTCAGAATGCGCCGGCAATTGTCCGAGAAAATCAACCGCCTGCCGCTGAGTTATTTTGACAAGCAAACCTACGGCGAGGTGCTGAGCCGCGTTACCAACGACGTCGATACCATCAGTCAGACGCTCAATCAAAGCCTGTCGCAAATCGTCTCCTCAACGGTGATGGTGCTGGGGATTTTGGTGATGATGTTTTCCATCAGCTGGCAAATGTCGCTGGTAGCGCTACTGGTGTTGCCGCTGGCTGGTGGCGCAGTGACGCTGATTGCTAAAAGTTCGCAAAAACAGTTCCTCCGCCAGCAAACACAGCTGGGTGAATTGAATGGCCACATCGAAGAAATGTACGGCGGCCATCAAGTGATGCGCGTATTCAACGGCCAGAAAAAGTCGCTAGCTAAGTTTTCGCGGGTGAATGATCAGTTGCAGGAAAGCGCCTGGAAAGCTCAATTTTTGTCAGGACTGATTTATCCAATCATGAATTTCATCGGTAACATCGGTTACGTCGTCATGGCGATTTTGGGCGGTTGGTTGGCAATTAACGGCCGGCTGAAAATTGGTGACATTCAGGCGTTCATCCAGTATATCGATCAGTTCAATCAGCCGCTGGTGCAAGTTGCTAACATTGCCAATGTGCTGCAATCGACCGCCGCTGCCGCCGAGCGTGTGTTTGAATTTTTGGACGAGCCAGAAGAACAGGCAGAAGGTAGGGATTTGGTAAAATTGGCGCACGTCAAGGGCGAAGTTGAATTTGACAACGTAGTCTTTGGCTACAAACCTGATCAAACCATCATCAAAGGTTTGTCGGCGCACATCAAGCCAGGTCAGCGCGTGGCAATCGTCGGTCCAACGGGCGCGGGCAAAACGACGCTGGTTAATTTGCTGATGCGATTTTATGAAATTAACAGCGGTGCTATTAAGATTGATGGCGTGGATATTCGCCAGATGAAGCGCAGCGATGTGCGGCAAATGTTTGGCATGGTACTGCAGGATACTTGGCTATTCAACGGCACGATTCGCCAGAATTTGCTCTACGGCAACCCAACAGCCAGCGAAGAAGAGATGGACGCCACCGCCAAGGAGGCGCACGTTGATCATTTTGTGCGGTCGTTGCCGGGCGGCTACGACATGGTGCTGGGCGAGGAAGCAACAAACATTTCACAGGGCGAAAAGCAGCTGCTGACGATTGCCCGGGCAATGCTGGCGCGCACGCCGATGCTGATTTTGGACGAAGCCACCAGCTCGGTTGACACCCGCACCGAAGTACTCATCCAAAAAGCCATGGACAAGTTGATGCAGGGCAAAACCAGCTTCGTCATCGCCCACCGCCTGAGCACTATCCGCGACGCTGATCTAATATTGGTCGTCCGCGACGGCAACATCATTGAACAAGGTAAGCACGACGAATTGCTGAAGCAAAATGGCTTTTATGCCGAGCTTTATAATAGTCAGTTTGCTGAGTGATAGTTTATGAACGGCAATGATAAAGAGTAGGTTGAGGTGCAAATTTAGTGTACTATTGCCCTGTAGGATATCTAGTATTTAAGGTAGGTGGTCTCAAGCAGTTTACAATTAACGCACTTCATATCTTACGTCCTCAATAATTTCTCCATTATCATCTAAGTAGCAGATACCCTGAACCTCTAAACGCTGCTTCGCATAATTGCCATTATTGTGATAAAGTTTTTCACCTAGAACCGACCATATAATAGTTAAACCTTTTCTCTCCAGCGCTTTTATAAAATCGCCTTTATTCACTAATAAGGCATCCGAACTTAAGCGCTCATTTATATTAGGATTGAACATGCATATATTTTTGTCTCTTGATTGATATACTCCCAGACTGTCAGTGTCTTGTATGCTTAATAATTTTCTCAGGGGCAAACTTGGACCATAAACTTTGATACCTGTATCCCTAAGAGCTCGGTCATTCTCAAAACCACCGCTAGAGTATTGAATAACAGGCTGTATAACTTTAAAGGGTATTTGTTTGTCGGGAGTTATCCATCCGTCGCTTGGTCCGTAGATTGCTATAGTATCTTGATACGCAGAACTGTTAGGAAACTCTGAAAGAAATACCGAACGGCTGTGGTCGGCAGGCTGTGGCAGTGTATCATTATAGAATCTTTTGTCTTTGCCCCAGTCAATAATTGTTTGTAGATCTTTCTTATGAATGATATATCCCTGAGTGCGAACCCATAGCTCGCGATATCTTCTGTCATCTTCATCTTCTGGGTTTTCTCTCTCGCTCTTCCAAATTGCCCAGCTCAAGAGTGTAATAAAAGTCTTGTTGCTATGTTTGCTTTCTATTATGGTTTTTGATCTTGGTATGTCTTCGGATGAAAATTGCCAGTTTTCTGTTCTCCACGCACCGTATGAAGGTTTCCACCAGATATCTTTTTCATCATCATTGTTGTTTGTGAAATTCTCCAACAATAACGGATCGACGGTAGGGTCTAAATCTCTTGCGTATGTTTGGTAGGCGCTTTTGAAAGTTGCAGGAGTGTCGTCCAGCCACCTATCCTGAGTATAGTAATAATTTGATCCTATCATTGCCAAGAATTCGTACAAGGCTATCCATTGGTATTTCTTGCCTATACGCTCAATATTGCTATTTTGGAGGCGATCAAAACTACCACGACCTTTGTCATATTCTTCATGGAGTCCTGGATTCCATCCAAGTTTTATAACCCTACCCATTATCCACCTACGTGCAATATTAATGTCATAATCTTCGAAATCTTTAGTGAAATTTTTTTCGCCAACAATATAAAGCTTGTATTTTTTATACTCACGTTTTTTAGAAGGTGATAGTGATTTTTCGAAGTCATTTAATGCTTGGATTACTTCGTTATCTGACACTTTTTCCTTGACGATAGTATTTTTAATAGTAAAACTAAATCGATTACTAAATCTTTTGGAATGATACTTTTCCAATAGTTTTTTCTGTTTCTTAGATAGTGACTTTTCGAATTTATGGAAGTCTTTTCTAGAGGTGTTGGGGTTGGGCAATTCTTTAGACAGGGGAATGTTTGTAAACCCACTTAAATAAGAACCTACCGTGTAGTTGCCGAAATCCGCTAAAGCAGCTCCGCCTTCCCCATACATCAGGGAGCTCCATATTGAATAGTAGTCATGGTTATCATTCCTATCATATTTTCTTCTGAGGATATCTATGCTTGGTATGTCATTTGGGAATTCGTAGTATATGAATGGATGCTTAATGGCATTAAGATTTACATGAATATTATTTTTATATTTTTGAATATATAGTTCAATCAGCCCTTTTGCGTAGTCGTCCAACAATGCGTCTGGTCTGCGATTTTTGTTTAGGAAGTGGTTTTTATAAATCCATACAACTAATGACTGAAATCCAGCCTTGTCATGTGGATTTAACGAAACAACGCCATATACTACTGCAAATAGTCTTTCGGTTATGTAAGGGTCGTCAATATCAATAAACATTTTTAGTAATTCTAATAACACATCTTGGTGATATCTAAATAGCTGGATTAATGCTCTTGTTGATCGATCACGTAGATCATTATCCGTTGATGATAAAGTCCACGCTAGAGTCATACCTGTCAGTAGTATCGCCTTTGGGTCGCTGATATCTTTTGGCAGTTTGCTAATGCTCCAGGATTGGATCCTTGATATGGCATTTCCTTGTTCGCTGGTAGCGTTAAGCATATATGACTGAAACCATGAGTCTCTTTCTGCTAAATTAGTTCTACTTAGTATTTCATGAAGCCTTAGTGCATTTAGCGGGTGGTTGGGAACTACGGTAACATCAAATAAACAGTCCATTACTTGATACAGGTCATATACTGAATTGTTCACATACGTATTTATATATTCTTTAATTTGAGACTCATTGATGTAGGATGCTTTTCCTGTTTTCTTATCAAAACCATCAAGTTCAACGTCGCGCCATTTTATGCCATTAAGGAATGCGGTCTTTGTTCTATAATCATCTCTATATTTCTCTGGGATTACCCACACAAATTCAACTTTATCTTTCTTGCATCTTTCTGGTATCTGAATTGACAGAGCTTCTAATAGACCAACGTTGTGTATATTTTCATCCAAAAACTTTCCGTCTGCAAAAAAATTTTGAGCATCTACTTTAGAGTTGATTTTATTTTCAGTGAGCAGGGAGCGCACGATTAAGTGGTCGCTAAAACGGTTGTAGGTAAATTTATATTTATATTCAACTCTTTTACCATTTTTTCCATATCTTGGATATTTTAATAACAGACCATATTTTTCCATCAATTTTAAGAGTTTTGATGCATGACTAGACAATTTGGGGTCGGTCTTAATGATTTTTAATATATTATAACGTGATATGGCTGATGCTCTATTTTGGCCCATCCATATGCCAACCTCCTTTATTACGTGCTTCCATAAATATTCTTTGCCTATTTTTATATTTAATTCTTTTGCTATTTTTTTTGATTGGACTTTTACGTACTGCTCAAAGACGTGTGTAGCGCCTTTACCCTTAAATGTCTTATTTGTTTCATCTTTATAGGCTTCACAAAATATCATTAAAAACAACGGATTTCTGAATTCCGGATTAATAATTGGGATTTCTGGCATTTTCATCTCGTAATGTTTGAAGAATGTAGATATGGCGTCCCACTCCATTTCGGAAAATCCAAAATGCTCTATTGTGCTATATCTTCTTCTGTTTGGTATCATTTTTTCATAACCATTACGAACACTAACAACTAAAGACAACCCCTTAATATCAAAAAGTTCTGAAAGTTGCGACCATTTTATAGCATCCGCCTCGTTGATAGCGTCTATAATCAAACAAACTCTCTCGGGTGAGGAATTGGCTAGAGACCTCAAGTCCTTTAGAAAATCTGAGCTAGTTGTGTAACCCATTAATTTTGCCATACACACCGTGGGGTTTGTGTCTTCTATGCTTGCGAGCTCATCTGATAGAAAAATTAAGGTAGGTTTTCCAAAGTTAACTCGACTGTTGGCATAGTCGCAAAGTAAGTGGGTTTTTCCAATGCCAGCTTCGCCTTTTAGGATCATCCGTGGCGTAGAGAATAGATCTATCTTGGCTCCATCATTGATAAAATCCAGTAAGTTTCTTAGTGCTGCGTAAAGTGACCATATAGGACCTGTATCAATGCTAGTTTTTGAATGCTCCTCCTTTTCTTGACGCTCTTCATCTTGGAGATATTTGAAAAACCAATAAAGATCATTAGATAAGTTTATGGCGCTTTTTAGCTTCTTAGTTAATATACTCCATGATATATTTTCGTCCTTTGATTTAGTTTTTAGGCTTAATAATTTATCAATAACTGATTTTACATTTTTGCTTAGCTGCTCTAATTCTTTCGTTTTATCGGGGTGATCGGTGTTATGGTATAATAATGCTTTTTCCGCTTTATGAGTTAGTCTAAATAGCTCGATGAGATATTCAGGCTCTCGATTTAGGGCTTGAAGGTTTCTTTTTATATTCTGGACTTCTAAGTTAATGGCGCGATTGTACCGTAGACCAGCGCTATTGTTGGCTCGTTTTAATCTTTCTTTTTGTGCTTGAGTATCCAGTTTCATAGTTTAGTATTGTTACGATGATTTATGGGTAAGCCCTATCCTAATTATAAGACAAACAGTCTATTTATAGATTTTTTGTATACACTTGGTTGTGATACGTTAATGTATTGATTTGGTCATCGCTCCAATAGAAGATCTGCCATCAATAGTATTGCTTTAGTGTTCAATAAATCATCTCTAGAACAATCAAATCACGAGTTCCGCCGCAAAATATCCAACACACCAAACTTTCCAGTCAGTATGGCTTGGCTAATAATGTGCGGCGTGAGGGTGGCGATGAGCTCTTTAGGCTTGGTGTCGCTTGGTAAATCTAGTGTCGCGTCCAGTGCGTACACGTAAAATTGATAGCGGTGCGTACCAAATGGCGGCTGCGGCCCACCCCAGCCGGGACGGCCCCAGCTGGTAACCCCCTCGACAGCGCCCGCGGGTAATGACTCGCCAGTGATTTCAGTAGTTTCTGCTGGCAGATTCCAAATCGTCCAATGATAAAATCCATCGCGTCCAGGCGCATCAGGGTCGTGGCAGATGATTGCCAGGCTTTTGGCATCTGCTGGCACGTCGCTGATCGCAAGCGGCGGGCGTTGGTTGCCGCCGATTTTGGCGTAGACTTTTGGTATCTTAGCGTTTTCGGCGAAGGCTGAGCTCGTGATTTTCATACTATGATTTTAGCATAGTGATATTTTTGTCGCTTCGGGTGCGTGAAGGTCAAAATCAATATCGGTTTTCTGGACGATCTCGTAACAAGACGACACTGCTGGGTTGTCTGGTAATTCAATTATTTTTCCATCATTAAATAGTTGCCCTTGTTGATAGATATTATGAACAAACGGCACATTTGGCTTTGTTTTTCTCAGGCGATATAACGCTGATTCATGCCGTATTCCGCCATCTGTAGCAACTTTGGGCTGTGTATGCCATTGTCCCATAATGCATAATGTTGGTAGAGAGTCGTCAATTCCGAGGATATTTTTAGCTAGCTGCTCTTCTCGTTCTTGCGGGCTTGGTGGTATGATGGCGTCCTCATCTAAATTGTCAAAAAATGTATCAATAAAAACGAGTTCTTTAAGGTGGTCTTGCCGTAAAAGAATTGCTATTACTTTTATCATTTCAAGAGATAGAATGCTTGAGTCAAAAAGGTCTTCATCAACTAAGGAAAAATCATAAGAATTGGTCTTTACTGAATTGATGAAGTCAAGCACAGTAGGGCTGGCCTCAATAGCCAATCGTTGTATGTCATTTTTTTAACCAAGTTATAGACGATATCGGCATTTTCTTTTATACCGTGAATTTCGCCATATACAATTATACTCGATTTTCGTAAGGCGGATTGTAATAAACTTAACCGTCTTATGTCCAGTTGTTTTGGCGAAAATGTTTTGATAATGTCGTGATTATTCATTAACTACTAATTTATATTGTAACCTATAGAATCTTAAAATATGTAGCTATACGCCATCAACTATTTGTTGATATTTAGTGAACTGTCTATAATTTAAATTGTATGAATATCACCGACCAACTCCTTGCCAAATATCCCATCATCTCCGACCAAGTTGACGCCAAAGAACTTGGCGCTTTGCTGCGCGAGCTAGAAATAGTGCTGCAAAGCGGCGCGACTGGTAACGTTGTGGAGTTTGGCTGTTATGTCGGCACGACGAGTTTGTTCATTCGGCGGTTGCTGGACGCTTATAATTTTACCGGTGAGTTTCATGTTTACGATTCGTTCGCGGGCTTGCCAGAAAAAACCCAAGCCGACGCCAGCGCTGCCGGCGAGCAGTTCAAAGCCGGCGAGCTGCTCGCACCACGCAAAACCTTCATCCAAAACTTCAAAAAGGCTGGCTTGAAACTGCCGATCATCCACAAAGGCTGGTTTGCTGATTTTGCTCCTGACGACGTGCCGGAAAGTATCATCTTTGCGTTTTTTGATGGCGATTTTTATGAATCAATCGTTGACTCGTTTCGCGTGTGTGACGGCAAATTTCAGGAAACAGCGACTATCATCGTCGATGACTACGCCAATGAAGCGTTGCCAGGCGCAGCACGGGCGGTTGACGAGTGGCTGAAGCGTCATCCAGCTCGGGTGGTAGTCGAGTCATCATTGGCTATCATTCGGCGATGAGCTAACCTCTGAATGATGCTTGTGTTCTATTTGGTGTATGCTATATTATTAGTATAACCATAAACAAAAAGGGGACGGGGGTATGGATCCAATACATATTACATCAGAAATCGGGAAATTAAAAGTAGTTGTCTTGCATCGGCCAGGTGAGGAGTTGGAAAATTTGACTCCGGATTATCTGACCGACCTTTTATTTGACGACATCCCATATCTTAAAAAAGCACAAGAAGAACATGACGCTTTTGCGCAAGTTTTACGTGAGCGTGGCATAGAAGTATTGTACTTAGACCAATTAGCGACTGAAGCCTTGGCAACTGATGCGTTGCGTGAGCAGTTTGTCGACGACATGCTTGCTAACTCCAAGCAAGGCACTCGTCGTGTCACTGAGACCTTGCGTCAATTCTTGCTGGACTTGCCAACCCACGCTATGATTCGCAAGTTGATGGCTGGTGTTCGTAAAGATGAAATCACTTTGCCACCAGAGCACCATCAGCAGCTACATGACATGGTCGAGAAAGATTACTATCCATTTTATCTTGACCCAATGCCAAACCTATACTTTACGCGTGATCCGGCTGCGGCAATTGGTCAAGGCCTAACAATTAACAAGATGCACTGGCCAGCTCGCCGCCGCGAGTCACTGTTCATGCGCTATATCATCGACCATCACCCACGGTTTGCTGGCAAAAACGTACCAGTATGGTATGACCGTCGCGAAAACTATTCCATCGAAGGTGGTGACGAGTTGGTGCTGAATCGAGAAGTGATGGCGATTGGTATCAGCGAGCGTACCTCTGCTGAAGCAATTGAAAAAATGGCAACCAAACTGTTTGCTGGTTCTGACTTCAAAAAGGTTATCGCCATGGAGATTCCAAAGTCGCATGCGTTCATGCACCTCGACACGGTGTTCACCATGATTGACCACGACAAATTTACCATTCACCCAGAAATTCGCGACCACGGTGGTAAAATCAACTGCTTTATTTTAGAGAAAGTTGAAGGTCAGCCATTCCCACGCATCACTCGTGAAACTGATTTGGAACATGTCTTGCGAGTTGCTTTGGGCTTACCAGCTGTGACGTTGATTGAATGTGGTGGTGGCGACCGAATTGCTGCCGCTCGTGAGCAGTGGAACGACGGCTCAAACACCTTGGCGATTGCGCCTGGTGTGGTGGTTACCTATGACCGTAACTATGTCACCAACCAGAAATTACGTGATGCTGGCGTTGAAGTGATTGAAATCAATGGATCAGAACTTGGCCGCGGTCGCGGTGGTCCACGCTGTATGAGTATGCCAATCGTTAGGGAGGATGTGTAATGGCGTTGAGCTTGAAAGGACGATCATTCCTGACGCTGAATGATTATACTGCTGGAGAAATTCGTCTACTTTTGGACACAGCACGTGAATACAAGCGCTTGAAATACGCTGGTGTACCGCACCGAATTCATGAAGGAAAAAACGTGGCACTGTTGTTTGAGAAAACCTCAACGCGCACACGCTGTGCCTTTACGGTGGCGGCTAATGACCTCGGTGTCGCGCCAGAATACCTCGGCAAAGATGACATTCAGCTGGGTAAAAAAGAAACAGTTGAAGACACCGCCAAGGTGCTGGGCCGCATGTTTGATGGTATTGAATTTCGCGGGTTTGATCACGGGACAGTTGAGGAATTGGCTCGTCATGCTGGCGTTCCGGTCTGGAACGGCCTGACCGACAAATTCCACCCGACACAGATTTTGGCTGATTTCATGACTATCGAGGAGCATGTCGGCAAGCTCAAAGGCACCAAGCTGGTGTTCGTTGGTGATGGCCGTAATAATATGGCAAACTCGCTAATGATTGGTTCAGCCATTATGGGCGTTGATTTCCGTATCTTGGCACCACGTGAACTACATCCCGAGCAGTCGCTGGTAGACCGGGCGCATCACTTAGCACGATCAAGCCACGCGCGCATTACTATCACTGATAATTTTGAGGAAGCTCTGCGCGATGCTGACGTGATTTACACTGACGTTTGGGTGTCGATGGGTGAGGAAGACAAGTTCGCTGAGCGTATCAACCAATTACGCAACTTCCAGGTTAACCGTGACATGATCAACCTGACAGGAAATCCTGAGGTTAAGTTCATGCACTGTTTGCCGGCATTCCACGACGCATTGACTATCACTGGCAAGAAAGTTCAGGAAGATTTTGGTCTAGATTCTATGGAGGTAACGGATGAGGTGTTCCGCTCGCCGCATTCGATTGTGTTCGATCAAGCGGAAAATCGTATGCATACAATTAAAGCTGTCATGGCTTTGACATTGTAGTAGTTGTCGTAATAAGGGAGTGAAGGAGGCTCCGAGGCAATGGTAGAAAAAATTAAAAAAATAAAGCAGAAGCTTCGATCACCATCGGCGTTTACGATTTTGTTTGTCGTGATTGCGATCATGGCAGCATTGACATGGGTGATCCCATCAGGTCTATATAAGACTGATGACGATGGTAACCGTGTTGCGGGATCGTATCATGTGGTTGAAAAAGACCGCACCGTCACTGAAGAAAAGGACGGTAAAGAAGAGAAAGTTGACAAGCATGACCGGCAAGGCTTATGGGACGTCTTCACGGCACCAATTAAAGGTATGTCCGATAAGCTAGACGTTATAGTCTTCGTTATGGTACTTGGTGGATTCTTGGGCGTTACCATGAAGACTGGCGCCCTGGATGCTTCACTCGGTGCGCTACTTCGTAAGATGAAGGGCAAAGAAAAATGGCTCATTCCAATCTTAATGACGTTGTTTGCTATCGGTGGTACAACTTACGGTATGCAGGAAGAAACTGTGGCGTTTTACGCGCTAGTTATTCCGATGATGATCGCTGCCGGCTATAACGCAATGACTGGTGTGATGGTGATTGTACTGGGTGCTGGTGCTGGTGTGCTTGGTTCGACTATTAACCCATTCTCCACCGGTGTTGCCGCAAAGACTGCTGATGTTAAATTGGGCAATGTTATTCCAATTATGTCTATCATTTTGGTGCTATGTTTGATCGCGGCAATCATCTTTACTATGCGTTACGCAGCAAAGGTAAAAGCAGGCAAGTACAAGGAAGATGTTCGTTATAAGCCAGTCACAGCAGCCTTGGATATGACGAACGTACCGAAATTTACTGGCCCACGAAAAGTCGTCATGGGTGTCTTCGCCATTACATTTGTATTGATGGTTCTTTCGCTGATTCCTTGGGGAAGTTGGGAAATTACATTATTCTCCGACCTGTTTAAATGGGCTTCAGAGCTGCCAATTATCGGTGCAGTATTTGGCGTAGTGCACAGTGCGGCCTTTGGTGATTGGTACTTTAATGAAATTACCGCATTATTCTTAATCTCAACAATTGTTATTACTGCAATTTACTATAAAGAGTTTAAGAAGGAAGGTATTTTCCCAGTTGACACCTTCATTGACGGCGTGAAAGATATCTTACCAGTTGCTTTGATTATCGCAGTGGCAACCGGCGTCTCTGTCGTGATGACTAACGGTGAGATTCAAGATACTATCATTAGCTGGGGTGAAGCGTTGTTGAAAGATGCTGGCGGTGGCGTTGTTGGTGTGCTGGCGTATCTGTTCTACTTGCCAATGTCCTTCATCGTGCCGTCATCATCAGGTTTGGCAGCAGCAACTATGCCAGTTATTGCGCCGATTGCTGATCTGGTTGGCTCAAGCAAAGAAGTCATGGTGGCAGCCTTTGCTACAGCATCAGGTTTGCTTAACATGATGGCACCAACCATTGCTTCCTTGATGGGTGGTTTGGCACTGGCTGGTGTTTCATACCGCGCATGGCTCAAACGTTCAGCACCAATCATGGCAGTCTTCGCGATCATCAGTGTCGCAGTCATTGCTGTCTTTGGAGTGTTAGGATAGCCTATGGATAAGCAGCGAACTATTGTCGTTGCTCTTGGAGGTAACGCCCTGCAGAAGCAGGGCGAGGCCTCTTCTGAAGCACAGCGTCGAGTAGCGGCTGAGACGATACGACAGTTATTACCACTTGTTCAAGCAGGACACAAAGTAGCTATCGTTCATGGTAATGGTCCCCAGGTGGGAAACATTGTCTTGCATGAAGAGGCTGTTAATACTGATGATGTACCGAGCTTACCACTGGATGATTGTGGGGCTATGAGTCAAGGTCTGATTGGCTTTTGGTTGCAGCAAGCCTTTCAAGACAGCTTCAGGGCTCATCAGATGACTGACAAACATGCCGTTAGTTTGGTGACGCAGACCATTGTCTCTGGGGATGATGCAGCGTTCCAAAACCCAACCAAACCAATTGGCCCCTTCTATTCAGAAGAAGAAGCCAAAGTAGTGCAGGCTGAGCGTGGCTATGTTGTTAAGGAAGACGCTGGTCGTGGTTGGCGCCGTGTGGTGCCATCACCAAAACCAGTGGAAATTGTTGAGGCGCCGATCATCAAAGCCTTGGTTGAAGCGGGTGTTCTGGTGGTGTCAACTGGTGGTGGTGGCATCCCTGTATTGCGTCAGGAAGACGGCACGCTCAAGGGTGTTGAAGCAGTCATCGATAAAGACTTTGGAGCGGCAACCTTGGCTAATTTGCTGCACGCAGACACTCTGCTGATTTTGACTTCGGTTGATGCAGCCAAGGTTAATTTCAACCAGCCAAATGAAGAAGCGTTGGGGCAAATCTCTGCAGAAGAGATGCAAAAACACATTGACAACGGTCAGTTTGCAGCTGGATCCATGCTGCCAAAAGCGCAAGCAGCCTTACAATTTGTGTCAGGTGGCGAGGGTCGTACCGCAGTCATTACCTCATTGGAAAAAACCACTGAGGCTATCGACGGGACGGCAGGCACGCGGATTGTTTTATAGCCAAGCCATTGCTTTTATCTAATTTTCATGATATAAATAACAGGTATGTTGCAGTATCTTAAATCTGACGATTCTGGCAAGCTGACTATCAGAGAGAACTTAGTCAAAGGTTCTTGGATTCGTTGTGAGCGGCCAAATGAAGAGGAGATTTCCCAGTTGTTATCACTGGGAATTGATGCTGATATCATCACTGACGCACTGGACCCTCACGAGGTTCCTCGTTTGGACGCGGACAACGAGCGGACGTATTTGATTGCCCGCTTGCCAGATACTGACGATGATTTTAATGATTTTACCACGCCAATTTTGTTTGTGATTCATGCGGATTATATCATCACTATCTCGCGAGACAGTCTAGGGAGACTATGGCAGCCATTCATCGATAAACATGTGGCGTCTACTTCGAGCCGCATTGCCTTGTTGGTGGATATGATTGATGCCCTGGCAACGCAGTACCAGCGCCGCGTGGCTGCCATCAACCGTCAAATGCGGGCGGCCACTGGCGACATTCGAACATTGCGGGCGCGCGATATTGCCACGTTAGCTGAATATGAGCGCAAATTGAATGATTATATGGACGCCTTGGTGCCGATGAATTTATCGGTGGAGCGGATGATTGCTCACAAGGCGTTGATGCTTCGGTCTGACGCCAAAGAGGATGTTGAAGATATTTCCATTGATCTGGAGCAGGTGATCAGTCGCTGTAAATCGTTGCTGCGTACCATCACCAATGTGCGCGATAGCTACCGGGCAGTGATGGACACGCGCCTGAACGAAACCATTCGGTTGCTGACCGTTATCACAGTGGCACTCACTATACCGACCATGGTCGCTGGCTTGTTTGGTATGAATGTACCAGTTCCTGGTGGTGATGACCCAACAATGTTTTGGAAAATCACCGGCGTCAGCGCTGTGGCGGCATTGTTGATTGGTTATTATTTCTTGCGCCGCCGCTAGCGGTATACAGAACCAAATAACCCTATTTCTTAACTAGTGCTATACTAGAAGTATGAGTAATATTATTGATGTCCACGGTTTGACCAAACGCTACGGCGATCAAACAGTGGTAAAAGGCATAGATTTCAGTGTCGAAAAGGGCGAAATCTTCGGTATTTTGGGTCCTAATGGCGCTGGTAAAACAACAACGCTAGAAATGTTGGAGGCATTGCGCACTATCGACGGTGGTACAGCTGTCATTGATGGTATTGACGTAGCTAAACATCCCAAAAAGATCAAAGACATCATTGGTATTCAGCTGCAATCGACCAACTTTTATGACCACTTGACATTAACTGAGCAATTGAAAATGTTTGCCAGTTTGTATGGCGGTAAAGTTGACGTGGCTGCGCTACTAGCCAAGGTTCAATTAGCAGAGAAAGCTAAGAATTATGTCGAGCAGCTGTCCGGTGGACAAAAACAGCGTTTTGCCATCGCGTCAACCTTGGTCAATAGTCCAAAAGTCTTGTTTTTAGACGAGCCAACCACTGGTTTAGATCCGCAAGCGCGTCGCAATTTGTGGGAGCTGATCAAGCAAATACGCGAAGAGGGCGTTACTATCGTGCTGACAACACACTACATGGATGAGGCTGAATTGCTGTGCGACCGATTGGCGATTATGGACAACGGTCAAATTATCACCACCGATTCGCCACACAACTTGATTCAACAGTTACTCAAACGTGGCTTTAAGAAAAAGCAGGTGGTTGAACAGGCAAATTTGGAAGACGTTTTCATCGATCTTACAGGAAAGGCGATACGGGATTAGTAGTATGAAAAAATATTGGATAGGTATCATTGGTCAGGTCGTAGCTGGCCTTAAGCGTTTGCTGCGCGACAAAATGGCATTGTTCTTTACTTTTTTGTTCCCGCTGATTTTCTTGTTTGTGTTTGGTTCGATTTTTAATAATCAGACGACTAACTTCAAGGTTGCCATCATCAATCATTCAAACACCGAGTTCGCCAAGCAATTTGTCGATGGTGCAAAAAATGACAAGTCAAAACTGCTGCAAGTTCAGGACGTGAAAGATATCGATGAAGCTAAAGAAAAGATGAAGCGTTCGGAAATTGACGGTATCATTGAACTACCAAAAGAGTTTGGTGAAGTCAAAGGTGAAGGCGCACAAGCCCGACCGTCTGGTACATTGAACGTGCTACACGCTAAAGGGCAAGATCAGGCTGCTAGTGCGCTGACTGCCGTGATGGGCCAGATTGTTGGTAGTATCAACAAAGCTATGGGTCAGCCAGAACCGCCGTTTAAGGTAGCTTCACAGGCGGTTGGCGATGAAGCTCTGAAGACGTTTGATTACACCTTCACTGGACTATTGGCATTTAGCTTGATGAGTATGGGTATCTTTGGTCTGGCAAACCAAATGCCAACCGAAAAGCAAAAAGGTAACTATCGTCGCTTGCGGGCTGCACCGTTTACTTCTGGTCAGCTCATTATTTCTACGGCTATCGTCTACACCTTGGTGTCTTTGGCAAGTGCTGCCTTGATGCTGGTTGTCAGTATGCTACTGTTTAAATTTACGATGCGTGGCGACTGGTTGTTGTTTGTGCCATTCTTGACATTGGCTGCCGTGATGATGGTTGGACTTGGATTGATCGTTGGTGCGTGGGCTAAAAACGAAAATCAGTCAGCACCACTCTCAAATCTCATCTCTTTCCCGATGATGTTCTTATCTGGCGCCTTCTTTCCATCATTTTTGTTCCCAGAGTGGCTCAAGTCTATTAGTCAATATATTCCAATGACCCCCGTTGTCGATGGTCTTCGATTGATATCAACAGAACATGCCAGCCTGACAGAAGTTCTGCCGCAGTTTGGTGGAGTTCTGCTGTGTATCGTCATCGTCTACGCCTTGGCTATTAAACTATTCCGCTGGGAATAACTACTGAGAGTAGCAAAACATAACCTTTTTTCGTATAATCAAAGTATATGGTGGTGGAATACTTTGAGCGATCAGCGGCAGGTGAGCGTTTAGAAAAGGTAAGTCGTCCTCGCTCTCACGCGTGGGTACATATATCTGGTAGACTGCTTGATGTAGCTGACTTGTCGGATAAACTCCTGCTGAACGCAAATATACTGCGTGACGTCTGTGATGTCCGTGAATTGTCACGAGCAGAGTTTAGCAATGGTGTAGAATACATTTTCTTGCGTTTGCCAGTTGGTCCGGCTGATGCCGCCAAAACCGCCCCGATACTCATCGCAGTGTCGCGTGATCGGCTCGTAACTGCCAGTCCGCACACTTCTTTTTCGCCGTTAGATACCGATGCTTTTATGACTACTGACACGCGTCAGCCCTCTGCGGTAGTGTCTGCTGTCATCGCCTCCATCATCACTGAATACGAGCAGCGGCTCCATGCGCTGTCGACCAAAATTACCAGCGCTCGCAAGCGGCTCACGCATTTTGATGTCCAAAACGAGGACTTTGTTGAGTTCGTCGCTATTGAAGATAGCCTCAATGAATATCGAAGTGGTTTGGAGGGCTTGGTGACGGTTGTTGGGCAGCTGGAGGCAAATCGTCGGCAGTTGTTTAATCTGCGTGATATTGAAGCTTTTGGGGATATTATATTGCATGCCCGCCAATTATTAGTGGCTATTGGTTCGAGTGCCCAAACGATTGACAGTATCCAAAACGCTTATTCAACTATTGCTAACAATACTCTGAACCAGCGCATGAAAGTGCTGACGACTATCACTATTCTACTAGCGGTACCAAATGTGTTTTACGGTATGTATGGCATGAATATCGGATTGCCATTTCAGGGCGAGTGGTGGGCGTACGCTGCCATCATGGGTATTACACTGTTGTTAATTTTACTAACATTACTACTTGCCAAGCGATTCCGCTTATTCTAAAATTAAAAGTAATAAAGTAGGGAGTAAGCACTTGACGTGCTATATTTCCTTTGGTACTATGGTTGACGTGTCTCGCGCCGAAGCATTGAGTTGCGGTTTGTAATAAAGGTCGAAGCGCGTGAGGCTGCATTTAGTACGAAGGAGTACAAATACATGCCGATAGCAATCAATTTTGTGTCATCACGACGCAAAAAGATCGCAGTGGATGTAGTGCCTGCCGAATGGCAAACATACATAGCACAATAACATATCTAAAACCGCCCGAGCGCTAAACCCGGGCGGTTTTAGATTGATTTACGGTAATCTACTCAGCCTTCTTTTCCTCAGTAGAAACACCCGCTGCTTTGAGCGCGTTTTCTACCTGAGCGTCAATACTGTTGAGGTCTTCCACCTTTTTGCCATTGATGAATATGGTTGGTGTAGCAGTAATTTCGTGTGCACGGCTAACAGCAGTGTCAAAACTAATTTTTTGCAATACGCGGTCGCTTGTTAGGTCATTGGCAAAGCGTGATTCATCGAGCTTGAGCTGCTTGGCATAGCCCATGAAGATGTCGTTGCGTTTGTGATTTTGGGCGTTGCTCCATGTGTCTTGGTTTTCGTAGAGTAAATCGTGCATTTCCCAGTATTTACCTTGCAAGCCTGCCGCCTCAGCTACTGACGCTGCTAGGCGAGCGTGAGTGTGACCAGACAGTGGGAAGTTGCGGAAGATCAATTGCACATTATCTTTGTGCTTTTCGACAGCTGATTTAATGCGTGGTGCAACAGTGCGACAACCCGGGCATTGATAATCACCGTATTCAATGATCGTAACTTTCGGCTTGTCAGCCCCAAATGTGTGCTCCTGAATATCGCCATTACGCTTTTCAGCAGGGATGATTTTTGTGAGTTGATCTTTGGCGATATCGCTAATATCTAAGCGGTGTGCTACTGACAGATATACCATGCCACCAAGTATCGTCACCACGATTGCGATAAATACGCCCCAGGTTTTTCCGTTCATTCTTGTCCTCCAAATTAACTCTAGCAATAATAGCATAAAATCAGGTAAAATAAAACCATGAGTGTATTACTGTTAAGTGTTATATATGGATTGATTATCGTCATTTTGATATTGGTACTAGGGGTGCATCCACAGCTCTCGTCACATAGCCAATTTGAATTGAAACGTCGGGCGCACCAGGGTGACGAGGAAGCAAAATTACTACTGAAACGCCGCACCTACTTGGCTGATTTATTTTCGTTGCAGCGGGTGATCACAGCATTATTATTGGTGTCGCTCAGTGTTATCGGTGTGGAGTTGTTTCACTGGCTAGTTGGTTTTTTGGTGTCGTTAGTCATCGCACTTTATTCGGGCGCCGTGGCTCGCTTGTCGCCACTGCAGAAAATTTCACAGCGCATCTATGAACGGTATGAAGGAGCAATCATCCGCTGCATTGAAAAGTATTCAGTTGTATTTTGGGCAATCCGTTCTGTTGTACCGTCACAAAGTAGTGAATTGGATGTTGAATCGCGTGAAGAACTGCTGGAGATAGTCAAGAACGCTGGCGATGCATTGTCCAAGGACGAAAAAAAGCTTATCACCAATAGTCTCAAGTTCAAGGACATGAAAGTCGCTGACGCCATGATTCCACGTACTATGATTGATAGCATAGGTAAAGATGAAGTACTAGGTCCCATCGTTCTGGACGGACTGTATCAAACAGGGCACAGCCGTTTTCCGGTAATTGATGGGGATATTGATCATGTTGTGGGTATGCTGTATGTGCAAGATTTAGTGACCATTGGTAACGCCAAAAAGTCGCAAAAAGCGCACCACGTTACTGACGCCATGGAGCACGCTGTGTTTTACATTCGAGAAGACCAATCGTTGCAGCAAGCTTTGGCTGCCTTCATCAAAACCAGACACCATCTATTCATCGTGATCAACCAGTACCGTGAAACAGTTGGACTGTTGAGCTTGGAAGATGCTTTGGAAGCGCTTTTAGGAAAGAAAATTAATGATGAATTTGATACCCATGAAGATCTGCGCAAAGTAGCTGAGCGCAATCCACGCGGTAATAATAGCCCAAAAACTACCGAAACTATCTAAGAATTTATCTTTTGCATATATCGACATTCGGGATAATTCGAGCATCCGTAGAATGGTGAATGATTATTTTTGCTGTGTCTTATCACCAGATGACCGCCACGACAGCGTGGGCATGGTTTAATTTTTTGAGATATGTCTGATACGTCAGGAATTGGTACTACGACACCTTTATCTTCAAGGGCGCGAATGATGGTAAGTAGTCCCGTGTTATCAATAAGCCGTATTTTGTTGCCATTGGTAGAATATTTTACAAATCTTCGTGCGTCCGATGAGAAGATGTTTGTTGTGACAAAGAATGCCTCGCCGCCGTGTAAATGATCAACAACTGCACCATAAAAATCACGCACTTCGGATACTTTGACAATTTGTTTAATATACTTTTTACATTGGACATAACTTTGGACGCCGTTTTTGTATAATACAATGTCGATGCCACCGTCGCGTTTATACGGAGTGGTTGCAGCCGAATAGCCAAAATGCTCAAATAATTGAGCGATGTATTTTTCGAAATCATACGGCGACATGGAGCGAATTTTGGTGAGCAGTTCATGGTCGCTGAGTGGTGTGGCTGGATTAGACCTGTTCTCGGTAATGGGCTGCTTGTTCGTTGATTGTGCCCCTTCCGAAGCGGACATTTGGGTTGACTGGATATCTACTGCGGGCGATACTTCCTGGCGTAATTCCTCTAGCTCCCGGTAGGCTGTGATATATCGTTTATGATAATAAAACACTACAAAAGGACTGGCGATAATCCATGTAATTGAACAAAAGATGACCACAGTGCCCACCGTATAGCTATCCATGGGGCGATTATAGCATAAAACTGTTGCCGCTGTGGTATAATAAACAGATATGAAACAGAGGACTTTTGCAATTGATACACCAACGAAAGTTGGGGAAATGATTACCGTGGCGGGCTGGGTACATTCACGTCGTGATCACGGTGGGCTGATTTTTATTGACCTGCGTGATCATACTGGGCTGGTGCAGCTGGTGATTAATCCTGAGCAGGCGGAAGCGTTTCGTTTGGCGGAAAGCTTGCGCGATGAGTTTGTGATTCGTGCCAGCGGTGTGGTGACGGAGCGTGGCGAAGGTTTGAAAAATCCAAATATCGCCAGTGGTGATGTGGAAATTGTGGTGGAAAATCTGGAAATTCTCAACCGTGCTGAAACCTTGCCGATCCAGCCGTTTGCTGAGGAGAACCAAGCGGGCGAGGACTTGCGTTTCAAATATCGTTACCTTGATCTGCGTCGTCCAACGATGCAACAGATACTGAAAAAACGCGCTGAGATGTACCGACGGATGCATCAGTATATGGATACTCGGGACTTCATCGAGATTCAGACGCCGATTTTGGCAAATTCCAGCCCTGAGGGCGCGCGTGATTTTCTGATTCCTAGTCGTTTGCAGGAAAATAAGTTCTACGCTCTGCCGCAAGCCCCGCAGCAGTTCAAGCAGCTGCTGATGGTCGGCGGCGTGCCGCGATATTACCAATTGGCAGCTTGCTTCCGTGATGAAGATCCGCGAGCTGATCGACTGTACGGTGAGTTTTATCAGCTGGATCTAGAGATGAGCTTTGTTGAAGACGGCGAGGAGGTTCGCCAGGAAGTTGAGCCGCTGATGTGCCAGCTAGCGACTGATTTTGCAGGCAAGAAGTTGCTGGATTTGAGCGACCTGCCTGTTGGTGATGGCGGTTCAATTCCGCGCATTTCGTACCGCGACGCCATGGAGACCTACGGCTCGGACAAGCCAGACCTACGTTTTGGTATGGAGCTGATTGAACTAACTGATGTGTTTGCCAACACCGAATTTGGCGTATTCAAAAACGCCGAGTGTATCAAAGCGATTTGCGTGAAAAACGGCGCTTCTTTGAGCCGCAAGCAAATTGATCAATTCACCGACATTGCCAAGAGTGAGGGGGCGGGCGGTTTGCCCTACATTAAATATGTTAAAATAAAACACCCTGATGAGGCACAGGGATATGCAATCCCGATCACTAGTAGTGATTTTTATGGCTATGATGCGATTTCGCCAGTGGCAAAACACTTGTCAGACAGAGAACGTAAATCGCTTATAGATACAATGAGACCTGAAGACGGTGATGTTGTCTTCTTCGGCGCCGACACTCGCCCAGTCGTTAACGCTGTTCTCGGTCGCTTGCGAAACGAATTTGCTACCCATTTCAACTTGAAAGACCCGAGTGTGGTAGCGTTTGCCTGGATCATCGATTTTCCGTTCTATGAATGGGATGACCACGGCAAGAAACTTGATTTTGGACATAACCCGTTTGGTATGCCAAAGGGCGGTATAGAGGCGCTGGAGTCGGCGACGACTGATGCTGACAAGCTCGCCATCGTGGCTGATCAATTCGACATGGTGATGAATGGCTACGAAATCTGCTCCGGCGGTGTGCGAAACCACAACCCGGCGGTGTTATATAAAGTATTTGACCTACTCGGCTTTAGCAAAAGTTACGTTGAGGAAAAGTTCGGCGCCATGCTAAACGCCTTCAAATACGGCGCGCCACCACACGCTGGCTGTGCCTTTGGTGTTGACCGCATCCTCATGGAGCTCATCGACGAAACGAACGTTCGCGAGACCCTGGCTTTTCCAAAGAACGGCTCTGGCGTTGACGTGATGATGGATTCACCGTCAACGGTTGATCCAGCACAGTTACGAGAATTGGGATTATAACATACATCACGGCGGAACAAACTGCCGTGATTATTCTATAGTGACAGGTAAATTATTTTTGCCGCTTTTTCTGGCTGATAAATTGTGCAATAAGACCAATGATAACAACCAGAACTGCAACGTAAAGCAACCCGTTAATCAACCAGGCGGCAAGGCGAAACACCATGCTCAATACCCAAGCGATGATAACCAGGACTGCGATACTATAAATTAATTTAGGAAAAGACATATATCCATTATACCATCTACCGCGAGCTAAGCATACCGTCAAACCACCCCTTAGCATGGCAATCGCGAAAGTTCCAGGCCCCGGGGCTTTCGGTTTTGTAACTCCAGTAAAACCAAGCATCGACGTTTGCTGGTACGGCAAGTTGCGATTGGCAGTGAGCGTATTCAGTGTCGTCGCTAGCAATGCCTGGCGGCAGGGCAGCACTCCACTCGCCGATGATCAGTGGCTGCTTCTGGGCATAATCGCGGTACTCGCCAGACCGTTGGTCAAGCACCTGGCGGTGGTGAGTTAGCGACGTCGCTTGATTGTCCGTATCGGAAAAGCATTGATAATGATGTATATCTAGCGTATTAGAACCGATGCGCCCCGACCACCAGGCTGGTTGGTAGCAATCAGACGCCACGATGTGCACATGAGGCGGCAATTTACTACGCAATTTCCGGCTCGTTTTGTGTGTCCACCACCACAGTCGCCACCGTTCACGTCGTGTCGTTACTAGTGGTTCATTGAGCAGTTCAATGCCCCACAGCGCTGGATACTCGCGGTATTCATCGGCGATATCCAGCAATATCTGTGTGGTTCTTCGCTGATTGGCGCGTTGATACCATTGAACATTGCCAGTATTGCCGCTACCGCTGTGGTCGCTGGCATTCTGAGGACCAGGTGCGGCGTGGAGGTCGAGCAGAACCTGTAAGTTATAGTGCCGAGCCATGTCCATCAGCCAATCAAGTTGCGGTTTTGCTGATATATATGGCGACTGATCATCAAGCGCCCAGTAGCCAATCGGCAGTCGCAGTAGTCGTATACCAGCTTTCGCCAGCCATTTGATATCAGCTTCCTGGATGAAGGTTTGTCGATGCTGCTGGATGCGCGCTCGACTATCTGCGGTTTTAGATAATTCATATTCGTTGGTCGCGTCTGTTCCGGCAAATACACTTGGCGTCATCCATCGTTCGAGCACCAACCAACCTCCCAGGTTAACTCCAGGTATGGCGGGCGAGGAAGGATGACCACTCATATCTCTACTGTAGCACGAATACATTGTCGAATCATAGCGAAACGGATATACTGAAAGTAATGTATGATAGGCACGAAGTTAGTGTAAAAGTGGCGCTGTATAGCAGTGACGGCAAGCGTGTGCTACTGATGTATTATCCGCACGATGATGGCTTTGGCTTGCCGGGCGGACATATTGACGCTGGCGAAACGCCTGACGTGGCACTAGAGCGAGAGCTGCGCGAGGAGCTGGGTATCACCATTGATGCGATGCCAGCTGATTTCTATATGCGCTATCCGCAGGATGGTACTGTCGAAGACCATAAAATTATTCTTGGCTATACGGCTACGGTTGATAGTAACGTTGAACTGCCAGACCGGGCGTGTGATGGCGGCGAGGAACGTATAGTTTGGCTGACACGAACAGAAGTCGAAACTACTGACAAAATTGCGCCAGGCTACCAGGATTTTGTGCTGAAGTGGTGGCCGTAAGAAACGTAATATCTGAGGAGACATAACAAAGCTATGAAATCAATTCCCAAACGAACACTAACATTCATTGACTCATGGCTAACGTTGCGCAGTCGGTGGGCGCGCTGGCCGGGATTTACGGTGGCGATAGCCAAAGACGGCGAAGTAGTTTTTCATAAAGCCTACGGTCTGGCAAATATAGAACACAACGAAACATTAACGACCGATCATCTTTTTCACGTCGCCTCACACTCAAAAACGTTTACCGCTACGGCTGTGATGCAGCTACAAGAGCGCGGCAAGTTACGCATCGATGACTTAGTGACGACACATCTACCGTGGCTGGCGCAACATAGCGACCAGCGTTGGCATGACGTAACCTTGCGTCAGTTACTGAGCCATTCGGCGGGCGTAATTCGTGACGGCCAGGCATCAGGTTTTTGGCAGTTCCAAGGAGAATTTCCGGATGAAGACGAGTTCAAGAAGCAAATCATGAAGTCACAACTGGTGTTTGAGCCAAATTCTGAGTTCAAGTATTCCAATTTTGGTTTTGGTTTGCTGGGCTTGGTAATTGAACAAGTCAGCGGCAAATCGTACGCTGATGTTGTGACGGAAAACATTATCGCACCACTTGATTTGAAACAAATCGCTACCGAATATTCACCGGAACTTTACATGGCAACTGGTTATGGTAGGTTTGATTTACACCAGCAGCGCCGTCCGTTTCAGCACATCACAACTGGCGCGCTGCAGCCAGCCACAGGATTTTGCTCAACAGCACATGACCTGGTGAAATTCTTTGCTGCTTTGCAAGTCGGCTCAGGTAAGCTGTTGAGCGATGCTTCCAAACGGGAAATGCAGCGCCCATCATGGCAAGTTGCTGATGATGTAAATGCAGGTAACTACGGGCTCGGTTTGGATGTAGAAAAGGCTAAAAATGGCAAATGGCTCATTGGTCACAGTGGTGGCTGTCCGGGATTTATCAGCAATACGTGTTTACAACTTGACGATGGAATAACTGTTTCGGTGTTGGCGAACGCGTATGATACAGTGCCAGGAATAGTTACAAATTCGATACTAGGAATTATTGATCAATTTGGCGATGCTTCTGATAAAAACCGTCGCAAGTTTGAAGCGCGGTTTGTTAACGATTACGGCGTGTATGAAGTTGTTGATACAGCAAAAGGATTGAGGGGTTTATGGTCTAATGATTGGCAACCGTTTAACATGGCTGAAGAACTGGAAATAGTCGACGACGCTACTCTAAAAATTGCAAAAAGCAGTCATTTTAGCTACTTTGGCGAACTGATGAAATATGAGTTTGATGACAAAAATAAACCTTCCGCCATGTATCGCAGCGGCGCCAAGAACTACGTGAGCCAAGATGGTGATGTGAGATTATGAAAGGATTTTCGTGTCAAACATAGAGTATGAAGCTAAAATATACGATGTTATTCCAGCTGATATTGTGGCAAAGCTGGCGAGGCTTGGCGCCAAAGAGATTGGTAGTTATAATTTCCGCCGTTACGTATTTGATACAATTCCGGCGGTACCAAATCGCTGGGTTCGGTTGCGTTCTGATGGGCAACACGCTACTCTGACTGTCAAAGAAATAACCACTGACGCTATTGATGGGACTCACGAGTGGGAAGTTGAAGTCTCTGACCTAGATACAACACTGGAAATATTAGCAAAGATTGGCATCAAACCACGTGGTTATCAAGAAAACAAACGGCAAGAATATAATCTTGGCGGCGTTCAAGTTGTCATTGACCACTGGCCGAAGCTAAAACCATACATTGAAATAGAGGGTAATAGCGCGGAGGAAGTGATAAATACTGCGAAACTTTTGGGCTATACCGAAGATGATTTGACGATGAAGAACACCGCTGAGCTATATCAGGATGCTGGTATAGATATTGAGAAAATGCTAGAGTTAACATTCAATTCAACTGTCGAGGACAGAATGCTCACAGGATTATAACTGAACACCCAACCACGCTGCCAATACATCACCAGCAAAGTACGCCAGTCCAGCAGCAACTGCGCCGAGGAGTAGTGTGATGGCGGCTTCTCGCCATGGCGATTGATTACCAACTTTGCCTTTGATGAAGCCAATCGTCAGGAAGGCGGCCGCTGTTAGCACGGAGCTGATATAGAATAGGCTGGTGCGGCGTTTTTAAGCTGGCGACCACGTCGACCAGGTAGGGTAATACTGGCACGCTACCCACGGCAACAAAGGCCAAAAATGTAACCGCACCAATAATTTTTGGAGAGGCTCGCTTTTGAGTGTCGCGGGCCGAATCTTCATGCTCAGCGCTGGCTGCCAGGTAGGCACTGGCACCCATCGAAAAGCCATCGGCGATGAGGTTTGCAATGCCCAAAATGAGGATAACCGCACTGGAGATGCCGGCTCCGGCTGAAGCTGCCACCACGGCAAAGGTTGTCACGGTGCCGTCAACCGCACCGTACACAAATTCTGAGATGTATCGTCAAAAAATATGTTCATAACCGTGCAATTATAGCACAATTAGGCGTTGTCAGGCCTATTCGCGTATACTAAAGCAATGACGACTGATGATTTCCAGGCGCTGATCCACCAAAAGGGCCGCGAACTGTACCGGCCAATGCCGTGGCGTGATCAGCCAACCCTCTACTATGTGCTGGTGAGTGAGCTGATGCTGCAGCAAACCCAGGTTGCTCGCGTCTTGACGAAGTTCAGCGAGTTTACTGCGAAGTTTCCGGACATTGAATCGCTGGCAGCTGCTGAGCTAACAGAAGTATTGCGTGCGTGGCAGGGGCTGGGCTATAATCGCCGCGCCCAGTATCTTCACCGCGCAGCACAAGCCATCGCCGCCGGCGTCCCGGTGACTACGCTAGATGACCTCGTTGCATTGCCGGGTATTGGCGTCAATACCGCTGGTGCCATCATGAATTATGCCTATCAAGTGCCAACACCGTTCATTGAGACAAATATTCGTACCGTCTATCTCAATCATTTCTTTGCGGGCCAGGAAGCGGTAGCGGATCGCGACATACTGACTGTTGTTGAGCAGACGATGGACCGGGCAAATCCGCGCCAGTGGTTTTGGGCGCTGATGGATTATGGCAATGAATTGAAAGCTCAGGGCAAGGGTAAATTGTCCGCTAGTCGCCACTACACCAAACAATCGCAATTCACCGGCAGTCTCCGCCAGATGCGTGGTGAGATTTTGCGTCGGTATGTTGGCGGGCAGCCACTCGCTGAAATCACCGCTGAATTACAGGATGACCCGCGATTTGCGACGGCACTGGATGGCTTGCGACGGGACGGCCTCATTGCTTAACGATACGGTATTGACATTTTAAACCGTCTATGCTATCATAATAACCAGTCGATACGACAAATATAAACAACAAATCAAAGGAAAGGTATGGAAGATATGCAAACAGTTATTATACTGATGACTGCGGTGATTGTGGTCCACTCAGTGGCGATCATCATCTTGTTCAGTATAATAATCTCGCTCTTGGTAAAACTCAAACGTATTGCCAGCCAAGCTGAAACAGCAGCGCACAATATTGCACAAGCTACAGAATGGCTGTCACCAAGAAAAGTCTTTACTGAAGCTTCTCGGCTTTTTCGGTGGAAGTAGCAAGGATTCGTCAGTAAGACCCAACAATAAACAAACAAAGGAGAAACTATGAAAAAAGTATTAACTGTCTTAGGTGCTGCGGTAGCTGGTTTTGCGGCTGGTGTATTGACTGCACCAAAAAGTGGTAAGGAAACTCGCAAAGACTTAAAGAAAAAAGCTAACGAGTTGAAAAAAGATGCTGACAAGTGTGCAGCAAAGGCAAAAACAGTGGCAAAAGACACCGCTGCTTCTCTGAAGTCTGGTGCGCAAAAAGTAGGTAAAGCTACCACCGAAGCGGCTCACGATGTTAAAGGTGATGTTGAAAAAAGCCTGAAATAATTTGACAACAATCCAAAAACGCGGGACAATGGAACAGATGAAACAAGCTGTTACAAGTCTCGCGTTTTTGATGGTTATTGCTGGTGTAATTGTCGGGTCCTCGGTTGTCGTGAAAGCGCTTGATGGTCAAGCCGAATCTGCAAATGGAATTGATGCCATCAAAGCCAATTGCCAGGATATTCGTGGAAATCTCAGTCGACTGCATTATAGTGACGCAATTTTACGAGTAAACACCGGTCAAGCGTACAATGATATTTCTTCGCGCCTGATGGCACGCCTGAACGGTCGCTTAGCAGTGAACAAGATTGATGCTGCAGACCTTGTTTCTTTGACGAGTCGGTTCGAAAAGGGTCGGTCATTGTTCTCCTCTCGGTATAATGAATATGAATCTGCCTTGGCAGCACTTCTGAAGATTGATTGCAAAAATCAGCCAACTGATTTTTATGCTCAGTTCAACATTGCTCGTGATGCACGGCTCAAATTGTCATCATCAGTTCGCGAGCTCAACGACATTATTGCTGAGTATGGCACTAAAGTCGAAAAGATAAAGGAAAAACTCAAGTGATACGCCAGCAAATAATGGAGCATAAATTGCCGGCATTTATCGCAGGTTCGGTGTTGCTAGCTGCGATCTTGGTGACTTTGTCGATGTTTATCTACTATGCGTCAGGAGCTTCGCGGTTGGATTTGAGCCGCCCAGAGTACAAGTCGATGCGCTCAAAGATCGATCAAGGCAAGGCGCTAGACGAGGGATTTTCGGCGCAGGGTGAAATCACCAAATCAACCATAGACGAATTTATGAAGCTGTACAAAGCAGAGGCTGAAAAAACTACAAGCTCGCAGAATTTTTCAGTTGATGCGCTAAGTGACGCTAGTCTAGGAATTACCCAAAGTCAGTCAAATCAATAACTATTTTTTCAACGGTCCATTGGTGGTGAGCGGTAGCGTGGCTAGTTTGATGTCGTTATTTTCAAATTCACGCAGCAGTCGCCGCCGCATTTCCGAGGTGACGCTCCATTGGTCTGAGGGCTGAGTTTTACCAGCGATGATTACTTCAACGGAATGTCCAGTGATATCACCGAGAGAGGTAAACTTTGGTGGGTCGATGATTTTTCGTTTCCAGGATTTTTCCAGGGATAATTTATAGCCGATGTCATTGATGATTTCGGTGGCGGCTGAGATGTCAACTGACGGATCAAGCTGTAGGATAAATCGAGAGATACTGTAACCCATAGTTTTGTTGATGACCTGCTGGATGGTACCGTTTGGAATGTAATGGACGTTACCATCAGTGTCACGCACGACTGTCGAGCGGGTACCAACGCGCTCTACTTTGCCAACTGCACCCATGATGTCGACAACATCACCAACGCGGTATTGGTTCTCAGCGATGATGAAGATACCAGCCAGGAAGTCCTTGACTAACGACTGGGCACCAAAACCCAACGCCACACCGATGATCCCGGCACTGGCAAAGAGCGGTGATAGATCAACCAAAAAGAGTTTATTTGCAACCACTGCCAACGCATAGGCAATCATTAAGATCCGCCAGAAGCTGCGGAGCAATTGAATCAAGGTCTCCTGACGTTTCTCGATATCTTTTTTGTGCCAATCTCGATGTTTGGCTGTCGACCTGACCACGCTTTTGATGCCCCATTTTAGCAGCACGCGGCCAATATAGTAAGCGATGATGGCGCCGATAACCGTGCTCCATGCCTCGATGAAACGCTGCTCCATCAGCCAACCCAGACCATTTTGCTTCAGCCACTCATCGAAATTGGAGGAATCTAAAATATACTTAGTAAGCGTATCCATAATAGATTTAGTATAATGAATAATATGAGTTTTGTCGATCCGAATCAGTTCATCATCACCCGTAAACGCAAGAAATATAAATTTGCGCTGTTTGCTAATTCGCCACTGTGTTTTGAGTATGACGAATGGTTGGCAGTAAAAGATCAGTTAGATAAACAGCCGACGGTGATGGAGATAGGTGCGGGCAATGGCTTGTTTGCGGTCGAGCAGGCAGCGCGGCATCCAGAACAAACCGTTGTGGCGCTTGATGTCAAAGGTGATCGCCTGCAAAAGGGTGCCCGAGAGGCTGAGGCACGCGGACTGGCAAATATCTTTTTTGTGCGAGCGCGGGCTGATCAAATTGATCAATTGGTCGCTCCGGCATCACTCGAGACCATTTGGCTAACATTTTCTGACCCATTTCCTCGAAAACATTCGGCCGGTCGGCGACTAAGCCATCCGTACTTTCTGGCAGTGTACCGCAACCTATTATCGTCAGAAGGCGCGCTGCTCATCAAACACGACAACACTGATTTCTTTTGTTGGAGCTTGGAGCAGCTGGTTAGTCAAGGGTGGTCTTTGCAGGAATTGACCTTTGATTTGCATGAATCTGAATTGTCCGATGACTATAAGATCCTCACATCCTATGAGCAGCGCTGGCTGGACGAAGGTAGAATTACAAAGTTTGTTAATGCCAAAGCTGACGGGAGAAGGAACTAATATGCCACACATTCACACCGCACCCAACCAACACGACCACACCGTTACCGGATATGTCATTCGCACCGACGGCGATCAACCGCGGGCGTTGCTGCATGTGCATAAAAAACTAGGAAAATTACTGCCGCCGGGTGGACACATAGAATTGGACGAAACGCCATGGGCGGCGATGCTACATGAACTGCGCGAAGAAGCTGGCTATGACGCTGGGCAATTGTTGGTTTTGCAACCAACCTTGCGCATGCATCAAGCGGCAATGCCAGAAGTAACACTTCACCCGCAGCCACTGCTCATGAACACCCACGACATCACACCTGAGCATTACCATTCAGACACTTGCTACGCACTGGTAGTTCGGGAAGATCCACGCCATGAATTAGCCGCGGGCGAATCAACGGATGTGCGGTGGCTGACACGAGACGACATAGCGGCGCTACCGTCTGAACAAATCTGGGATAATACACGAGCGAGCTATTTGTCATTGTTTGACAGGTTTTTAGACGAATGGGAATTAGTACCTGCGAGTGAGTTTTCGGCAGGCAAATGATAGGAGGAGAGATGATGAATATACAAGACTATGCAGATCAGGCCATCACCACATTATCAGATAACTACGCATACGGTGACATCAGCCCGCAATTAATGGGTCAGGTATTGGGGCTAGCTGGTGAATCTGGTGAGGTAGTTGAAAAAATCAAAAAGTTACTGCGTGACAAGCAGGGAAGCCTTGAGGAGTCAGACAAGGTAGATATCCTCAAAGAGTTGGGGGATATCTTGTGGTATGTCAATGCGGTAGCGCATTTGTTGGGCTCGAGTCTGGAAGACGTAGCGCGGATGAACAACGAGAAACTGTTGAGCCGCAAGCAGCGTCATCAGCTACACGGCAGCGGTGATAATCGCTAAGCGTCCAGCGTGGTGGCGCGTTGTCGCACCCAATGATCAATAGTTCCGGCGCCCATACATAAGACTAATTTTCCAGTATCGAGCGAAGCAGTGATGTGATCCCACAGCGCATCATCCAGCTCGGCAAACGTTACAACGTCAGGGCGCGAAGCAACGATGTGGCGTGTTAATTCTTGCGGTGTTAAAACTGGCAAGTCTGGATTTTCGCGGGTCAAATAGGTTGGTAGCCAATAGATCGTCTCAGCAGCCTCAAAGACATCTGCCGTATATTGCGTCATGATTTCGTGCTGACGAACATTTTGATGCGGTTGATACACTAGTACCACGTGGTCCGATAGTTCTTGCGCCAGTTGCAGGGTAGCTTTGATTTCCACTGGGTGGTGACCATAATCTGAATACAGCCCCTCGGCCAATTTCTCAAATCTGCGACCAGCGCCAGGGAATTGGTTGATGCTGGTGATGATGGTTACTTCATCAATTTCTGTCATGTGCTTGACTGCTTCTAAGGCCAGCATACCGTTGCGCCGATTGTGCTCACCAGTCAAGTGGATATCTGGGTGATATTCGGTCAGCACTTGTACATTGCCATCATCAAAAAACGCAGCAGCTTCCTGCCAGGTGACGACACTTTCAGACTGCCTACCAAAGGTGCGGAAAGCTGCCAGATAATCAGCTTCCGTTGGGTAGGTGTCAGGGTGGTCATAGTCAACTGAAGTGATGAGGCTCAGCCATGGTTTGAAATTCAAGAAGTTCCGGTCAAATTCGTCACACTCGTAAATAAAAAATTGACTAGTTGGGTCAAACTTGCCACTTGGTCCAAAGCTCAAGGTTGAGCCGATCGAATAACTGACTGGAATCCCTAACTGTTGCAGTGTCCACACAATCATACTAGTGGTAGTGGTTTTGCCGTGGGTACCAGCGACAGCCACGAGCTTTAGGTTTTTATCAGATATGATGTGTGCCAATAATTCATCGCGTTTGCCGGTTTTGATGCCGAGCTGGTGAGCAAGTACTAACTCAGGGTGATCTGCTGGCAGCGCTGCGGTATAGACAAACCAATCAAACGGCTGTTTGTCATGCTCTTCCTGCAAAAAAGTCCCTGATTGATCAAGGGCAACGTGAATGCCGCGTTCCATCAAAGCCGCGGTCAGTGGACTGGCTGATCGGTCTGAGCCACAGACGTCATACCCTGCGTCATGAGCAATCTCAGCCAATGGTCCTATACCGACGCCACCGATTCCCGAAAAATAAATTCGCATGGCTTTATTATACCACTCTCGCCCGCCGCTCGGCATGTGTGCTATACTAAAACTAGATCAAGAAGGGGTGGAATGACAGATAAACGCAACGTCCGATTCAAAATTCGTCGACTCGAGCAGATCAAAACATGGCAGCTGTTGATTTTGTTTGTCATGTTTGCTTTCATCACAGCAACATTCCTGCGGCTCAATAATGTTGGCATGGTGGAACGTCGTGAAGCGGTGTACGCTGCAGACAAGACGGACGATTCGGTTGGGCTGGCGAGCCGATTGTATGATCTACAGAGGTTTGTAAGCACTCACATGAATGCCGATCCTGGCAGAGTTGCATTGGTTAAGACGTATGAACGAGACAATGAGCGGCATAAAAAAGCCTATCAAGAAAGTACCAATAGCACTGCCAATGGTGATGTATTTCAAAAGGCTGAGGCTGTTTGTGGGCCGATCGCGCGGTCCAATGGCTGGCGTTGGCCGGATATGCGCTATACAAATTGCATCAACCAAGAATTAGAAAAAATTCCTGGCGGACAAGCGGTGATAAGTGAGTTTAAGCCGTTACCGGTTGAGCCGTATTACCACACCTTTACCTCGCCCCTCTGGTCACCAGATTTTGCTGGTTGGTCGTTGATTGTCACGGTAATAATCGGTCTTATCATCATAGGTCGACTCGTGGTCTTGGCTATTCTTCGCTTTATTTTACGCCGCCGAAAGCGTTTTTAGGCTTGACAGGGGCCAACAGGGGTAGTAATCTTATAAGGTAAAGTACTAATAGGAGGTATTACCACATGGCTTACAAGCACACTAACTCAAAGGGCGTTACGTACTACTTGCACAAGACTGAAGTAACTCTGCGCGGCGGCAAGACTCAGACCATCTACTTCTTTGCAAAGGTAGAGAAGAACGACAAGGGCACACCATGCGATCTTCCAGAGGACCGTGTTGTTAAAGAAAATCCACGCAACGGTTTCTTGACCATTTCTAAAAAGAAATAATTAGCAATACTCGCAATCAATACAATAGCTCTCCAAAAGGGGAGCTATTTGATTTTTTAGATATATTATGATATAATAAAATCATGAGCGAAATTATGACATCTCATGTTGCTATAACTGATGAAGGGGATGTCGTATACCCCGGGGGAGACCTTGATGTTGATCCAGATGAGCTGCAGGCAAGGCTAGACCAGGAAGAGGCTGATCGTGCGGCTGAGCAGCGTTATGACGAACACCTACAACGAGCGCACTCTGGTAATTTTACTGGAAGAAATAAGCTATTAGCAAAGACTGCGCAGCTGGCTGGTGCTGCCAACCGGTCTCGGGGTGCAGGAAAGATGCACGACATGGGCAGGGCTGATAAGATCAGAGGTGCGGCTGAGGCTGCCGAAAGAAGCATCGTTGAACGGCAGAAAGCGCTGGAGCTTGCTAGGATAGCCTGCCGGGCTTGCCCACTAAAAGATTTTTGTGTGATGGGCCCGGTGGCATTGGTTGATGCACTGTCAAAGACGGGCAAGCCGGGTAATAGCACGAGACAACGGTTTTCACGCAGAGTTGAAAAGCCAGGCAATAAGCATTATTGTGACGATAATCTACGACCGGGTAGGCTGCCGAAGCAATAAGGCAAGAAAAAATCCCCTCAGTGATGAGAGGATCTTTTCTTGGTTGCGGGGGTAGGATTTGAACCTACGACCTTTTGGTTATGAGCCAAACGAGCTACCAGGCTGCTCTACCCCGCGGCACATAGATGATTGTAGCATAGACAAGGAGTATTAGCAAATATCGCCGGTCTTAAGACTTCTTTCGGTTGGCTCCAAACAGGAAATTAGTCCATTGTTGGAGGTTGCTTTCGGTTAATTGCTGCTTGGAAACTGCGGAAGTTTTCTCAGTTTCAATATCAGTTGATGGCACGATCAGCTGTTTTTCACCTGGCGATCCATGACCCAACCGCTGGCGAACTGCTAAGTCTTGGTACTCAACAGTTTGGTAGTATTTGGCTTCGTATTCAGCCAAAGAGACCTTTAAGGTTTCTAACTCGACTTGCTGCTTTTTATTGTCCAGCAGCTGCTGTAAATGATAATTTCTCTGCATAGCCTCAACCGAACCCCAGGCCCAGCTGAGTGCTATCAAAACCGCTCCAGCGATGATGACGTTGTTGAGCGTCAAATAATCGTGGCGGATGTGATAGATAAGTCGTCTTAGTTCGTGTTTGTCGAGTTTTTTTATCATCATGATGTTTGGTGGGGGCGGCTGGGATCGAACCAGCGACCAATCGGTTATGAGCCGACTGCTCTAACCCCTGAGCTACGCCCCCGCCCAGTTCAGTATATCATAGCTTCGGGGATAAATTATAGTAATTTACCAGCGGCAATTCGCGTCGCTTCTGACCAGGAAGTGAAGCAGCTTGGTGTGCTGATGAGCTGTTTGGCGGTCAGGCGATGACGGACGGCGATGCTGAGTTCACTGATGAGGTTGCTGGCGTGTGGGGCAACGATGGCTGCGCCAATGAGCACGCCTTTGGTGTCAACGATCAATTTAACAAAGCCATTGCGGCAGTCGGTGATGTTACTGCGAGCCGTCAGAGTCAGCGGAGCGACAGCTGTTTTGTACCGTAGGTCGCGTTTGATGCACTCTTGTTCGTTCAATCCAACCTGAGCAACTTCAGGGAACGTGAACGCCACCAGTAAGTTTGGCGTTAGATCGGCTTCGATGGCGGTGCGGTGGGTCAGATTATGAGCGGCGGTTCGACTTTGGGTCAGGACGGCGTGGGTTTGGATGGTTGGATCAGTAATATTGCCAGCAGCAAAGATGTGTCTTGCTGAGGTTTGCATGCGAGCATTGACAGTAATGCCCTGGTGAGTATAAGCAACGCCAGCGTTTTCCAGTCCCATGTCAGTCTGTGGGACGCGTTGTTCTGCCACTAAGATTTCATCAACACGCACTGATTTTTGTTGCCGACCTTGAATATAGGTGACGCGCTTTTGCAGCCCCTCTTTTTGTAGGGCAACTACGCGAGACCGTGTCAAAATGGTCATGTTGCGGTTAACTTTTGCGTCTTCTGCGACGATTGGTCCGACCTCAACATCAAATTCTGGCAACATGCGATTGGCTTTTTCTGCAACGTAGACTTTGGTGCCAAATGAGGCGTACAAATAGGCAATTTCCATGGCAGTGGCGTTGCCGCCAACAACGAACAGGGTTTTCGGTGGGCGGGTCAATGACAAAATGTTCTCTGGTGTTAGGTACGGAATATTGTCGCTACCAGGAATGGTCGATTTCTCCCAGGCCGCTCCCGTAGCGATTAAGAATTTGCGGGCTGACAAATGGCGACGATTGACGGTAATTTCATTAGGGCTGAGAAAGTGAGCGTTGCCAGAGAAGACACTGATGCCTTGTTTTTCGTAATAGTAGCGATTACCGCCTGCGCCAGTGCGTTTGATGACGGTGTCTCGCCAGGACAGGAGCGACGGGTGATTGTAGTTGAGCGCGTTGGTTCGTAGGCCAAATTTGGCAGCGCGTTTGGCGTTGTAAAACACTTCGGCTGCGTACAGCATGGCACCTAGTGGCATGTCACCCCAGTTGGGAGACTCGCCACCGAAAGTTCCCCGTTCGACGACGGCAACTTTTTTGCCAGCACGCGCCAAAATGCTGGCCGCTGGAGCTCCCGCTGCCCCACTGCCGATGACGATAATATCATAATCAAATGTTGGTTTTTGTGCCATGATTGTGCCCCCTAGGTTATATCATAAGTTTGTCATTTTTATACATGTACGCGGCATCAGAGTGCAGAGGTTCAAGGAAAGTTGTGGCAATTCGCCGTACGTCGTTTGCGGTTATTTCTGGTTTTTCTTTGCACCAGTCAAGTACTTGAAATGTCACTTGTGCTGCGATGTCTTCTGCTTGGCCGTCTGGCACGCGAACACTGCAGCAGGTTTTCACAATGGAGCGGTGCAACTTTTCTGGATCGAACGGTTCGGTGCCTCGGTGATTATTTTTCTTGACAATTGTTATTTGCATCACCACCCAATCCCCATGCTTGTTATCCCTATAACGCGGTCAATGAATAGGTAAAACGCTAGGATGAACAGACAACTGCCACCGATAAATTGTAGAAATGGTTTGTACTGTTCACGCCACTGCTGAATTTGGGCAATATTGTAGCCGCTACCAACAAGAATTAGAATGCTCAGTAGCGGCAAGAGTGAACCGACGACATAGAGCATGATGGCTGACAGTTGGAAGAGGCCAGAAGGCAGACTGATGATGGCTAGACTGGCTGCTAGCAGTGGACCAATGATGAATATGAGTTCAGCGATGACGCTCGTCATGCCGAGTGAAAAGGCCTCGGCGCTACTTTTGGTTGCTTTGCTACGCTTTGCTAAAAAACGTGCCATGCCACGAGGCAGCCACAGGATGATGCCGTTTTTTTGCTTGCGGCGATAGTAAAACGCCCAGGTTGCTAAGCCTAATCCGACTGCGATACCGGTGGTAATGGAGGCAACCAGGCGTTCGATGATCACGGTTTGGTTAATGACGATGGTTAAGATATGAACCGTGAACGTCGCCAGTAGTAGCGTCATCAAAAAAACACCGAGCACGAAGCTATTCATCCGTCGGAGCAGTAGTATATGGCGGGTCTTTTTGCCTAACGCATGGCCGCTCATCAGCGTCAACATACTGACACTCAACTGCAAACTAGCATGAATACCAGCTGCCAGAAGGACGATAGCAAGTGATGAGAGTATGGCGTACGTCATGTTTATATGAATATTCCTTTAATATCAGTGTAGCATAGGCGGTTTAAAAAGGGAAAATAATCATGAGGATTTTGTGATATTGCTATTGCTTTTTTGTCAAAAATGTGCTAATGTAGAGTTAGGTTTCATTATTAAATAAACACAAGGACCAAATACATCATGACAGAGCAAGCAATTGCAGAGCGCGAGCTAACTGCGTTTTTAGAAGGTATTCAAAAACAACAACTTGAAACGTGGAAGCACCAGCGGACTTCACAAGAAATGAGCAAATTTGTTTTGAGAAAGCTCAAAGCGCTTGATGATAAATAAGCTAGTCTAAAGAAAAACCTCCATGAATCATGGAGGTTTAGCTTGCAATATTGGTAGCACCGGGTGGACCCGAACCACCGACCTCAGGCTTATGAGTCCTGCGCTCTAACCAGCTGAGCTACGGTGCCACGTCTGAGGGTGATTATAGCATGGTATTGTCGTTTCACCAAGAGCTGAATTGATTTTATGAATATCAAAACCGCTCATGCTTTGCTATAATGGAAAAGATGAAATATGCGGTAGCAGTCAGTGGTGGAATTGACAGCGTTGTGTTGCTGGATCTTATGGCGCATAAAGGGCATCAATGTGTCGTCTTGCACTTTGATCATGGCATGCGTACTGATTCGAGGGCTGATGCGCAGTTTGTTGAAGTGTTGGCGCGCCGGTATGGGTTTTTGTTTGAAGGCAAAAGAGAAGAATTACTGGGAGCTAATGAAGCGATTGCTCGGCAGCGGCGATACGCGTTTTTGTTGACGGCGGCCGAAAAACATGGTGCACAGTTGGTGACCGCGCATCACTTGGACGACGTGGTTGAAACGATTGCGCTTAATGTGGCACGTGGGACGCGCTGGAGAGGGCTGGCAGTGCTTGGTGATTCGCGGATCATGCGGCCCCTGACACACTGGACCAAGCAGCAGCTCACAACCTATGCAGTGAGGCGCCGGCTGGAATGGGTTGAGGATGAGACCAACGCGAGTGATATCTATACGCGTAATCGTTTGCGGCGTAAACTGATGAACCTGCCAGATGGTGCCAAACAGCAGCTATACAATTTGTGGCAAGAGCAGTTGGAATTAGCAGAGGCGATTACTGACGAGTCAGCACAGCTTTTGACGGAGCCGCTCAATCGGTATTTTTTCATCAGTATCGATATGGCTGAAGCGGTGGAATTACTGACGGAATATATTCGAAATGCATTTGGTACTTCCCTGCTGACGTCGCAGCTCGAGCGGGCGGTGATGGCGCTCAAGACGGGTAAGCCCGGTACGGTCTGGCAGATCGGTGAAGGGTTAGAGATGAAATTATCATTAAAAACTGCTATAATCAAAAAGATTGATTTAGGTAGAAAGGATTTTTCAGATTATGGCGGTAAAGATGCCGAACAAGAATGGCAAGAATAAAATCAGTCAGTTTATGCGACTGGGCCTTTTTTGGGCAATTGTTGTATTGATTGGTTTGGCAGTGTATGCGTCAACTGCGCAGCACGCTAATTTGAAGGAAGTGGCTTTGAGCGATGTGGTCAGCCGAGCGAACAAGGGTGACATTAAACTCATCCAAGTCCAGGGTAATGACCTGACGGTGACGGTTAAAGACCAAGATAAGCCAACGGAAAAATCCATTAAAGAAAACAGCAGCATTTATGAACAAGGTCTCAAGAAAGACGCGCCGGTTGAGGTCAAGGTTGTGCCTCAGTCACGCACTGGCGAGGTAGTATGGAATGTTGCCATCACCTTTGTGCCAGTTATTTTGATCATCGGTTTCTTTGTGTTCATGATGCGACAGAGCCAAGGTCAGAACAACCAAGCCATGGGCTTTGGTAAGTCAAAAGCGCGGTTATATGGCGAAGACAAAGAAAAGGTTAACTTTGAAGATATTGCTGGTAATGATAACGCCAAGCAAGACTTGCAAGAAGTCGTTGATTTCCTGAAAAATCCAAAGAAATACCGCGAGCTCGGCGCTAAGATTCCACGAGGAGTATTGTTGGTCGGTCACCCAGGTACTGGTAAAACCATGCTGGCGCGAGCTGTGGCTGGTGAAGCAGGTGTGCCGTTCTTCTCAATCTCTGGTTCAGAGTTCGTGGAGATGTTTGTTGGTGTTGGTGCATCACGAGTTCGTGACTTGTTCACTAAGGCCAAGAAAAATGCACCATGTATCATCTTCATCGATGAAATTGACGCGGTTGGTCGTAAACGTGGCTCCGGTATGGGTGGCGGACATGATGAGCGCGAACAGACCTTGAACCAGATTTTGGTGGAAATGGACGGCTTTGACGGCGACACTAATGTGATTGTTCTGGCGGCAACTAACCGAGCAGATGTGTTGGATCCAGCGTTGCTGCGCCCGGGTCGGTTTGACCGGCGAGTTAATATTATGCTACCAGAGCGCAAAGACCGCGAAGCTATTTTGAAGGTTCACTTTAAGAATAAGCCAACTGATGACACTGTTAATTTGGATGCGTTGGCGGCAAAGACTGCTGGTTCGAGCGGTGCTGATTTGGCAAACATCGCCAATGAGTCTGCCATCATCGCTGCACGGCGCAACAAGAAAAAGATTACCAACGAGGAATTGACAGAAGCGTTTGAACGAGTGGCAATTGGTCCAGAGCGCAAGGCAAAAGTCATGAGCGACAAGGAAAAGGAATTGACGGCGTACCACGAAGCTGGCCATGCCATCGTCGGTCACGTGTTGCCGGATTCTGACCCAGTTCATAAAGTTACCATCATTCCACGCGGTGGTACTGGTGGTGTGACGTGGTTCTTGCCGCCAGAGGACAAGAGTTACACCAACGTCTATGAATTTAAAGACATTTTGGCCCGGGCCATGGGCGGACGTGTGGCTGAGCAGATTTTGTACGGCGATGACGGTATTACCACTGGGGCGGGTTCTGACCTGCGTAATGCGACCCAGATTGCTCGTGATATGGTGATTGAGCAAGGTATGGGTAAGGCTTTGCGTGACCAAGTCTTTCACGAAGACAATGGTGGATTGATGTTTGACAAGATGACCCGTGAGCGGCCGTACTCAGATGAAACGGCCAAGCAGATAGACCAAGAGGTGGCAGCGCTGATCAATGAAGCGAAGGTGCGAGCCATGACGGTTCTGAAAGCCAATCGTTCACATCTGGACAAGTTGGCGGCGGCACTGCTCAAGGATGAAACCTTGGAAGAAGAAACAGTGGCAGAGATACTCAAGGGTACTAAGTTGCCAAAGGAAGCAAAACTTCACGCATAATCGATTATGGGGCGAGTTCGGCAAGCAGTCACCAAAGTGAATCAGCGGCTGACCGTGAAATTGGCAGCCAGTCTATTGGCAGGATCTATGCTGCTGAGTAGTCTGCTGGGATTTTGGCGTGACCGTTTGCTGAACGCTGCCTATATGCCCAACAAAGAAGCAGGGCTGGCTGGTTATGTTGTTGGTCTTGACGCGTACACTGCGGCGTTCATGGTGCCGGACTTTATGTTTGCTATTTTGGTGTCGGGTGCGCTAAGTGTTACCTTCATCCCGGTGTTTAATGAGCGGTGGACCAAGGGAAATAAGCAGTCAGCTTGGCAGATTAGCTCTAGTATGATCAATTTCATGGCGTTGACTACCCTGGCTGCTAGTGTGCTCATCATTATTTTTGCCGATCCATTAATGCGCTATTTCATTGCGCCGGGAATGAGTGAATCAGGTCATGCTTTGGCTGTCAGTATGATGCGGGTGATCGCTGTCAACCCATTTATCTTTGCAATTGCTGCCGTCATCGCTAGCATCCAGCAAGCGGTGGGGCGTTTCACCTTTTATGCTCTCGCGCCAATGATTTATAATATTGGTATCATCATCGGTACTGTTTGGTTTACTAACGGTATCAATATCTTTGGTTGGCAGATCTTTGAGGGCGGTATCATGGGCGTGGCGCTCGGTGTGGTGCTTGGTTCGGTAATGCAGCTCATCGTTAGTGCTGTCGGGTTGGTCGGTTTGGGCTTTGACTATGAGTTTAAGTTGCACTGGCGTAACCGCGGTTTTCGCAAAGTGTTGAGTTTACTACCAGCGCGTTCGGTTGACCAGGGTATGGATTACGCTGTTAGCTTGGTGGAAGTGAACTTGGCTTCCCGACTGGGCGATGGTGTTATTCGTGCTTATCAGCAGGCTTTAACGCTACACATGATGCCGATCAACCTCATCGGTGTGGCGGTTTCTAACGCAGCTTTTCCTCAGTTGACTGAGCATTTGGGCAATAATCGCCAGGATTTGTTTCAAAAAGATTTGCGTCAATTGCTACGGGTGATCATTTGGATGGCCTTGCCGGTGTCTGTCATAACATTCTTTACTCGAGGGTATGTTGTTCACTTTATCCGCAACACCGGAGATCCGATGATGGCGGGTATTTTGGGGTGTCTGGTCGTGGCGATTTTGTTTCGTACCATCTACCACATGGCGGCTCGGGCATTTTACGCACAGCAGGATACAAAAACACCGCTAAACATCTCTTTTGCAGCTATTGGCTTGAATGTGGTACTGGCAATCGTCTTATCGATGGTGTTGAAAATGGGCGCCTATGGACTGGCGTGGGCACAGTCGACAGTGGCTGTCATTGAGGTAGTGATTTTATTTGTTGTGTTAGAAAAACGAATTCCACACTTGTTTGACGCTTCGTTCGTGGCGGCGGTGTTGCGTATGATCGTGGCATCAACGGTAGCAGGAATCGTTTGTTATTTGATGTTACAGGTACTGCCGTTTCGCGAGAGTGACAGTAGTTTCTTCTCAGCATTTCCGAAGTTTATGATTATCGCTGGTGTGAGTTTCTTGGCTTATGGTCTGATGTCGCGGATGCTCAAATTACCAGAAGTTGAGCCGATCATCAGGCAAATGAATAAGTTCTTGTTTGTACGTTTGGATGGGAAACGACGCTGATGGAAGCTATCCGCAATTTTTGCATCATCGCTCATATCGACCACGGCAAGTCGACGTTGGCTGATCGAATGATGGAGATGACGGGGACAGTGGAGAAGCGCGAGATGAAGTCACAGCTGCTGGACAGTATGGATTTGGAGCGTGAAAAGGGTATTACGATTAAGCTCGCGCCGGTGCGGATGAAGTATCATTACCGCCAGCCAGCGGCAACCGCTTCCTCTGAATCGAATGTCGCAGGCAACGCCAGCGACAGGGTTATCGATTCATCGGAAGGATTGCCGCTGGCTGGGTCTTACGATCTCAATCTCATCGACACGCCTGGCCACGTTGATTTTAGTTACGAAGTTAGTCGCTCGTTGCAAGCTTGTGAGGGGGCGGTGTTGGTGGTTGACGCTAGTCAAGGCATTCAGGCGCAGACGCTGGCGAATGTGTACCTGGCGATGGAGCAAGACCTCACGATAATCCCGGTGCTGAACAAGGTTGATTTGCCAGCCGCTGATGTGCCGCGCGTATCCAAGCAGGTGATCAATCTGCTAGGCTGTGACGAGAGTGAGATTATTCATATTTCCGCTAAAACTGGACAGAATGTTGATCAAGTTTTGGAGGCGATTGTTGAGCGAATTCCGGCGCCGACTTCGCCACTGGCGGTCGAGCATCCTGATGTTGCGTTGGCTGATCTCCCAACTCGGGCGCTAATTTTTGATAGTTATTATGATGATTACCGCGGGGTGATTTTGTATGTCAGGGTGGTTGACGGGCAAATTAAGAAAGGTGACGCGATTCACATGATGGCAACTGACGCGAACGGCTTGGCGCTGGAGGTCGGCCATCTCAGCCCCGGCATGATCCCCGACCCGTCGCTGGATACCGGTGAAATTGGTTACATTGTCACCAACCTCAAAACCACGCGTGAAGCGCGGGTGGGTGATACGGTGACGTTGAAGAAGTATATAGGCTAGCGATGATTGATCCTTGGTTTGACTGTCGTCAAGACGCTAATGGTAAAGATCCAGATCAGCACAGCCTGACGTTAAAAGGCTATCATGCTGAGTTGTGGACTAAACCACTACCTGATGGTCGTCAACTGACTATGCTAGACCAGGGAGCGTACTTAATAGCCAGTGATAGTCGGTGTCAGATTCCTGTTTCGAGCGATAATATAGTAGCTACCTTTGAAGCTTGGAAGCGTAATAAGTTGATTGTTGAACAGACTCCACGAGATGTTCTAGTGGCAATAGATAATATTGATTGGCGTATTGGTTCGGAGATTATTTTCCCCAGCGAATTACGCGGCGGTACGCAAACCATCAATCGTGCGAGAGGCTGGCATCGCAAAATTGGTGATCGGTTTGACCTGACGTTAGAGTGTATTGCCCGCTGGTATCAGGGTGAAGACAGTCCGCTGATTGATGTTTTTGATCGTTATCGTGACTTTTTTGAGTGGTTTGGTGATTTTCGGAGCTATGTCGATTTTTTCTTGTTGCAAGATTTTGTTGATGACGAATACCAAGTTAACATACTAACAGATTTTGATAATTTCCAATCGTCACCGTTGCCTCAGACCGTTGAGCAGTACACAGCATATTTGCAGGGCTTGACTGACACACTAACACTGCGGGCTGAGCGCATTGAGCGGTACGTCAATTAGTATAGCTATTTTTCACGAAAATGAGGTCTAATAGACATTATCTAATTAAAATGGTATAATATTACTTAGTAGTGTGTTATGGGTAGTAATTTAGCCATCACTTAACTACATTCGTATCACCGTAAAATATCGGATGATACGGTGACAGTAAGAAAATATTACAATGAGCTATGAATAATTTACCGCCAATTACGTTTGCCAATAGAGACCGTGTCCCGGCCCACGTGCGAACTGCGCCGTCTGGAGTAGAGAGGGTGATGTTTGGGGAAGATGCGGAGAAGCCCATGGCACGGCTTAGCTATGTGAAGATTGGCGAAAAGGCGTGCTTCGCCGGTATGCTGTTTCGTGACGCTCCGTCTGAATATCGGGCTGGCACGTCCATGTTGGAATATTTCTTTGAAGAGGCAACTCCTGCGCTTGGTCTTGAGCCGGGAAAAACCTCAGTAATTCGTAAGCCTATCATTGCTTTGTTGCTTGCTAAGTATGGACTCCAACCGGACGTCACATCAGAGACTTGGTCGCATGCTGGGCTATTGGTGCAGCGTGATACCATTTCGAGGAATCATCCAGCGCTACACTTCATTGAGGGTAATGAGCCTGAATTTAATGACGAACGGCATCGTCGATATTATGACATTGTTCCAAACAGAGAGCTGCCTTATATTTATCCATTAGCCTCACCTTCGAGACGGGTTGATATACATACGTCGTATACCCCATGATGAATATAAACTGACGTGATAAGTCGACGCCATCTCTGTAAAATGCTATAATATGACATAATGACTGAAAAAATTACTGTCCAGCCGCTGCCAGGCTATAAAGAAGTCAAGCCCTTCGTCTACGCGGGCTTTTTCCCAGTATCCAACGAGGATTATAATGATCTGAAGGAGGCTATTGAAAAGCTGAGCCTGAGCGATTCGGCGCTGCAGTTTGAGCCGGAGAATTCGCCAGTGCTGGGCTATGGCGTGCGGATTGGCTTCCTCGGTTTGCTACACATGGATATCATTCGTGAGCGGCTGGAGCGCGAGTATAATTTGGATCTCATCGTCACCAATCCGAGCACGGATTATCAAGTTAGCCTCACCAATGGCGAGGAGTTGGATATCAAATCAGCGAGCGAACTACCTGACCCAGCGCAGATTATCGAGGTTCGCGAGCCGTGGATTGACGGTGAAATTGTAGTGCCACAAGATTACATCGGTGCGGTGATTCAGCTGATTGTCGCCAAGCGCGGTCGGCAGAAAAACCTCAGCTACATCGATGAGCGGGCGCTGATTTCCTTTACGGCGCCGCTGGCAAATCTGCTGACGGATTTTTATGATCAACTGAAGTCGGTGACTAGCGGTTATGGTTCGTTTAACTATGAACTGGCGGGGTATCAGCCGGAAGATTTGGTGCGGGTGGATTTTTATGTGGCGGGCGAAATGGTTGATGCGCTGAGTGTCATGTGCCACCGTTCGGAGGCACCAGGTTTGGGCCGCGAAATCGTTAAAAAACTGAAAGACGTGGTGCCGCGTCAGAGCTTTGAGGTTGCGTTGCAGGCGGCGATTGGCGGTAGGTTTATCGCCCGCGAAAACATTGGCGCCTACCGCAAGGACGTTACTGGCTATCTTTATGGTGGTGATGTTAGCCGCAAAAAGAAACTCCTCGCCAAGCAGGCTCGCGGTAAAAAGCGCATGAAACGTTTCGGCAAGGTTGACATTCCGAGTGAAGCGTTTACGGTGATGTTGAAGAGGGATTGATTATGAAGAAACCGATTATTTACATCGACATGGACGGCGTACTGGTGGATTTCACGTCGGCTTTGACAAAGGTTTCTCCTGAGATGCTGGAAAAATTTGCGGGTGAGTACGACAATATCCCGGGTGTTTTTGCGTTGATGGATCCGATGTCAGGGGCTCTTGAGGCGGTTGACAAACTGAAGGAAAAGTATGATTTGTATATTCTGTCGTCATCACCATGGGAAAATCCGACGGCGCTAGGTGATAAATTGGCGTGGGTAAAGAAGTACTTTGGTGGTGACGGCCGGGAAAATATTTTCTTTCGCAAGGTTATTTTTTCGTCGGTCAAGCATCTAAGCCAGGGTGATATCTTGATCGATGATCGGACAGCAAACGGTGCAGGCGACTTCTCAGGACGATTGATCCGGTTTGGCTCAGATGAATTTCCTGATTGGCAAGCCATTTTGCGTGAGCTATTATAAAGTCGTCAATACTTGGCAAGATATGCTTGCTAACATAAGCAACATCGTGATATACTGGCAGTGATTATATTAGACATTGTCATAAAACAATAAAAAGGAGATTATTTATATGGGGTCGCTCTGGGGTAATAGAAAAAGAACGATAGCCCGCGCTGCTAAAGCGGGGTGTTTGGTGGTAATTGCTGCGGTGATTGCGGTATTTAGTCAGTCAGCTAACGCAAAACAGGTAGTTACCTGGACAGAACAGACTGGTTCTGGTAGTCGCGCTTGGACCTCAATTGCCAGCTCTGCTGACGGTAGCAAGCTTGTTGCGACTATGACTGGCGGCTCAGCTTACATCTCAGATGATGCAGGTAAAACCTGGACAGAGCAAGTTGATTCTGGTTCTCGTGCTTGGATTGCGATCACCAGTTCTGCTGACGGTACTAAACTAGCTGGCGTGTACCACTGGGGTGGTTATATTTTAACCTCAGATGATAGAGGCCAGACGTGGAGAAGCAATGGTATATCCGGCGGTTCTTTTGATTGGACTTCGATTGCCAGCTCTGCTGACGGTACCAAACTGGCTGCAACAGCTAAAAACGGCGCAGTATTTACTTCCAGTAACTCAGGCGCAACCTGGACTGCACAAGCCGGTTCTGGTAACCGTGCTTGGACTTCGATTGCCAGCTCTGCTGACGGTACCAAACTGGCCGCAACGGTTAACGGTGGTGCAGTGTTTACGT
>CAURPR010000001.1:0-407256 GCA_963527295.1 uncultured Candidatus Saccharibacteria bacterium | reverse complement strand
GAAGAAAGAAGCAGACGCCCAGACAGCCGCTGAACAAGCAGTTGCTCAGGCTGAACACAACCAGGATCCAGACGACGTCACCAGCGCCGACGCCAAGGTAGCTGCCGTCCAAGACCCAACTAAGAAGCAAGCCTTCCAGGATCGCCTCAACCAGGTAACCGCTAACGTCACCGCTGCTCGCAACGCTCTCTCCGCCCTGATAACCAAGGCCAAAGACCCAGCAACCACTGCCGGTATGTCCCAAGAAACCAAGGACGCCGTAGCTGCACAAGCTACCCAAGCAGAGCAGGTTGCCACCAACGCCGGTGCTTCTGTTGCCGAACTTAACGCTGCCAAAGCAGCTCTACAAGCAAAACTTGACGCTCTCCGTCCTGACCTATCTGCCCTCCGCACCGCCATCGCCAACGCCGAGAAAGAACCGGCCTACATTACCAATGATGCTACCGTCAAGCAAGCTCTCGCCAAAGCCAAAGAAGTAGAGAAGCAACCAAGCCCAACGCCAGCTGCCATCCAGAAAGCAGCTAGCGACCTCAACACGGCAGTAACTAACGCCAAGAAGAAAGAAGCAGACGCCCAGACAGCCGCTGAACAAGCAGTTGCTCAGGCTGAAAGTACCAAAACTCAAGCTGCAGTGAATGCCGCAAGAGCTTTGGTGGCAAACGTACAGGATGCCGCTAAGAGAACTGCACTGGAAAATCGGTTGAATGCAATTGTCATCCCAGGGCCTCAATCTCCAAGAAATAAGATGACTGTTGCACAGCCACATCACCGTTCTTTGACAGTAGAGACATCTGGAAACTCTTGTTACAACTTGGCGACAGCACAGACAGCTTCAACACCGGATCGTTACAATAACCGTGTGCTTCGCGAAGGAGTGGACTTCACGATTAACTGTAACAACCAAGCTCCTGCGGTTGGCTTTACAGCTCGCGTAACCTTAATATTAAGTCGTCGCTATGCTAACACGAACCGTCTGACAATTGGTAAGATAATGAATGGTCGAGTATATCAAGACATCACCAGCCGAGTTACCTTTGGTAATACGCCAGATGGCAAATACACCACTATTGCTTATGATTTGACTGACGGCGGCTTTGGTGACGGTGACGGTATAGCAAACGGCACTATCATCGACCCAGTTGGTGTTTACGAAGAAGAGGACGCTACTCAGAATGGTAACCAAAACGCCAATAGTGGCAGCAACAACGCAGTTGCTAAGATTGCGAAGAAAGTATCAAATGCACTAGCTGACACGGGTAGTAACGCCATCGTAATCGCTCTCGGTTCCATCGCGGTCGTTGCTACTGGCGCCTGGATCATCATCAAACGCCGACGCTAAACCAGCTGTCACGCGGCTCAACAATAAAGCGGCTATCTCATGTAGCCGCTTTTTATGTTAATCTTCGATAAATCCGCCGGACTGTCGTGCCCACAGTTTGGCATAAACGCCACGTTTTTTGGCAAGTAACTGCTCGTGTGAACCGTCTTCGACGATGCGTCCATTTTCTAGAACAATGATACGATCCAGCTTGGCGATGGTTGACAGGCGATGGGCGATGACGATCGAGGTTCGGTCTTTCATTAATGTCTCCAGTGACTGTTGGATAAGCGCTTCTGACTCTGAGTCTAAGGCTGAGGTTGCTTCATCAAGAATCAGGATTGGTGCATCTTTCAAAATTGCCCGGGCGATGGCGATGCGCTGTCGTTGTCCGCCTGATAGTTTCACGCCGCGCTCACCGACCATAGTGTCAAAGCCATCGTGTAATTTAACGATAAAATCATAGGCGCCAGCTTTCTTAGCGGCACGTTCAATTTCAGCATCAGTTGCGTTAGGTCGACCGTAAGCGATATTCTCACGGACCGAACGGTGGAACAGTAGCGGCTCTTGTGGCACATAGGCGATTTGTTCGCGTAGACTTGCCTGAGTAACTTCGGCAATATTTTGTGCGTCAATAGCAATCTCTCCTGAGTCAATGTCGGCAAATCGTAGCAATAATTTGGTGAGGGTAGTTTTACCAGAGCCACTCGACCCAACCAAGCCAATTTTTTCACCTGGCTGAATGCGAAGAGAAAAATCATGAAACAGTGTGTCACCCGCGCCCTCATCATGAGTGAAGGTTACATTATCCATGGTGATACTGCCGCGCGTAACAGCAAGCTTTGCGTCACTTTGATCGACCAGTGTCGTCGGCGTGGTAAGAATTTCTACCATATCGTGAGCGTCACCAAGGATACGGTTATAACTACGCATAATGCTGTTCATATTCCATAATTCATGTGCCACACTGCCAGTGTAAGTGATGATGAGGTAAACTGCCGCTACTGATACGATATTATGTTGGGCGGCGTATATCGCAAAGGCTATGGCGCCAATTTTTATCGTTATATTGATGGTTGAATACACAGTACTGACTTTTAGGAGCCCGCGCATGGTACCCAGGCTGGCGCCGCGCCATGATGTAACGGTCTTTGTAAAGCGTTGCTGTTCCAGCGTCTCGGCACCAGACGATTTTACGGCCAAAATGTTTGAGACAGCATCGGCCAATTGTCCGCTCACTTTGTTGCTGGCTTTGGCTTCTTTCTCGTTCAGTTTGGCCATCGGTCGAGAACCAAAATAGACAACGACGCTGAAAATGATAGAGAAGAGCAGGAGAAACACAGCATACTGCCACAGTAGAGTTGATAAGATTATGATGGAACCAACCAGGGAAATTACCAACGGCAAAATTGACCAAATGATCGTGTCCCAAAAACGTTCAACTGCGCTGTTTAATTTATTGGTTTGGCTGACAAGTGAGCCGCCAAATTTATTGGCATGAAAAAACATCGTTTGGTTGGTTAGTTTGCTAAAACACTGTGCATACAAATCGCGCTGTAGGGCGGTTTCAAATGTCCATGCGAGGTAGAGGACTAAGCGCCAGCCGATAACATTTGACCATAATTCGCTCATGCCGTAGAGCGCGACTAATTCCCATAGTTTTTCTGCATTGTCTAGTTGCCCGTTTTGGATGATGTTAAGCAATTCAGCAATAATCAGTGGGCCAACAAAAATTGTTATAGCCAGGGTGATGATTGCAAAAAAGATGGTCAAATTTCGCCGATGTTTATAGGGGCGTGATATGCGCCAGAACAGACCTAAAATTTCCTTGTTTGATATATTTTTCAAATTAAATACTCCTTTGGTTATTTTTCGGTGTTCAGTGGTTCGCTTTGAAGTTGAGTATTGCGAACGTGAGGTTTTAGAGGAACTCATACCAGCTGAGTTCATACATGTTGTACAAGTATATGATATAGTTATGTCATGAGTCAAGAACGTGCTGTAGTTTTACACCGATATTCAACACGAGTACTGCTCGGTATCAACCTCTTTTTTGTGGCGCTGTGGTCGATAACGTTACTAAATCCACAAAAGCTTAACATCCTGTGGTTTTTGGTTGTTGTTTTATTGGCAGTTTTATTTATCGTAAGGAACAAAAATGTTTCTAGAACTGATGTTATCATTGCTGTAATTTTAGGCTGTCTGGCTGCACCATCCAGTATGTTCATGGGAGTGTGCTCTGCTGTTGCGTATGTTGGAGGTGTTAGTGTGCTCAAGAAAAGTAAGCATGCAATTGTCCTCTGTAAAATGGTCAACAAAAAAGAAATACTAAAAACAATTTGCCTTGCTCTATTGGTAGGATTGGCGCTGGGAACCGTCAATATTCTCCTGGCAAAAATTTCTTGGAATATTGCTTTTTCGCTCAAGCCAGAATGGTTCTTAAACGCCATGCGTGCTGGTATTTCGGAAGAAATTATTTTCCGCTTCTTTTTCTTTGCTACGTGCATCTATTTCATTAAGGATAGATTACTGTCAAAATTAGATAATTTTTTGTGCTATCTCGTTATGATATTGCCTCACGTCTTGCTTCATTTTAATACAGCTAATTTTGCGCTGGGTAGCGTCCTGGCGTTGGCGCTATTGTTTGGTCTGCCGTTTGCCGTCATGCAACGAAAGCGCGATGTTAGTTCGGCCATAGGTGCACATATAGTGGTTGATGTGATAAGATTTTGTTCATTTGGCGTGTAGCTGCTGTATAATAGAATATGAGTAAAGGAGGAAAATAATGGCGTTATATGAGATTACAACAAAACAAGAATTTGAAGAGAAAGTGCTAAAAAGCGACAAGCCAGTGCTGGTTGATTTTTGGGCGCCATGGTGCCCGCCGTGCCGAGCGATGGCGCCAATTTTACACCAAATTGCTGAAGAAACTGAGTTTGATGTCGTCAAAGTTGATACTGAAGCCAGCCAGGAAAATGCGCAGTTGGCTATGGACTATCGTGTGCAGGGTATTCCAAACATGAAGATTATCGCTGATGGCGAGGAAGTTGCTGAGCTGATTGGTATGAAACCAAAGCAGACGCTGATTGATGCTTTAGAGAAAGCCGCAAAGTAGAAATTAAGTTAAAAGGAGGATTTTTATGAAGGGTTTTAATGGAAATATTGAAGAATTGACGGTGCAGAATAATAATTTTCGTCAGGTGCTTTATACGGCGAAGCACTGTCAATTGGTATTGATGAGTCTGCCAGTTGGCGGTGAAATTGGCTCAGAGGTTCATGAGGAGAATGATCAATTCTTCCGATTTGAGGCAGGTCAGGGTAAGGTTTTGATTGATGACAATGAGTACGCCGTATCCGATGGCAGTGCTATTATCGTGCCAGCAGGGGCTGAGCATAATGTGATAAATACTGGCGAAGAGCCGCTTAAGCTCTACACGATTTATAGTCCAGCACATCACAAAGATGGCATTGTTCGGGCGACACGCGAAGAAGCGGAAGTCAACGAAGAAGATTTTGATGGTGTGACGACAGAATAGTTATTAACTCGGATTACAAACGAAAGTATATTACATTGCAGGCTAAACCGCTTTTATATGATCAGATTGCAGCCGATCCGATGAATGATGATTTTGCTAATAGAGGTTGGTTGCCTGTGTATTCTGCTTCGTCAAGTTCGCGAATTGTACTGGTTGGGCAGGCGCCAGGCCGAATTGCCCAGCAGACGCTAAAGCCGTGGAATGATGCGAGTGGTCGCTTGCTTCGGCGATGGCTGAACGTAACGGACGAGCAGTTTTACAATCCTGAACTCTTTGCGTTGATGCCGATAGATTTTTATTATCCAGGCAGGGGAGCGCACGGTGATTTGCCGCCGCGCTTGGACTTTGCTAGGAAATGGCACCCGTGCTTATTGACGCAGATGCCGAATGTGCGATTGACAATTTTGGTTGGTTCGTATGCGCAAAAATATTATCTTGATCGCTGCGCCAGGCATAATTTGACAGCAACTGTGGCGGACTTTAATATGTATTTGCCAGATTATTTTCCATTGGTTCATCCATCGCCGCTCAATATTGGCTGGCGCAAACGTAATCCCTGGTTTGAATCGGATGTCATTCCAGTTCTACAAACGATAGTTAAGGAGGTGCTGTCATGACAGTTTATAAAATTAAACGAATTTACGAATCGCCAGAATCGGACGATGGCTACCGCGTGCTAGTTGACCGATTATGGCCGCGCGGCATTAGTAAAAAACGAGCAGCGCTAGACGAATGGGCAAAAGATATCGCACCGACTAACGAGTTGCGCCAATGGTTCGGTCATGATCTGGAAAAATTTGTAGGGTTTATGTCGCGTTATACCGAAGAGCTGGATGCTAGTTCTGTAGCCGCCACTCTTAAACAACAATGGCAAAAACATCCAGTTGTTACGCTGTTATACAGTGCTAAAGATATCGAGCATAATCAGGCGGTAGTGCTGCAGCAGTGGTTAGAGCGGTGATTCGTGCCTCACACTACGTAGTGTTATAATGGTTACGTAAGGAGGTATAATATGCTACTAACATTTTCTCGCGGGCGGGCGAAAATTACGGTGTTGATGACACTGAAGTTGGCAATACGGAGATAATTGCTGGTTATATCAAGGATTATTTCGGCGATAAAATCGACGTTTTCAAGCTGGAGCCGGTGAATCCGTATCCGGATAATTATCAAGAATGTACTGAAGTTGCCAAGCGTGAAAAAGCCGAAAACGCGCGGCCAGCATTCCAAGGCAAGGTAGATTTGTCTACTCATGATACTATTTTCTTGGGCTATCCGATTTGGTGGGGCGAGCCGCCGATGATCATCAATACTTTTTTAGAAAAGTATGACTTTGTCGGCAAAACAATCATTCCGTTCAATACCCACGCCGGTTCTGGCGCTGCTGGCAGAGCGTTTTGCTAGCGAGTGCAGCGAGCCAGTGGATTTGCAAGAAGTGCTGTTGACGGCTTGGCTGCACGACGTTGATGATTACAAATTGGTCGGCAAGGCGCAGGCAGAGAAATTAACGAACACAGTAAATATTATGACGCAGGCAAAAGTGTTTGACGGACTAAGCCAGGCGGTGCTGGAAAACATTGCAGCGATTGGTTATAGTAAACGGCTGAACGGCAGGCAATCGTAGCGGCTGGCGGGTCAAATTGTGTCTGACGCCGACATGTGTGACGCTATTGGTGTAGTTGGGATTGAGCGGGCGCTGGTTTATGCTTGCCATCATGGTGGGCGGATTTTTGATCCCGCGGTTTGGCCAAATGTTAATCTGGCAGCGCATGAGTATAATGCTGACGGCAATACACATGATACCGACGGCTTCATCAATTATTTCTTTGAAAAGCTGCTGAAACTAAAAGGCTTGATGCTGACACTACCAGGACGAGCAGAAGCAGAAAACCGCCAGCAAATTATGGTTGATTTCTTACGCCATTATTTTCGCGAGAAGAATGTGCCGGAGTGGAGCGAGTTTCTGGAAGAATACTTGCATAAATATGATTTTTAGACTGTAATATATCTAGTGAATCAATCATTGAAAGCCAAGCTCAAAACTCTACCACGCACCCCGGGCGTTTATTTTCATAAGTCAGCCGGCGGTGAGATTATTTATGTGGGCAAGGCGGCGGTGCTGAAAAACCGCGTGCGTCAGTATTTTCAAGATTCGCGTGGGCGGGACAATAAAACCATGGCGTTGGTGGCGGAAATCGCTGATACTGATTGGATTGAGACAGAGAGTGAGGTTGACGCGCTGTTTCTGGAAAGCGAGATGGTCAAGCGCTATATGCCGCGTTACAACGTGCTGCTACGCGATGATAAGTCGCAGATGTATGTGCGAATCGACATGAAAAGCGAGTGGCCGACCGTCAGTTTTACGCGTAATCCCGCGGATGATGGTGCGGAATATGTTGGCCCGTTTTATAATGGCTTTGCTTTGAAAAAAGCGCTGCGCTATTTGCGCCGGATATTTCCCTACTTGACCAGGCAGCGCCGTCCGGGGCAGTCGAAATTGGATGAAGATCTGGGTCTCAGTCCGCGGTTGAGTGATGGACCAGCCGCCTATAAAGCTAATTTACGCAAACTCATCAGCTACATCAAGGGTAATCGTAAAGCCATCGCCGCCGAGCTGGAGCGCGATATGAAAACGGCGGCTGGACTGCATGATTTTGAGCGGGCGGCAGATCTTCGCAATAAACTACGCGCTATGCAGGAGTTGCAGCGGCGGGTTTGTTTTGGCGACAAAGAATTTTTGGATATTTCGAAGGACAAGGCACTGGCTGATTTGGCGAAATTGTTGGGTCTAAACGGTATCCCAGCGCGCATCGAGGGCTATGACATTTCGCATATGAGCGGGCGGCAAGTCGTCTCTAGCATGGTAGTGTTTACGAATGGTGCCAGCGACCGGGCGGAGTACCGCAAGTTCAAAGTCAGTGAGAAAAATGATGATGCCGGCAATATGTATCAGACGATTTTTCGCCGGCTGAGTGAGCGTCATCTAAAAAGCTGGGGTCGTCCTGATCTGCTGCTGATTGATGGCGGCAAAGGTCAGCTAGCAGCAGCCATCAAAGCGCGTGACGAGCGTGGTGTCGCCGTGCCGATCATCAGCATCGCCAAGCGCGAGGAAGAATTATTAGTGCACAAGACTGGTTCGCAAATTGATACGGCGTTCATTGAGCAAATGCGGTTGCAGCCGCAGGCGGACATCGCTATTCATGAAGATGGTGACGTCTACATGGTGAATTTACACCCAGGCCAGCGTAATGCCGGCTCGCATTCAAAAAACCTGCGAGCTAGCATGGAACAAACTCGCAACGAACGTCCGACAGCGGACGAGAATATCCTTGCGACAACTGACATAGTCAAACTGTTTCAGCGCATCCGCGACGAGTCGCATCGTTTTGCGGTGAGCTATCATACGGCGCTCAAGCGCCAGCAACAAACGAAAAATCAGCTAGAGGAAATTCCTGGCATTGGACCAAAGACCCGCGCCAAATTGCTAAAAAAATTTGGCAGCTTCCGCAATGTTGTCAGTGCCACAGAAGATGACCTAGCGTCGGTGATTGGCCAGTCGCGTGCTCAAATCGTCCACAAATATATTGTGGCACAGCGTACCAATAACTAAAACGCTTGTGCTATACTAACAATATGAAACGCGGTTTTACCATTATAGAAGTGCTTGTTATGATATCGGTCATAGCCATTTTGACCACTATCGGAATCATCAGTTACGGCAATTGGCGCCAGAAGTCATTGCGCGATGCTATCACGGCTGACCTCAAAAGTGCAGCGCAGGCTATGGAGCAATACCGCAATTTTCACAATGCCTATCCAACACTACCCGCTGGCGCATCAATACCAAATTATAACGGCGGCCCTGTTCATGTGTATATTCAGGGCGCTGACGGTAAAGAATTTTGTATTGAAGCGACGCGTGGCTCTCAGAAAATGCACATCACCAGCAAGAGTTCGGATGTGAGCGATGGCGGCTGTTCGTGACGTCTAGCTATTGTGAAAATGCAAACAGATTATTATAATAAGTAGCAGTGTGATGAAACGGCAATTTTTTGTATTTTTATTCAGATGGGCTATGAACTCATTTGGCATCTGGATATCGTTGCGACTTTTAGGCACCATGTCGGATGGTGGCTTGTTGACGTTTCTGTTGGCTGGTTTGATATTTTCCGTCATCAACAGTATGCTTAAACCGATCATTATCATCTTGTCGCTGCCGGCAATTCTGTTGACCCTTGGTCTATTTACATTGATTATCAATGGTCTCATGGTCTACCTCGCTATTGTGCTGGCTCCAAACGTTTCCATCACATTTGGTGACGCAATTATTGCCGGCATCATCCTTAGTTTGGTAAACTATATAGTAAGTAGTGTGGTTGATTTACGGACTGCGCAAAAAGAACAGGAGAGTTAGATGAATTTGGAACAACTTTTACCATATATCACATTAGGATCAGCATTTTTGATGATTATTACCATTTTGTTGCAACAGCGTGGCGCTTCACTTGGCGCAGGGTTCGGATCTTCTGGTGAATTGTTTACGACACGCCGTGGTTTTGACAAGAATTTGTTTGACGTTACCATCGTTCTGGCTGTAGTTTTTGTGCTATCAATCTTGGCTAGTTTGGTCTTGCCGGGGCTTAAAGGCTAGGTTGTCGTCATGACAGAGGCTGGAGGCAAGCCGTCTTGGAAGCGGTTCCAAAAAATGAGCGCTTCTGGAAAAAACTTAAATCGTCGAGCTGTGAAGATCGAAAAGGGCGTCATCAAGCACGCACATAAGTTCGTGACATCCCGTCTCGACAGATTGACAGAAGTCCGCCGAGAAGTTATCGGTTGGGCAGTGCTATTGATGATATTGGTTGGTCTGAGCGCAGGGCAATGGACTATTTTTCGTGCAGCCTACACGAAGGATGCACCTCAGGGAGGTGGCACATATTCAGAGGGAGTTTTAGGATCGCTGGAAACCCTCAACCCCTTGTTTGCGCGTTCTAATGCAGAACGGTCTGCTGCGAGGCTAATGTTCGCCAGCCTCTACCAATACGACAACACTGGGCATCTCAAGGGAGATCTAGCAAAATCAATCGCCATTAATGGCACGGAAACCGAATATACGATTACCCTAAAAGACAATCTTCGCTGGTCTGATGGTCACCCTCTGACAGTCGATGATGTCATATTTACGGTTAATCTTCTAAAAAACTCCAAGGTTGGCGCTTCAACCGACGGTTGGGCATCCATCAAAGTTCGGAAAACTGCCGACAATACTGTAACGTTTGTAACACCATCCACCTATGCACCATTTTTGCATACATTGACGTTCCCAGTTGTTCCAAAACACGTATTGGAACATGTAGCACCAGCCGCTCTGCGCGATCACTCGTTTGGACGCTCACCGGTCACGAGCGGGCCATTCAAATTCCGACTTTTGCAGACAGATAACCGGGAAAGTGGCAGAAAAGCTGTCCATATGACGGCAAATGAGACATATCACTTTGGTAAGCCAAAGCTAGACCGCTTCCAGCTGTACGCATATGCCTCACTGGATGAGATCACAAAGGGCTTGAGAACCAGTGAAATCATGGCCACGCCAGAGCTGACCTATGCTTCTCAGCCAGAAAACGTCAAGAAAATGTATGACATGAAAGCTTATGAAACCCACAACGGGGTGTACGCATTGTTCAACAGCAAGAGTCCGATTCTTCAATCTCCATCCATTCGCAAAGCTTTGGTGCAGTCAGTCGACATCATTGCGCTTCGCAAAAAGATGTCACAACAAACAGGCGAATTGACAGGACCGATTTTGCCGGAACACACTGAAGCAGAGCTGGAACGGCCGTTGGCCCATGATGTAGAAGCTGCCAAAAAGCTACTGGACGCAGAAGGTTGGACGGTGTCTGGCGGTGTGCGTAAAAAGGGCGATCAGTCACTGAAACTGTCAGTTGTTTCCTTGCAGGGTTCTAAATATGAAAATGCAGCCAATTCGTTGGCTGAGACATGGCGAAATGAGCTCAATGCTGAGGTGGAAGTCAAGATTGTCGATGCAACAGATGCTAATCAGGATGTTCTCAGGTCGGTGTTGCAGCCGCGTAATTTTGACGTCTTGATATATGAGCTGGTGCTTGGCGGCGACCCAGACGTCTATGCGTATTGGCATTCGTCACAAGACCAACGCGATCAACGAGGTTTGAATTTTGCAAACTACAATGACGCCATTTCAGATGACGCATTAGTCGGCGGTCGTGGTAAGCGTTCTCCAAAACAGCGCGCGGATTATTATCAATCATTCGTACGACGCTGGCAAGCATCGGCTGCGTCACTGCCACTGTATCGTCCAACAGTTGAATACATCAAACTGCCATCAGTTCAGGCTGTCACGCAAAATACTCGGCTAGTCTCACCAACCGATCGATTTGCTGACGTGATCTATTGGACGGTTCGCCAAGATTCAGTTTACAAAACGCCATAGTGTCGGGTATAATGATGACAGTCGTGCGGGCGTGGCGGAATTGGTAGACGCGCTAGCTTGAGGGGCTAGTGAACTTAGGTTCGTGGAAGTTCAAGTCTTCTCGCTCGCACCAAATGGAATTATTTGATTTTACTATGACAGACTTGTCACAAAATGATAAACCTCAAGTTCGTCAAATTGTTAAGACTCTGACTGGTGTTTTGGTAACAGTTTGGCGGACATCGCCACGGACTATTATTATTCAAGCAGTTGGCGCGATATTAACGGCATCCTTGCCGCTTGCAACAACGTATTTTGCGGCGTTAACAACCACCGCACTGACAGAGGCATATACTGGCGATGGTGACTCACGCCAACTACTCCTGTATGTGATTATGACGGTGGTGCTGGGCGTGATCATGAGTTTTTGGGGAATTGTGCAGACCTATTTTGAACAGTTGATGCGCTACCAGCTGGAATCAAGCATTAACGACCAGATGTTTGCTCGGCTACATAGCCTAGATTTTTGGCGGTATGATGACCCGGCGACAATTGATATGTTTGATCGAGCGAGGCGTTTTGCTGGCTCATTTTCATATCTATTTTCGCGACTAACCAATGTTGCGACAAATACTGTCTCGCTAGTAGTTGGGTTGTGGATCATCTCGTTGGTCAGTTGGTGGCTGGGGCTGCTACTTGTCGTGGCTATCATTCCTAGCGGTGTCGTCCAATTTCGGTTGTCTCGTTTGACGTCAAAGTATTGGCGCAAAAATACTAAAGTCAGGCGGCGTATGTGGTGGATCGAATATGCAGTGAGTAGGCCAGAGAACGTCGCCGAGCTACGATTATATGGCATTATCAAGCATCTGCTAACGGAGCGGTCTACTTTGCGCGATAAAGACCAATTACAGATGATTAAATATGAGCGCAACTTTATGGCTAAGCGCTTTGGCGGCGAGATGTTGCAGGCGGCCGCAGAGGTAGCGGCTTTGGTGTGGGTGACACTGGAGATCATCGCGCATCGTCAGCCGATTGGTCAGTTCGTGCTGGTGCAGCAGATGGTGAGTCGAGTACTCGGCAGCGTCGATAGCTTGATTTCGACGTATAATTCTATTGACGAGGAAGTGGCAAGTATGGTCGATTATCAGCGGTTCATGGAATTGCCGCTAGCTGATACCAAGCCGAGCTTAGCGCTTAGCATAAACAAGTCAATTACCGTGCGTAATGTCAAATTCCGATATCCAGGCAGCGAAACTCTGGTGCTCAAGGGCTTGTCGCTAGATATTAAGTGCGGCCAGCATGTGACGATTGTTGGCGAGAATGGCGCAGGTAAAACCACGCTGGTGAAATTATTGACGGGGCTGTACCAGCCGACTAGTGGCGAGATTTTGATTGATGGGCGAAATCTTAGCGAAGTAAATGTAGCTGATTGGCACCGACAATTGGCTGTTTTGAGCCAGAGTTTTATTCGCTATGATTTTGCGACAGCTCACGAAAATGTGTGGTATGGCGATGTTTCTCGTGAGCTAGACAGAGACAGGCTGATGGATGCACTCAAACAGGCAGAGGCTGACAATTTTGTGAAGAAATTACCAAAGGGCGGGGACAGCTATGTTGACAAATGGATGACGGATGATAGTGATGACAAGGGCGTGGATCTGTCGGGCGGGCAATGGCAGCGGCTAGCTCTGGCACGCAATTGCGCCAATCGTTATTTTGGATGAGCCGACGAGCGCTGTTGATGCGGCGGCTGAGGCGCGAATTTTCCGCCACTTGTTTAAGCAAAAAGACAAAACCATCATCGCTATCAGCCATCGCCTGAGCACGGTGAAAAAAGCTGATGTGATTTACTTTATGAAAGATGGTCGAATTGTCGAGCAGGGAGCGTGCAGCGAATTGATTGCTAAACGCGGCGAATTTTACGAGATATTCAAAGAGCAGCTGTAATTTGATATAATGAGTGAAGTGGCGCGTTGGCGGAGCGGTTACGCAGAGGTCTGCAAAACCTTTTAGACGAGTTCGACTCTCGTACGTGCCTCCAGAATTATGATAGCTCCAGATCTGGGGCTATTTTTGCTCTAGTAGTTCTTTTAGCTCAGGGAAGGTTGGCTGTTGGAAGTGGCCTCGGTCAACAAATATATGGCTTTTTGCGCTTGGTAGATCAGACTGAAACTTTGCTAGCTCAGTAAACGGCACCACGGCATCGTCTTTACTGTGAAATAGGTGAATTTCTTTGGCGGATTTTTCGAGCTCAGTTGCACTTGGTAATATAAAATCGCCCAAATCTTCGTGAGTTGCATCATTATATGGAGCAGCAATTAAGATTAGTCGAGTAACTGGCGTACTGAGAGGATTTTCGTGCAGATACTTCGCTAAGAATATTGCCCCAAGGCTACTGCCAATGAGCTGCACATCATTGCTCAGGAAAGGCAATATCTTTTCAAAGTAGATTTTCCATTCGGAATACCGCGCGTTTTGCTTGTTGGGCATGGTAGGCAGGAGCACGTCAAAATCTGTCATTGTCACAGCGAGCCAGTCGCGCCATTTTGTTTTGTGAAAAAGATTCTCATACTTGAGTGGAGTGTTGCGCAGCGCGGAGAGGTAGCGCTCATAGGAATCAAAAGGTGATCCGCCGTGAATATGTACAATTTGCTTCATAAATATAGTATAATACAAACCAGCGCAAATGGCAGACCGTGTCAAACGTCAGTAGACATGGACATCGGGCGGTCATTAGTGCAGAATATGGGCGCGAGTGGCGGAATTGGTAGACGCGAGGGACTTAAAATCCCTTGACCAAAAGTCGTGCGGGTTCGATTCCCGCCTTGCGCACCAAATTGCAGCTAAAAGAAAAGTCACCTGTTTTGGTGGCTTTTCTAGTTCCGGTAACAGTCCACGGTAAATGGAAGTTGTTAGTGATATGGTGATAAGCTTATGGTCTTGTTATTTTCTATTGATGACAATTTCGCTAATTTCTGCCTGCTTTGGTGTCTCGATGACGTCCGCTAGTGTCTTTGCGACTATTTCCACTGGCATCCAGTTTTCAGGGTCTGGTAGCTGCTCGCCAGTAATTTTCTCAAGCATTCTGTTGCGCATACCACCTGGACAGAAGCTAATTGCTCGCGACTTTTTGCCCTTGAAAAACATTTGCAGTGATTTGCTATAGCCACGCATTGCCCATTTGCTACTGGTGTACACTGGCTCGTTCGCAGAACCTTTAGTGCCGGCTGTGGAAGCGACATTGATGATGTCCGCTTCATCTTTGACGATCCTGTCCATCAAGAAGTTAGTGAGATAAATTACACCCATGATATTTGTGGAATATACTTTTATAATATCGCTAAATAGTTTTTCATCCGTACGATCAAACCTAGACATAATACCAGCACAGTTAACGAGTGCCATGATTTGATCATCAAGCTCTAAGATTTGCTGAGCGGCACTCTTGATGGACATTTCATCTGTCAGATCAAGCGTAATGTGCTTGATTCTGCTATCTGTTGGTTTTGAGCGAGAAAGAGAATAAACATTGTAGCCCTTTTCAAGCAGTAGTTGTGCGGTGGCAAAACCCAGACCATCGCTTGCGCCGGTAATTAAAACTGTCTTCATGTAGCTAATTATACCATCTTGGGCTTGGAGTGTTATTCTGGTCAGCATTTTAGCCTCTATAGATATAGCGCATTTCTTGATGTTTAAAGTCATTTTTATCACCCAAAAACCTAACCACAAGCAAAATGTCTGTGGTATAATGAAGGGGTTAGCATAAATTGATAAGGAGAATATTCAATGAGCTCAATCATCATAGCACTTATAGTCGTTGGCGTTGTCCTGGTTCTCGCTATCGGCTTCATCGTCGCCACCTATAATGGTTTGGTGACTTTACGCAACCGCGTTGAAGAAGCATGGAGCGACATCACGGTTCAATTGAAACGTCGAACTGACTTGATTCCAAATCTCGTTAACTCTGTTAAGGGTTACGCGACACACGAAAAAGAAGTATTTGAAAAGGTGACCGAAGCTCGTTCAGCCATCATGGACGCTAAGGGTGTGAAAGACACTGCTGAGGCAGAGAACATGCTCGAAGGCGCCTTGAAGAGTCTGTTTGCAGTAGCTGAGGCTTACCCAGACTTGAAGGCTAACCAAAACTTCATGCAATTGCAGCAGGAACTGGTCGACACTGAAGACAAAATTCAAGCTTCTCGCCGCTTCTACAACGGTGGCGTTCGTGACTTGAACACCAAGATTCAGACTTTCCCGGCAAACATCGTTGCAGGTATGTTCAACTTCCAGGCCAAGGAGTTCTTTGAGGTTGAAGACCGTGCGTCTGTTGAGAACCCAGTAGAAGTCAAATTCTAACACTTCACGCAAACCACACAGCCGCTCGCCTACCGTTGGCGGGCGGTTTTTGTTATAATAGCTACTATGTATAGTGCGATTTCTCAAAATAAACGCAACACCGTCATCATCATGGCAGTGTTCGTAGCTATCATTGGTATTATCGGTGTCTTCATCGGCATGGCGGTCAAAAATTATTCGCTGGCGTGGATTGTGTTTGGTTGTTCGCTGCTGTACGCATGGCTTCAGTACTATCTGGCTGGAAAATTAGCTATGGCCATGACTGGTGCGCAGGAAATTGATAAAAAAGATGCGCCTGAGCTGTGGCGGGTAGTCGAGAATTTGGCGATTGCTGCTGGTATGCCGATGCCAAAAGTCTACATCATTGACGACCCAGCACCCAATGCCTTTGCGACTGGTCGCGACCCTAAGCACGCCATCGTCGGTGCAACTACTGGCCTGCTAGAAATCATGGACAAGCGTGAACTGGAAGCGGTGATGGCGCACGAAATGAGCCATGTGCGTAACTACGACATTCGCGTTAGTATGATTGCTTTCGGTTTGGTGAGTGCTATTGGGCTATTGGCAGACTTGGCCCTGCGCATGATGTTCTTTGGTGGTGACGATGACCGTGATGTTCACCCAGCGGTATACATATTGGGTTTGGTAGTAGTTATCTTGGCGCCAATTCTGGCAACCATCACACAGCTAGCAGTTAGTCGGCAGCGAGAATATTTGGCCGATGCTTCTGGTGCGTTGTTGACTCGAGACTCAGAAGGGTTGGCGAGTGCACTAGGCAAATTGCAAGAATATGGCCGACCCATGGAGCGCCAAAGCACATCGACAGCCAATCTGTTTATGAACAATCCATTACGCCCTGGCTTTTTCTCAAAATTATTTAGTACCCATCCACCGTTGGAGGATCGTATTGCGCGTTTGCGAAACAACGCGACAAAAATGTAAGGATTCCTGACCATGAGTAAGCAACGTACATCTGTCTCCAAAAAGAAAGTGACGACCAATCGTTCACGAGCAAACCAAAAATCTGTTTCTAGCTACTATGTGCGGGGTCAGCGATATTGCAAAAAAACCTGGCGGCAGCTAAAAACTCGGAGAGCCAACTTTTTGAAACGTCGACCGCACCGTAGTTTTCGCCTGACGCGGCGCAGGGATTATGTCAGATCATTGCACGTTCCGGGCTATTGGTCGTTGACTACCCAGGCGGTCAAAATGATTTGGTCAAACAAGCGTCTGTTTTTTGGCCTGGCGCTGGTGTACGCGCTGATAGTGTTTGTGCTCGCGGGACTGATGGACCAGGAGACGTATAAGAAGATTAAAGCCTTGGCCGAAGGTACCGTTGAGCAGGGGGCAGTGAGTGATCTATTTGCGACGTTTTCAATCTTTGGTGGTGTGGTGTACGGCCAGTTGACCAATCAGCCAAATAACGCCCTGCAGCAAATATTGGGCGTGTTGGCACTGATCATGGTATGGTTGACTACCATTTGGTTGTTAAGAGCAGTTAGTTCTGGCAATTCACCAACCATCCGCGATGGTCTGTACCGAGCTGGGGCGCCGCTGGTCGCGTTCATCGTGCTATTGTTCATCGTCCTGTGTCAAATATTGCCAGCTGCTGGCGGCGTCATTCTCTATACGACGCTGCAAACAGCCGATGTCTTAAGCCAGACACCACTGTTGATGATCGCTGCGGCAATCACGGGGCTACTGGGAGTGCTATCGCTATATTGGCTTACCTCCACGGCTTTTGCCATGATCATTGTTACGCTGCCGGGCACCTACCCAATGCGGGCTGTGCGCATGGCTGGTGATATCGTGGTTGGTCGTCGTATCCGCATCTTGCTTCGTATGTTGTGGCTGGCTATCATGTTGGCGCTGCTGTGGGTAATTATTCTCATCCCAACCATCAAATTGGACGCCTTCATGACGGGTTGGATTGATCAAACCGCTTCATTCCCATTGGTGCCAATCATGGTGCTGTTGGTGGCGTCATTTTCTGTCGTATTTTCAGCTACCTATACCTACTTATTCTACCGAAAGGTCGTCGCCGATGACAGCGCGCCAGCTTGATAGGCAGGCGGCCGAGCAACGAATTGTCAAACTGCGAGATCTGATCAATGATTATCGCTATCATTATCATGTGCTCGACGAATCGATCATGAGTGAGGCGGCGGCTGATAGCCTGAAGCATGAACTGTCACAGCTGGAAGAGCAATTTCCGGACCTTATCACGCCAGACAGCCCAACCCAGCGGGTGGCCGGAAAGGCGCTCAGTAAATTCGCCAAGGTCCAGCATCAAACGCGGATGATTTCGCTGCAGGATGTATTTGACCGGGCAGAGGTCGCAGCGTGGATACAGCGCATGAAAAAGGTGCGCCAAGACATCACTGAAGAATTTTTGTGTGATATCAAGATGGATGGCCTAGCCTGTGCGCTGATTTATGAAGACGGTGTGCTGACACGGGCCGTGACGCGGGGCGACGGATTAGTTGGTGAAGATGTGACCATGAATGTACGGACGATTCAGAACGTACCGCTGACCCTGCGTGCTAATCAGCGATTTGCTCATTTTTTGCGTGGTCGAACGGAAATTCGCGGTGAAATCGTGATGCACAAAGAGGACTTTGCAGCATTAAATCAGCGTCGGCGAGTGGCCGGTCAGCCAGAATTTGCTAACCCGCGTAACCTAGCCGCAGGGACGATTCGTCAGCTTGATCCAAAATTGGTAGCAGAGCGTCCATTGCACTTCGTTGGTTATGATATCATTCGCGACAACTTGGAGGATACGCCGACGATCGCCTTTGGTTACCAGATGATGAATGAGCTGGGTATCACCACCAGTCGGCAGACGCAAATCGTCTATGGCTTGGATGAAGTGATGAGTTATGTCGATCATCTTGATGAGGTGCGTCAGTCGCTCCAGTTTAACACTGACGGAGCGGTCATCAAGCTCAATGACCGGCGACAGTTTGCCGAGTTAGGTATTGTTGGCAAGACACCGCGAGCGGCAGTGGCGTATAAATTTGCCGCCGAAGAAGCTACGACCATCGTCCGTGATATCGTTATTTCCATCGGTCGAACCGGTGCGGCTACGCCAGTAGCGGTGTTCGACCCCGTGGTGGTGGCAGGTACGACGGTACAGCATGCTAGTCTGCATAATGCTGATGAAATTGCCCGGCTGGATGTGCGTCGCGGCGACACGGTGGTGATTTTCAAGGCAGGCGACATTATCCCGCAGGTACAAACTGTGCTCAAAGAATTGCGACCAGCGGGCACCAAACCGACTGACTATCCAGCAGAACTGGCGCGTCAATATCCAGAGTTAGAATTTGTACGGCCAGAGGGTGAGGCAGTCTACCGCGTCAAAGGGCTGAGCGGTCCGCTGATTTTGAAGCGAGCCTTGGCGCACTTTGCATCTAAAGGCGCGCTGGATATCGACACCTTGGGCGAGAAAAATGTTGAGGCGCTGGTCGAAGCTGGGCTGGTTAATGATTTGGCGGATATCTACCGGTTGACGAAAGATGATTTGCTGCAGTTGGAGCGCTTTGCTGAGATTTCTGCGCAAAAACTCATTGATGCCATTGCTGCTAAGAAACAGCCAGCGTTGGAGCGATTTTTGTTCGGCCTTGGCATTCGGCATGTTGGCGCGCAGACAGCGATTGACCTTGCGAATCACTTTGAAAGTATCGAGAAATTAAGCCAGGCGACCATTGACGAGCTGCGCGAGGTAGACGGCGTGGGTGAAATTGTCGCCGAGTCGATCGTGGCGTGGTTTGCTGATGAGGATAATATATGGCTGCTTAAAAAATTTGCCGACCTTGGCGTGACGCCACAATTTACTAAAAAATCCGGCAGTCTGACTGGTCAGAGTTTCGTCATCACCGGCACTTTGCAATCAATGGGGCGTGATGCCGCTGCTGAAAAAATTCGTAATCTCGGCGGTACTTTCCAAACCGCTGTTGCAAAAGATACAACATATCTGGTAGCCGGTGGCAAAGTCGGCGCCAGTAAATTAAAGAAAGCCGAACAGTACGGCACCAAAATTATTGACGAGCAAACATTATTAGAGCTTATACGATAACGGAGGTATAACCATGACTCAGCAATCACATCGCGCCCTCACCATCAAACCCGCTGACACGGTTGTATTTACTGCCATGTCGAAAAAGTATTTTTACATGAGATTGTTCGTCACGAAATTTGTGCTTGAGCAAGGCGTTGTGCCGATCAATCCGTTTACCAGTTTTGACTACTTTTTGCTCGACGCAGTGGAGCGTGATACGGTGCGACGCGCTAATAATACGCTGGTGGCGCGCGCTGATGAGCTGTGGGTGTTTGGTGACATCGCTGATGGCGTGCGGGCGGAAATAGTTCAAGCCTGGCAGCAACATAAAACCGTCCGATTTTTTGCGTTTCGTGACGATAAACATATTTACGAAGTTGAGATTGGCGACTTGGTGTATGAAGACGGCGTTGCAATATTAACCCAACGGAGGTAATGAGATGGTTCGATTTTATTTACAAAAATTAGTGCGTGACAAAGTAGTGCCAAATTGCCTAGATGATCCGGATGTCGTACATACAGAGTACCGCGAGCTGGACAGTCAGGAATTTCGCCGTGAGCTAGTGCGTAAAGTTCATGAGGAAACGGAGGAAATACCACTCGGTGACGATCAGCAGGATGAGGCGCTCAAGGAGCTAGCCGATTTGCAAGAAGTTGTTGATGCGCTGCGCCAAGATTTTGGCTTTTCTATAGAGCAAGTCCAAGAGGAAATGGCACGCAAAAAGCAGAAAAAGGGCGGCTTTGATAATCGGCATTATATTGAATATAACGACCTGGTTGATGATAGTAAATGGGTAGAAATTTTCCGTGCCCAGCCAGAGAAGTATCGTGAGGAAACAGTAGATAGTGAAGGACAGGAGCTTGGCGACTAGTCCGCTAACTGGGTAAATAATATGCAAGTTCACGTCGCCATCCCACACTATAACGCGCCTCAGGCTTTGAAAAATCTTTTGAGGCAATTAGTAGCACAGGATTTTGACAGCATCACGGTGCTTGATGATCATTCCGCCGACCAGCAAAAACTGCAAGATCTCGCCCGTGAATTTCAGACAGTCGATTTCATCTTTGGTGAGAAAAATATTGGCGCAGGGGCTAATCGTAATCGCTTTTTGGATATGCATAAAACTGGCGTGGTGTGGTTCATCGATTGTGACATGCGTGTTGAGACAGAGAATGTTGCCGATATATTGCGTCAAAAGTTTGCTGGCGAAAATCACATCATGCTTGGTAGTACCATTCTCTACACCAATGGTCAGCCGATGGCCTGGAATTATGGTCATGAAATGCATCCGCAGCATGACAGGCAGTTTATACAGGCAGTCCAAGCAGATGATCGCCAAACATTACGGCAATGCGGTTGGGATTATCCATGGATTTGGGGCGAGCGAGTTACGGTGGATCGCCAAGTTGATTGGGTGGCTGAGGGGAGCTTCGCGCTGCTGGTTAATGATTTTGCAAAGGTTGGTGGATATGACGCAGCGTTTCGCTATCATGAAGGGCAGGATTTAGCGCATCGACTGCGTGAGGCGGGTGTAAAGATTATGGTGACCGGAGATATTGTCTGTACGCACTTGGATATTGATGTTCGTGGCAAAGCTCGCCACCGGGAAGTTGAGCAGTCCGCTAAGTTATTTTACCGGAAGCATCAGATTCGGCTTGACTAAGATAGTGTATAATGCACATATGGATAAATTCAGAACACCGAAGCTCTACTGTTTTTCACCGCCAGTGATGTTGGCAACCTTGGTAATTGAGATTATTTTGGCACTGCATACAATATGGCGCTACAAATTAACTCCTGTGACGAGGATTGTCGTGGCGCTGCTCATTTGTTTGGCGCTGTTTCAATGGGCTGAGTACAATGTTTGTGAAGGCACTGTACTGTTTGATAGCCTGGGCTGGGCAAAGCTTGGCTACGTGGCAATTACCATGTTGCCGCCTCTCGGCATTCATCTGGTCTATCAGATCTCTGCTGACAAACGACGTTGGATTCCAGCACTGGGATATGTCCTGGCAGTCGTATTCATCAGCTACTTTTTACTGGCAGTCAACGGAGTTAGCGCTGGCGTTTGCCTGGGCAATTATGTGATTTTTGAAAATCAGCCAGGCATCAGCGAGTGGTATGGGTTGTACTACTACGGCTTGTTGTTCGTGGCAATCGCCTACGCCTACATCCGCGGCAAAAACGCCAAAAAACATATTCGCCGCTCATTGTGGTCATTGATCATCGGCTATGTACTGTTCATTGCGCCAACGACATTTGTTAATATCATTGATCCATCAACCATCACTGGCATCCCGTCGATTATGTGTGGTTTTGCAGTACTGATGGCAGTAGCTCTTGCCGGAAAAGTCTTGCCAGAATACACAAAGCAAAAATAGTGCTTGTGTTTTTGTGACAATTGGTGCATAATCACAAGTGAGCTGGTACGCATAGGGGCATCTCCTATGCTTGCCAATTGAAAGACAAACACATTTTCAACATGCCCCGGGTGGGCGCGTAGCAGCTCCGCTTTGCTATTTCGGCGACTTGCGTTGGTTTCGGCAAGTCGCTTATGGTATGATGAGTATATGTTTCGACGATCATTTGAAAAGAAAATTCCATTGTTAGTGCGTGAGTTTTTTGCTTCGCACGCGGATGTCAAGTTGATAGCGGTGACAGGTAGCACTGGTAAAACGAGCGCCAAGATCGCCATCGGTACGGTTTTGTCGCAGCGCTATGCTATCGCTATGCCGCAGTTAGAGCCAAAATCTCACATGCAGACTTTACTGCAGATCATGGGAGTACGTTATCCTGAGGGTCCTGAAAAAAAATGGGGATTCTTCGCGCGTCGCAATATGTACCGCGCTGTCAAAAAACGAGCTCGCGCTGAGCATCCAGAAGCGCAAGTGATCGTCCAGGAATTTAGCCCACAAAGCATTGGCTTTCATGATTGGTTCAAAACAGTCATCTTGCCGGACATTGCCGTCATCACTTCTGTCACCACAGGGCGCATGCGTGTCGAACATACCATAGAAGAAGTCGCCCAGGAAATGATCACGCTGGGTAATAATTCTCGGATGGCGTTGATCAATCGCGATGATATTGAAGGTCGGTTTGCGGCGTTTGTGACGAATCCTAATATAACCACTTATGGCACCAGTGGGGTTGCAGAATATTATTTTGATGAACATGATTTCTCGCTTACTGAAGGGCATTTTGGTGCTATGGTGTCGCCAGAATATCCAGAGGGTATCCAGACGCAATTGAAACTGCTGGGCGAACACAACCTCAGACCAGCAGTAGCTGCCATGGCCGTGGCTGTCAAATTAGGCATGGATGTCGGCTCAATTCAGCGAGGCTTGGCGGCACTGCGTCCAATTCCAGGACGAATGCAGCTGCTGCGCGGTGCTGATGGCACTATTCTTCTGGACGACAGTTACAGCGCGTCGCCATCAACCACAACTGCGGCTATTCAGACATTGTATAGTTTGAGCGCTCCCCAAAAAATCGCTGTCCTAGGCAATATCAACGGTTTGAGAGAATCAATGCCGCAAGAAATGTCCAAACTAGGCTATCTGTGTAACCCCAATGAACTTGACTGGGTAGTGACAGTTGGAGAAATGGCCAACCAGTATTTGGCGCCATCAGCTCGCCAGCGTGGCTGTCAGGTAAAAGAATGCAAAGACGCCATTGAAGCTGGTAGTTTCGTACGCGACAAACTGAAAAAAGATGGCATTGCGCTGTTCAAAGGTTCTTCGGGCGGTGTCTGGCTGGAGGAAGCCATCAAAATTAACCTCCATACAGCGGTTGATGAAAACAAATTAGTTCGTCAAACGCCAGAGTGGATAGCCAGAAAGAATGCATTTTTCTCTCGTTTTAGTGATTAGCTGATATAATACATAACATAGTAGTAATTTGGAGGGTATATGAGCATACAGCAGCCAACAACAGCACCGGCTGAGTCAACGCCGCCGGCTGAACAGCCGCCTATCATGGGTGCGATCAACAAACCGAAAAAGAAAAACCGCAAAAAGTTGATTATTAGTTTGGTTGTGGGGTCGTTAGTTACCATTGGCTTGATTGCAGGACTGTTGTGGTATCTGTTGGTATTTAATAACCCACAGCGCGCGCTGGAAGCGTCAATTGTTAACGCGATCATGTCGAAGAACTCTGTCACTGAAGGACGGCTGACTTTTGAAGGCAAGGGTAATCAAAAAGTCACCATCAAGCTCAAATCATCAGACGCAGAGAAGAGTCAAGAGCTGCAGGCTGATATAACAGTTAACGCCGGTGGTTCTGACAAGTCAATCCAGTTCTCTCTGCCAAAAGTGAATGTACGCAATACTGAAGACGCAACGTATATTAAACTGGATAATGTTCGTAGCTCAATCGAGACAGCGATAGATCGTTACATGGAAAGCGTTTCCTCGCCAGGTGGTGCGATTTCTGGCCGATCTCAGACAAAATCACTCAAAGAAACGATGCTGAAACAATTTGAGACGCTCATCAATGAGATCGACGGCCACTGGATCAAGATCTCTTCAGACGACCTAGAGCAGTCAGAAGAAGCAAAATGTGTGATGAATGCAGTTCGCCGCGCTAAGGATGATGCTGCTGTTCGTGAAGAAATCGCTCAAGTATACCGTGACAACAATTTCCTACAAATCAAAAAAGACTTGGGTACAAAAGATGGCCTGCGTGGATTTGAAATTGACCTGAGCGACGCTACTCTTGAGAAACGTAAAAACTTTGCCAAGGCATTGAGTGAAACAACATACGCCAAGAAGATCAAAGAATGTGGCGGCAGTAGCTCAAAAGCGCTCGACACAGATGCACTTGATTTCAAGAAAGTGGATGTTTCTCTGAAGTTGTGGATTGACAACTCAAAGAGGCAAGTGCGCCGCGTAGAGTTTGAAGGCTCATCTGAGGGCAACAAAATCTCTCTTGAGACGGGTGTTATGTATGGCGATGCCAAGAAGGTTGAAGCGCCATCTGACGCAAAAGACTTGAAAGATGTGATGAAAAAGCTCCAGTCAAGCCCACTGTCTAGCTTTGTTCCAAAAACTAGTACTTCGACAAACTCAGCCAGTGACGCCGACGAAGCGTAACTAGCCTTTCGTTGACGGTCAATCGCCTCACTCTCATGTGGGGCGATTTTCGTGCTATAATTACAGATATGAAACGCTACAATCCGACGGAAATTGAGAAAAAATGGCAAGATAAATGGGAGGCTGATGGCACCTACGTCACTGACCTTGGTGATACGACGCGCCCCAAGTACTACAGTTTGAGCATGCTTCCTGGCATCACCGGGGCTGGTATTCACATCGGTCACGGTCGGACGTTTCAATTTGCCGACATCAAAGCGCGCTTGAAGCGTCAGCAGGGTTACAATGTATATCATCCAATCGGTTGGGATAGTTTTGGTCTACCGGTGGAGAACTACGCCATCAAGGTCGGTAAAACGCCGCGAGTGGCGCATGACGAAGCCAAGGCTCATTTCATCGCTCAGTTGAAGCGACTCGGATTTAGCTATGATTGGACAAAGGAGATTTCTACCGCCGACCCTGAGTATTACAAGTGGACCCAGTGGATTTTTACGCAGCTGTACAAGCACGATTTGGCGTACCAAAAGGAGCAGCCGCAGTGGTGGTGTGATACCGACAATACGGTATTAGCCAACGAGCAGGTTGAGGGCGGTAAATGTTGGCGCTGCGGTAACCCCGTCACCAAGCGCAACCTCAAACAGTGGTTTTTCCGCATCACTGCCTATGCTGATGAGATGCTGGAGGCGACTGACGACCTAGACTGGACGGAGATGGTCAAAACCATGCAGAAAAATTGGATTGGTCGGTCAGTTGGCGCGGAAGTTGACTTTCCCCTTAATTTAACGGCATCTGACTCTTTGAAATTTACTCCTGATCTGGCAGAAAAAGTTATTTCTGGTGAAAAAACCAATACAATTAGGTATGAAGCTAAAAAACTGAAGGTTGGCGATATTGCTGATGCTATGGTGCGTGATGGAGAAAAAGTATATTCATTTGGATATATAAAAATAGTTAATATCCACCAGCTTCCACTAAGAGATATATCTAATGATATTTCTGGACATGAGCGTTATAGTGATGATAATGAAAAATTGTTGAGTTTTAAAAAGTTCTATGGTGAAAAAGTTTCACTAGAGGATACATTCACGGTTTATGATTTCGAATATGTACCACCAATCACCGTATTTACCACGCGTCCTGACACCTTGTTTGGTGCCAGCTACGTGGCACTGGCGCCAGAGCACCCACTGGTTCCTCAGTTGGTCAATGCTGACACGCGCGCCAACATTGAAGCATATGTTCAAGCGGCGCAGCAGAAGTCTGACGTTGAGCGCCAGGAAAATAAGGATAAAACTGGCGTCTTCACGGGTAGCTATGCCATCAACCCAGTCAACGGTCAGAAACTGCCAATTTGGGTGGCGGACTATGTACTGAGTGGCTATGGCACGGGTGCGGTCATGGCGGTGCCAGCGCACGATGAACGTGATTTTGCCTTTGCTGAGAAATTTGATCTGCCAATTGTTCAGGTGGTTGATAAGCCAGAGGATTCGGCGGACATTGGTTGCTACACTGGTGAAGGCGAATTGATCAATTCCGGGCAATTTGATGGCACGCGCAGCGAGGATGCCCGCGAGCAAATCGTAGCCTGGCTGGAACAGCAGGGCTCTGGTCGCGGCAAAACTACTTACAAAATGCGTGACTGGCTGATTTCTCGCCAGCGGTACTGGGGCGCGCCGATTCCGATGGTCCATGTTGACGGTTATGCGCCGATCGCTGTGGCGGATGATTGCTTGCCGGTGATTCTACCAGAGGTCGAAAACTTTAAACCAACGGGCGGTAACACCTCGGTCCTGGCGCAAGTTGATGATTGGGTACGCGTGTGGGTTGACGTCGAGACGGGCAAAACCGTACCGATTACTGAGCCAAAGCCCGCGGGCGACAATTGGCATGAAGGCCGACGCGAAACTGACACACTGGATGGTTATGCTTGCTCTAGTTGGTATTTCCTGCGCTATCTTGACCCGCACAATGATGCCGAGGCGTGGGATCCAGCGCGCATTAGTCACTGGATGCCGGTTGATTATTACAATGGCGCCGACCATGCGGTAGCACACCTATTGTACAGTCGTTTTTGGATGCGCTTTTTCCATAAACTGGGTCTAGTGCCAACACCCGAGCCGTTCAAACGAATGATGTATAACGCCTACATCATGGCGCCGGATGGCCAAAAAATGTCCAAATCTAAGGGCAATGTCATCGATCCGATGGAAATCATGGACAGCGGCTATGGCGCTGATGCGCTGCGCGTCTATGAGATGTTTATCGCGCCGTATGATATGGATGCACCGTGGGATCCGCGCGGCGTGCCGGGGACGTATCGGTTCCTCAATCGAGTGTGGAATGTGGTGCAGGAGTTTTTGGCGGCGCCATCCTCCTCCAGAGTACACTCTTCGCTCGAATCTCCACAGGAGATTACTCGCGAGCGTTCGGCTGGAGCGTCCGCTACTCGCGAACCCTCCACAGCCTCTGTCGGAGGGGGCGACGCCGCCACCCTTCTGCGCCTAACGCACTCAACCATCAAAAAAGTCACTCGCGACATTGAGGACGAAAAGTTCAATACGGCCGTAGCGGCAATGATGGAAATGGTCAATGGTTTATATAAGTTCAAAGAATCACACGGCATGCAAGCGTCGGAAACGTGGCGATTCACTCTGGAGAGCCTGCTACAGATCTTGGCACCATTCGCGCCACACATCACCGAAGAGTTGTGGCAGGAATTGGGCCATACTGATACCATTCACGTCAATCACTGGCCAAAGTGGGACGAGAAATATCTGGTGAGTGATGTAATGACCATCATCGTCCAGGTCAATGGTAAGCTTCGATCAAAGCTGGAGCTGCCAACCGACATCGACCAGCAGGGTATTGAAGAAGCAGCTTTAGCTGACGCCAATGTTCAAAAATTCACAAACAATAAACCACCTAAAAAGATGGTTTATGTTCCGGGTAAACTACTTAACGTTGTTATTTAGCTTTAGGTTTTGCGTCTGCAGGAAAGACTTCTTTCTTGCCATCGCCATTAGTGTCTTTCTCGACCATAGTAACAGTGAATTCTTTTGGAGGAATCTTGTATTTTGAATTGTCAAGGACTTCCTGACTAGCCTCTGTGACTACACCAATATTAAGGTTAATCTGGTCTGCAGACCACCCCTCTTGTTCGCCGACTTCTTCAGCGGCTCGCTGTGCCGCAGAGTTAACCGAATCACCATCCTGTAAATCAACAGAGAAAGTTTTTTCCGGTCCTAGCAGTGATGGGTTTTCGTGTGCCGCGTTAACAAAATCAACGGCGCCTTGTTCTGCGACAGCAGCAGGGCTGTCTGGTGCTTCGGCGCTAGACCTGCCTTCCCATGGATATAAGCCAAGGCCTAATCCAGTGACACCTATGGCTAGCATCCCCACAGTTTTTCTGAGCCTGCTCTCTATTTTTTCCTTTTTTGCAAAACTTGTTTCTGGTAATCGTTCATTCTTCATGCTTTGTATAATAGCATAAGCAGCATAAAAAGTCAAGTATATTGTGAAATATCCCAGTCTATACTCTTGAGAAAAATCGTAAAAACCGTTATAATAAAGCCCAAGTGTTAATATAAACTGATAAAGGAGAGATTATGGCACAACCTAAAAAACAGAGCAGCCCGCGAAAAACTGGCCTGCGCCGCAGCCACTTGGTATTGAAATTAGCTCGCCGTGTAAACGGTTCTTCACCAGTTAAAGCCTGGACAACCAAGCGCGAAACTGGCAAAAAAACGAAATAGTAGTAATATAACCCGAACAGGAACGTTTTACGCATGGCTTCAAACCGTCATTTAGGACGAATCGTCGCTCTTCAGACACTGTATGAATATGAATTTCGCCGTGAGGTTGGAGACGAAACAGTCGAATATAAAGACATTCTTGAGAGAAATCTTGATAAATATAAATCATCAGTCGAGGATGTCGATTTTGTAGACAAGCTGGTGCGCGGTGTGATCTCGGTACAGCAGGAACTTGACGAGCAGCTACGTCCGTTAGCCCCCGAATGGCCAATCGAGCAGATCGCGCGAATTGACCGGGCAGTTTTGCGATTAGCACTATATGAGCTCAATCACGCAAAAGATGCACCTCCAAAAGTTGTCATCAATGAAGCAGTCGAATTAGCCAAAGCGTTTGGTTCGGATAACTCAGGGAAATTTGTAAACGGTGTGCTGGGTACGGCATATCGCTCCCTCCAAGAGGATGCCGATGACAAAGGACAATTTTAGCGGAATACGCAAATATTTTAGCGGGCATAAAAAGCCATCAATTCAGGAAATCGTGCGCGAACCAACGGCTGGTGGCGTGGTGTTTCGCCGCAATAAAAAGGGTGAGGCCGAATTTTTGTTGTATCAAGATGCGCGGGATCGCTGGACTATCCCAAAGGGGCACATTGAACCAGGTGAGACGGCGCAGGTAACTGCCAGGCGAGAAATCGGTGAAGAGACCGGCCTGAAAAAGATTGAGGTTTGCGGCTGGCTGGGCAAGGTCAATTTTCGATACCGACGGATTGATAAATTGGTGCTGATGACGACACAGGTATATCTAGTCAAAGCGCTCGATCCAAATGAAAAATTGCAAAAAGAAGCGTGGATGAATGGTCTCAAATGGTTTTCATTTCACGAAGCTTTGGACGAAATTGAATACGAGGATATTGGTAAATTGATTTTGCTCGCCATGAAACGTATCAGACAGGAGAATTTGTAGATGAGTGGGATGAATACCGCGCCATACCAAGAATTTGCGCGTGAGAAGCTGGGCTTTGAGTTTACAAAGTTGGATCTTTTGATCACTGCGTTGACGCACCGCAGCTATGTCAATGAGCACCGAAAATCAGTCCACGAGCACAACGAGCGGCTGGAGTTTCTGGGCGACGCGGTGTTAGAACTGGCGGTGACTGAATATCTGTTTGCTCATTTTTCTGAGCCAGAAGGTATTTTAACGGCGTGGCGGGCGGCACTGGTGCGGACAGAAAGTATCGGTGATGCGGGCGACAAACTGGGCTATGGGCCGCTCATTCGCATGTCCAAGGGTGAGAAAAATGGCTCCGATCGGGCACACTTGCAGATTTTAGCCAACGCCTTTGAGGCGGTCATCGGTGCGATCTATCTGGAACGCGGCTTTGATGACGCGCGCGATTTTATCCATACACACATCATTGTTAAACTAGACCACATTTTGGAAACTGGCAGTTGGCGCGATCCAAAGTCTCATTTGCAGGAGGTTTCGCAGCGGCTAGATGGACAAACGCCGGTTTATAAAGTGCTAGGCGAAGAAGGGCCTGATCACGACAAAGTTTTCAGGTTGGGTGTGTTTGTCGGTGACCGTTTGATGGGCCAGGGCAGTGGTCCTTCCAAACAAGTTGCCCAGCAAGCAGCGGCTCGGGCTGCGTTGGCAGAATATCGGCGGCTCAATGATGGACCAGAGAACGCTGCTTGAGCCTGATTCTGTTATTGCTCGTGCTAAAATGTTTATGATATACTAACTATACAGTTTAATTCCGAAGGAGGGGCAGAATGTCAACGATTGACCAGCAATTTGTGGAATACATCATTAAATCACTTGTGGAGCATCCGGATGATGTTGTCGTTGAGCGGTTGATTGATGAAAAAGGTGTGTTGCTAACCCTGACTGTCAATCCTGAGGATTTGGGTCGAGTGATCGGTAAACGCGGCGGCACTGCGCAAAGCGTCCGCACCTTGTTGCGGGCGTTGGGCACAAAAAATGATGCACGCTACAATTTGAAAATCGTCAATAACGATGGCTTTACTGGCGCGCAGAGTAGTGAAGACGGTGCATCTTCTGGTTCTGCTGTGGAAAAGCCAACAGAGGAAGCTGTGGAAAGCCAATCTTCCTACGCAGAAAATGCTCGAAAAGAGCTTGCAGAACTAGACGACCTTGATATATAATAAACGTAGTTCAAGCACAGACAACATGCGAGAACAGCTCTATGCGAGCAATGGGTAACCATTGAGAGCCTTATTTGTGCTAAAAAACCGCCCCGTGATGAGGCGGTTTTTTGGGTCTTGATTTAGATCTACTGATTAGAAATAAGGTGGCTCCACGAAATTAGCATCTGGTGATGGATTTTCTCGCATATAAGAGATTTTCCCGTCGGCGCTTTTACTGATTGTGTAACCGCCTGGATCCTTAGGGTCTATTACGGGGTTGACCTTGCGGCCTGGGTCTGAGATCTCATACACGATAGTCCCAGAATCGCCATCTCCAACCAGATAGTTGCCTGCATGACAAAGAGGGTGAGGAAGTTCGGTCGCGGCGTCTTTCTTTCCCTCCTTTGGCTTATCGACCGTGACATTCCAGTCAATGGTATATGTTTTATCATCTCGGGTTTCATCGACAATATCGTAAAGCCGATTTTGCGGATTGCCTTCTTGTTCTTCTTCTGTTAGCTTTCTTTTTTCAACTTCTCCAGCAACTCGAGCGTCATTTTCCTGACTAGAGTCAGCGTCCATAGACCAGGTTTGACAGCCAATGGTCACCCTGTCTACGTTTCCAGTGCCGCCTCTGCCATTGACGTCATTTTCGTATGACAATATTCCAGGTTTACCGAAATGTGATTGTCCATCACAGGCTATAGCGACGGACATTTTGTACATGTCGGGCTGTGGTTCAGCTGAACAGCCACTGAGGCCAGGTACAGAGGCACCAATAGATAATGCTGCGGCCGACTTAATGGCTATTTTTCGCCAGGGGTTAGATTGGCGTAAAGTTTCCTTCATAACAAAACTCCTTTAAATTGTTAGACATCATTTTACACTAAAATTAGTTTTTAGTCAAGAGTATGCTAAAATTTTAGAGATGAGAAAATTTCAAGTGATTACATTGTTCCCAGAAATGTTGACGGGCGTATTTGGCAGTTCCATGATGTGGAAAGCGCAAAAAGAAGGCTTGGTGAGCCTGGAGGCGATTGATTTGCGTGAGTTTGGCCTGGGTCCGCGGCGGCAAGTTGACGACACGCCATATGGTGGCGGTGATGGTATGCTGCTGATGATTGAGCCGCTATGGAAGGCGGTGATGCACGCCAAGAGCCAGGATCCAACTGCCAAAGTAGTCATCATGACGCCACGCGGTACCAGGTGGAAGCAGTCGCTGGCACAAGAGTTTTCCGAGAAAGAGCATGGTTATATTTTCATCTGTGGACGATATGAGGGGTACGATGAGCGAATTATGGAGCTAGTAGATTTAGAGTTAAGCGTTGGGGATTATGTGTTGACTGGCGGCGAGCTGCCAGCCATGACTATCATCGACTCTATCGTTCGGCTGCTGCCTGGGGTTTTGGGCGGTGAGCAATCAGCGGCGATTGAGAGTTTTTCAGATGGCGAGACCTTGGAGTTTCCACAGTACACGCGTCCCGCTGAGTTCAATGATTTGCGGGTTCCAGAGATTCTACTGAGTGGCAATCATGCCATGATCGCCGAGTGGCGCAAAACGCATTCGCAAAAAGCTGAATAATACTTAAACCAACGGAAAATACCGCTACATGAAAAGTAGCGGTATTTTGTTGTGGTGGATGGTCGTAGAGCGAAAGATACGTAATTTGTGGTGTTTATTTTTGTATAGTTCGCTTATGTTTATGGTACGTATATTTTTGTTTTTTTGCAAGTAATTTAGTGAAAAATACAACAAACTTGTGGTTATAGAGCTTGCGCATTATAATAAAGGCATGAAAAAGCTGTCAGTCAAACAAATGAAAAAAGAGATGAGAAACCTTGGCTTGGGCCGCCTGGCTAGTTTATTGCTGGCGGTAACGTTGCTGCTGACGGTGCTGATGCAATTGTTCGCCTTTGAGAAGTTTCCAGGGTTATTGCAGCTCGCTGGATTTACCGAAGCGACGGCAGTGGTGCTCGTTGTGGCGTTGGTATACACGGAAGTGCTGGCGCTACCTTGGTTGATCGGGCTACGGGCGAGAGCTTCTGTGTTACGGCTGAGCTTTTGCTGTCTGATCATAGCGCTGCAGCTGCTGACGGTTTTGGTGGTTTTTGCAGATATGCGCGGTATTTCCATACTGTTCAGTGTATTATCTCAGGAATCAAGCATAGTGGACTTTGTGTGGCTGGGACTGTTATGGGTACTGTTTGGCATCGCCATCAAAACGTCAAAAAAATAAATACATCGCGCTAACGATGTATCGTGAAAATCAATGTGGCTGGGGATGAGGGATTCGAACCCCCGATCACGGGACCAGAACCCGCTGCCTTACCGCTTGGCCAATCCCCAATGCGTATTTGATTGTACTACAAAACATGGCGTGCTGCAAGCTCTGGATGTGTAGGCTGGCGGATGATACAATGATTGCATGGAAGCAATTGTGAAATTGGTGGCAGATGGTTTGGTTATACCGGTAGTCTTGATTGGTGCGTACGCATTGCTGTGCAAAGTGCCGAACAGCAAAAAATATCAGACATACGCCAGAGTGTTGATGGCGGGCTTGACGGCGTATGTGGTAGCCAAGACGGTGGGAACATTCTATCAACCAGAAAGCTTGCGTCCGTTTGAACTGATGGGTGTTGAGCCAGGCGCGGCCTATCTGAATAATCCTGGGTTTCCTTCGGACCACGCGTTGTTCACCATGGCGATCACCTTGGCAGTTTGGTTCGGTACGCACGATAAGCTACTAGCGAGCGTTTGTTTAGTGTTGACGCTGCTGGTTGGAATTGGTCGGGTGTTGGCATTGGTGCACACGCCGCTTGATGTTGCAGGTGGCGTGCTCATCGCATGTATCGGTATCATCTGGTACAAACCATTGATAAAGCGTTAGCATAAATATATTCATAATCTACATTTGCTTTATTGGCAATTTTCGTGTAATATTAGAATATTATGAAAATTCTCTCAACTATATTTAAAGAGGAGATATCAGACTACTTGTTCAATATGCGAGCAGCAGTGTTTGGTCGTTTGTTGTTGACTGCGGCAGCGGCAGGCTTGTTGGTGTGGCTGGTGGCAACGGGAATTGACCGAGTTATTTTGGAACCAATCGTGTGTAAAGATGGCGCTAACCAGTTGCTGTGTGGCAACAGCACCATGATGGCAGGGCATATCGCCACAGTTATCATGGCTATCATGTTGGTACCAGTGTTGATATTGTTTGGTATCAAGCGTCCGCTGGTCGTGGTATTGGCAGCAACGATTGCCTTGTGGGGTGTCAATTTTTGGCAGGCGCACACTATTGTAGCGGCGTTGATCGCATCATTGACCTATATGGTGGTATACGCTAGCTTAACGTGGCTCAATAGGATTCGCGGCGACGGCGCAGCGATTTTGTTGATGATCATATTTGTGATTTTGGCGCGAGTTGTCTTGTCTCTGTAATCCCTGTACACTAAGAGTATGGAAATCATTATCATTATTCTCTTAGGTATTATTGTTATGGGGCTGGGTGCAACGCTGTTTGTGCTGCAGTCAAAACTAGGCGAGCTGAAGCAGCAATCATCAGTCGAGCTCATCAAAACTGACGTGGTGGAGCTGGGGCGAACCATCGCCAAGTTGAATGAATCAGTTAGCGACAAATTAGAGCGCAGCAATGCTCAAGTGCAAACTTCGGTCCAAAAGCAGCTGTCGGAAAGTGCCAAATTGGTAGCGGACGTAACACAGCGGCTGGCCAAGTTGGATGAGACAAATAAGCGAGTGGTTGATGTGGCGACTGACCTAAAAACTTTGCAGAATGTCCTGCAAAATCCCAAGCAGCGCGGCGTGTTCGGCGAGTTTTACCTGGAAAGCGTGCTGGATAATGTACTGCCAGCCAAGCAGTTCCAGATGCAATATCGCTTCAAGGATGGTGAGATTGTTGATGCAGTGATTTTTCTAGACAAGGGGCAGATTTTGCCAGTAGACAGTAAATTTAGTCTGGAAAATTACAACCGGATGATCAACGCTGAGACTAAAGCTGAGCGCGAGTTGTGGCTAAATAAGGTGAAAGCTGACCTGAAGGGGCGCATTGACGAAACCAGCAAGTACATTCGCCCGCGTGAGAATACCATGGACTTTGCCTTCATGTTTATCCCGAGTGAGTCGTTGTATTATGACCTGCTCATCAACAATGTTGGTGCGGGCGGTTCGAGCCGCGACTTGATCGAATATGCTTTTCGTGACAAGCGGGTGATCATCGTCAGCCCGACCAGCTTTTTGGCGTATTTGCAGACGGTGCTGCAGGGCCTGAGGAGCCTACAAATTGAAGAGCAGGCCAAGGACATCCAGGTGCGTGTTGGCCAGCTGGGTGTGCATATTAAAAAGTTTGATGAGCTGATGACCAAGATGGGCAAGAGCCTCAGTACGACTGTCGGGCATTATAATAATTCATACAAGGAGCTGGGCAAGATTGATAAAGACGTGGTGCGGATCGCTGGTGGTGATCATCAAACGCAGCCAGAGCTAATCGATCGGCCTGCGCAGGAAGATTAAAAATATCCCGCCAAAGGAGGCGGGATATCGTTATAGTAGAACTATGATTTACTCTTCTTCCTTGTTGCGGTAGTTGATGAGTAAGAACAAGTTACCACCCAGGGCTGCACCGATGAGTGTTGCGACAATTACTTCCAGGCTAAAGCGAGAGTAGTTCTTCTCGTTCTTAGCTGGGAATGGGCTATTGCTGCGCACTTGAGTGTCAGTCTTTTCTGTGACTGCCAAAGCAACAGCTGGGTTGAGCGTTGCGCCTGAGATGTAAATTTCTCGTGGGTATGGACGCTCGCTGTTTTCTGATTGTGCTGCAACTTGGTTATCTTGGATCTTGGCTATGACTGATGCACGGACAAATGACGTGATTGAGCCTGATACGACCAAACCGATCATCAATGCCAGACCAATACCAACAGCTTTGCCAGTCGTGCTGATTTCTTTGCGGTTCAATGCTGCGGCGACGCCGAACATGAAGACAGCAACACCGATCAGTTCAACCGCAAAGACACTCCATGAGAATGCAGTGAATTGGTTAAAGCTGAGCGCAAAACCGTTGTTGGTGATTGAGCCGATTAGTACGACTGCTGCCATGGCACCGAGGAATTGTGCACCCCAGTAGAATGGTACCAAAGCGGTTTTTAATTTGCGCATTGACCACAAACCGAAAGTAACGGCTGGGTTGACGTGTGCGCCAGAAATACCGCCGATAGCAGTAACGATGAGCATCAATGCAAAACCAACGTACATTGATGACAGGACGTCCGATGCAAACAGTGCGGTCAGCGTCAAGATGAACGTACCGATGATTTCCGCGATGACGATGTTGATTAAGTTGCTTGGTAATGTAGAACCCAATTTGGCGCGCTTGCTTTTGGCCGCAGCAGATTCGGTGACGACTCGTTTGACGGTCGTTTTGGTTTCGGTCTTAGCTGCAGCAGTTTTCTTTGCCGTAGCTTTAACCGGGGCTTTCTTTGAAGTTTTCTTCGTAGCCATATTCCCTCCTTAAAGTAGTATCACGACTATTATAGCATAATTTGCTATACTGTAGTTATGGGATTATTTGTAAGTCAGAACGATCAGCGCAGCAAACTGCAAGAACGCATTGCGGCGGAACTACGCGAAAAGGCGAAAACATCGAGCTTGCAGGAGAAAGCTAGCTTGGACGGCGTGGAAGATGTGAAATATCTAGAAGGCACAAAACAGACAACAACGTTGGCGTGGGCGTGGGTTTTGATTGTCATCATGGCAGCGGGGGTTGTTGGGATGTTTTTAATGCAAGGGCGATGACATGGAAAAGTTAGATGAAGTTCGATCAGTGTTAATATCACGTGTAGCCGAGGCGGCTGAACCACGCAGTGTGTTGCGGAGCACGGAGTTGCGGGAGCTATATGGCGTCATCGCGACGTTGCCAGGCGAAGAGCGCGGGGCGTTTGGTAAAAAAGTTAATGAATTGAAGCAGGAACTGGAGCGGTTGGTCACGGCTCGTGAAGCTGAACTGTCAAAAGTTGATTTGCCGCCAATTGACGTGACAGCGCCGATGGACGTTAATGCGCCGCAGCCTGATTTACTGCCCAGCGAGCAGGGTACGATTCATCCATTGATGCGCGAAATTGACCGCATTTCTGACATTTTCAATCGCATGGGTTTTGTGACGGAAGAGTCGCGTGAAATTGACGATCAATTTCATATGTTTGAGAGTCTGAACTTCCCAAAGGGCCACCCGGCGCGCGATGATTATGACACGTTCATGACCGAGGAGACTGACGTTAATGGTGATCGTTTAATTGCGCCGGCGCATACCTCAACCATGCAAAACCGCGTGTTGAAAAAATATCATGGTAATTTGGCAAAAGGTGAGGCGATCGCCGCCATCGTGCCCGACCGGGTATTTCGTAACGAAGATTTGGACGCGCGGCACGAGCACACGTTCTACCAAGTCGAAGGCGTGTATGTTGCCAAGGGTGTCAATGTCGGTAATCTCATCGCCACCTTGCAAGAGTTTTTGCAGGAATATTACGGCAAGAAACTTGATGTGCGCGTCAATCCATTTTATTTCCCGTTCACCGAACCAAGCTTTGAATTTGCGCTAAGCTGCCCATTTTGTGAAGGCAAAAATCCGGACTGTAAAGTCTGTTCGGGCGAAGGCTGGATCGAACTCTTGGGCTGCGGCATGATCCACCCGAATGTGCTGAAAGCTGCCGACATCGATCCGAATGAGTACACCGGCTTTGCCTTTGGCTGCGGCATCGACCGGCTGGTGATGATGAAATATGGCATCGAGGACGTGCGGCATTTTGAGAGTGGCAAGCTGGACTTTTTGGAGCAGTTTTAAGGAGCTATTGCGCACACGATAATAGTATTATCTCAAAAACTTGTAATAAAAGAGGCAGTTCTGTATGCCGATAGAGAAATTGTCGCAGCGAGAGAGATCACTAAAAAGATAGGAGGAGGTAAATGGATACACAACAATTTGACGCACTTATTATTGGTTTTGGCAAAGCTGGCAAGACATTGGCGGTGACGCTGGCGAATGCGGGCAAAAAGGTAGCGTTGGTGGAGCGGTCACCAAAGATGTATGGCGGCACCTGTATTAATATTGCTTGTATTCCTACTAAGGTGCTGGTCAGTGCGGCCGAACATCATCAAAGTTTTGATGAGGCGATGGCACATAAGACAACGGTAGTGACGCGGTTGAATGAGAAGAACTATCACATGCTCGCGGATCGTGAAACGGTGAGTGTCATTGAGGGTGAGGCATCGTTCGTAGATGATCGTACTGTGAAGGTTGTGGCGGGTGACAACGAGCTAATAGTAAGTGCACCGCAGATTTTTATTAACACCGGTGCGGAATCAATCATCCCAGATATTCCAGGTGTTAATAAGCCGTTTGTATATACCAGTACTGAATTACTGGATAAAATGACGCAGCCAAAACAGCTAGCTATCATTGGTGGCGGTTATATTGGGTTAGAATTTGCTTCAACTTATACCAAACTTGGTACAAAAGTAACAGTATTTGAGAGGGGTGATGCTCTGCTTGCACGTGAAGATCCAGCAATTGCTCGGGCTACTACTGAAGCATTGCAGACACAGGGTATCGAGATTGTGTTTAGTGTGGATGTGACAGCGATTGAGGGTGAGTCTACTGCAACGATTCGCACAGCAAATCATGATGATTACGCTGGTTATGATGCGGTTCTGATGGCTACGGGCCGTCGCCCGGCGACGATGAGCTTGAATTTACCAGCTGCTGGTGTAGCGACGGATGAGCGCGGGGCAATTGTGGTTGACGAAACACTTCGCACTAGTCGGTCGCATATTTGGGCAATGGGCGATGTAACGGGCGGACCACAATTCACCTATGCGTCGCTGGATGATTTTCGGATTGTGAGAAGCCAGTTGCTGGGTGATGGTTTGTACACTCGCGCCAAACAAAAAACCTTGCCGTACGCGGTTTTTATGCAAACGCCGCTAGGTCGAGTGGGTATGACAGAGGCTGAGGCGCGTGCGACGGGGCGCGAAATTATTGTAAAAGAGCTGCCTGCTATGGCGATTCCACGCCTGCATGTTGATAATGCTACAACAGGCTTGCTGCGTGCGGTGATTGATGCAAACACTGAACAAATTTTGGGTGCTAGTTTATTGTGTCGTAACTCACCAGAAGTCATTAATATCATCAAAACTGTAATGGATAATGACCTGCCATATACTGTACTACGTGACCAAATATTCACTCATCCAACGGTGAGTGAGGCATTGAACGATTTATTTGCATAAAGGAGGATTATGAATCACACAATTTTCGACGACATCGTATCGGGCAACATGAAATCTTGGAAAGTTTGGGAGGACGAGAAGTTTTTGGCATTTTTGACGCCGTTTCCAAACACGCCAGGCTTTACTGTGGTGATACCAAAACAGAATCCAGGCGATTACGTATTTTCTTTGGATGATGAATTGTATTCCGAGATGATGCTGGCGGTGAAAAAGGTTGCCAATATCTTAGAAAAAGCTTTCGATACACCGCGAGTAGCGTTGATTTTTGAGGGCACGGGCGTGGCGCATGTACATGCCAAGTTGGTGCCGCTGCATGGCGATTTGGCGAAGGGAATTGGCTCGGCAGTGTCGCATGAGCAGGCATTTTATGCGGAATATCCGGGTTGGCTAACAACTGCAGATGGTCCAAAAATGGACGACGCTCAACTGGACGAGATTCAAGCGCGGATTTTGGCAGCGCAGGAAGCAAAATAACGATCCGTTGATTGGAGCGAGGAGGTTTCATGGCAGCACGTGGTAAAGCGCTGATGATAACAATAGCTGGTGTTGCGGCGGTACTGGCTGTGGCGTCTATTGCTTGGGTCTTTCTGTGTCCAAGTCGTAGTGCTAATCTGCAAAAAGCTCACATTCAGCGGCGTGATTATGACCAGTCAGTGCAGGATATTCAAAAGGTCATTGCTGATGATGTAGCGAATGGTGAGGTGCGTCCAGAATCTCGCCCAATTCTGAAAACTCACGGCAAGAAAACTGCGCGGGCGGTGATGATTCTTCATGGCGTCAGCGGTGAGCCGTCGGCGATGGCAGAGTTGGCGGATTGGTTCTATCAGACGGGATACAATGTCTACGTGCCACGAGCACCGCACCATGGTTTGAAAGATGGCAAGCAGCACGGCAAAGTTCGCGCCAGTGAATTGGTGAAATTTATGAGTGATAGTGCCGGGTTGGTTAGTGGATTGGGTGATGAGCTGGGTGTGATCGGCCACTCGGGCGGTGGCACGTTGGCAACGTGGCTAGCACAATATGGTGATGGATTGTTCTCGCGAGTGCTGCTGCTCTCACCGTACTACGAGCCGGACGCTTCTCAGGTGCCAAAGTGGCAAGTGGCACTGCTGCGTAATGTCTACGGCAATCATCTGCTGCCAGACCAGTTCTTTGACGGCGCGTTGTCGTACCGGGCATTGGCAAATTATGTCATCATCAAGCAAAATTATCGCAGCGATTTGAAGGCGGCAGGATTGAAACATGTTGGTTTAATCATCGGTAGTGAGGACCGTTTGATTGACAGCGCCATGGCGCGTGATATTGCAGAAAAGATGGCCAAAAACAGTGGCGCCACGTTTACAAATGAAACGACGCCAGCACACATGGGCGTTGGTCATGAATTGATATGGCCGGGAGATAAGTCCGTGAAGCAATACAAAAAAGAATTGTACGACATGTACGTACGGGTATATGAGCAATGAACATTCTCCTGGTTGAAGACGAACCAGCGGTGCGCACTGGCACCGAGCAATTCCTGCGCCAGCGCGGCTTTACGGTGATAACGGCGACCAGCGGCGAGGAGGCGCTTGATAAGTTCGCTGGGGCGGATGTGATTGTCCTTGACATCATGCTACCAGGGATGAGTGGCATTGAGGTATTGCATCAAATTCGCCAGACCAGCGACGTGCCGGTGTTGATGCTGACGGCTCTGCATGATGAGCCGACGCAAGTTGCGAGTTTTGACGAGCTGGCGGATGACTATATGAGTAAGCCGTTTTCGCTGGTGATTTTAGAAAAGCGAATTAAGGCACTACTTCGTCGCCAGCAGTCTGTCAAAAAAACCTTGTGGCAGCGCGGTTTGGCCTCGGTGGATTTTGCTGCCTATCAGGGATTTTATGATGATACTGACGCGCACCTCAAGCCCAAGGAAGTGCAGTTGCTCAAGCTGCTAGTGGATAATCCAAACATGGTCTGGAACCGCCAGGCTATCATTGATAAATTGTGGCGTGATGATGAGGTGCCGTTCGACCGAGTGATTGATGTCTATATCAAAAACTTACGCAAAAAATTGCACCTAGACTGCATCGTCACGGTGAAGGGGGTGGGTTATCGCTATGAAGAATCTTAAATTATTCCCCAAAACATTTTTGGTGTCAATCGGCCTGTTTGCGGCGTTGATCGTCCTGGTACATGCGCTGGTCTACACCTTGATGCCGCAATTTTATCTGCAACAAAAAGAGCGCGAGGCGGCGGACAATCTCACGGCGCTCGTGGCTGAACTACGTGGCAAATCGACTGAGGAAATGCATCGTCTCAGCCAGGAGTTTGCTCAAGTGAAAAATGTTAATATCACGCTGACGATTGACGGTCGCGACCAGTATTTTCAGGGTTTTCAGTCGATCAACATTGTGACGGACAGCGGTAAATCGGTTGACGCCAGCGTGGTGAAAATCGCTGATGGCCAAACAATTGATCCGCGCTCGGTGATTTTGCGGCAGGGAAGTGTGGCGAATAGCCAAGGTCAAACGATCGCCGTCAAGCTGTTGGCCGATGTGGCGCCTGTCACTCAGGCCAAGCTCGCTACCTTGCACGTATTACCGTATACCATGCTCGGCTCGCTGCTCGTGGCGCTCGTGTTTTCGTACATCTATAGCCGCTTTGTGACGCGGCCGATTCGCCAGATGGCGGCGGTGACTACGACCATGCAGCGGCTGGAAAAGGGTGCGCATTACCCAGTCAATAGCCATGACGAGATTGGCGTGCTGGGGCGAAATATTAATGAGCTATATCAAAACCTGTGGCAAACGATTCGTTCGCTGGAGCATGAAAATAAGCGAATTACGCAGCTGGAAAAGGAAAAAATCGCGTTTTTACGTGCGGCCTCGCATGAGCTAAAAACGCCGTTGGCGGCCCTACGGATCATGCTTGAAAATATGCAGCTAAATATCGGCGAGTATAAAAATCGTGATCAGTACCTGGCGGAATCGGTGGCACAGGTTGACCGCTTGGCGGCGATGGTAAATGATGTGTTGCGTTCTGGCAGTGTCGCCGAGCAGGCTCTGCGTCAGGAAAAGCGGCTGAGGATTGACAAGCTAATCACCGAGGTGGTTGAAGATTATGTGTTGCTGGCGAAAACGCGCGGCATGACTTTCACGGTTGACGCCCGTCCGACGACCATTCGTGCCAACCGCGACATGATGCGCCACGTCATCTCGAACCTGGTGTCAAACGCGGTACGCCACGGCGACGCGGGAAGCGTGATAAAAATTACTTGCAACCAGAATGAGCTGGCTATCGAAAATGCTTGCAAACCACTTACCAAGCAGCAACTCCAGCATGTTTTCGATCCATTTTATCGTAGCCCTGACTCCACGAAACAGCATGCCGACAGCAGCGGCATTGGCCTCTACACCGTGAAAATGTTGCTCGACGCTAAGGGTCTGGATTATGGCTTCACACCACACGGGCAGGGTATGCGGTTTGTGGTGAGGTTTGGTTGAATATTGAAGGAGAGTTTTAGACATATGTCGTAATTTATTGCTATATGATAGTTCAGAAATAGAGTGTTACGTCGATTTGTACATATTTATCTCAGCAACGCAGGAAATCATTAATGGTAAAGACCATATTAGTTATCAGCTGTACCTTTGTTTTTTCACCTAAAATACTTTTTAATGCTTTTTGATATTCAGACTGTTCTGCATGGGCCACGCCCTTGCTTCGGAGTAATTGGATATTCTCTAATACTTTAGCAAATTCAGTGCTGATATTATTCTCTTCAAGATAAATATTGAGTAATTTTATGCTCCCAAATTTTTTCTCCTCATCATTGAGTTGGCGGCTGATATGTTTCTTTATGTTGTTATTATCTAGCCTATCGTTCAATAACTTAGATAATAGCAATAAAGAGCGTTTAAATTCATCATCTTTATCGCTTAATGGTATATGAAAGCTGTTTAGGTTAGACTCAATATCATCGTTATTTCCATCACGCAGCAGAAACCAGCCGTGTACGCTTTGCCACTTGTTATTAAAATCACGATACAATTGCTTAAATTTAAACTCAGGAGATTTCGCATCGCAAAATTCGCCTAAGAACGATCTTGCATAGTTGGTTCTACTGATTGAATTATCTGATGGTGGAATATTAAAAGATCTCCAGTATTTTTGCTCTTTATTTGGTAATTTTCCTAAGTCGCCAAGAAAAGCCATAACTATTGATTCATGATCGTTATCTATTTGTAATCTCCAAAGGCTGCCATAGCTAAGATGTCCGTCAGAAATGGTGTATTTATTTGGGTTGTTATAGTATTTTTCCAAGACAGATTTTTTAAAGTAAATAGGAGTCGGGTAGCCAGGGCTTGTCTCATTTGTATTATGATTATACGGTTCACAAGAAAATTCTACTGGATTACCGACAGAGTCTTCCTTGTAGATGAAATTCTCGTACACCCTCTCTGAAGATTCTGTTCTTGCTGGTGGCAGGATAATTCGCTTGCCCAGTAAGATCGATGCTGTTTTGTTTGAAGATATTCTATGACCAGTGACAAGAGAATAAGTGTATAATTCACCTGCTTTTGTTTTGCGTAAGGGATCATCAGTATGCTCTTTGGTTGTAGACCGGGTGCTTTGAATAAATAATAATAAAGCCACTTGCTTTGCTGAGATAAAGTGCATGAGATATTTCTTCCGAATTTCAATCTTATTCTTGCTATAACGAACGGCTTCTTCACTGTCACCATTGTTATCAATGGCCCATAACTTATTACCATCTTTATATAAATTTAGAAATAAGATAAATTCTTCAGATACTCTTGGCTCCGAATCTTCGATAATACTCGGGAAATCTTGAGTAATTACAATCGGTTCAAGCCTGTCATCATTACCATAGCGGGAGTATTCAGTTACCCGCTTTTCTTCATCGTAGTATTCAATAATAGAGGGGCTTCCATCCCCAATGCTCATATCCCAATTGCTCCCCTTAAGAGATTCTTCTACATAGCCAATAGGACAGAGGCAGCTATGATTGAAAATTTCTAACCCATTACTCGGCATTTCTTTATGAGAATATACAGTTATCCAATCAGGTAGCTCTTTGATGAAAAAATTGTTAATGATATTTTCCTGTGATAGTTCCATACTCTTTACTATAATACATTCTAATAGAAGATCATCCCGCCTATTTCATATTCCCTTCACATACGCCTGCTACACTGACATAGAATCAAGAAAGGAGATCTATGTCATTTTTGCAACGTGCCTGGTTGTATATCACCAGGAAAAAACTCAAAACGCTGATTTTGTTGGCGATTTTGCTGTGTATGTCGACGATTATGCTGAGTGGATTTGCCATCAAGCATTCGACCGACGCGGCGGCGCAGTCGCTGGACAAAACGCTCAAGGCCGGCTTCACGCTGGGCAATAATCCGCGCACCAATCCAGGAACTGCCCGCGGTTCGGGAACGGTGTCGAACAAAGACATCGACGCGGTGAAGAACCTGGAGGGCGTGACGGACTATGTCAAACGCCAGAATGCCACGGTCGATTTTATCAATACCAAGCTGGTGCCACTACCGAGTGGCGGCAGCGGCTATGATGCCGAGAAAGACAAACAGTTTGGCAACGCTGCGACCATCATCGGCGTCAATAAATCTGAGTCCGAGAAGAAGTTCCGGGCTGAGTCGCTCAAGCTCATCGCTGGCCGGCACATCACCGAGAACGATTCGCACAAGATTTTGGTGCACGAAGACTTCGCCAAGGCTAATAACCTGAAACTTGGCAGTAAAATTAAGCTAAAGGCCAATCAATACGACACCGATAATGAGCATCCATCCAAGGACGAGGTGGAAGTGGAAATCGTCGGTATATTTAACGGCAAGAACCCAAAGCAGGCGACGTATCAGGTGGAGTTGTTTGAGAATTTGTTCCTGACTGATCTCACGACAACCCGCCAGTTGAATGCGTATACCGAGCAAAATGAGATTTACCAGGACGCCACGTTCTTCACCAAGGGCACCAAACAGTTGGATGAGGTGATGGCGCGGGCGAATAAATTGCCGGTCAATTGGCAAAAGTATCAATTGAATAAGAATAGCCAGGAACTGGCTGGTGTGACTGGTGCTGTGAACGGCGTGTACGGCCTGATCGACGGTATGTTGTGGGCGACGGCGCTGGTCAGCGTGGCGGTGATCGGCATGGTGCTGTACCTGTGGATGAACGAGCGCAAGCGCGAAGCGGGCGTGCTCTTGGCGACGGGTGTACCGCAGTCAAAGATTGTACTGCAATATATCGCTGAGCTAGTGATGATCGCAGTGCTGAGCTTCGGTGCGTCGTACTTTACCGCCGGGCTGATTGCGCAACAAATGGGCGATCACGTGGTATCGCAGGCGGCGCAGAATGCCACACGTCAGGCTGGCAGTTCGCTGAACGGTGCATCGCTCGGTGCTGACGCTGACTCGGTGACGTCATCGCGGACGCTGGACAAGGTGACGGTTGGTGTGCAGCCGACGGATCTGCTGGCAGTGTGGGGCGCTGGACTGGCGGTGATTATCATCGCGGTGCTACTGGCTTCGCGGCCGATTACCCAATCAACGCCAAAAGAATTACTAACTGAAGTGGACTAGGGGCGAATGATGACGATTATCAAACGAGCCTGGACGGCTGTGGCGCGCAAACGGCGTCGCAGCCTGACCATCGCCCTGATCATGACGCTGATTTTCACGCTGCTAATCGGTACGCTGACGGTGCAGCAGACGATGGCACAGCTGAAGCAATCGGTCGAGCGAAACATCCGCGCTGGCTTTAGTATCGCCAGCAAGCAACCGTCGGGCGAAGTGCCGATGGACATCGCGCAGCGGGTGCAGCGCCTGGACAAGGTCAAAGCACACAATTTCCAATCAGAGACTACCGCGGAACTGCCGGGCAAGCAATTGATCGACGTGGCAGGCAGCGGCGTGCAGCTGGACGCCAACGTGGCTGGCGAGGCGAAGGTGACGGGCGCGACAGAGAGTGATTTACTGAGCGAATTTACTGGTCGGTTCTATCAACTGGAGCAGGGCAAGCACTTGACCGAGCGCGATCAAAACGCGGCCCTGATTCACAAAACTCTCGCTGAGAAAAATGGCATCAAGCCAGGTGACAAGCTGGACATTACCAAAGACGGCCGGCGGGTGACGGTAACTGTCATGGGTATCTTCAGCGGCAAAGGTGAAAAGCCAGCAGTCTTACAGTCCGACATGGCGGAGAATCATCTCATCACCAACTTGGCTGCGGCGCAGCAGCTGACAGGTAGCCAGCAGTTGACGCGGGCGACATATTTTGCCGAAAATCCACATCAACTGAAGTCACTAACGGACCACACCAAAAGCCTACCAAACGTCGATTGGCAGAAATTCAGCCTGACTGACAACGGGGCCGTGTTCGCTGGGGTTCTCCAAAACATCGCTGGCATTCAAAACATTTTGACGATTGCCACCATCGGCGCAGCCGCGGCGGGGCTGGCGGTGCTGTCACTGGTGCTGGTATTCTGGGTGCGCGGCCGCTTGCATGAAATTGGCATCTTGCTGTCTATCGGTACGTCCAAGCGGCAGATTATCGGGCAGTTCTTGGCAGAGCTGGCGATCATCGCTCTCGTTAGCTCGGTGTTCGCGCTCGGTGTCGGTTCGGTCGCCTCATCGCAAATTTCTACTGCCCTGACAGCGCAAACCGACCAAAACCAGCGCACAGAAAAGACCGTGGTGCACGCTGCGCCAGTGGCGGCCTACCTAGAGGCTTTCGCCTTCGGCTACATGGTTGTTCTACTGTCGGCCATCGCTGCCACCGCGCCAATCATGCGCCAATCACCAAAGCAAATTTTAGCAAAACTAAGTTAGGAGTTATCATGTCAATACTTACGTTACGCGATATCATTTACTCATACGCTGACGGCACCAGCAACGTGCTCAATGGCATCAATTATCAATTTGAAAAGGGCAAGTTCTACGCCATCGTCGGTAGTTCTGGCGCCGGCAAGTCGACACTGCTGGGACTGCTAGCGGGGTTAGACACACCGACCGGCGGGCAGATTTTGTTCGACGATGAAGACATCGCCGAGCAGGGTTACTCGCACCATCGTAAACACAATATATCGCTGGTGTTTCAGAACTATAATCTTATCGACTACTTGACGCCGCTAGAAAACTTGAAGTTAGTTAATTCCAAGGCCACCAACGAAACGCTACATGCCATGGGTCTGGATGACGATCACATTCACCGCAATGTTATGAAACTTTCTGGCGGACAGCAACAGCGCGTAGCGATCGGCCGAGCCCTCGTCTCGCATGCGCCGATCGTCTTGGCAGACGAGCCGACTGGCAACCTGGACGAAACTACCGCCGCTGACATCATCGATATCCTGCGCCGGGCCGCCCATGAAAACGACAAATGCGTCATCGTCGTCACCCACAGTAAACAGCTGGCTAAAGAGGCGGATGTGGTGCTGACACTCAAAAATAAATTACTCCAAAAAAGCAAGGAAGATAAAAAATCAGCCCGCAAGAAAGCTTAATCGTGGTGCAGATAGTGCCGCAATGTGTCAGGCAAAGTAGGAGCGAGCATATCGTAGGTGTCATCAGTGAGGGCAATTGATAGTCGGTCGCGTGGCTGACGCTTGGACAATTTCGTCATACCAAAGAGCGCTGGACTCATTTTTCCACCAGGAACATTGTCGAGTCGGCCAAAACCGGCGGTCAGTCGAACCGTATATTCATCCTGTGATTTAGCGATGTCGGTGAGGCGACTGAGTAGCGGGATGAGTGTCTTGTGACCAAAATCAGCCCGCTGCTCACGTGAGAAACGCGCGTTGCTCTGCGGTAGTGGCACTGCAAGATTCTGCCCGTCGCCTGTCCAGTCGATCAGCTCGCCGCCATAATGTTGTACGGCAGTGATTGCTTGGCTACCAAACCGAACGAGAAATGAGCGCAGTTCTCCGTCATCGCGTGTCATCTCCCTGGTTGAATGCGACACATCCCACGTGGCGAGGATTGCGTTTGGTGTGGTGGGTGATTTGAGGGCTAGCATGTCGGCGACTGACTGAGTGGGGTATGATGCTCGCGCCAATGCTTGTAGCGTCGTAATGCCAACGCCGAGTGCAGTTTTGGTTCTGTCATATTGCCATAATGTTTCTAATTCGCCCAACTGACGTTTTGTCGGTGTACGGTCTTTGGTGAAAGCAGCTTGCAGAACGGCGTGTTGGTCGGGCAGCGGCAAGGTGAGGACGCGATGATCAGGATTCATCCCACTCTCAGTCAGGGTAATGTCGTCTTGGTTGCCTTCAATGACACGTCCAGCAACTGACGACGCATCAACGCGGTGTCCTGTGATATGTGCTTTTTGAAAATCAAATCGGCCGTCAGTCGGAGTCTGCGGTGAGCACGCAGTAGCGATTGCCCCAATCGAATCAGGATTGCATTCATCATGCACAAAAACGGTGGCTGCATCTGGCTGAATATCAGTCGTATGTACGTGCTGCAGAAAATCACCCACTGTTTGTGTGAGTTCTTGCTGATGAGTGCGAGCCAACGTCTCGCAAGAAGGCTTCCAATGCATTTTGCATATTATATCATATATTTATGAATATGGGAATAATAGGGAATTTGACTTCCCTAGATTTTATATGACAGCCGTCCTATGATGGAGATAAAAGGAGTGTAGATCATGAGTTTGGAAGAAAAGGTGCATAATGCACAGATAAAGATATTGCGAGAATTACTATTTTTGCCGGCTGCTCATTTTGCTGCGTTGCAGCGAGCTACTGGGCTCGATAGCGACCATGTCAAATTTCACATCAAGAGACTAGTCGCCTTAGGCTACGTTACAAAAACAGCTGATGGCTATATGCTTTCGATCAAAGGAAAAGAATATGCCAATAAGCTAGATACCGATGCTGGTGTGATTGAGCGTCAGCCAAAGGTGGCAGTGTTGCTTGTTGTTGAGCGGCAGCGCCATGGCAAAAAGCAATACCTTCTGCAACAGCGCCTCAAGCATCCATATTATGGATTTTGGGGTGCGCCGACTGGTAAAGTACGCTGGGCGGAGTCTGTTGTTGAAGCAGCAGCACGTGAACTTGCTGAAGAAACGGGACTAGACGGAACGTTCGTACACCGCGGTATCTATCACGAGCGGGTTCGCCACAGCCAAACAAATGAAATTGTTGAGGATAAATTATTCCATCTGATGTTTTGCGATACTATTTCTGGTACGTTGGTTGAAGAATTCGAAGGCGGCAAAAATGCTTGGCGCACGCGCGAAGAGATGGAGGGCGAGCCAAAGAAATATAAAAGCTTCATGCACGAAATGACAGCATGTATCGATGGGCACGGTGAACTGACGGAAGTGATATATGAATATGACGCGACGGAATTTTGAGCCACCTCGGGCAGTGCTTTGTGGCTCATACACGCGTGACAGGGCAGGGCTATTCCGGGTCTATGATGAGCTTGTTACGACTGGCTGCCAAGTTTTATCACCACGACGGATGCAGTTTGATAATGCAGCATTTGTGCGAGACACTGCCGAGCAAGGTATATCATCGCGAGCGATCGAAGACTGGCATTTGTCAGCAATTCGTCAAGCAAATTTTGTGATGCTTCATGCTCCAGACGGATACATTGGATTAAGCGCAGCAATGGAAATTGGTTTTGCGACGGCTCAAGGGTGTCCAGTTTTTTCACGCACAGCACCGCAGGACATTGCACTGCGCAGGTTGGTAAACGTTGTGCCGAGTGTGTATGATGTGCTGTGTGTAGTAGGTCTACGATAGATAATTTTATGCTGTATAATACCTAACCAAACTAGCTATATAATGTAGAATAAATAATATGACTAGGTATTGCGCTGGTCTATATTAATTAAAGCGAAGGCTAATAGCGATATGTATGATGACATTGTGGCGAAATTATCAAAGCTCGCTGAGGGCAACGAGACGTATGCTGAGTTTAATAAGCGCATCGTCAATACCGAGATGCCGGTCATCGGCGTGCGTGTGCCGGATTTGCGGCGCTTGGCGAGGGAGTTAGCGCCTGATATGAGCGCAGCGGATATTAGTGAATTGCTGACGGTTCAGGATGAATCGTTCGACTACGTGCTGCTATGTGGATTGTTGATTACGCACGCTCGGCTTGATGATCAGACGGCGATTGATTTGACTAAGCAATATTTGCCGCGCGTTGATTCGTGGGCGCACATTGATGTATTCATTGAGAAAAAGCGACGCTTTGCCGGCGAAGTGTGGTGGGATTTTGCGCTGGCATGTTTGCAGGGTGAGGCTGAATTGACAGTGCGCTACGGTGTGGTTTCTTTGATGACTAATTTCCTAGACGAAGCACATATTGATCAGGTTTTCGCGGCGTTGCAAAACGTCAGACACGATGGTTATTACGTCAAAATGGCGTTGGCTTGGCTGTACGCCACGGCGGCGGTACAGTTTTTTGAGTTGACGCTGGCTGAACTAGAAAACGGGCATGTCGATGTCTGGACGCGCAATAAAGCCTACCAAAAAATGCGTGAATCGCGGCGATTCACGCCCGAGCAACAGAAAGTCATTGCTTTATATAAAGCAAAAGAATATCGCCAATCATCGCCAGCTTGTAGCCTGGCTTTACAAAAGTCGAATAGTTACAGATAAGATGGTATACTGGTAACTAGTATGAAAGTCAGCCTAAATCTTATCAAACAATTGATTAATTTTGAATTGCCTCCCGTGGATGAGTTGGTGGCGCGGGTCAATCAGCAGCTTGGCGGTGTCGAGGAAGTGATCGACCTCAACGCTAAGTATGGTGGCGCACGAATCGTTCGGGTGGTTGGATGTGCCAAGCATCCTAACGCCGATCGGCTGAGTGTGACCAAGATCGATGATGGTGGCGTGGTGGCTGATGTGCCGCGTGACGAGAGCGGGCTAGTGCAAGTGGTCTGCGGCGCGCCAAATGTGCATGCGGACATGTGGGCGATTTGGCTGCCGCCGAAAAGCACCGTGCCAGCGAGTTTTAATGACGATGAGCCGTTCGTGTTGGATGCGCGACCGCTGCGTGGCGTGCTCAGCCAAGGTATGTTGGCGGCGGCTGATGAGCTGGATATCGGCACGGATCACGAGGGAATTGTTGAAATTCACGAACATGACGTGCCGGCGGGAGTTGAGCTAAAGGCGGGCGCTCGTTTTGCGGAAACGTTTGGTTTGGACGACTATGTGCTAGATATTGAGAATAAGATGTTTACGCACCGGCCGGACTGCTTTGGGCAGCTCGGCGTGGCACGCGAGATTGCTGGGATTTTTCATCAGCAGTTTATCAGTCCTGATTGGTATAAATCAGAGCAGCAATTTACTGGTGCTGAGGGCCTGGAGCTAGCAGTAACGAACGAAGTACCTGAACTAGTACCGCGGTTCATGGCGGTGGCAATTCGTGATATTACCGTGCAACCAAGCCCGTTGTGGCTGCAGTGCCGGCTCGTGGCGATGGGCGGCAAGCCGATCAATAACATTGTCGACGCGACAAATTACATGATGCTCATGACGGCGCAGCCAACGCACGCCTATGATTATGACAAATTGCGCGGGTCTACACTCGGGGCGCGGCTGGCTCGTGACGGTGAGAAAGTCAGTCTGCTTAGTGGTAAAGAATATGAGTTGACGGCTGACGACATCGTCATCGCTGATGGCGAGGGTGTAATAGGTCTCGCGGGAATTATGGGTGGTGCTGACACTGAAGTTTCGGATAACACGAAAAACATTGTTTTGGAATGCGCTAATTTTGACATGTATGCACTACGTCGCACGGCCATGCGACACGGTATTTTCACTGACGCGCTGACGCGGTTTAACAAAGGTCAATCGCCGCTACAAAATGCTGCCGTGTTGAAGCAGCTGATGAGTATGGTTGGCGGGGTGCAGGCGAGCGAAGTGTTTGATTTGAAGCAGTTTGATGACTGGCTTGATGATTATTTCAATGGAAAATATACGCCGGCTAACATTGACATCGATAGCAAGTTTATCAATGAGAGATTGGGCTTGGACTTGTCCGACGATGATATTTGCGACTTGTTGAATAACGTGGAAATAAAGAGTCATGGTCCGGAAGAAGAATTGGATTATATTTGCATCCAATCGCCATTCTGGCGCACTGACCTTGAACTGCCGGAGGATATTGTCGAAGAGGTCGGCCGGCTGTATGGCTTTGATAAACTGCCGCGTCAATTGCCGCGTCGTAGTATTAAACCCGCGCCAAAAAATGTGCGCCGCAAACTGAAAAACGCCGTTCGCCAAAGTCTGTCGCGTGCTGGCGCTAATGAAGTTTTGACCTATAGCTTCGTTCACGAACGCATCCTGAAAAACGCCGAGCAGGATATCACTCAGGCATACAAATTATCAAACGCCCTCAGCCCTGATTTACAATATTACCGCTTGACGGTGCTGCCAAGCTTGCTTGACAAGGTTCATGCCAACATCAAGGCTGGTCATGATGAATTTGCCTTGTTTGAAATGGGCAAGGGGCACATCAAAATGCATGGCTTGGGCGAAGATGGTTTGCCAGAAGCTAGTCAGTTCACCGACATCATCTATGCCGCCAAAAAGCCGGGAGCGGGCACGCCATTTTACGTAATTCGTCGCTTGGTCGAGCAGCTAGCACATGACCTTGGTGCCAAACTGGTGTTTAAGCCGATTGAACAAGAACTTGCGTTTCCGGTCACGGCACCGTTTGACCAATCACGCAGTGCACTGGTCGAGACAACCGATGGAACGTTCATTGGCATAGTTGGCGAATTGAAGCAGTCAGTCATCAAGAACTTCAAATTGCCGGCGTACGTAGCGGCGGCGAGCTTGGACACAGCTGGTCTAGAGGCCGTTTACGCCAAGCGAGGTAGCCATTATCAGCCGCTCAGTCGCTACCCATCGACGAGTCGCGATATTTCCCTCAAACTACCAACCGACGTCAATTACGCAGCTGTTGCTCAAAGTATTGATCGCACCCTCAAAGCAGCGGATATTGATGTAACCTTTCGTGTTGTTTCTATATACCAACCTTCAGATGACGCCACAACGAAAACACTGACCTTCCGCTTAGTCTTTACCAGCCATCAGCGCACTTTGGTTGATTCCGACATCACGCCAATCATCGAATCGATTCAGCAGACCATGCAGCAAACTTACGGCGCGGAGCTTGTCTGATGAAATCGCTGCTCCGTACCCTGGGTTATACGCACAATATGCTGCCGTTTTATGTCAAGATTAGCCTGTGTTCGATATTGGTGGCGTTGACTGGCATTGCCATGCCGTATGTCATATCGCGGGCTACTACTTTGATGGTGGAGGTAGTGGAGGGCAACAACATCGGCGTTGGTCAGGTGCTGTGGCTGGCAGCTTTGCTATTGGTGTTTGACGTTGCCAATGTGTTGATTCGTAACTTAGGTGGCTACTGGGGTGACGTCATGTCCACCAAGCTCAAAGCACAGTTGTCGACGCATTATTATCACCACTTGCTTAGTCTGCCACAAAGTTATTTTGATGGGGAATTGACAGGCACCATCATCAACCGCCTGAACCGCGCCATCACCGAGATGAGTAATTTCCTGAATATGTTTGCAAACAATTTCCTGCAAATGCTTCTGACCAGCTGTATCACAATTGGTATCGTGCTGACGTATAGCTTGGACTTGGCGCTGTTGGTGTTGATATTGTATCCGTTGTTCATCTGGCTGGCGGTGTTGACCAGCAAAAAATGGCGCTATTTCCAGTCAAATAAAAATCACGAAGTCGATATGGCTAGCGGCCGATTTGCAGAAGTTGTATCGCAAATCAAAGTGGTCAAAAGCTATGTTCGCGAAAGTTTAGAGTACCGACATTTTACCAAACGTTACCGTAAAACCATCGCCGTGACGCGCAAGCAGTCGCGCTATTGGCACAAAATGGACGTCATTCGTGGGCTGATTTTGAGCATCGTCTTTTTCCTCATCTTTGCCTACATTTTTGTTCAGACGACCGAGAAAAAGTTTACGATTGGTGAGATGATTTTGCTTATCACCTTGATCAACAATCTGCGAACGCCGCTCTTTAGTATGAGCTTCATCGTTGATGGCTTTCAGAAAGCAGTGTCGGGGAGCAAGGACTTCATTGCGGCCATGGAGCTCAAACCTGGTATCAAGGATGCACCTGATGCAGCTCACCTGAACACAGAAAAGGCGACGATCTCCTTTGACGATGTGTCGTTCCGATATGCCAGTGTGCCAAATCGTCCCGTTCTGCATAACATTTCCTTTACGATTCCCGCTGGCGAACGCGTGGCTCTGGTTAGTGAATCTGGTGGCGGTAAAACCACAATTACCAATTTGTTGATGCGACTATATGAGCGAGACAGTGGTGTTATTTCAGTCAATGACACTGACATTCGTAACCTGACCCAGCGCAGTTTGCGCGGACACATTGCAACCGTTTTCCAAGACCCTGTGCTTTTTTCGGGCACCATTCGTGAAAACATCGCTTACGGCAAAGCTGATGCAACGGACAAGGAGATTTTTGCCGCCGCCAAAGCTGCCAACGCCGATGAGTTTATTCGTCAGCTGGACTACGGCTACGACACGCAGATCGGTGAGCACGGCTTGAAGCTTTCAGGGGGTCAGAAACAGCGCATCGCCATCGCCCGTGCAGTGTTGAAAGACGCGCCGATCTTGATACTGGACGAAGCAACCAGCAATTTGGACAATAAAAATGAGCATTTGGTGCAGCAAGCGCTTGATCGGTTGATGAAAGGCCGCACTACATTGATCATCGCTCACCGCTTGTCGACTATCGCGGCGGTTGATACCATCATCACCCTGAAAAATGGGCGAGTTGATGAGATTGGGTCGCCAGATGAATTGGCGAAGACAAATGGTATCTATGCCAAGTTGTTGGAGCTACAGAAGAATCCTGGTGTAGCGGGCGAGCGGTTGGCTGCATATGACATTGCCGCTGAGCCAAAAGTTGATGTATAATAGGACAAATAGAGGAGGATGAGATATGGCGATAGCAAGATCGCAAAGAATAGGAATTTGGATTATTACAATCACAATGTTGGTGGGTACGGTTGGCGGATTTATCGCCATGATGGTGGCCCCGGGTAATGAAGCCAAAGATCAAGCTGAACTACAGCGAGCGCAAGAAAGCTATAAAGCAGCAAATACAGAACGCCAAAAGAAAGTTGAGGCGCAGACAGCAGAATTGAACGATAAATATTACAGCAAGTTTGCCGAATTCGGTTCACGGGTCGGTGCGTTTGAAGCTGGTGATGTTAAAGAGCTCGGCAAAGAGGACTTGGTGGAAGGTGACGGCGCAGAAGTCAAAGATGACACCAAATTTGCAGTGTATTACATTGGCTGGAACGCCAAGGGTGAAGTATTTGACCAGTCAATTGCTGATGGTAAATTGAAAGCACCATTTGCTATAAACGGTCCGGCGAATACGGCAGTCATCCAGGGTTGGAAAGAGGGCCTGATTGGGATGAAGATTGGCGGTGTGCGCGAACTGACGATTCCAGCTGACAAAGCGTACGGCAGCCAAGGTCAAGGCGACAAAATCCCTGCCAATGCACCACTAAAATTTGTCATCATGGCTATCGAAAAGCCGGCAGATATCCCACAACCAGAAATGCCAGAAATCATCAAACGATATTATAAGTCAAGGGGGCTCAATGTCTAAAGAAGTTATCATCGTTGGCGCTGGTCCAAGTGCGTTGACCGCAGCAATTTATCTGTCGCGTGAAGATGTGCCAACGACACTATATGAACGGGGCGTAGTCGGTGGTATGGCGGCTATTACTGACCAAATTGACAATTACCCAGGGTTTGCTGAGGGCGTGACCGGCATGAAGTTGGCGTCCGAATTGCAGCAGCAGGCTGAGCGGTTCGGTGCGAATATCGAGTACGGCGATGTTACAGAACTCAAGCAAGTTGATGGTGAATTGGAGTTGACGATTGATGGCCAGCCGGTGCGAGCCAAGGCGGTACTACTGGCAACTGGTTCAAATCATCGCAAGCTGGGTGTGCCAGGCGAAGACGAGCTGTATGGTCGCGGCGTGCATTACTGTGCGACGTGCGACGGCGCCTTTTATCGCGACAAGCGCTTGATCGTCGTTGGCGGTGGCAACTCGGCAGTGCAAGAAGCGATATTTTTGACTCGCTACGCCGGCCATATTGACCTGTTGGTGCGCAGCGAATTACGCGCCAGCGATGTCTTGCAAAAAGAACTACAAAAATACGTTGATGCAGGCAAAATTACCGTCCATCTCGGTGTGACCACCGACGAAATTATCGTCAAAGACGACAAATTCTACGGTGTAAAATCGACCCAAAATGGCGAGCAAAAAGAGTTTACTGCAGATGGTCTATTCGTCTTCATCGGCCTGATTCCGAACACGCAGTTCTTGGCTGACTCATCTGTTGAGCTGGACCTCGGCGGGCACATCGTCACTGACGAACACTTGCGTACCAATATCCCTGGTGTCTTTGCCTCGGGCGACGTGCGTTCGGGCGCGACCATGCAAATCGCTTCGGCGGTCGGCGAGGGTGCGGTGGCAGCATTGCAAATTCGTGAATATTTACAAGAAAAAGCCAGAGAGGAGTAAACCATGGCAGACTTTAACCAAATTTTGACACCTGGTGACGTGGAAAACGGCATCGTGAATGTTGTCGTTGAGATTCCGCAGGGCTCAAATCACAAGATTGAATGGAACCGTGAGCTGGCAGTGATGCAGCTGGACCGCGTTGAGCCAGCGATTTTCGCCAAGCCAACTAACTATGGTTTCATCCCGCAGACATTAGACGAGGACGGCGACGAATTGGACGCCTTGATCATCACCGACCAGCCGCTGATAACAGGCATTTTCATGGAAGCAAAGGTTATCGGTGTGCTGGAGTTTGTTGATGATGATGAAGTTGACGATAAGGTGATTGTGGTGCCAGCTGATGATCGCAATACTGGCGATGCTATCAATTCGTTGGAAGATTTGCCGCCACAGCTGCTCAAGCAAATTGAGCATCATTTCAATCACTACAAAGATATGAAAAAGCCAGGCTCGACAGTTGTCAAGGGTTTTAGCGATGTTGAGCGAGCCAAGCAAATCATCCGCGATTCGATCACTCGCTGGAACGAGCAAGCGTAAGAGTATCGACGCAACAAAACAATATCACACCTCACTCAGAGTACTCTTTACAGGTGACCTACGGTCAGCCTGTGGCGTTCGGCTGACGGGGCTTTCGCGCCCGTCACGGCCCCTGAGATGAGGGTGATATTGTTTTTTATATTCCGCCTACAAGATTGTGCCGTTGATTATCGGTGCCGAAACAGTGACGAAACGCCGCCAGTCAATTGCTGCAAGATGCCGCCGCTGCGCGACAATTGCAAACGCAGCTTGTCTTTAGCGTGAGGTGTTGTAATCAGCTCGCGCCAATCTGGCTTGGGGTGGGCTGATTTATTAGTCAACACTTCTATGGTGTCGCCGTGCCGCAAATGATAGGTAAACGGCTTCATGACGTCATTGATTTTGAAGCCACTGGCGTGTGCCGCGATGTCGGAGTGAATGCGATATGCATAATCTAGCGGGAAAGCACCGCGCGGCAAATCATAGATATCACCCTTTGGAGAATACACGAAAATGCGGTCTGAGAACAATTTCATGCGGAACTTGTCAGAGTCAAATCGTTTGCCCTCGCCAGCCAGCGCCGCCGCTTCCTGAAGGTCGCGAATCCACGACAAATCCGCCGGCATAGCGCCCATACGACCCTTTTTGTACGCGTCGGTTAATTTCTGCTCATTGTAGTGGAAGCTGGCCGCCAAACCACGCTCAGCGTATTCGTGCATTTCTTTGGTGCGAATTTGAAATTCAACAATTTGCCCACTCGGCGTTTGCACGGTGGTGTGTAGACTTTGATAGCCATTCGGCTTGGGGTTGGCGACATAGTCTTTGATTCGCTCGTACATCGGCTGATACATATCGTGTAGAATTCCTAATACCAAATAGCCTGTCGATAAATCATCGACAATAACCCGCAGTGCGATCAAATCATAAATCTTATCAATATCGCCGACCTTATCAAGTTTTTTGAATAGACTGTAGACGCTTTTGACCCGGCCATCCATCTGGAAAACCAGCTTCTCTTCCTTCAATCGTGCCTCAACTTCACGGCGAACACGATCCAGTTTTCGCTGCGATTTTTTCAATCGGCTATCCATCAAACTTTTGGTGCGGTGAAAATCTTTCGGCATCAAATATTTGAAGCTCAATTCTTCTAGCTGCACGCGCACCCGCCCCATATTCAATCGGTCCGCCAGTGGCGCAAACACCTCGATCGTCTCGCGGGCAATTTTCTTTTGCTTCTCTGGCGACATAAATTGCAGCGTCCGCATATTGTGCAGGCGATCCGCCAATTTGATGATGATCACCCGCACATCTTCACCGACCGCGATCATCAATTTAGTCAAATTATCCTTGGTGTGTGGCAAATAGCTGTCCAAGCTACGCATGCCAGCGCGTGCCTGTGAAACCTTGGTCACGCCATCCACCAAGAACGCCACATCTCGTCCAAATAAACTCTCCAGTTCATCTAGCGTCGCGTCGGTGTCCTCGACCGTGTCATGTAGTACGCCCGCCACCACCGTGTCGATGTCCATACCCCATTCAATCAAAATCTCGGCCACCGCCAGCGGGTGATTGATATACGGCTCACCGCTTTTGCGTTTTTGTCCAGCGTGCTTCTCAGTCGCATAGTCAATCGCGCTCGCCAAAACCAGCACTGGCACTTCATCATACTTTTGCTCAGCTGTGGCGAGTAGCTCTTCACGCGTCATATGTTTATTATACAACTTTGTAGTATAATTAAGAAAAGCTAAAAAATATCTAGCAGGGAGGGCAGTATGGCAGCAACAAGAATAGCAATTAACGGCTTTGGGCGGATTGGACGCAATGCGTTTAAGATTGCGCGTGAGCGTAGCGACCTAGAGATTGTCGCTATCAATGATTTGACGGACACTAAAACATTGGCATATTTACTCAAGCATGACAGCAACTACGGTGAATACGGCCGCCAAGTGACGTTTACGGAAAATGAACTCATCGTCGATGGTCAATCTGTCAAGGTTTTGGCAGAGAAAGAGCCGCAGCAATTGCCATGGAAAGATATGAATATCGATGTAGTGATTGAATCGACTGGCTTCTTTACTGACAAAGAGGGCGCGGGCAAACACTTGGAAGCTGGTGCGAAACGTGTCGTCATCAGCGGTCCAACCAAGTCTGATGGTGTGGATACGATTGTATTTGGTACCAATGACGACAAGATCGCCTCGGCAACGCCGATTGTGTCAAATGCCAGTTGTACCACCAACAGTTTGGGCGCAGTGATGGCTGTCCTGGACGCAGAGTTTGGCGTGGAAAAATCAATGCTGACGACAGTGCACAGTTACACTGCTAGCCAAAGGCTGCAGGATGCACCTGCTAAAGATCTGCGTGAAGGCCGTAACGCAGCTGAAAACATGGTGCCGACAACAACGGGCGCAGCAATCGCCGTGACCAAAACGTTGCCGCAGCTGACTGGCAAATTTGACGGTCTGAGTGTCCGTGTACCAACACCAGTGGTGTCGCTCAGTGACGTGACGGCGCTTCTCCGGCGTGACGTGACAGTCGAGCAGGTGAACGAGGCGTTCAAAAAAGCAGCTCAAGACACGTTCTATCAGGGCATTTTGGGTGTCAGTGAAGAGCCTCTCGTCAGTCGCGACTTTATCGGTAATTCGCACTCCGGAGTCGTTGACTTGCCACTCACCAAAGTGGTTGGTGGTAATTTGATAAAAGTCATGGTTTGGTATGACAATGAATGGGGTTACTCAAACCGTTTGGTAGAGCTGGTGGCAGACATTGGCGCTGTTTTGAAGCGCGCTGGCTAATTTGCAAAAAGCTCCCAAACCGCTTATACTTATGAGTATGAAAATTTACTTGGGATCTGATCATCGCGGTTTTCTGTTGAAAGAAAAAGTCTTCGCGTATTTGGTGAAAAATAACTATGAAGTTGAAGACGTCGGTGGGCGAGAGTTGAACCCGGACGATGATTTTCCTCAGTTTGCGCAGGCGGCAGCCCTGCGAGTGATTGGTGATGAATCAGACGATCCGCGAGCGATTTTGATTTGTGGCGGCGGCCAAGGCATGTGCATGGCGGCGAACCGTTTCAAAGGGATTCGTGCTAGCGTCATTTGGGATGCTTACGAAGCCAAAATGACACGCCAGGACAATAACTCAAATGTGTTGTGTTTGCCAGCTCGTGTTTTGGAGGACAATGAAGCGGCGTGGAAGGGAATCATGGAGACATGGCTCAACACTCCGTATGTTGACGCACCAAGATTTAATAGGCGCAATGCGCAGTTGGACCAATTATTATGACCACAGTAATTACCCCCAGCATTTTGGCAGAAAATGTTGATCAGTACAAAGAGCAAATTGAGCGAATTACTGGTTTTGCCGAGCGAGCACACGTTGATATTTCTGATGGGCAATTTGCGCCAAACTTGACAGTTGGTTTGCGGGATCTGTGGGCACCAGAAGGCTGGCAAATTGATATCCATGCTATGGTGAAAAATGTCGATGAATATATCGAAGATTTGGTGGCGCTGCGCCCAAATATGATTTTACTCCACGCCGAGTCTGACGGCGATATTCTTGGCGCGCTACAGAAAATCAAACAGGCAGACATCAAGGCTGGCTTGGTGTTGATGCGTCCAACCGTTCCCAGTACCGTCGTTGATCTCATCAAAGCAGCAGACCACGTCATGATATTTTCTGGCGAACTTGGTCGTTTTGGCGGTAGCGCCAGTTTGATGCAATTGGAAAAAATCCGCCTCATCAAAGACATCAACCCTGCTGTAGAAATTGGCTGGGACGGTGGCGTTATGCCAGACAACGCCTACGGCTTGGCGCACAGCGGCGTCAATGTCTTGGTGGTTGGTGGCGCCATCCAAAAATCGCCAAATCCTCGAGAAGCCTATCAAAACATTCAAAATGAAATTAACAAAAAGGGCATGTTGGGCTAGTGCAGCCAAACGTCACGTGTAAACAATTGGAGCGGCACGCCTCGTCGGTGCGCCGCTCCATCATCACCATGCTGGAGCAGGCTGGTAGTGGCCACACTGCTGGCGCCTTAGGCTTGGCGGACATCATGACAGCTCTGTATTTTGCGGTGCTTCACGTCAGTCCAGAGAACCCTGATTGGGATGAACGAGATCTCTTCGTGATGAGTAATGGTCACTGCGCGCCAGTACTGTACGCGACTTTGGCGGAGCGTGGTTTCTTCCCCAGGACAGAATTGGCGACACTCAGACAGTTTGGTTCTCGACTGCAGGGGCATCCAGAACGTCAAGCACTGCCTGGTATCGAGACGACTAGCGGGCCATTGGGCTCGGGCTTGAGTCAAGCTTCTGGCATGGCGTACCATGTGCGATATTTACATCCACAGCCCAAACGATTCGTCTATTGTCTGATGGGCGATGGTGAATTAGACGAAGGTAATATCTGGGAAGCAGCGATGTTTGCTAGTAAATATAACTTGGGCAATCTCATCGGCATCGTTGATCGTAACGATATTCAAATTGGCGGTAGTACTGAGGACGTCATGCCGCTGGAAGATTTGCGAGGCAAATGGCGCAGTTTTGGCTGGCACGTTCAGGAGATTGATGGGCACAACATGGAGAGTATCTGTGAAGCCATGAGCATGGCTCGCGCTGTGACGGATAGACCGAGTGTCATCATCGCCCATACTATACCAGGCAAAGGGGTCGATTTTATGGAAGGTGATTATCATTGGCACGGAAAAGTTCCTACTGCCGAGGAAGCGCAGCGAGCGTTGGCTCAGTTGGAGGATAGGAAATGATGTATCTACGTGAAGATTGGCAAACGCCTACCTATACTTCGGTCCGAGGTGGTTTTGGTGACGGTTTGGTTGCACTGGCCAAGCAGGATGACCGCGTCGTGGCGCTCAGTGCGGACCTGGTAGCAAGCGTTGGCTTTGGTAAATTTGCCGAGCATATCGGTGCGCCGAGACTCATTGAAGTTGGTGTGGCGGAACAAAACTTAGTGACGGTGGCGTCTGGGCTGGCAGCCATGGGTAACATTCCGTTTGCCGCTAGCTACGCTTCGTTTAGTCCGGGACGTAACTGGGAGCAAATTCGCACGACGATTTGTCTAAATAATCAGCCGGTCAAGGTGGTTGGTTCACATGCAGGACTGAACGTTGGTCCAGATGGTGCGACCCACCAAATGCTGGAAGATATCGCGCTGATGCGGAGTTTATCGAGCATGGTGGTGTTGGCGCCGGGCGACGCGCACGAGGCGGAGCTGATGGCAGCGGCGATGGTGGCTGATTTGCGGCCAAACTATGTGCGATTGCCGCGGGCTGATATGCCACTGTTTTTAAATCAGGCAACATTTGAAATTGGCAAAGCTTACGTGTTGCGCGAAGGAAAAGACGTGGCGTTGCTGGGCACTGGCACGATGACCTATCAATTGCTTCTGGCAGCGGAAATACTGGCAAATCAGCATAGCGTCCAGGCGGAGGTCATTCATTTCCCAACCATCAAGCCGTTGGATGAGACAGCAGTGCTGAGCGCCGCCCAAAAATGCGGCTGTGTGGTGACGGCTGAAGAGGGGCAGGTCGCTGGCGGGTTTGGTTCGAGTGTGGCGGAACTACTCAGCGAACAATTGCCGGTGAACGTGAAACGGATTGGTATCAATGACATGTTTGGTGAGTCTGGCTCAATGGTCGAGCTGTGGCAAAAGCACGGCCTGGACGTCGACTCGGTAGTTAGTAGCGTAGTCGATTTTCTCCAATGAAAATAGCCCACCGAAAACGTGCTCAAGCTGAAACTGGATAACTCAACCCAGGAAACGCGAGAAATTGCGTCTCAACCCAGATTGAACCAGTTTTCAGCGAGCTATTTTCGGTGGGCGTCAGCCCTCTCAGCCCTCCATGTATTTTTGCAGTATAGTACAGATACAGGCGCTGATTACCGCCGGTACGTACAAGGGGACGGGCAGCTCACCCAAGTAGTGTGTCATAATATAACACACTACATAGACGATAGTACCTGTGATACCCCCTAAAAAGAGGGCAAATCTCCACGACATTTTCCCTCCTTTCAGAGAAAATGTGCTCGAGGTCAAAGGGCCCTTCTGCCCTCAGACAAACCTCGAGCAGAAGTTAATTGTAATATATCACATAGTACCGAAAAAGTCAATATGACAACTGTACACAGGCCTGACGCGTGGCAGACTGCCCTTGGCATAACGCGCGCTAATTGCTATAATTACCATAAGTATTTTAGGGGGCAGTATGGGACTATCGATTTCAGAGATTCGGCAAAACACGACGCGAGCGCGTCATTTGATGCAGCGGACACGGGCGCAACATTTTGCGGTCGGGGCGTTTAATATTGATAATCAAGAAACGCTGATCGCCGTGGCGCGAGCGGCGCAAAAACTTCAGTCGCCAGTGTTGGTCGAGGTATCAGACGCTGAAGTGAAAGCCATGGGACTGGAGAATGTACGTGATTTGGTAGATAACTATAAGGCTGAATACGGCATCGAGATGTATCTGAATCTGGATCACGGGCCGACGGTCGAGGGCTGCAAACGAGCCATTGACGCGGGCTATGAGTTTGTGCACATCGACATTTCCCAGGCAAATCACGATGCTTCCGACGAGGAAATCATCGCTAAAACCCGCGAGGTTGTCGAGTACGCTAAATTTACCGGCGCACTAGTAGAGTCCGAGCCGCACTATTTTGGTGGCAGCTCTAACGTTCATACTGAAGCCATTGATTATGAAGAAATCAAGAAGACTTTCTCTACGCCAGACGGCGCGCGGGCGTTTGTCGAGGCAACGGGGATTGATACCTTTGCGGCGGCAGTCGGCAACTTGCACGGTAAATATCCGGTGCCGAAAGTGCTGGATTTGGAATTATTAGCACGCATTCGCGAGGTGCTACACTGTCAGATTTCGCTCCATGGTGGATCAGGTACACCGCTGCATTATTTTGAGGACGCAGCAAAAATTGGCGTCTCCAAAATTAACATCAACTCCGACATGCGCTACGCTTTCCGCACCACACTGGAAAAAACCTTGCGTGAAAATCCAAATGAATATGCCATTGTTAAGCTAATGCCTGAGGTGTATTTGGCAGTCCAGAAAGTCGTCGAAGAAAAAATCATGGCATTTGGTTCAAGCGGAAGGGCGGTGATCTAATGGCCAAAATCATTACCATTGGTGCTGCCGTTCAAGACGTATTCCTGAGCCATTCGCCGGCTTTGGCACCAGTTTGTGAAAGCCCAGAACGTTGTTTTCAGCGTCTGGAGCTGGGTTCAAAAATTGATGTCAATCAGATTCATTTTTCTACTGGCGGCGGTGCCACTAATGCGGCCGTCACCTTTGCTCGTCAAGGCCATCAAACGCAGTTCATGGGGGTTGTTGGGCGCGATCCAGCAGGTCAGGCAGTGTTGGACGCGCTGGACAGTGAAAGTGTCGGCACACAGCTGGTGAAATTTTCTGACACATACAACACCGGATATTCGGTCATGCTTTTAGCGCCAAATGGCGAGCGGACTATTTTGACCTATCGCGGCGCTTCGACGCATTACCATCCAGGCGACTTTTCTCTGGAAAATGTCCAGGCGGATTGGCTGTACGTCTCCAACTTGGCGGGTCAAATGCAAACGCTCAGTAAACTGTTTACCCAAGCGCGCGAACGTGGTATCAAAATTTGCTTTAATCCTGGTAAAAAAGAGCTGGCGCAGCGTGAATTGTTACTTGGTTTGCTGCAGGACGTAGATATTTTGACGGTCAATAAAGAGGAAATGCAGCAGCTTGTCGAAGGCAGTGATTTGGAGAGTTTGATTCGCCACGGGCTGTATTTGGTGCCGACACTACTGGTCACAGACGGCGCCAACGGATCCATGGCGAGCGACGGCAAGACAATTGTCCGCGCTGGCATGTATGAAGACGTCCCAGCCATTGACAGGACAGGGGCTGGTGATGCATTTGCCTCAGGATTTTTGAGCAGATGGGCAGAAGGCGGCAGTTTGCGAGATTCGGTCATTTTTGCCAGCGCAAATTCCAGCGCCGTCGTCGCGAAAATTAGTGCTAAGGCGGGAATTTTACATAAAGGCGCTCCCCTCCACGAGATGCCGTTACAGGAAAGGAGTATATAATCATGGCACAACACTTAGCTCGACTACTAGGAGAAGGAGCAAATGTACAGATCGCTCTACAGGAGCTAAATCGAATGACGCGTGACGATAGTGATATCCGGTTGATGTCGGATGTATTGGCGCGAACACACAGTGTATTGCGTGCCTTGGGTCTGGATCCACGCGATACGACGGCAAACGAAGTCTACCAGGCGCTGATGGCCATCGCGCCAGAGATCGACAAGCGAGCTTGCTTCAAAGCCAGTGATTGGGTATTAGCAGACATAGACGGGTATATTATTTCGTTTCACCCTATAGATATCGTTGAGAATTATCACCATCAGTTATCACTTGGCAGACATACGACGAAACATGGTAAAGTTGCCCTGGGCCAGGAAATCTACCGCCGCTTCCGGGATCATCCACAGACACACAACCCAGCCGTTAGTCGCATCATTTGCGATGGCGGCATTTGCCGGCGGGTTGATGATATCTTGGATTAGTGATCGCAATAGGTTTTATTGGATGTAGCAATGTCGATGATTTCGTCGACACTGTCAGTGATAGTGTAAATGTCAAGGTCTTCTTTGACGATTGCTGATTCGGCTAACATATGGTTGCGGAAGAAGGCGTCCAAATCGCTCCAAAACGCCGTGTCAAACAAGATGACTGGCACTCGATTGGCCTTTTGTGTCTGGATCAAAGTCAATATTTCCGCCAATTCATCCAAGGTACCAAAACCACCTGGGAAATAAATGTAGGCGTCAGCGTACATGGTCATAACGATTTTTCGGGGAGCGAAATGTTGAAATTCAAACGCCTCAGTCGCATATTCATTGAGATCTTGTTCGTGGGGCAATTTGATGTTAAAGGCGATTGATTCACCACCAGCAGCGCGCGCACCTTTTTGGACCGCTTTGTTGGCTCCTTCATTGGCAGCACCCATGATGCCGTGACCACCACCAGAGACAACCGCATAACCCAAGCTTGCTAAACGCTCAGAGGCCTCTTTGGCAGCTTGGTAGTATGGGCTATCCGGGCAGGTACGCGCCGAACCGAAAAAGGTTACAGTCTTATGATATTTTTTGAGGATTTCATAGCCTTTTTGAATTTCCTCGTTAATATTACCCAAACGGAACATTGCAGCTTGGAGTTCAATTTCGCGTGGTATACACACCAGATCTTTTTTGTCTGTCATTTTTCTGCCTTTTTATGTTTTAATTCACGTATCTTTTGATTATAGCACAAAAAGCTTGTGTTTGTCAAATCTTTGGCAGATAATCAGTAAAAATCTATAATTATTCGCCTAGGAATGACCGTTTGACCTGCTGGTAAGCGTCGCGGAATGGCACGCCTTTCTCCACCAATTCGTTAATCTTAGCGACAGTGTAGAGCTCATCGGTCATCGCCTCGGCCAATCGCTCAGTGTTGGCTTCCAGCTCGCTGACACAGAGTGCCAGAACTTCCAGCGTATCGAGTGCCGACGTAAAGGCGTCCATGGTGATTTTTTTGGTCAGCTGCAAGTCGCGGTGATAGCCGCTGCCAGCGCCCGTCGAAATGGCTTGGAGCTGCAGGGCGTAATTTGGATAAGCGTGGGCGGTGGCGCGCATGATCTCAAAGACGTCGTAGTTACGCTTGTGCGGCATGATGGACGAGCCGGTGGTCATGGTGGCAGGTAGTTTGAAATAGTTAAACTCCTGGGAGGTAAATAGCAGCATGTCTTCGGCAAATTTGCCAGCAAACACCATGATTGGGTTGAGCGCTTGCACGGCAATCAGCTCAAACACGCCGCGCGACAAGCCGCAGTACATTGGGTTTTCCTGCACCTTGGCGAAGCCCAGCTCACTGGTCGTCATCTGGCGGTCAAGCGGCAGGGCAACACCAAAGCCAGCAGCACTGCCCAGCGGGTTTTGGTCGATGGCAGCGATGCTGTGTGTGACTAATTGCTGGAGGTCGTGAAAGGCATCGTGGTAAGAACCGAGCCACATGCTGACCGTGGTTGGCATGGCTTTTTGGGTGTGGGTGTAGCCAGGCATTTCGGTCTCGCCAATGGCAGCAATTTTGCCAGCATAGGCCTGGGCGACTGCTGCCAATTTTTCGGCTACTGCTTCAAGTTCTGCTTTGATGAACAAGCGCATCATCACCAAGGCTTGATCATTGCGGCTTCGACCAGTGTGAACCTTTTTGCCGATAGGCCCGAGTTTTTCTGTCAGGTACAGCTCAATGGCAGTGTGGCCATCTTCGTGCTCGCTGGTGAGGGTGAAGGCGCCAGTTTTCCACTCGTTGAGTAGCTCGTCCAAGGCGGCTGCTAACTGCTGATATTCATCGCTGGTCAGCACGCCAATTTTTTCCAGCATGTGGGCGTGGGCTTTGGTGGCAGTGATATCGTGACCGAGTAAATACTGGTCTAATGTTTGATCGTCGCCAACGGTGTATGACTCGACTAGTGGGTGGAGTGAGCCGGTTGCGGTTGATTGCCATAGTTTACTTGCCATATGGGTATGCTCCTTCAGCTGTTCGCTGACTTAACGAATATAATTCAATCTCCACTCGCGCACTGGTGCCAAGATTTTGAGTTTCGGATTGAGCGTGGTGATGTAGGTCTTAAAACGAACTTGATCGTTGCCTTTGCCAGTAGCACCGTGAGCGATGACCCTGCAATCGTATTTTTCGGCATATTCGACTGCCAATTGCGAGATGATGATGCGCCCGAGTGGTGTACAGAGGGCGTAGCCGCCTTGATAATCAGCGTTGGCTTTGATGGCCAGCGACAACAGCTCATCGGCGAAGCGGTCGCGGGCGTCAACCGTGATGGTTTCTATGGCGCCGAGCATTTTGGCCTTTTCGGCGATGGCATCGAGATCATCAACCGTCTGGCCGATATTGACCGTCAGGGTTATGACCTTGCAATTATATTTTTCTTGTAACCACGTGAGCATGACGGATGTGTCGAGGCCTCCCGAATAGAGCAAGAGGCACGTATCGAACTCACCGTTCACGGCTTCGTGACTGGCAACCTTGGTGTAGTGGGGCGCGTCGTGGTCCATATCCTTCCTTTCCATAATAACAAAAAGAGCCGCTCGGACGAGGGCTCTGTAGTTGGTTTTTACTATACAACTAATTAGCCCTCTGGGTCAGAGCGGCGACGGCGAACAACGATGTTGTGTCGATATGTCATATTGCTACCATACCATACTGCGGGTGATTTTCAAAATATTTTTATATATAAATTGCGATGCGTTACAATAGTAATGATATGAATGCCTTTAATCTCGTCTCCAACTATCAGCCGACCGGCGACCAGCCAACGGCGATTGCTCAGTTGATGAACGGTTTAGAGCGGGGCGAGCGCGAGCAAACGCTGCTGGGCGTGACCGGTTCAGGTAAGACCTTTACTATGGCGAATATTATTGCCCGAGCTAATGTGCCAACGCTGGTGCTGGCACACAACAAGACTTTGGCGGCACAGCTGTTTTCTGAGTTTAAGGAGTTTTTTCCGGACAACGAGGTGCATTATTTTGTTAGCTATTTTGATTATTATCAGCCGGAGGCCTATATCGCCAGTAGTGACACCTACATTGAAAAAGATTCGAAGATCAATGATGAAATCGATCGGCTGCGGCATGCGGCGACGTCGGCACTGCTAACGCGGCGCGATGTTATCATTGTGGCGAGCGTGTCTTGTATTTACGGCATTGGTTCGCCGGAGACGTACGCTGATATGGCGATTCAATTGACGGTCGGCGAGCGGCGGGTTCAGGATAAGTTTATTCGTTTGCTGACTGACATTCAGTATAAGCGCAACGACATTGATTTTGCGCGCGGCACTTTCAGGGTGCGTGGCGATGTGGTGGATATTTTCCCGGCCGGGCAGGACACGGCGGTGCGGGTGGAATTTTTTGGCGATGAGGTCGAGAGACTCACGCGAATTGATCCGCTGACGGGCGAGATTTTGGAGCAGCCAGCTAGCCTGACGATTTTCCCGTCCAGCCACTATTCGACGCCGCGCGAGCGAATTGAAAAGGCCATCATCGGCATCGAAAAAGAGTTTGACGAGCGGCTCAAATGGCTTGAGTCGCACGATAAGTTACTCGAGGCGCAGCGCCTCAGTCAACGCACCAAATATGACCTGGAAATGCTTAAAGAAACTGGCTTTGTCAAAGGTATTGAGAATTATTCGCGCTATCTGACTGACCGCGAGCCGGGTGAGCAACCAGCGACGTTGATTGATTATTTTCCGGACGATTGGCTACTACTGGTCGATGAGTCGCATATGACTTTGCCGCAAGTGCGCGGTATGTATAACGGCGACCGGGCGCGCAAGGAAGTGCTGGTGGAGCATGGGTTTCGTCTGCCGAGTGCGCTGGATAACCGTCCGCTCAGGTTTGATGAGTTTGATCAGCATATTCACCAGGCGATTTATGTTTCGGCCACGCCGGGCGACTATGAAATTGCCCATTCTCCAAAGCCGGCTGAGCAGCTGATTCGGCCGACCGGGCTGCTTGATCCGCCAATTGAGGTGCGGCCGACTGAGGGGCAGGTTGATGATTTAATGGAGGAGATTCGCCAGACCATCGCTAAAGGTCACCGCGTATTGGTAACGACCTTGACTAAGCGCATGGCTGAGGATTTGAGTGCTTACTTGACCGACAATGGCGTGAAAACGGCGTATCTGCACAGCGAAATTGACACGCTGGAGCGCGGTGATATTCTCAAAGATTTGCGGCTGGGAACGTACGATGTACTGGTCGGTATCAATTTGCTGCGCGAGGGGCTGGACCTGCCAGAAGTCAGTTTGGTGGCGATCATGGATGCTGATAAAGAAGGTTTCTTGCGTAGTGAACAGGCGCTGATTCAGACGATTGGCCGGGCGGCGCGGCACGTGGACGGGCGGGTGCTGATGTATGGCGACAATGTGACTGACAGTATGCGGCGAGCGATTGATGAGACGAATCGTCGGCGGCAAATTCAGCAGAACTATAACGAAGAGCATGGCATCACGCCGCAAACCATCCAGAAGAAGATTGACGATGGCCTGCGCTCCATCATCCCGCAAAAAGAATCGGACAAAAAACCAAAACTTGATTTGAAGAAGATTCCAAAGGACGAATATCCGACGCTGATCAAGGAGCTGACTGGTCAAATGGAACTGCATAGCGCTAATCTGGAGTTTGAAAAAGCCGCGGAGCTGCGTGATTTGATTGCAGAAATTAAGCAAACAATGGTACACTAAAGATAACCATAATAAGGAGGAGAATTATATGGCAGAATTGAAAACAACAGAAACTCCAGTCGTCGAGCAAGCTGAGTACATGGCTCCACGCGCTGCTTCGCAAGCAAAATGGCTTACATTTGAATACGCATTAGCAATGGTTTCAGTAACATTTGCTGCAATCACCAGTGTAGTACTCGTACCAATGTTGTTCGGCATGTGGTCTGCAAAAGAAGCGATGTCATTTGGTTTGATGTTGAGCGGCTCGATCACTGCAAACATTTTGGCCGTTAGTATTTTGGCAGTACTATTTTCAGTGTTGGCATTTGTCCTATTTGGCCGCGTAACACGCGCAATTGCCGCTGACCGTAGCGGCTACACTGGTCGATTGGCTTACAAACTGACAACCTATGGTAGCTTGTTCATGATCGTATTGGCGGCGTTGCCACTGGTCGCAAACCTCATCAGTGTATTGATTAGCTCGTTGTTATTGATTGGCGTTTCAGATGCTGGTTCAGTATACACAGCACTGTACTTGGGTAACTTCTTGCCATCACTGGTATGCTTGGCAGTATTGGCAGTTGTGGTATTTTTCATTGGTAAAATCATCAACGGCTACAACAAATCACGTCCATTGGCTATCACGTTGATCGCAATCACCAGTGTTGTCGCAGTTGCCCTAGCTATCACGTTGGCAGTGCAGGCTCATGACAAGCCAAGTATCAAAAAATCAAACTTCAAATACAACTCAAGCTACCTACTTGACTAGTTAGTTGGGTATCACCTGTCACTCGCTCCTAGATATGGGGGCGAGTGATTTTCTGTAATTAATTTTCAAGTGGTATAATGAGTTCATGAGTGCAATTTCTAATAGTGATGTCCAGCGCTTGGCGGATTTGAGCGGTTTGCAATTGGCAGATGGCGAAGTGGATGGCTTGCGACAGGACGTGGAGAAAATCGTAGAATATATCAATCAATTGGATGAGCTCGATACGTCTGGTGTGGAGCCGACCTATCAAGTGACGGATCTAGAAAATGTCTGGCGGGAAGATGAGGTTCAGTCAGGGATTTCTCGGGATGAGCTACTTGAGCTAGCGCCCGAAAAACAGAACAATCAAGTGAAAGTGCCACAGGTGTTGTGATGAGTCGGATTAGTGATTTTGTAGGGAAAAGTGCAGTTGACAATGTCAAGGAAGCATTGCGACGAGCGCGCGAGATTGAAGAATATCATGCACTACTGAGCTTGACAGAAGAGCGGGCGTTGGAGCGGGCCGAGCTGGTGGATAAGGGTGAAGTTTCTGGCAGGCTGGCCGGTGTGCCATTTGTCGTAAAAGACAATTTCTTGGCCTTTGGTGCGCCAACGACTGCTGCCGCAAAAATGCTTGAGAATTTTAACGCGCCACTGCAAGCCACAGCCGTTGAAAAATTGGAGGCTGAAGGCGCAATTTGCATCGGCAAGGCGAACTTGGACGCCTTTGCTCACGGTGGCTCGACGGAAAACTCAGCCTTTGGTCCGACCAAAAATGCTGCAGATAAAACTCGCGTAGCTGGCGGTTCGTCGGGCGGCTCGGCGGTCGTGACGGCGCTTGACGTGGTGCCGTTTGCGTTGGGTACCGATACTGGCGGTTCGATTCGCCAGCCAGCCAGCTTCAATGGCGTGGTTGGTGTCAAGCCAACCTACGGTACGGTCAGCCGCTACGGCGTAGTAGCTATGGCCTCGAGCACTGACACCATCGGTTGTTTTGCGACGAACGCTGATGACGCTAATCTGGTGATGGAGATTATGGCGGGCCGCGATGACAAGGATATGACGACGATGCCGGACTTTTGGCGGAACCAGCCAGGCTTTGCCAAGAAAAAAATTGGTTTGGTTAAGCAGTGTATGACTGACGATGTGGACGCGGCGGTTCGCCAGAAAACGCTTGACTATGCAGAAAAGTTGAAGCGGCTGGGCTATGACGTTGAAGAAGTGGATCTCAGCATGATGCAACATTCGCTGGCCATGTATTACATCATTGTGCCGGCGGAGATATCGTCAAACTTGGCGCGCTATGATGGCGTGCGTTATGGCCACCGGGCGGCTGAAGTGAAGACCTTGGCGGAGTTGTACGGTCGCAGCCGCAACGAAGGTTTTACAACGGAGAATAAGCGACGAATTATGATTGGTAGTTTTGTGTTGTCGAGCGGCTTTTTTGACGCTTACTATATGCAGGCGCAAAAAGCGCGCACATTGCTCATCAATGAGTTCAAGCAGTTGTTTGCTGAGTACGACGCACTGTTGATGCCAGTTGCACCAACACCGGCGTTCAAACTTGGCGAAAATACCAATGATCCGATCAAGATGTACCTAGCGGACATCATGACGGTGCCAGCTAGCTTGGCGGGACTACCAGCGATTTCCGTGCCAGCTGGAACTAGTGACGAAGGCTTACCAATTGGCGTGCAGTTGATTGGTGATTATCAGTCAGACAGCAACTTACTGAAGTTGGCCTCAGAAGTGGAGGCTGCCTGATGGACGGATTGTTGATCGCGCTGGTGGTGGCGGCACTGGTGATTGGCGCGTTGTTGATTATTTTTATCCAATTGACATCACGCGGACATCAAAAGCTTGACAGGGAAATGTACCGAAAAGTTTGGCGGGCAATTCAACATGGCGCCAAGGAGGGTGGCTCAGATGGCTTACAGATGGCGATTGTTAAAGCCGACAAACTGCTCGATAAAGCCATGCGTGACTGCGGCGTGGCGGGTACAACGATGGGCGACAGGCTGAAATCTCGCAAGGGTGATTGGACGGATGAAAATGGGTTATGGGCGGCGCACAAATTGCGCAATCAAATCGCCCACGAAACCAACGTGAAACTGACTGCGCAGAGTTTTCGACGAGCCATGACAAGCTTTGAACAAGCACTAAAAGATTTGGGAGCGTTATGATGAGTGTATATGATGAATATGAAATGACCATTGGCATCGAGTGTCACGTCCAGCTGGCGACTAAAACCAAGTTGTTCAGTCCGGCTGATAATGATGCGCGTAATGCTGAGCCGAACGAAAAAACGCACGAGATTGACTTTGGCCTGCCAGGCATGCTGCCAGTGCTGAATAAGCACGCTGTCGAGCTGGCGGTGCGCGCCGGCAAGGCGTTGAATGCGCCGATCGCCCGCATTAGCCGGTTTGATCGCAAGCATTATTTCTATCCTGACCTGCCAAAGGGTTATCAGACCTCGCAGATGTACCAGCCGATTATTTTGGCTGGCTATGTTGACGCGCCGCTAGAAGACGGTTCGCTCAAACGGGTGCGGATTCATCATGCGCACATGGAGGAAGATGCTGGTAAATTGATGCATCATGACGGCTATTCATTGGTCGACCTCAACCGCGCTGGCACGCCGCTGATTGAAATCGTCTCTGAGCCGGACATGCATTCGGCCGAGGAAGCCAAAGCGTACGCTTCGGAGCTACACAAATTGATGGTCTACGCTGGCGTCACGCACGGTGATTTGTATCACGGCAATATGCGGTTTGATGTTAATATTTCGGTGGCCAAGAAAGGTGCGACCGAGCTCGGTAAACGCGCCGAAGTCAAAAATCTCAACTCGTTCCGCAGCGTCGAGCGAGCTGCTGAGTACGAGTTCAAGCGCCAAGTTGACCTATTGGAGCGTGGTGAACAGGTAGCTCAGGAAACCCGCGGCTGGAGTGATGACAAGCAAATCACTACCTCGCAGCGTTCGAAAGAGGACGCTCAGGATTATCGCTACATGCCTGACGCCGATATTCCGCCAGTGGTACTGAGCGATGAGGAAATTGCGCAGATTCAGGCTGAAGTACCGATGTTGCCGAGCGAATATCGTGAAAAGTGGAGTGGATTAGGTTTGGACAAGTCTGTGGTTAATTCGTTACTGTCGAACCAAGATTACGCCCGTATCATGCTGGAAGTGCAGGAAAAGTCAGGCGATGCGTCTGCTAAGCGAGTGGCGCACTGGTTTGCGAGTGCTTTGACGGCCAGCGGTAGTGATTCTGATAGTGACTCCGCGTCAGCTGACGGTAATGCGCCACATGTGTCGGTTGATGATCTGGTGGAGTTGGCGGAGATGACCGAGAAAGCAGAGATTTCCAGCACCAATGCTAAGGAATTGTTTAACGAATTATTGGCGGGCGCCACGCATCCGCGCAAACTTGCTGAAGAAAAGAATTTGTTGCAGGTTTCTGACGAAGGCGCCATTGCTGCCATCGTTGACGAAGTATTGAGCGACCCAGCTTCGGCAGCTTCCATAGCCGACATTCGCTCGGGCAAAGACAAAGCCATTGGTTACCTCGTCGGTCAAGTTATGAAGCGTTCCAAAGGTCAGGCTAACCCAAGCTTGGCGCAAAAATTGATTCGTGAGAGGCTATAGCTGATGATCATCATTACTGGCATCCCTGGATCTGGTAAAACGACGTTAGTGAAACGTCTGGTGCAAGATCTAGGGGTACGCGGTGTCGCGCAAGATGCTGTCAAGGAGTTTTTGGCTGACCATTTGGGCGGAACATACACTGATCAGCAGAGTAGCGCCTTGGGTCGTGTGACTCGACGGGCGGTTTTGGAATTGGGTATTGAATTTGAGAAATTGGGTGAGCAGATTATCATTGAGTCGGCATTGCAAACGTCAGCTGCAGAAGAGATTTTGCGGCATAGCCCACATCGACCAATTCTGCAGATTTACGTGACGTGCGGCTTGGCGGAAGTAAAGCGGCGATTTTACGATCGCAAACGATCTGGTCATCGCCACTCAGTGCACACTGATGATCTATATGATAAATTGACGGAACACGAAATTCGTGACAAATATCGTCCACTGGTTGCGGATAATATCACAACAGTGATCGTTGATTCGGAGAATTTGGATTATGCGGCACTGCGAGATACGGTGAAAGATTTTTTGATGAATAAGGCGATAACAAAGGAGAACGAGATATGAGAAAACCGACAAAAGCAGTGATTGCAGCGGCAGGATTTGGCACTAGGTTTTTGCCACAAACTAAAGCGATGCCTAAGGAGATGATGCCACTGATTGATAAGCCAATCATCCAATACGTTGTGGAAGAACTGGTTGCTGCCGGTATTCGCGACATCATCATCGTCGGAAGCGCCAACAAGCGTGCCATTGAAGATCATTTTGACGTGCCGAACGAAGATTTGCTGGCAAATTTGCGGGCTGGTGGCGATAAGAAGCGCCCGTTGATTGACCTGGTTCACTCACTGTCGGAAATGGCTAACTTCGTGTATGTTCGCCAAAAGGGCCCATATGGTAACGCGACTCCTTTGGCATGTGCTGCGCATTTGATTGGGCCGGATGAGCCAGTGATTTATACGTTTGCTGACGACTTTATCGACGCGACACCAAGCCGTTTTCAACAGATGGTTGCTGCTGCAGAAAAATTGGATGGCGCAGTGCTGTCATGCAAGAAAATCATTGATGATGCAGAATTTGATCGCTATGGCATCGCGGCTGGTCAGCAACTCGATGACGGAACGATTGCCATCACGAACATTGTTGAAAAACCGGGTAAAGCCAACGCGCCGAGCGACTTGGCTAGTGTGAGTAGCTATTTGCTGGCGGCTGATTTCTTCCCGTACTTGGAGCGCGCCCGCCAGGAGTTTAATGGCCACGGTGAGTTTGCCATTCAGCCAATTATGCAGCGTATGATTGATGAAGGGCATAACTTCTATGGCGTGGAAATCACCAACGGTACGTACTATGACACCGGTGATAAACTTGAATATCTCAAAACTATCATTGACTTTGGGCTGCGAGATGAAAAGCTTGGCCCCGCACTGCGTCAACATCTGACAGATCGTTTGAAATAGGCTATAATAACACTATGAATGAAGTTGTTATCATTTTGTCAATTGTTTTGGCTACCTTGATGATTATCGTTATCACATTGATTTGTTTGGTAATCAGCCTGAGCCGTCACGTCCAAAAAACCATGCAGCACTCACGAGCTATCCAGCAGAATTACGCTGAAGCATCATCAATGCTCTCTGTCGTTTCTTCTGCTTTGGCATTTGGAGCTCTGCTGAAAAAGATTAAGCGAAAGGCAAAACGTGGTCAAAAATAACCATTCAGAAAAATCATTGACGAAAAAAGCTGCCGAAAAAATCATTCGTGACAATGAAAATGGAGCTCGGCAGGCAATTTTAGAAGACTTGTTTTATGATTTTCACCGTTCTCGTCGCCAGGTCTACGGCATGAATTTTTGGCGTGGTATCTTTTTTGGCTTTGGTTCGGTGCTGGGCGCCACTCTTTCGGTGACTATTTTAGTTTGGATATTGGGCCATCTAGTTGATGTGTTTCCACCGCTTGCTGACTTCTTCAATACACTGATCAACACCATGCAGAGTCGCCGCTAACGTGCTATACTAAGACTAATGACGACAGAGGGGAAGAATAACGGCGGTACGTCGGCGGTTTTGAAACCGTCTGATTATGTACACCTGCACAACCACACTCACCACTCACTGCTCGATGGATTGACCAAGATCCCTGACATGGTCGCCCGAGTGAAGGAGCTCGGTATGGAAGCTTGTGCTATCACTGACCACGGCACGATGTCGGGTGTTATTGAGTTTTATAAAGCAGCCAAGAGTGCTGGTATTAAGCCAATCATCGGCATCGAAACCTACGTGGCGGCGCGGAGTCGTCACGACCGCGACCCAGCTAAGGACAAGGCGCGCTATCACTTGACGCTGCTGGCCATGAACCACAAGGGCTATCAAAACCTGATGCAGCTCAGTACCATCGCCAACCTCGAAGGCGTCTACTATAAACCGCGCATTGATCACGAACTGCTGGAACAATACAACGAAGGCATCATCTGTATGTCCGGCTGTATCGGTGGTGAGCTGGGTGAGAATTTGCGCAATGATGATTATGACAAAGCCAAGGAAATCGCTGGCTGGTACAAGTCAGTCTTTGGTGATCGGTACTATATGGAATTGCAAGATCACGGTCATCCCGAGGCGCGCAGTCACTGGCCGGAGCAGAAAAAGGTCAATGATTACATTGAGCGGATTAGCAAGGAACTGGATATTCCCTGTGTGGTGACCAGCGACGGTCATTATCTTAATCACGAAGACCAAGAAGCGCATGAGATTTTGCTGTGTGTCGGCACTGGCGCGTATTTGAGTGATGAAAAGCGGATGAGTTTGAAGGATTTTGAGCTGCATTTGACGACACCAGAAGACATTATTTCGCGGTGGCAAAAAACCAACCCACAGGCAATTGCCAACACCAAAGCCATCGCCGACCGCTGTGACGTGGAGATCAAACTGGGCGATATTCTCATCCCGAAATTCCCGACGCCAAACGGCGAGTCTGAAAAAGAATATCTGGATCATCTGGTGTATAGCGGCATGGCGGCGCGGTACGCTGGCATGAAGTTGGAGGACGCAAAGAAACTGCCAAACGACGAGCTGCGTGCCATGTTGTCTGACGATCAAATCGAGCGGCTAGATATGGAGTTTGGCGTGCTCGACAAGATGGGCTATAACGGCTACTTTCTCATCGTTCAGGACTTTATCAACTGGGGTAAATCTCAGGGAATTATTTTCGGACCAGGGCGTGGCTCGGCAGCCGGCTCCATCATCGCCTATGCCCTGAACATCACCGACCTTGATCCGCTGCATTATGACCTGCTGTTTGAACGCTTCCTCAACCCCGACCGTATTTCCATGCCCGACATCGACATCGACATTCAAGATACGCGCCGCGGCGAGGTTATCGAATATTGTGCCAAGAAATACGGCTCAGAACGAGTCGCCAATATCTGTACTTTTGGCACCATGGCAGCGCGTGCTTCGGTGCGTGACGTGGCGCGGGTATTGCAAGTTCCATACGGTGAATCTGACCGGCTGGCCAAGCTCATCCCACCGCCAGTCCAGGGCCGTCATGTACCGATCAAAAAGTCGCTAGAGGAAGATCCTGATCTCAAGAAAGAATACGAGACCAACCCAACCGCTAAGACGGTTTATGACTTTGCCTCACGGCTAGAAGGGACCATTCGTTCGCACGGCGTGCATGCCGCCGGCGTGGTGATCGCGCCAGATGATTTGGTAAAATACGTGCCGCTCGAGATGGCGCAAAAGGGCGTGGTGGCAACGCAGTATCCAATGGGTCCGGTCGAGGAACTGGGACTGCTGAAGATGGACTTTTTGGGCCTGTCTAACTTGTCCATCATCAACAACGCGCTGCGCATTATTCGTAAAGTTTACAAAACGGACATCGATCTGTCGCACTTGCCGCTAGATGATGAAGAAACTTACAAATTATTCCAGCGTGGCGATACCACCGGTGTCTTCCAGTTGGAATCGGCTGGCATGAAGCGGTATCTGCGCGAGCTCAAACCGAGCGTCTTTGAAGACATCATCGCCATGGTGGCTTTGTACCGCCCGGGGCCGATGCAGTTTATCGACTCATTCATCAAACGTAAACATGGTGAGGAAGAAATCACCTATCTGCATCCTGGCATGGAAAACTCGCTGAAGAATACCTACGGCATTTTGGTTTATCAGGAGCAATTTATGCAGATTTCCAAAGAGTGGTGTGGCTTTACCGGCGGCCAGGCGGATACCCTGCGTAAGGCGGTGGGTAAAAAGAAAATCGACCTGATGAAAAAGGTCAAGCCAGAGTTCGTCGAGGGCGCAGTCAAGGTTGGTGGTGCGACCAAGGAAATTGCTGAGCAGTTCTGGGATGCGCTGGAGGAATTTGCTAACTACTGTTTCAATAAGTCGCACGCGGCATGTTACGGCCTGATCGCCTACTGGACGGCGTACCTCAAGGCGCACTATCCTGATGCGTTTATGGCGGCACTGATGACTAGCGATCAGGATGACACCGAGCGCCTGGCCATTGAGATGACCGAGTGTAAACACATGGGCATTGAAGTATTGAACCCGGACGTCAATGAGTCATTCGTCGAGTTCGCGGTGGTGCCTGGTGAAAAGAAAATTCGTTTTGGTATGGCAGCGGTCAAGGGCGTTGGTGTTGGTGCGGTCGAGGAATTGTTGCGCGCCCGTGAAGACGGTAAATTCACCAGCATCGAAGATTTTGCCAAACGAGTCTCGACCAGCAAGTTTAACCGCAAAGCTTGGGAGTCGCTCATTAAGTGTGGCGCATTTGATAGCTTTGGCGATCGCCACGACCTATTGTTTAACCTAGACACTATCACTGCCTTTGCCCAAAAAGTCCAGAAGGAAGCGGCCAGTGGACAGACCGATTTGTTTGGCATGTTAGGTGATGGTGCAGCTGTGGCTCAGCCGACCATGCAGCTAATGCCGTCGCCAAACAAAAACGAAAAGGAATACTTGACGTGGGAACGCGAGCTGATGGGCTTGTATATCTCAGCGCATCCTTTGGACGCCTACGCGACATATTTGCTTGAGCAAACACAGCCGTTGACCCAGCTGGTGCCAGAATACGATGGCCGACTCATGACAATTGGTGGCATCATCACGAACGTTCGCACTATCATCACCAAATCTGGCAGCAAAATGGCCTTTGTGGGGTTAGAGGACAAATTTGGCGAGGGTGAAGTGATCGTTTTTCCAAATTTGTATGAGCAAGTTGGTGCCAAACTCGTCCAGGACGCTGTCATTCGGGTGACTGGTAAAAATTCAGCCCGCGACCGTGACGGTAATTTGGGGTCAGAAAGTAAGATGATTGCTGATGAGATTGAGATTATCACCGACAGTGATATCACCAGCTATGAATCGACTGGTCGTAAAATGGACGCACCAAAAGTAAGCGCCCAGTACAAAAAGGAAAAACGTGCGAATTTCCGTGCTCAAAAAACCAAGACCGTCGCTCCAGCTACCGCCAAATCGTCACATGCATCCAAGTCAGTTCCTCAGCCAGCAGCCCCAGAAACGCCACCTGCGCGCCTGTTTCTGCAAGTAAAAGATCCGAGTGATCACGACAAACTGATTTCGCTCAAAAAGATATGTTCAACGTCGCCAGGGATCACTGACGTTGTGTTGGTACTTGGTGAAAATGACCACAAGTCGGCCATTCGTCTGCCGTTCAAAGTCGATCCAGTACCTTGGCTACTTGAAGAACTAAAGGCGTTGCTGGGCGAAGAATGTATCAAATTGACGTAATCATCAGCGACACATCATCTGATATAGTGCCATGCCACAGGCGACGCTGACATTGAATGATTCTTTATTGCCAAACATTGGGATTTCTACTGTTGCGGTGCAACGCGCTAAATGCTCAGCCGATATGCCGTCAACTTCTTCGCCCAGCAGCAACGCGAACGCTTTTGGTGGAATAAAATCTGGTAGTGAAATACTATCTGGCGCCTGCTCCAGTGCGATAATCGGTAGATTGCCAGTACGCTCATTCTCCTCCAACCAATCTTCCAGCGTCTCATAGCGCATAAATGGAACCATTCGCTCAGCGCCTAGTGCTGTTTTGTGAATTTGCTTGGTTATTTTCTCGACAAGGTGCGGCAGCCGTGGATCTGGTTGATTGATGATGGCCAAATCTGGAAATGGTGTATAGCCGCTGATGATGATGTGCTTTACTCCCAGGCCTTCTGCCGTACGAAAGATAGCGCCGACATTGTGCGTCGAACGAATATTGTGCAAAATAAGCGTAATTTCTGGTCGCATGAACTCATTATATCATTCGCTAAATCATAAGCACTTTGCTATAATGTTGGTGATGGATGAAGATTCTATTCAAATACGTCGTCGCCAGCAAGACGAAGATGCTACCAGGAAACGAGCGTCAATTTTAGGCTTGCAATATTTAGATACCCGCAGTTTTGAAGCTGACTTGCCGCTGGAACGAGATATTTTGACAATTGATGAGATGTACAAAGGGCGTATCATCCCCCTAGCGCACAATGACACTGATCTGTCCTACCGTTTTGGTGTAACTTCGCAGACGCCTCAGTCGTTGATTGCTAAAATGACAAAGGATTATCGCGAAGTTGGTAAAGTTGCACACTTTTTCTTGATATCAGGTGCCGCTTTTCGTTCATTTATGCTGCGGTTCGATCCGCCAAAGAGTATCGTCTATGATGATATCGAAATTGCCAAAGAGGGTGACAGCGAGACACTACAACAGGTGAGCCAAACGCTGGCAACGGTCAGTTCAAATGATGTCTTTAACTATATTGTTGATCAAGCTGACAGATTGGGTGCATCCGACATCCACATTGAAAATCAGCGCGAGTCAATTCGTATCCGTATGCGTGTTGATGGCGCACTGCACCCAGTGGCTGAGCTCAGCCGTGACCGCTACCGTGTCATCATGGCTACCTTGGCTTCCCGCGCAAATATTTCCACTGCTGCGACCGAACCGCAGTCTGGTCACATGCAGCAGGAGATCTATCGTGACGGCGCTTCGCACCTCTTGAACTTGCGTGTTGAGGCGGTCCCAACAGTGTACGGTCAAGATGTGGTGATGCGTTTGTTTAACTTTGATACTGCTATGTTGAATTTGGATTTGTTGAGTATCACTCCGGCTGAGCGCGCGCAAATTGATGAAGTTATTTCACACCCACGCGGTATGGTTTTGATGGTTGGTCCGACGGGTTCTGGTAAGTCAACCACGCTTTACAGTATCTTGAATGCATTGAACACTACTGATCGTAAAATTATCACCCTGGAAGATCCAGTGGAAAATACCATCCCTGGTGTCACGCAAATCCCCATCGACACCACGGTTGGCCAGGAATTTGCTGACGGTCTTCGCAGTGTGCTGCGTATGGACCCGGATGTGGTGATGGTTGGTGAGATCCGTGACAATGAGACTGCCCGCACTGCCATCCAGGCATCGATCACCGGACACTTGGTTCTGAGCTCATTTCACGCCAACTCAACGGCGGCGGCGTTTAGTCGTATGATCGATATGATTGGTCAAAATCCTATCTTTAGCTCGGCGGTGCGTTTGCTGATCGCTCAGCGATTGGTCAGGCGGCTACATGACGAGAGCAAAGAGGAGTATGAGCCGGATGAGGTGACTCGCCGTTGGGTGAAAGAGACACTGAAAGGAATTCCTGACACGGTCGATTGCCCAGATTTGGACACATTTAAGTTGTGGCGACCAGTGTCAACGCCAGAAGCACCATTTGGTTATAAGGGGCGCATCCCAGTGATGGAGCAGCTGATTGTGACTGAGGAAATTCAAAAGTTTTTGCGCGGAGATATTCTTGATATTCATGCCGAAGCCATTGAAGAAGTTGCTAAAAAGCAGGGAACTATTACGTTGTTGCAGGCTGGTGTATTGGCAGCGCTACGCGGCGAAACCACCATCGAAGAAGTGAACCGCGTCATTTAGGCGCGGCTCATATGGCTCGTATGAGTTAGCGGAGAACTTGCTACCGTATCACTGCGGCGACGGTTGAAACCACTCGCTCATCAAATGGCGAAGGGATGACCTCGTCAGCGGTTGGGTTTTCGACTAGTCCAGCCAAAGCCTCGGCGGCTGCCAGTTTGTGCTGGTCGGTGATTTTTTGCACGCCGTGATCCAATGCCCCGCGGAAGATACCTGGGAAGGCTAGGGAATTATTCACTTGGTTTGGAAAATCACTACGGCCGGTGGCTACCACCGCTGCGCCAGCCTCCCGAGCGATATCTGGCATGATTTCTGGCACTGGGTTTGCTAGGGCAAAGATGATTGGATCCTTGGCCATTTTCTGCACCAACTCCGGTGTGAGTAGTCCAGCGCGTGACACGCCGATGAACACGTCAGCGTCAGTGATGGCGTCGTCAATGGAGCCAGCTTGCGACGCATCGATATATTCTAACAGCACAGTTTTTTCCGCATTTAGATCAGTGCGAGATGCGCTGACAATGCCGCGGCTGTCTACCGCCACGATGTTTCGTGCACCGTATAGGTGTAACAGTTTGATGATGGCCGTGCCAGCTGCGCCCGCGCCAATGACCACAAATTTACAGTCCGCCAAATTTCGTCTGGTTAATTTTGCGGCATTGATTAGCCCCGCCAACACCACGACTGCCGTACCATGTTGGTCGTCGTGAAACACGGGGATATCCAGCTCAGCCTTCAGACGCTCTTCAATCTCAAAACACTTTGGCGCAGCGATGTCCTCCAGATTGATGGCGCCAAAACTCGGCGCAATTGCCTTAATTGTAGCGATAATTTCCTCTGGTTCGTGAACATCCAGCACAACTGGCACCGCGTCAACATCGGCAAAATGCTTGAACAGCAGTGCCTTACCTTCCATCACCGGCATGGCGGCTTTTGGTCCCAAATCACCGAGACCCAAGATGGCTGAGCCGTCAGAGATGACGCCGACCAGATTGTTTGTCCAGGTATACTTCGGTAGGTTCGCTGGGTTTTCAGCGATCGCTTGACTGACTGCGCCAACGCCCGGGCTGTAATACGAGCTCAATTTGTCACGGTCCAGTTTCTCTTGGTCGCGCAAACTGGTAGTGATTTTACCCTTATATTTTTCGTGTAATTCAAGTGCTAATTTGTTGTAATCCATATCACTATTGTACTCCATATGGCAGGTTTTCTCCATCAGCTCGATAAATCATGTAATTCGTACGTCCATATAACCGTCAGGCTCCTTGTATAGTTTCATATTCTATGCTAAAATACACTGAAGTTGTACAGAGTTAAATTATTCAAGCTTTGTTAGGTGTGGAGCCGCAGGAGTACAACTGCGTGGCCAGCCGAGGCGGGTTTGAAAGATAGGAAATATCATGAGTTTTGACCTAATCAATAAAGTCAACCAAGCACAGAAAAAGCAGGCAGTTGTTGATGCCCGCAGCGGTGATACCGTCCGTGTCTATCAGAAAATTAAAGAAGGCAACAAAGAGCGTATCCAGATGTTTGAAGGTGTGGTTATTCGCACCGACAACAAACAGTCACACACCTCACGCATCACGGTTCGCAAAATTGCGTCAGGTGTTGGCGTGGAAAAATCATTCTTGCTGCACAGTCCACTGATTGAAAAGATTGAAATTGTCCGGCGTGCCAAGGTTCGCCGCAAGTTCCTCAGTTTCCTACGCAAGCGTTCTGGTAAATCAGCTCGTCTGACCGCCAAAAACTTTGACCGTGTGGCTGTCAACAACGTGCATGACGCCAAGGCTGAAGCGGAAGCTGAACGCCTGAAAGAAGAAGCTGCACAGGCTGCCGCTGCCAAGCAAGCTGAAAAAGACGCCGCTCAGGCGGAACTTGACGCCAAGGCTGCTGAAGTAGAAGCACGCCACAAAGAAGCGTAATTGATTTTGAGACACATAGACCGCCCTCTCTGGGGGCGGTTTTCTCATGGTATAATGCCAGTATGTCGATCTTTCATTATATTTCCTTTTTCGTTCCTTTGACGCTGGCATTTGCGGTGCCGTACATACTACGCCGCCAGGGTTTCACTGATGAAGCAAAATACCGCTGGCTGCTATATGCTGCCTGTGTGTTGTTTTTCATCTCGTGGTATTTGCCGTCGCCGCTGATCGAGGGGCGAGACACCAGTTTTACCACGCATTTTGTGGGTGGCGGATTGTTTACGGGGTTATTGTGGGTGTACCTGGTGCTAGCAATGCGCTGGCAATCCCACTGGCTGGTAATGGCATTTTCGGTGTTTGCGTTGGTGTCGGCGCTGGGCTGCATCAACGAACTGGCGGAATTATGTATGGTCAAAGTTGGTTTGGCGCGTATCACGCTGGATGATACTAATTGGGATATTTTGGCAAATACGCTGGGCGCGGTGGCGGTGTGGCTGGGCTGGATGGGCTGGCGGTTTGTAAAAAGAAAATAGCCCGCCGAGAGCTCAAACAGAACAGTTGATAGTCTGTGAGCCGTCTCGGCGGGCCGTGACAGGCTCTCTTTAACGAGGGCCTGGGTAGATGGGGCTGCTGCCGGCCCGGAGCAGATCTAATAACAAGATCACACCGAGCATCAGATAATCCACAATGGCCAATAAGCACGTGAGTGCTGTTAAAGCCATGACCCCCATCACAACTAAACACCCCCTTCTATTTCAGTGTGTTTAGTACTCTTTTACTATACCATAAAATATATAATAATGCAATAAGTTAGACTGTCTACTTCCATGTTACTGATGTGAGTCGATATTTATCTAATTTGAGGACCTAGTACTCCGTGTAGGACGCAACCTTTTGTTATAATGATGGGTATGATTCTCGGCATTGATGAAGTTGGGCGTGGGCCATGGGCGGGACCGCTGGTGGTTGGCGCAGTGATTTTGGGTGGTGCTGAGATTGAGGGGCTAAATGATAGTAAAAAATTAACCAAAAAACGCCGTGAGGCTTTGGACGAGGTAATTCGTGAGCAGGCGGCTGCATGGGCGCTGGGCTGGGTGAGCGCCGGGGAATTGGACGAGGTTGGTATGAGCCAGGCCTTGCGTCTGGTAGCGCGGCGAGCGGTCAAGCAAATTCAGTCGCAGTGCAAGGAGAAGAATTTGGCATTTGATGAAATCATCATTGACGGGACGGTTAATTTTCTGGCGGATACGGCGCTGGAGCGATACGTGACGGTAATGGCTAAGGCTGATGGTTTGATCCCCAGCGTGTCGGCGGCGTCGATCATCGCCAAAGTGGCGCGCGACCAGTTTATGGCTGAGCAAGACGTGGTCTATCCAGGGTACGGCTTCGCGTCAAATGCTGGCTACGGCGTGGCCAAGCACCGGGCGGCGATTGAACGGCTGGGTGTGACGCCGCTACATCGGCTGAGTTTTGCACCACTGCAAAAATACGCTGGCACTGAGGGGAATTCGCAGCCATCGTCTAGTAGCCAAATTAAACATCAGCAGGGAAACACGACGCGTCAAATTGGCGATATGGGAGAGCAGGCGGCGGCGGATTGGCTGACAGCGGATGGACATGAGATTATCGCTCGTAACTGGCGGACGCGGTACTGCGAAATTGATATTGTCAGCATGAAAGATGATGTGCTGTGGTTTACTGAGGTAAAATACCGCAAAAATGATGATTTTGGTGGCGGGCTGGGGGCGATTACCGCCAAAAAACAGCGGCAAATGCGCTTTGCAGCTGAATTATTCATGGCAAAGCATCCGCAATATGAAGGATGCGACATGCGATTATTGGCGGTGGCTGTCGAGGGTAATCCGCCGACAGTGCGAGAGCAGGTGGTGTTGGAGTAAAATAAAACCAAAGAAAATAGCCCGCCGAACGAGCTCAAGCTGAATTCTATTGTTCAGCGAGCTATTTTCAGCGGGCGGGCCCTTGTGTGTCAGAAGTTGCAAGCGGCGAGACGCTGTCCATTTTTCCTACTACATTCAGCGAGTAGGTCATCAATCTCCTCACTGAGCCCCGTATAAGGGGCGAGTATCCCGCTACACTCTAAGGCTAGAAACGCCGTAATCTGGCGTTCTAGGTTGCGTAGCATTTGAGACTGCTGCTCAGCCGGTCGCCCAGCTAAGCTCTCCTTGATGCTCTCATCAGGACGAAATGTAAAAGTCCCGATCATCGGGAGGCTAATACAGATGTCTGTACTCATTTTTCCACTCCTGGCTTGCTCAAAAGCTAAAGGGCGACTTTTGCCCTTTATGGAAAACTTTGAGCAAAAGCTAATATATATATCACTAATAGAACAAAATGTCAAGGGATTTTGTCAAAAATGTGGCATAATATATCACAGTGTTGTTTGCAAAGCAGCGAGTACACCCGCCTTGTCTCGCTCAATCAACTCGACCCGTGCTGCGATTTCCGTGATGCCTAGCTCAATCGTCCTAGTCAGGGCTGGGATATTCAGCATTGGCTCAAAGAAGTGGCGAAAGTCAGCCAGTTCATCGCCGGTTGTCAGCCCGATGGCAGCGTAGCGGACGAAATCGTCGTAACTTTTATCACCAGCAAAGGTTGTTTCGACCCACTGCCAATTGTCCTTTAGCCAGTTCCAGGTGAGCTGGCGGCTTTCGTTGGTGCGGATGAGATAGACAAACCAACGGCTGGCGTCTTGCGGACGAATGATGTCAGGGCGCTTGATATTTGTAAGGATTTGTTGCGCAGTTTTAGGGTTTTTGGTGGCAGTAAGTCCCAGGGTAATGTCAGCCTGTAGATCGTTTGATGGCGTCTGCTGGTAAGTCTGGAACAGGCTGTTGATCATCTCTTGTGTCTCAAAGTGCCGTACATTGGCACTGATGATCAGTGAACGGATTTCTGTTGGTAATTTGTCAAGAGGCTGGCTGTCGAAGCGTCGCTTGGCCTCTACCAGCACTGCCTGGTCCTCGCTATAGATCATCAAGCCCAGAGCAGTGACGCGCCGCTCGCGGTCGTCGTCAGATTCACCAGGCGTTTCGTCCCAGCCCAGTTCGTCAAACGTAGCACGGGCAAACTCACCAGAAATTTGCCTCAAGCGGGCTTTGCCATCGTCATCATCGTCAACAAATTTGCGTAGCTCCGCCAGTGCACCGGCTGCCATGTCAAAAACCTTTTCATTGGTTTCATGTTTCAGCGACAGCGCCAGTGGTAGGAGTGAAGCTGAATTTTCACATCCAGCCCGAGCTAGTAGCGTGGCGTCTTGGAGTAGGCAGATTTTGTCTAACGTCGGCAGTTCGTGAATGTTGGCTAGTAGTTGCTCACGAGCAGCGGTATCGTATTTGGTCACGAAATGCCCGTTCAGTCCGCAGTTCAGCTGTAGCGGTTTTTCAATGGTGAATGTTTTCTCACGTTCAGTTAAAATTTCGTCATCAAGTGGTTGGTTGGTGAACAATGGAATCGGCCACAAGGCGTCGGATGGCTTATGATCGCCAATGAAAAAGCGTTCTTGGTTTAACGTGACAGTAGATTGCTCAGTCGAATTGTCCTGCTCGACTCGCACGATTGGCAAGCCTGGCTGGGAAATCCAAGTGTTCATCAAATCAACAACTGGCTGGCCGCTGGCTGTTTCTAATTCCCGCCACAAATCATCGCCAACAGTGTTTTGGTAGGCGAATTTTTCAAAATATGACTTTAAACCAGCTCGAAACGCTTCCTCGCCGATCAGCCGCCGTACCATCACCAGTAGCCGTCCGCCCTTGGCATAGACGATTGCTGGATCAAACAGCGTACTAATCTCGTCTGGGTGATTGACATCGGCCTGCACTGGCTGCACGCCGTCCAAGCTGTCGCGCCGCAGTGCCGCAGTGACTTCGCTCGTTGCAAAATCCTCCCACATCCGCCACTCGGGATGTAGTGCGTCGACCGCCACGTATTCCATCATGTTAGCGAAACTTTCGTTCAGCCACAAATCGTTCCACCACTGCATGGTCACCAAATTGCCAAACCATTGATGGCTGAGTTCGTGAGCGATGACGGTGGCGATGAAACGCTTGGACGACTCCGGCGTTAATTTCGGGTCAGCCAGCAGGCAGCTTTCGCGGTAGGTGATGAGTCCCCAGTTTTCCATAGCGCCCGACGAGAAATCAGGCAGCGCTACATGGTCAGATTTTGGTAGCGGATACGGCACGCCAAAATACTCGTCATAAAAATCAATTGAGCGGGTGGCGATGTCCAGCGCAAAATCCAGCGTCTCCTCGCTCTGGGCTGGCGTTGCCCAAATATTAACTTCAACGCCGGATTTGGTGCGGGCGGTTTTCTTGTGGAGTTCGCCGACGACAAAAGCCAGGAGGTAGCTGCTCATGCGCGGCGTAGTAGCGAAGGTGGTTGTCAGCGCGCCATCCTTTTCGGATGATTCAGTGACAGGCATATTACCAAGGACGGTGAGTCCCGGAGCAGTCACCAGCGTGACGTCATAGGTCGCCTTGGCGGCTGGTTCGTCAACACACGGGAACACTTCGCGGGCATGGTGCGACTCAAATTGGGTGGCAAACAGCTGCTTTTTCACGCCGTCGTGGGTGAAATAACACGGATATAGTCCATGCATAGCATCGGTGATGGTGCCAGAAAAGTCGATGCGAACGGTGTGCTGACCACTGGACAACTCTGGGCACGACAAACGTAATTCATCAAACTCATCGTGAGAAAACTCAGCTGGTTGATTGTCAATCAACGCCGAGTGGATAGTCAAATCTTTGGCGTGTAGTGAAATCGACTCGCCAGTTGACTCGCCGGAAATGATCACTGTGCCAGAAAACGATTTTTCATCGGCGCGTGTCAGGTCGAGGGTTAGATTATAGTGCTGGGGCGTAAAGGTATCGAGTAAATGCTTGAGTTTTGTCATAGTCTCATTATATCATTTGCGGACTGTGAGATTGGGCAGGTAGAAAAGGCTTACGGTATTCGATATACTAGAGGTATGAGAGGGACAAAATTGCAGCACAGGCGCATTATGGCGTTGTTTGTGGTGGTGCTGTCGGTTTTGGCGGTGTGGTCGTCGCAACTGTCACAACCAAAGTTGGCTCCTGTCCCGGCTGATTTACAGCAACAATATTTCGGCAGCTCGAACGCACTTGATGAATTGAACAAACTGGAAGTAAAAGGTCGTGCACCCAAAACAGGCTATACGCGCAAGCAGTTTGGCAACGGCTGGGGCAAAATCGATGGCTGCTCAGTGCGTGAAGTGATTTTAGCCAGGGACTTGAGTGATGAAAAAGTGGGCGAAGGCTGCAAGGTGCTTTCTGGTGTTTTGCAAGATCCATATACTGGTCAAACCATTCATTTTCAGCGCGGTGAAAAAACCAGTTCTAAAGTACAGATTGACCACGTGGTGGCGCTGAGCGATGCCTGGCAAAAGGGCGCGCAGAATTTGTCAGCGATTGACAGGGAAAAATTGGCGAATGATCCACTGAATCTATTGGCATCAGAAGGACAGGCAAATCAGAACAAGGGTGATAGCGATGCATCAGCTTGGTTGCCGCCTAACAAAGATTTTCGCTGCCAATACGTCGCCCGGCAAATTGCGGTGAAGAAAAAATACCACTTGTGGGTCACTGACGCTGAAAAGCAAGCCTCTGCCAATGTTCTGGAAAGATGCAAGGGTTGAGCTAGTTAGGATTCAGCCGTCTGTTGATATTTGGATGCAATCATTTCGGCAAATACTGCTTTTTTGTCGGCAGCGCTTAGCTCTGGCTTATGTTTTGGCCGGTAGGTGCCACTGATATATGCAAGCTCTGTCATGGCATCTCGCATGGCGGAGAGTTGTCTGTCAACTTTTTTGCAGGTAGCTTGCCTGATGAGCCTCACCGACTCGTCATCTGGTGATAGCTCATGAATTTTACGGGCTTCAACGGCTAGGGTGATATCAGCTTTTGTTTCAACCAGGGAATTATCGATTGTTCTTCGCAAAATTGGGTCCTTTAATTCAGGAATATTTTTAAATATCATGCGGAGTATCTTTGAGCCTATTTTGCGGTTTAAGTATGATTCAGCTGACGCGGCTTCTTCGGGCGAATCAATGTCAAATACTGTATCGAGGTGGGGCATCAATAATAATGTTGTGATATCCTCAGGGTTAACGTAGCAATCCATTAGGCTACAACGTGCTTCACTATCCGCTGTCTCGATTGGAGAATCTGGAATCCGGTTATCTTTTAGATAGAACGTTGTTTCTTTATAAACCTGAATGGCTGGTCCAAACACCCAGTCGCGCGTTTCAGGATATATAGGTATTTTGTCAACAACAGCTGGTTTGCCAGTAAGCCAGTTGGTTTTTGTCTGATCCAGAATAGGCCAGTTTGGCGCAATGTCCACCTGAAGGCTTGGCTGGCCATCTTTATCGGTCGAGCGGATGGTAAACATATCAGTATTATGTCATAGAAAAGCAAAATAAGCAACAGTACGGACACAATTACATTGACAATAAAGAAATAAAATGCTATTATAATAAGGTGAGAAGTGAGCAAATTCGCCAGTATTCGGTCAAGTCACCGATGGACCAGGAAAACCATCAAGTGACTGCGGTTTTATTCCGTCCAGAGCTGGCTGATGATGAGGGTTTTCAGCGAACCTTGGAGCTGACGGCTATTGCGTCGGTCAGCCGAAATCCAGATTGGATGCAATATCATGGGCGGGGTAAAGAAAAGGTGATACAAAATAAGATTGCCGCAGCTCGATTAGGTGCATTACATGCTTATGTTATTGATCCAGGTCCTGACATTCCGTATTTGAGTAAGCGACATCGGGATAAGGATGAGGCGCAGATACAAACGCTCACGTTGAATATGTTAGGTGAAGAACTTGAGCAGGATAATTCAGACATCACGACCTCGTCAGTATTGGCCTTGGTAGGTGATGGCTATTCACCACCTGCCGCCGTTATCGAGAGAGCCCCGGGTAGATCATTGCGAGAACAATATGGCATGGACAAGGATAGTCGTAATTATTATGCCATCATGGATGAGTTGAATCGTATCCAGCGGGAGATTGATAGGGTGATTGGGCGTTTTGCGTCAAGAGTGCTCATCAATGATATGCGGCGTGAGTATAATGAGGGCGCGAATATCTTCTCGGGTGTTAAGGTGACGGAAAATAAAGAGTATGCCGAAATATTCACCCTCTTTGACCAGCCGTTTACTGGGTTTACGGCCGGTCTTTGCAGGACCGCTTTGCTCGATATGGCACGGAGAAGGCGCGGACTACGTGGTATGCTTGACATGGCCAGCGAACTGGTATAGAATGTGTAGCGTACGTCCGGCCGCCAAGGTCGGAATTTTTCGTATGAGGATATATGCATCGCGGTGCAACCTCGTATCGTGGTATAATCATAAGTGATAAAGGAGAGTAGTATGGAAGATTTGAACATTAAGCAATTGACGTTGGCACTGCGGACGATTGCCGAGGAAAAGAACCTGCCAGAAGAAACAGTTTTGGAGGTGATTGAGCAGGCCATCGCGGCAGCATGGCGGCGTGATAACGGGACGCGCGAGCAGTTGGTGCGCGCCAGCTTGAACATCAACAGCGGTACGGCTGTGGTGTCGGTCGTTAAAACGGTGGTTGAAGAAGTTGAAAATGATGTCAATCAAATGAGCCTCGAGGAGGCTAAGACGGTTGATCCGGCGGCTGAACTGGGCAGTGAAGTGACGGTCGAGACCCACAACGTGACGACATTTGGCCGGGTGGCAGCCCAGACCGCCAAGCAGGTGATCTTGCAGCGGTTGCGTGAGGCAGAGCGCGAGGTAGTGCTGGCAGAATTTGAGGATAAGATTGGTACGGTGGTGACCGGTACGATTCAGCGGGTTGAGCCGCGCGTGGTACGAATTGAGCTGGGCAAGGCGGTCGGTATCATGCCGCAGTCCGAGCAGATCCCTGGCGAGTACTACGGCGTTGGTCGCCGCGTCAAGGTGTACATCAAGGACATCGAGCGCGAAGGTCGCGGTCCGCAGTTGATTTTGAGCCGTGGTAATGAGGAATTTGTACGCTTCTTGTTTAGCCAGGAAGTGCCAGAGATGGAAACGGGCGCTGTGGAAATCAAAGCCATTGCCCGCGAAGCTGGTCGCCGCACTAAACTAGCAGTCGCATCAGCACTGCCAGGTGTTGACCCAGTCGGTACCTTCGTCGGTGGTCACGGAACGCGTGTTCAGGCGGTGATGAACGAAATTGGGGAGCAGGAAAAAATTGACATCATTCCGTTTGAGGAAGACGCGGCCGGTTTCATCGCTAATGCTATGAGTCCAGCAGAAGTACTGAGCGTGACGGTTAATGAAGATGAAAAGCGGGCAACGGTTTATGTCAGCGAAGATCAGCAGTCAGTGGCCATCGGTCGAGCTGGGCAGAATGTTCGCTTGGCAAGTAGGCTAACTGGCTACGAATTGGACATCGAGGCAAAGGCGGCTGTTAAACCAGCTGAAAACAAGCCGCGCAAGAATGTAGAAGATAGTCTGTTTAATGCCATTGAGGAAGCAGCAGAATAAGATTGGCGACGTACTTGAGACATTCGCCGATAAGCGATGAAAGGAGGCGATAATGGAACAGCCAAGAGATTTCTCTGAGCTGGAATCGCGCCTGACAGATACGGCGCGGGCTAGCTTTGAGCGAGCTGGTGTGATTGCCCAAAATCAAGGAAGCCCGTATGTAGGGACTGAGCATATTCTTCTGGGGATATTGGCTCAGAATTCTTCGCTAGGTGCCAAGATCTTGGCGGAAAGTGGAGTGACGCTTGACCGCGTTGAAACGGCGCTGGAATTGACGCCAAGCGCGGTGGTGTTTGCGGTTGTTGACCATGGAGTACGAGCTGATGTTTTGGCGACAGTGCACATGGCATGGGAGCTGGCGCTGGAGTTTGGACAATCGCGAATTGGTACGGAGCATTTGGTCTACAGCATTTTGACGCAGCGCGAAGCACGGGCTACTAGGATCTTGCGTGACATGAATGTTGATTTGGAGGCGCTTCGTGGCGACTTGGAGGGCGTGTTTGACAGGCAGCAATCAGAGGCAGAGCAACGAATCGAGTCAGCGCCGACTACTGAACGCAAGTCCATCAAACTACTAGAGAAGTTTGGCAATGATTTGACAGAGCGAGCTCGGCAGGGATTGGTCGATCCGATGATTGGGCGAGACAAGGAGCTGTCACGCGTCATCACAGTGCTGGGTCGGCGCAGCAAAAATAACCCAGCCTTGATCGGTGAGCCAGGCGTGGGAAAAACCGCAATTGTTGAAGGTTTGGCGCAGCGAATTGTTGATGGTGACGTACCGGCATTTTTGGAAGGCAAAAGAATCATCCAGCTGGATCTGGCTTCCATGGTGGCGGGGACGAAATTTCGCGGACAGTTTGAAGAACGTTTGCAAAAAGTGCTAGCAGTTGCCAAGGAGCACCAAGAAGTTATTTTGTTTATCGATGAGCTGCATTTATTGGTGGGCGCTGGTTCGGCCGAAGGTTCAATGGACGCCGCCAATGCCCTGAAGCCAGCGTTGGCGCGCGGCGAAGTGCGGGTGATCGGGGCGACGACATTTGATGAATATCGCAAATACATTGAAAAAGACGCTGCTTTGAGTCGACGGTTCCAGTCGGTTGTAGTAGCAGAACCTGAGGCGAAAGAGGCTGTGCAGATGGTGATGGGGCTGAGTGGTCGCTTGGCGCTGCATCATCAGCTGAGTATCGACGAGGAGGTTGTGAAGCTGGCGGTGGATTTGAGCCAGCGGTATGTCATGGATCGATTTTTGCCAGATAAGGCAATTGATGTGCTGGACGAAGCGGCAGCATTGATGCGCTCAAAGCAGCCACTCAAACCAGGTCGACGCCAAAAAATAGCCCAGCAGATCAAGCGGCTGGCAGGTAAAATCGATGCGGCCGTAGAAGCGGAAGACTATGAACGAGCGGCGCGTTTCAAAACGCAAATGAAGCAATTGGAAAAACGCGCTAGTGATTTGGGCGCGAGCGAGGACATGTTGCCGCGGTTGGATGAAGCATATTTAAGGTCGGCGGTTAGTGCCATGACTGGTGTGCCAGTGAAAAAATTGGCGCACACCGAAGCCAAAAGTTTGATCAAGCTGGAAAATAGACTCGGTAAATTTGTGCTGGGGCAAACTGAAGCAATTGCTGAGCTGGCTCGGGCTATTCGACGAAACAGTGCTGGACTACATCGGCATAGTGGACCCATGGGATCTTTCGTATTTTTGGGTCCGACAGGTGTTGGTAAGACTGAGCTGGCTCGCGTGTTGGCGCGTGAAGTGTTTGGCGGTGAGCAGAACCTGATCAAAATTGACATGAGTGAATTCTCCGAAAAACACACCACCAGTCGGTTGGTTGGCGCTCCAGCGGGCTATGTGGGGTATGAAGATGGCGGTAAATTGACCGACAAAGTTCGTCGACAGCCGTACAGTGTGGTGTTATTTGATGAGATCGAAAAAGCGCATCCGGACGTGATGAATCTGCTATTGCAACTACTGGAAGATGGTCAATTGACTGACGCGCAAGGGCGAGTGATCAGCTTTCGCCACACCATCATCATCTTGACCAGCAATGTTGGTTCGGCGGGCATGATGAATACTGAAGCGCTGGGCTTTGGCGGCGCAAAGAAACGCAGTAGCAAGGATATACAGCGACACAATGACCGGACGGCGCGGCAGGCTCTGGAGGATTTCTTGAAGCCAGAATTGATTGAGCGATTTGATGCTATCATTGTCTTCCAGGCGCTGAGCCGAGCAGTGGCTGGCAAAATATTTGATGCTATCGCTAGTGAGCTCATCGCGGCGATTGAGAATCACGACATGAAACTGATGATTAAACCAAGTGTCAAACGCCATATCATTGACCATGGCTTTGACACTGAACGCGGAGCGAGACGCCTTCGGCGGACTGTCCAGACTCTGTTGGGAGATCCATTGAGTGAAGTAGTGCTGTCGAAAGCGCAGGCAGGATCAACATTAATTGCGTCAATAAAAAAAGGTGAGGTGATAATTGATGTCGAAGATTAGCAAACTAGGGAGCTTTTTACTGTCAGTAGCTATATTGGCCTTCAGCGGCTGGGTGGTGCTCAACCGGCAATTGGTGCTCGATCATGTGCGAGCCTGGCAATTTCAGCCTAGTACTGAGATTGCTCAATTGGCGACAAACGCTGGCATGTCGGAGCACGGTAGATTTCAATTTTACGTAACCCAGCCACGACTGGAGTCGTCCAATGAATTTAATGCTGAGTGTCGTCGGTCGGAAAAAGCCAGTCCGATTTTGGGCTGCTACAAATCTGGAGAGGATACTATCCATATTTACAATGTGCCAAACCCTGAGCTTGACGGTATCAAAGAGGTGACGGCGGCGCACGAAATGTTGCACGCAGCGTGGTCGCGATTGTCCGATGCGGAAAAGCAGCGGCTGGGCCAACTACTGGAACATGCATATTCGAGAGTGAAGGACAGTAAGTTGGAAGAACGCATGGCGTATTACGACCGAGCACAGCCTGGGTCTCGGTCCAACGAGCTTCATTCTATTTTGGGTACTGAACATGCTGACTTGGGCTCAGAGTTGGAAGCGCACTATGCTCGATTTTTCAGTGACCGCTCACGAGTAGTTGCCTTGCACGCAAAATACAATCAGCGATTTGTTGATCTGGAACGGCAAGTGGCTACTTTGCGGGCGAAGTTGAAACAGCAACGAGCGGTGATTGAGCAGCGCAAGGAAAGTTACGATACGTCGATGACAGCGCTAAATGAGAAGATTCGTGATTTTAATCAACGAGCTACCAGCGGCGGGTTTGGCTCGCAGCAACAGTTCCAGGCTGAGCGTTCGCAGTTGCAAGCCGAAGGTCAACGTTTAAGTAGTCAGAAAACTGTGCTACTCCAGCAGATCGATCAGTACAATGCCGACGTCGAAAAATTAAATGCGCTGGGTGAGCAGGCTGACCGGCTCAGCCAAAGCCTTGACAGTCAAAAGGCGGTAGAGTGATGGCCCGAGCAAAATCACAATTCATCTGCCAACAGTGCGGCGCCAGCTATCCGAAATGGGTCGGCAAGTGTGAGAATTGCGGTGAGTGGAATTCGCTGGTTGAGCAATTACCGGTTGATACGGGCGCGTCGGCGGTAGCGCGTAGCAGCGGCAAGGGCAAAGTGCTCACCACGCTCAGGCTCAGCGAGGCGGCCGCCGAGGCCAAGCAGGCACGGCTGGCAACCGGCATCGCCGATCTTGACGCGGTGCTCGGCGGCGGCTTTTTGCCAGGCGGCGTGGTGCTGGTGGCGGGGCAGCCGGGAATTGGAAAAAGTACTCTGCTGGCACAAGTTGCGGCGTTTGTTGCTCGGCAGCAACCGGTGCTCTACGTCAGTGGCGAGGAGTCGGTATCGCAGGTCAAATTGCGGGCTGAGCGGTTGGGTGCGGTTGATTCAGAGAACTTGCAGCTGGCGTCCAGCAACAGCGCCGAAGACATCGCCGCCTCCATCCAGACTGGCCAGTACAATCTGGTGATCGTCGATTCCATTCAGACCTTGTCGCTCGCAGACATTGCCTCAGCGCCAGGTTCGGTCAGTCAAATCACCAACTCATCCAATGTCATCATTCGCGCCGCCAAGGCCGCGAATACCGCAGTGATTTTGGTCGGCCACGTCACCAAAGAAGGTTCAATTGCCGGGCCGAAAGTTCTGGAGCATTTGGTTGACGTGGTGCTGAATTTTGAGGGAGATCGCTACGGCGGCTTCCGGGTGGTGCGGGCGCAGAAAAATCGCTATGGTTCGACCAATGAGGCGGCAATTTTTGAGATGCACGAGGATGGCTTACGGATTGTGGCTAATCCATCGGCTAGCTTACTGGCGGAGCGGCAAAACCTCGACGGCTCCATCGTCCTAGCCACCATGGAGGGGGCGCGGCCGCTGCTGGTGGAAATTCAGGCGTTGGTCAACCCGACGAATTTTGGCTACCCCAAGCGGGCAGCCAGCGGCTTTGACCTCAACCGCTTGAACTTGTTGGTGGCGGTGCTGGAAAAGCGCACCAAGCTTAATCTCTCCGACAAAGACATTTACATCAACGTGGTTGGCGGCTTGAAACTGAGTGACCCAGCGGCGGACTTAGCAGTCGCTATGGCCATTGCCTCGGCCTCAGCTGGCCGCAAACTGAGCGATGAAGCGGTGGTGTTTGGCGAAGTTGGTTTGGGCGGCGAAGTGCGCTCAGCTCAAGGCTGGCACGCCCGCGTCAAAGAGGCGAAGAAGCTCGGCTTTACCTACGCCATTGCGCCAAAAACCCACAAGGACGCATTTGTGCGCGGTGTCGGCGATTTACGCCAGGCGCTGATTGACTATTTACAATAAACGTTATCATAAAGGAAATTAATATGGAAAAAACAATCGAACTTCTTATTATTATCATGCTGCTGGCTATCATGGCGGAGATATATCTATTAGTCAAGCCGCGGCGGCACGCAGGCAGCAATACCAAAATGCCAATTTTGGTTGACACGTCGGTGTTGATGGACGGCCGAGTGGTTGATTTGGCAAAGACTGGGTTCTTGTTAGGGCAGATCATCGTGCCACGCAGTGTGCTGATAGAATTGCAACTACTGGCTGATGGCGCTGATCACGCCAAGCGCGAACGTGCCCGTTTTGGTATGGATGCTATGAAGGAACTAAAAGATGTGTTGGGTGGCTCGTTCACGTTGCTTGACGATGCGACGCGCATTCCTGAGGGTGTTGATAATCGGTTGTTGCAGCTTGCCAAGGAAATGAACGCTGCCATTCTGACACTGGATTACAACCTGAACAAGGTGGCGCAAGTCGAAGGCATTCAGATTCTCAATATCAATGAGCTAGCCAAGAGTTTGCGCATGAGTTACTTGCCCGGCGATGAGCTGGTGCTTGAATTGACGCAAAAAGGTCAGGATTTTCACCAGGCTGTTGGCTACTTGCATGACGGTACCATGGTGGTGGTTGAGCAAGCCAAAAAGTTCCTGGGCCAGAAAAAGCGCATTGAAATTATCCGTAGTCTGCAAACTGACGCTGGTAAAATGATGTTTGCTAAGGTTGTCGAGCAAACTACTCCGCCAGAGCCAACACGACAAACAGCTGTCATCACAAAACGTCGCTCTGTTGGTCGGAAAGTGCAGATTAGTCCAGAAGGATCAGCCAAGAAGACTACTAAAAAGCCAGCAGTAAAAACTCAGAAGCCTGTGCAACAAACTCGTCGTCGTTCTACGACGACAAAAACATCAGCCCAGCGCGAGGCTGAGCTGATCAGGTTGGCGAATAGTCAAGACGATTAATCGTCGCTGACAGTTTTTGAGCTACTTGTGGTGTAGTACCCTTCGTCGCGGACATTCACGGTGATAGTGTGTGATCCTGATGAGACATTGACTGAGACGCGGTCTGAGGCGCTGTTACCGCTGATATTGCTTGATTTGACTGAACGTCCGTCAACCAAGATATCAAGCGTCGCTAGACCAAATTTTCCTCCATCAACACTGACATCAATAGTGTATTTATTACTCGAGCCAGACGCGGTGATGCTAGCGACACGAGGCTTGGCATCGCTACAGTTGTGTACATCGTCGTCAGCGGTAGCGTTGTAACCTGCTGGCGCACTGAAAGACTCTTTCTTGGTGATTGGGTCGACCGCCTTGATCACGTCAACTTCTTCTCGTGCGCCCTCTGGAGTACAGGAAGTAGCCTTCTTTTTAGAGATGCGGTCAAATGTCATCTTGGACGAGCTTTGTCCTTGGTTTTGGTTCCACCACGATGGGTACAGTTCTTTGCCATTCTGCTTGATACCAGATGGGCGGGTGTACCACATGCTTGATTTCCACTTACCAGCTGGCTGGTAGACCTGGGTATGTGCAAAGCTCATGACTTTCTGAATCACCGGGAGACCAGTTGACGAGTTTATGGAGGTCAATGTACGACTGTCGGAGTTACCAAGCCAGAGCGTCATGGCGAGAGCTGGGGTATAGCTCGCTAGCCAGATGTCTTTTGGTTGATTGCCCTTGTCGGAGGTTCCGGTCTTGTAGCTAGCGCGCACACCCGGGATACTTCCTGTCACCAATGTGCTCGATCGGTCAGCTAGGATGTCGTTGGTGATATAGGCGGCCTGCGGATCGACAGCTTGCTTTGATTCATCTTTCCATTTGAGAAGGGTTTCGTTTTGAGAATTAATCACTTCCGACACGGAAGTAGATTTTTTACTGACACCCAAGCGAGCCAAAGTACCATAGGCATTAACCAGTTCAGTTTGTTTGGCACCACATCCACCGATGGCGGCCGATAGACCATAGCCACCTGAGTCTTCCTCTTGCTTACAGTATTCTGAGTTACCAAGACCTCGGATGAACTCCACAGTTGGCTTTGGACTACCGTTACCAGCGATATACATCGCTTTCACTGCTGGGGTGTTACGAGACAAACCGAGCCCTCGGCGAATGGTGATGTCGCCCATGAATTTGTTGTCCCAGTTGTTCAGCTTAGCGCCATAAATTGAGTCGATATTTTCATCTTTTAGTATGGTGCCACTCCCATATGCCTGACTACCACGCTTGCTAAACAGGTGAGTGAACACAAATGGTTTGATGGATGAACCTGGCTGGACAAAGGCTGTGGCTGCATTGTCCTGACCAAAGCCCGGATAGTTAAAGTCACGGCTACCCATCAGGGCAACGATTTGACCCGTTTGCACGTCTTCTATGACTGATGCACCGTTATGAGCGTTAATGGCAGCTGGGCGGCCGGTCGCAAAGAAGGCTTTCATCTCATTTTCTAATTTCTCTTGGATGCGCCAGTCCAGCGTTGTTTTGACGGTCAGTCCGCCTCGTCCAACAACCGCTTGACCGAGCTCTTTCTCGAGTTGTGATCGAACCATCATCACAAAGTGTGGTGCCTTCATACCCTCGGTTTGTTCAACTTGCGGATACAAATTGTCAAGAATTGGGTATTTTTTGGCTTCATCTGCTTCTTTTTGAGTGATGTAGCCTTGTTCTGTCATGTAGTCTAAGATGGTGTGTTGGCGCTCGATCAACGCCTTGTTGCCAGCAGTATTGTACGGATTAAAGTAGGACGGATTCTGCGGAATTCCTGCTAGCAGGGCTGCTTCGGCTATAGTTAGGTCTTTTGCGCTCTTGTGGAAGTACGTTTGTGCAGCTGACTCAGCGCCATTACGGCGACCTCCATATGGCGATTCGTTGAGGTATAGTGACAAGATTTGGTCTTTGTTGTACATGCGTTCAACCTCAATCGCCAAAATCATCTCTTTGATCTTACGCGGGATACCCTTGAGACCACGTTCACCAGCTTCATCCGCAAAGAACACCTGTTTGACGAGCTGCTGGGTCAATGTCGATCCTCCCTGGACCTGTCCTCCAGATGCCGTTGAAAATACCGCACGCGTCAAGCCGCTAACACTAACTCCGTGGTGCTTGTAAAAATCTTTGTCCTCAATGGCAACAGTAGCATGTTTCAGGTGATTGCTAATTTGGTCACCTTCGACCACCAGTTTGTAATTACCAGTTCCTTTATCTTCCCAGAGTAGCACGCCGTTACGGTCATAATATTTCGTGACTGTTGTTTGGACACGTTTGGCAATTTCGCCTGGTCGAATCTTATCCAAATCTTTGCGGAAATATGCGAACAGCCCACCGATAAACAAGATCATCAACAACAGAGTAATACCAGCAATTTTCAGCGCCATCTTTGCGCCGCGTTTGGAGAACCAATAGTTAGCTAACCGCTTTGGATGTAAGCGATAGAAAAATCGCTTCACTGGATGCTTCGGCAAGCTTGCCAAATATTCAGCACGCTCGCGCGAATCTTTATCTTTTTTAACTTTACGCTTATGTGCCAAATTGGCGTATAAGCTTAATCGCTTTGTCGCAGATTTCCTGGGACTAGAAGGCGATTTGTTGCTGCTACTTGTACTACTCTTATTCACGTAATCTATTATATCACGCACATGGTTCGCATCAACTGCCAAAAATTGATATACTGATACTAAGATTAGCTGACCAAGGAGAAAATATGCAGTTATCAGAGGAATTACAGTGGCGCGGGTTTTGGAACCAGACCACATTCACCAACGACAAGCTTATCGATTCGGAGAATTTTACGCTCTATTTGGGGACAGATCCGTCAGCTGACAGTTTGCATGTCGGGCATTTGGCGGTCTATATGATGGTGCGGCATTTTTTGGAGCGCGGACACAAGGTGTTTCTACTGGTTGGTGGCGGCACGGGTATGATCGGCGATATGCGCGACACCGAGGAGCGGAGTCTGCTTTCATATGCGGAAATTGAGCACAACAAACGAGCCTTAAAAGCGCAGGTGTCACAAATTTTCGCTGGACGCGATTTTACCTTGGTGGACAATGCGGATTGGTTGGGCAATTTGGAACTGATTCCGTTCCTCCGCGACATTGGCAAGAATTTCAACATGGCAGATTTGATCGGTCGTGAATTTTTTAAGGCACGCATCGACAACGGCAAGGGGTTGAGTTTTGCGGAATTTACCTACACGTTGCTGCAGGGGTATGATTTCTGGCATTTGTTCAAACACCACGGTGTCAATTTACAAATCGGCGGCTCTGACCAGTGGGGTAATTTAGTTTCAGGTGTGGAATTGATCCGCAAAAAAGAAAATGCCGAAGTCTATGCCATGACCGCACCACTACTCATCAACAAGTCAACTGGGCGCAAATTTGGCAAATCCGAAGGCGGCGCCGTGTGGCTGGACGAAAATAAAACCAGCGTCTACAAGTTCTATCAATTCTGGCTGAACGTTGATGACGAAAGCGCCATCGAGTACATGAAAATCTTCACCATGCTTGATCGCGACACCATCGAGGCCATCGCTGAAAACCATGCGGTTAACCCGGGTGCGCGCTCGGCGCAGAAAGTCTTGGCTCGTGAAGTCACCGACATCGTCCACGGCGTTAATCGGCGCGAATCAGTGGAGCGGGTGACTGAAGTACTGTTTGGTGGCGGCGATTTCCGGCAATTGTCGGATGATGATTTGGACGCTCTCGCCAAGGAAATCCCGCGCGTCGATGTCGGCGTCGGCGTGATTGAAGCATTGGTGGTGTCTGGTGCGGTCAGTTCCAACGGCGAGGCAAAACGCCTGCTAAAATCTGGCGCCATCAGCCTTAATGGCGAAAAAATAGCCGAAGACCAAGCCGTCAACACCACGTCGCTGTTGAAAAAAGGTAAAAATACATTCGTGCTAATCATGGAGGGAGACGAAGAATGAAAAAAATTATAGCTTTTGACTCAGACGACACTATTGTCTTGTCGAAAATGCCAGCTACGCCGCGCATGGCTGGTCTGTTAGCGGAGCTGTTGAAACATTACGATGTATGTATCATTTCTGGTACTGATTTTGAAGGGGTGATCTATCCAAACACCGTCAGGCAAATTGAACAAGTTCCGGGCGTTGATCTTAGCCGGCTGCACATCATGCCGACATGTGGCACTCGTTACTATCGCTTCCAGGACGGCGAATGGCGATTGCAATATCAGGAGGACTTGACTGAAGAGCAAAAAGCTCGGATTTTTGAGGCAATTGAGACCTCAGCTAAGGAGCTTGATATGTGGGTGGACAATCCAGCTGGCGAAATCATCGAAGATCGCCTCAGTCAGGTGACATACTCTGCGCTGGGTCAAAAGGCTACTCCTGAAGACAAATACGCCTGGGCTGAAGCCAACAAGGAAAAACGTAAATTGCTCAACGATGCTGTCAAAGCACGCATTCCAGAATTTGAAATTCGAACGGCAGGCACCACCAGCTTGGATGTTACCAAGCCTGGTATCGACAAAGCACATGGCATGAAAAAACTGATGGAAGCAACGGGCGTAACTAAGGAAGAGATTTTATTCTTTGGCGACAAACTAGAAGAAGGCGGCAATGATTTCCCGGTCAAAAATATGGGCATTGACTGCATCGCTGTGGAACGTTGGGAAGATACCGCCTACGCACTGGAAGGCATCAACGCTGTTTCGTAGATGAAGCTGACAACTCCACTGGAACACATCAAAGGCGTCGGCCCCAAAACTGCCCAAGCATTGTCAGCGGCGGGTTTAGAGACGGTGGCGGACGCTCTGGATTTTTTGCCGCGGGCGTATGATGATTATTCGGCGGCGGTCAACATCGCTGATCTTCAGCCGGGCAAGGTGACGGTGCGGGCGCGCTGCGAGTCGATTTCCACGCGGATTGTGCGCCGAGGCTTAAGGATTACCACGGCGGTGCTGGCGGATGATTCCGGCAAAGTCAAGGCCGTTTGGTTCAATCAGCCCTACCGCGAATCACAGCTGAGATCTGACGCCGAGTTCATGTTTTCCGGCCAATTTGGCATGCAATATAACAGCTATCAGATTAGCAATCCATCCGTCGAGCTGGCTAAGCAGACAGATGCGTCCGACGCCCAGCCTACATCGGGCATCCATCCCGTCTACAAATCCATCAAAAATCTCCGCCCCAAAACCGTGCAGGATTTGCTAAAAAACCTACGTCCCATCATAGAATTTTTGCCCGAGACGTTGCCGGAGCACATCGTCCAGCGGCAAAAACTAGTCAGCCGCGCCGAAGCCGTCAGGTTCCTCCACGCGCCAAATAGTCACGAGGAAATTGCTCGCGGTCGTGAGCGGCTGGCGTTTGAGGAATTGTTTGAAATGATTTTGGCTGCGCAGCTCAACAAGCAAGAACAAACCAAATTGACTGGCTGGCGCATCCCGTTCAATCAGCCGGTCGTCAAGCAATTTGTCGAACAATTGCCATTTCCCTTAACCAACGCGCAGCGCCGCGCCGCCTGGCAGATTTTGCAAGATTTGGAGTCGGAGCATCCGATGAATCGCCTACTACAGGGCGATGTCGGCTCAGGCAAAACCGTGGTCGCCGGGCTGGTGGCGGCAGAAGTGGCGCAGGCTGGCTTTCAGACGGCCATCATGGCGCCGACGGAGATTTTGGCGACTCAGCACGCCAAGACGCTGGATGAATTATTGTCGCCATTTGACGTGTCGGTGGCACTGCTGACGGGACACGTCAAGGGCGCTCAGCGGCGGCAGCTGCTGGATAATTTAGCGAGCGGCAACATCAACGTGGTGGTTGGTACGCACGCGTTGATTCAGGAAAAAGTGGCGTACCACAAACTGGGGTTTGTGGTGATTGACGAACAGCATCGGTTTGGCGTCAAGCAGCGGCAGGCGTTGTTGCAAAAAGCGGACTACATGCCGCACCTGCTCAGTATGACTGCTACGCCGATTCCGCGGAGTTTGGCGTTGACCTTGTATGGCGAGCTGGACATTTCGATTTTGGACGAGCTGCCGGCCGGCCGCCAGCCGATTGCAACGAAAATTTGGTCGCCAGCTTCAGCGCCAAAGCTCTATGAAACCATCGACCATGAACTGGCTCAGGGTCGCCAAGCCTACGTCATTTGCCCGTTGATTGACGATAATCCTGACAATGACAAAAAATCGGTCGAGGCGGAATATCACAAATTGGCAAAAACGATGTTTCGTCATCGCCGCGTCGGATTATTACACGGTAAATTACCGCCCGAGGAAAAGGCAGCAGTCATGCAGCAGTTTGCGGACGGCGAGCTGGACATGCTGGTGAGTACCACAGTCGTGGAAGTTGGCGTCAACGTGCCGAACGCTACGGTCATGCTCATCGAAAATGCCGATCATTTTGGTCTCAGCCAGCTTCATCAGCTGCGCGGGCGGGTTGGGCGCGGCGAGCACCAGAGTTTTTGTCATTTGATGCTGTCGGGTCACGACAAGCCGAGCCAGCGCCTCAGGGAAATTGAGAAGTCCCAAGACGGATTTTACCTAGCGGAAGTTGACCTGAAACTGCGCGGTCCTGGTGAGATCTATGGCAAGATGCAACATGGTGCGCTGAACCTAAAAATTGCCTCGCTGAGCGACACGCCGCTGATCGCCCGTGCGCAGACGGAGGCCGAGCGCTTTGTCAAAGAGGGGCAGGATTTGCTACAATATAACCATCTGGCGCGTGCCGTCAGCCGCTATCAGCGATTAACCATTTTGAATTAATATGTACGCAGGAACAACAATTAGAGATGGCTCTGGTCGATTTATCGGTGTTCATCAAAAGATAGATCGAGTGGCCAGGCGACACCTTGAACCGATGCTGCCTGATTGGTGCGAATTTCCTGATATCAAAGATATCCTACACTTTGAAGGCAAAAACGGTCCTGACGGCGTTAAGCGTAAAAGTCCAGCCGTTGACGAACCGTGGCATTTCATCAACCCAGACGACCCGAATGACACGGCGCTGTTGGACATGATCGACCAGCATATTGATAATCTAGCAAAGGCGCTGCAGAACCATAATTCTGAGCGAGCCGCCTTTGAAGCGGCATGGATGGCGCACGCCATCACCGATGGTCTGACGCCGGCGCATCATTTTCCGCTAGAGCACGCTATGCAGGAGCTGCGCGGTGGCGAAGGTCTGGAGACACGAACCTCAATTCTCAAGAAAAACGTCATGAAGGGTGATACGGGGATTGAGCTCATCAAAAACAACTGGAAATTTTGGGGTGCTAAAGGCATGATGACCATGCACGTGGCGTTTGAAGCGGGTGTGGCGAGCGTGGTGGCCTATCCGCGCTTTAAGGACGCCGTGCCGAGTGAGGCTGAGATTTTGCAGGTTAAACAACAGGGCTATCGGAAATACTATCTAGAGCAAGTTCACGCCGTGGCCGACCTAAAAATGTATGATAATTTTGGTAAAAACGGCTGGACGACCGATTTGGCGCGGCAAACCAACCATGAACTGATGCCAATCATCATCAAAGCCGTCATGCTGGGCTGGCTAGCGTCGGTTTGGAAATTTGAGGCCAAACGGTGAGAATACGCATCATCGCTGGCGAATTTGGTGGACGATTTATCCAAACGCCGCCAGGTTCAACGACACATCCCATGGGCGAACGGGTCCGTTCGGCGATGTTTAATTCACTGGGCGAAACCGTGCGTGGTGCGCGGGTGCTGGATGCTTTTGCTGGTTCTGGCGCCATTGGCTTGGAGGCGCTCAGTCGCGGTGCCGAGTCGGTGGTTTTCGTGGAACGAGGCCGAGTCGCGCAGCGCGTGATCGCCGAAAACATAGCCAGTTTGGACGTCGATGAACAATCTATTGTAATAAAAACAACGATATCAAATTGGCTGGAAAGCATGAGCGTAACAGAGAAGTTCGATATCATTTTTGCTGATCCGCCATATCACAACCCTCAGTTTTCCACAGTTTCGCGGCTAATGGGGCTTCTCAAACCAGGTGGATGTATGATATTATCACACCCAGGAATAGGTGAGGTGCCAATTCAAAACGGAATTGTTGTGGTGGACAATCGTAGTTATGGGGAGGCGCACCTCACCAAGTTCCTACGAGAACCATCATAGTTAGTCAAGTAGTCCCGATGTATGTCGAGGGCTTTTTGCTATACTGGCGCGAAATAGGGTATTGCAAAAGTAAACTCTATATGGTACAGATAGTACTAAGACATATGTGGATCCAAAAGAGGAGGAGCGGAAATATGCCACGTGCTAATCATGACCTAATGGAGCGAGAACTTACAGGGGCAACTGCTAGTAGTCCTGAGGACAATGACATGAGAGCGCTTCTTGACGCCATTCGTACGCAAAAAAATCTTGACGAAGAGCAGAAAAGAATTAACAACCTTAGACAGCTTGGTCAGGAAGTCTTGGAGAAGTGTGGTTACGCAGAGTATAGCGAGATAGCTGTTTAGTCTTTGCCAAATTTGCGGGACAAATAAAAAGAGCCTTGCTGGAAGCTCGTGATGGTGAATTGTGGTGCGGATGGGGAGAGTCGAACTCCCGTCTCAACCTTGGGAAGGTCACATAATAGCCGTTATACGACACCCGCGTTCTTAAAAGTATATCACCCTTGCCAGATGGCGACAACTTTAGTACAATGAAATAGCAAGTTTGTGGCTCTTTAGCTCAGTTGGTAGAGCAGAGGCCTGAAGAGCCTTGTGTCCCCAGTTCAAGTCTGGGAGGAGCCACCAAATATTGCATTTTATTCACGGCTTTGTTACAATAAATCGTGAACCACATGCGGGTATAGCTCAGTTGTTAGAGCGCTTCCTTGCCATGGAAGAGGCCAGGAGTTAGAGTCTCCTTACCCGCACCAATTAGAAAAGGGATAATCGCCTCATTGGGCGATTTTTTAGTTCACTTAGACTGCATTTAGTATTATAGTTATATTATGCAACGTTTTTGGATGAGTCGCTGGCTAGCTATTTACCGATTTTTTCAAAATCTCGGTTATAATATACAGCGCTTTTGGAGGAGCCGTTGGCGCGTTACTCTTATTTATGTGATAATATTGTTTTTATTTTATATTTTCTTTGGCCTCATGTTAAGCAATGATTTCTTTGATAAACATTTCGCTCCACTTACCGTTCTGAAGGAATTAAGCACAATCATTGAGTATATAGGATTGCTATTTGCGGTACAGATCCCAGTTTTCATTTTACTCTTGGAAAAAATACGTGACTCAGAGGATATCCGACGATTTCCCCTTCCTAATGTTATTTATTTTCGTGAAATATTAGCCACCTATATTGTTCTCAGCTCCTTACTACTAGTCTCTCCTCGAGCATCTTACTATTATTTTCCAACTATAATAATTGCGGTAGTAAGTTCGTATGCAATGGTCCAATCTATGCAGCTACTGTTTGGGATTGGCCAATTAAAGCAACAAGAGAAGAAATACATCAAGGATCTTGTTAAAAGGTCTTTAAGGACGAGCAAGATGATACGTGCCAATGGGAGCAATTTCTTTACTGATCTGGAAAATTCTCTATACGTTATACATAGACTATTTACTAGTAAACGCGACAAGAGAGAATTAAAAAAACACTATCTAATACGAGTGTCTAAGGCAGGTGTTATCAAATCTATCAACGTAAAAAAGCTCGATGAAATAATCACGAGAGAATATTATAATAGAGCTCCTCAAACGGCCAAAAAACAATCGGTGAGCCGACCTTCAGATAAAAAGATAGCACAACTTATACTAAGCACAAGACCAGGTTCTGACATTGAAGACCAGGGTATAATTATGGAGCTAGTTTTGTCTGATAGCTTACCAGCTCCACACAAGAGGCTGGAACGTGGTCTACTAGATTGCATAAAGATAGACCCAGACTATGCAGATTCTCCAAATAGACAGCTAGAAGTTTTAGTTAAGGGCTTCAGGCAGCAGCTTAGAGGCGCTATTGAAAAAGATGATGAAATCGCTGTTGATGACGCATTAGTAATATATGAATTACTGACTAATGCAACAGTAGAGGAATATTCAAATGAGAGCAAGGACTTTGATTATACGACGACAAAGAGTGAGTTTGAGCAGATATTTAGTGATAGCGTCTCTCGTCATTTGCAGAGTACAGTAGACATCATTGATGAGGCCTTCTTTTATGCTTTACGTACAGAGCGTCAGGATGCTACAAAAAGCATAATATCAAGCATATATAGAAGCCTATTGAACGTATTTGATTCATTCAATATAGTAGTTGCGGCACGCTTAGAGAAGATCTTTACTCATGCAATGTCAAGAACTATATACGACACAACATTGGAGAACACTCACTACAAAGAATATGTTTTAGAGTTATTGGCATTCAGACTCAAAGAGCATACTGGACTCCTCCTATACAATTACAGAGAGTGCAATGAGTCGTCATCGTTTAGTCGGGAACAGTTAGAACAGTGGCTTAACGATCGTTTGAGTAATATGACTAGTTTTTTACTTGACACTTACAAAAAATCTCAAACATCAGCGTTTAAAGAAGTTAAATCAATATTTGATGAGGTAGAGAGCGGATATAGACTATATCGCCAAGAGATGGAAGAGCTTGTATGGACTGTTCGGTGTAGACTTTTTATGGTCGCTGCTTATATCCACGATAGAAAAGACCTTACACGCGAGCAGGAAGATATTAAAAAGATAATAGATGATTACTTGAGTGGTTTTTCCGCACAAGATTTAACAAAGGTGCTCGTGAAATGTATAGATAATAACTATGCTAGCAAGTGGTGCTTTGATACCTATGATTTACCCGCTGATAGGAAAATGCATCTTGTGCCCGATTTTAATCCTAGGCTGAAGTCGCTTTGGATCGAACGGATGCTTGCATTGGACAGCATCCCTGAAGATATTGAATATTATGGACGTTATGATATAGCAAGGACAGGTGCTTTCTCTGATTTTACAACAAGGGAGGAAAAACCTTTCATTATTCGTCGTCTAGCTGAGATGGAAGAGCAAGGTGAAGATGTGTCCGTGCTAACTGAGCTGGTTAAAACATTTATCGACGAGCGAATGAAATATGAAGACGAGAAACTCATCGCTGCACCGCTTGATCAAGATAAAATTATAGAATTTAAAGAAGGTGTATTAGCAGGCTACAAGGAGTATGCCCTAGCAATCTCCATATTTAAGCCAAATGGATATTTGAAAACTACTAAAACCACAAAGGCAACAAAAGACTTCTTGAGCTATGGATGGAATCAAATCCAAGATAAGTATGGCTTTGTAAAAGACTGGCACATAGGAACTATACATCAACCTCATAGTTATGGCAGTGAGATAGCCGAATCTGAAAATAAACATATACTTGAGAGTTTATTTTCAAAACCAAGTAGAATTGACAACTTTGAAGAATGGTTGAAGAGATTGAAACGAAGTAGAAAGTCCTGGTTTGTCGTTAGTGTGCGGACGGCCGATTGGTATATGATAAGCGATAGAAAGGATGATATTGGTAAACAGATCAAGAATGACTTTAGCACCGGTGATATGTCTTTTAAGGGTCTGAACCAAGTAGTTCCAATATATCACGTATATGATAATTATTTACCAAAGGGGTTGTATGCAGTATCAATAGACGACCTGGGTAGGCTGGAGATAGCGGATAATAAGGATGATCCTATAGAAATCTCAATTGACGCATATTCTGACAATGAGAGACTACTTGAAGGTACCCTCGAGAGACAACCTGATTGGCTAATAGAAAAGGGTGATAGGACCGCTCAGGAAATTTTCCTCAAAACGCAAGTCAGAATGTTTATCAAACACGTCTTTAGGTATAAACCTAAGGGTAAACGATCCACATTTTATTATCCTATTGATGATAAGGATAGTGACTAGGCTGCATTCTAGCGTAGAATAAGGACACACTAGCAATTATCACTCATCTCGCTTATACTTAAAATATGACTAAAGCGTGGCGTGATGTTGGATCGTTGTATCAGATTTATCCGCGAAGTTTTCGAGACTTGAACGGTGATGGGGTCGGGGACTTGAACGGCATTACGCTCAAGATGGACTATCTCAGCGACCTGGGCGTTGACGCCATTTGGATTTCGCCGTTTTTTACGTCGCCCATGACCGACTTTGGCTATGACGTGGCGGATTATCAAAATGTTGATCCGGTATTTGGCGGCCTGGACGATTTTCGTATGTTGTTGGACGAAGCGCACGCGCGCGACATCAAAGTGATGATTGACTTGGTGCCGTGTCACACGTCTGACCAGCATCCGTGGTTCGTTGAGTCGCGTTCTGGCCAGGATAATCCCAAGTGGGATTGGTATGTGTGGCGAGACGGTAGTGACGGGCATGAGCCGAACAATTGGGTCAGTTTGGCGGGCGGCAAGTCATGGACGTTTGACGCTGATTCTGGCCAGTACTATTTGCACTCATTTTTGCCAACCCAACCAGACCTTAATTGGGACAATCCTGAGGTGCGTTTGGCTATCAAAGATGTGGTGCGATTTTGGTTTGATATGGGCGTTGACGGCATGCGCGTGGACGCCATCTGGGGGATTTCCAAAGATCCAGAGCTGCGTGATGACTCGCTAAACCCTCATTTTCATGGCGATACTGACAGCTACGGTGCCTATATTCACGACCATTGCAAACACGGACCGCATTTTCAAGAGTATTTGCACGAGCTAGCGAGTGTTTGCGATGAATATGAGGATAAGCAAATGGTGTTTGAGTTCTACCCGGATGAGCGCCTTGGCGACATCTGGCGGCAATATCACGACGTCATCCACGTTCATCCTAAAGCCACAGCCTTTTTCATGGAACATCGGCAAAACGATTGGCACGGTGAACATACCGGCTGGAATATCATGAACTATTTGGAGGCGACAGAGGAGAATATACCATTCTTCTGCCTTGGCAATCACGACCAACCACGTGTGACGTCTCGCTTAGGACTGCCGCGATCCCGTGCGCTGCAGTTTCTCAATCTATTGTGCCCAGGTATTAGCGTGATGTACTATGGCGATGAAATCGGCATGGAGGATGTTGATTTGACGCAACATGATGCGCAAGATGGCTTTCATCGCTCGCTTCAAGACGACCGCAATCGTGCCCGTACGCCCATGCAGTGGAACAGCTCGCGCTATGCTGGGTTCGCCAATGTGCTGCCATGGCTACCAGTGCATCCTAACCACAAACAGGTCAATGTCGCCAAAGAGACGAAAGACCCAAGTTCGCTGCTATGGTTGTGCCGGAAATTATTGGAGCTGCGTCATGAGCTGCCGATTTTACGCCACGGTACCATGGAAAAGCTAGACACTGGTAACGGCTTTATCTTAGGATTTCGCCGCCAGCTTGACGGTCAACAAGTGCAGATATACATTAACTTTGCGGACTCGACACAAACGGTGTGGTTGCCAAACTCCGGCCGTGTCATCATTGGTACTAACCCAGATATCCGTGTAGACGGTGACGTATTGCAACTGCCTGGTTATGGTGGTGTATTGATTGACATAAAGTAGCCCCGCCTGATGACGGGGCCCATGATTTGTTTGCCGTGTTTGTTATGGATTAACAAAGTTCATGCCTGAGTACGATACGTCGTATTGGTCGTAGTTTGGCAATGTTGCGTTTGGATATTTTGCTTTGTAGGCGTCGCGGATCGAAGCGGCTTGAATGTCGGATGTCACCGTGTTGTTGATGGTGTCGACCGTCAGAATCCTGGTTGGGTTGTAGTCATTTGAGTGGAATGCGCCCAAGAATGAGGCGACCTTGTTACCATGCTTGCCTGTGTCAACGCGACTGGCTGCCTGTCCGACATGTCCTGAGAAGGTCATGCGGATGTTTGGATATGCCAAGATCAAATTGTCGTAGACATAGCGTGGGGTTTGTTTGCCGGTGCCGTATCCAGCACCAGTACCGATTGAGCCATCGGCGTTCAGTAGCGAATGACTCAGGACGATGACGTTGTGCTTTGGATGTGAGGCTACGACGTTCTTCGCCCAGTTGACCGCCTCAGCGCGTGGCCAAAGCTCAAGTGTTAGGACAAGCCATTGTTTACCTTCAGCGGTGAAAGTTTTGTAGGCGTTGTCAACTTTGCCATTTTCAAACATTTGGTTAGCTGACAATTTCTGACGTGTAGCAGAGAAATATCGGTTGAATACTGTCGTGTCTCGTGCCCATTCGTTAGTGTGTCGCCAGTCACAAGCGCCACCGCCACCACAAACAGCCTTTGTGTCGTGGTTACCGATGGTGGTCAAGTAAGGAATGTTTGCCTGGTCAATAGTCTTGAATGCGTTGGACGCAACGATGTATTGATCTGGTTTATCAATGCCTTCATGTCCACCAGAAGTGACCATGTCACCAGTGTGAGCCAAGAAGCGGATGTCGTATTTTTCCTTATTTTTCACGGTCCAGTTGGTGCGGGCAGCGAATTGATTGCCCGACCATTGGAAAACTTCCTGCTGTGTGTCAGGATAGACCGCGATGGAGAATTTACCATCTTTGACTGGGTCGACATTGCCGTTGCCATTACCATTGTTATGCTGGACTGGCTTGACGTAGAACCACTCTCGGCTCTCCTGGATATAGCCAGCTTTCTGAAGCTCTTGTCGATCTTTGGCAGTGACTTGGCGGAAATTGAAATGCTTGTACCGCATGCGGTAAACCATCTCTGCGCCATCTTTCAGCTCAGCTTGAGCGTAAAAGGCGACTCCTTTGCAGGTGAATCCGTACTTTTTACAAGCATTGTCAGCCTCATTTTTATTGACCGTCAAAAGACTTGTGTAGTTTCCGTCTTGTAGTGTTGCGTCAGCGCGATACACCGGCACCAAACCGCTACCTGCAGTTGTTGACACCATAAAAATAGGGCGCACTGTCGTGAAGCCATTTTTGGCTGCTTGTTGGATTTCTGTTTGAGATGTTGTGACAAAGCTGTGTGGCTTGCCAGGCCTAGACACTTCATACGCAGTTGCGTTGAGCGCCGGGCTGGCGGCTTTGGCGTTTGATGACGTTGCAATTGGCCAGGCGATTGCCGCGACCGCAACGAGTGCAAATACGAAACTTGCGGTAAAAGCACTCAGACGATTTTTGATCGTGATATGTTTCACTTACCCTCCTCGTTTAACTGATATCACTACCATTTTACTATATAGGGCGGGAGGACGCGAATGCGGTATAATGAATATATGAATCGACGACCCCTGGCCGAACAGATGCGGCCACAAAAGTTAGATGAGGTGATCGGGCAGAGTCATTTGCTGGGTGAGGGAGAGTTGCTACGCCAAATCGTGAGGCGCGCTGAGCCGGTCAGTTTGATTTTGTGGGGGCCACCGGGGACGGGCAAGACGACGTTGGCGCGAATTATCGCCCGCGAAGTCAATGCTGAATTTGTCGAGTTGTCGGCGGTGACTAGTGGCAAGAAAGATGTCGAACGGGTGATCGAACACGCCAGGCAGAACTGGAATTTGGGCCTCAGGACAATTTTGTTTGTTGATGAAATCCATCGCTTTAATAAGGCGCAGCAGGATGCGTTTTTGCCGCATGTTGAGAGCGGACTGATCACGTTGATTGGCGCGACCACCGAGAATCCGAGCTTTGAGGTGATCACGCCGCTACTCAGCCGGATGCGGGTGTTGGTGTTGCAGCAGCTGACCAAAGATGAAATTGTACTAGTATTGAAGCGGGCGCTCAAAGTTTTGAAGCAAACCAAGCGGGTGTCACCAAAAGCGCTGGACTATCTGGCGGAACTCGCGGATGGCGACGCGCGGGTGGCCTTGGGTAATTTGGAATTGGCGCTGAGCTTTGGTGAAAAAGTCACGTCAGAGGTCGTCAAGGCAGCGGCTCAGCGGCGTTTGCCTGGCTATGATAAAAAAGGCGATGCGCATTATGACGTCATCTCAGCGTTTATCAAGTCGCTGCGTGGTAGCGATGCGGTGGCTGCGGCGTATTATTTGGCGCGCATGATTGAGGCTGGTGAAGACCCGAAATTCATCGCGCGGCGGATGGTGGTTTTTGCGTCGGAAGACATTGGGTTGGCGGGCAACGGTGCGCTGAGTTTGGCGGTCGCTACCTTTGAGGCAGTGGAGCGCGTTGGTCTGCCTGAAGCCAAATACAATCTATTTCACTGCGCTATCACCCTGGCTCGCAGCCAGAAGTCGCGCGAGATTACTGACTTGATGAATGACGCCTTTTCTCTGGCGCAAAAATACCCAAACTCGCCCGTGCCGCTTCATCTTCGTAACGCCTCAACCAGGCTAATGAAAGATTTAGGCTACGCCAAAGACTACAAATGGCAGGCTGGTTTTCAGCATGAAAAGGGATTTCTGCCAGAAGATATTCCGCGCCCAACCAAGAATTAGCCTACTTTGGGCAGCGCTCATCAAACCGATCATACAGCGCCGCGTACACGCCATTAGTCCAGCCAAAGCCGTCTTGCAATGGATATTCACCGCCACCGCCGATGCGTGATTCACTATCGACGTCATATTTCTCGATCATCTTGCCTTTGTCGGCAAACACGCGCTCAGTCGAAGCCAGCCAGCGTGTCCTGATTTCTTCCGCTAGTTCATCAAGTCCGTACCGCTTCAAGCCACAAACCGCCACCCATTGCAGTGGTGCCCAGCCGTTTGGTGCGTCCCATTGCTGACCATTGTCAACCAGCGTCATCCGAAGCCCGCCATCGCGCAAAAACTCGCGTTGTAACATTTCAGCCACGTGCTCGGCTTGTTTCTTGGTGGCGACGCCATTGTAAAGTGGGAATACGCCAGCCAGTGTTGCGTGTGGCATCTGTCGACCAGTGCGGAAATTATAATCATAGAAAAAGCCGGTCGCTTCGTTCCAGCAGTACGTCCTGATAGTTTCCGCACGCTTTTCGGCAGCCTGAATGAACTTTTTGCGCAGCGCTTTTTGTTTCAAGATACCGTAACACTGAGCGATGGTCATTTCTAGGTCATACAGCAAGCAGTTGAGATCCACCGGCACAATATCTGTCGTCTGGATGGTTTCAATGCAGCACGCCTCACCAAACCAGCGCGAGCTGAAGTCCCAGCCACTCTCTGCGCCAGCTCGCAAGTCCAGGTAAATCTTTGCTTTGTTGGCGTTGGGGCTTTTCTGAGCCGTCTCGATATCTTCGCGGCGGCTTTCTGGACGTGGTGTATTTTTATTGTCAAAGTAGCGGTTCAAAACAGTGCCATTTGGCATTTTTACCACTCGTCCAGTAGCTATCTGATCAGCACTGTCAAGCTGCTTGTGCCCCTTCATCCAGAACTTGTATTCTGTCAACAGCAGTGGGAAATATTCCAATAGTACCAAGCTCGAGCCGCCAACTTTTCGCGGACGCATCGCCAACAGCTTCACCATAGCAGAGAAAAATGGCGGTTGACTGCGACTCAGAAAATATGTTCGATTGGCGGTCGGGATATAACCAAACCGTTGGATCATGTAGGAATAATTTTTCATCATGCCATTGATCAATTCCCATTGGTTATCAACTGCCAAGCCCAGCATGATGAAGTAGGTATCCCAGTAAAATTGCTCCGAAAAACGTCCGCCAGGAACAATGTAGTCGTACGGCAGGGGAATGAGCGAGCCCGATGCTTTGTGAGCTTGGCGCCTCAGCTGCGGCCATAGCTGCGTGACATGCTGGCGCGCTGATTCGGCTGGCTGAGGCACGTGACCTGCATGCGACGGATTAAAATCATAAAAATGTTGATTGACAAATTCTTGCAGATTAAAATCGGGTTTTTTTGAGGCTTCCAAGTATTCTCGCTGGATGCGTCGCCAGCGCTTTTTTGGCACCACATCGACAAATGTCTTGCCGTCTTGGTAAATTTGCTGCGCTTGGACCTCGTGAAATAGATGTCCAAATAATTCGTCAGGATCTTTACGATTGATGGGCGTGATGCGCTGGCTAGTGCGCACCAAAGAGCGTTTAAATTGGTCAACATTTTTCTTTATCATACTTTTACTATAACTGGTTGCGATGGTATAATCTAGAGCAGATATTTTCATAAGGAGAATGTAAATCATTATGGCAACAGCATCACAGGAAAAAACAACAGAAAACTCAAAGGTTGCAGAAGCTCATATTTCTGAGCAAGCCGCGCAAGAAAACATCAATCAACAATATTTTGCACAGCCACAGGCCGCACCTGTACAGTATGTAGTTATGGCAAACTCCCTCAAAGGTGTGAAAGGCTGGCTAGCATTTTTGACAGTGCTAATGGGCTTTGGTGGTATCATCTATACACTGATGTTCTTCGGTGCGGTGCTAAGATTGAGCAGTCCTGAAGGCGCTGTGTCGATCATCTTTGCGCCAATCATTGCTATTCTATCCTTTACCGCTGTCGTGCTGATTAGTCTGCAGAAAAAAGTTGGCCGCTATCTGGCTATCGCCGCATACATGACGTCTGCGACGTATTTTACCTTGCTTCAGATTATCATTGCCTCAATGCGCAAGGATTCTGATGCAGAACGAATTGTTGGCACCATCGGTGGAATATTTATCTACTTCATCGTTGCTGGACTACTGTCACTATATTTTGTGGTTTCAAAGCGCGTCAAAGAAACATTGGTGGACTAATTTCGGTTCACTCCATCTATGAAAATCGCCCTCAGCTTGGGGCGATTTTCATAGGTAAGGTGCGGGTTTATCTCTTGGCGGCGCGCTTTCGCTCATTAGCGTCGAGGTAACGTTTACGCAGACGCAAAGATTTTGGCGTCACTTCCAGCAGCTCGTCGTCCTCGATGAAATCGATGCATTGCTCCAGACTAAACTGCGTAAATGGTGTTAGCTGCACCGTGCCATCGGACGATTTGGAGCGCATGTTGGTGAGGTGCTTAGCCTTGCAGACGTTAATTTCGATGTCTTCTTGGCGGTTATAAATACCGACGATCATCCCGGCGTACACTTCCGTACCCGGCCCGACCAAAAGTTCGCCGCGCGCTTCGGCCGCCTGCAGAGCATATGGCGTGGTGGTGCCAGCTTCAAAGGCGATAAGTACGCCGCCGCGGGTCTTTGGCAATTTGCTGCCCAGCGGTTGATAGCCATACGGCAGGGAATTCATAATCACCGTGCCTTTGGTGGCGGTCAAGAGTACGTTGCGCAGGCCGATCAACGCTCTCGTCGGCAGCACATAGGTGATGCGGGTAGCGCCGCTAGCGGTGGTTTCTTGCGACTTCATTTCGGCGTGGCGGGCGCCGAGCTCTTGGCTGATTGCACCGATAAATTCGCTGCTAATCTCGATTTGTAGTTCTTCAATTGGCTCTTTTTCGACACCGTCCTCGGTGATAGTCACCACTTGCGGGCGGCCGACTTCAAACTCAAAGCCTTCGCGCCGCATGGTCTCGATCAAGACGCTCAGGTGCAGCTCGCCGCGGCCAGACACCGTAAAGCCGATGCCGTTTTCTTCAACGCGCAGCGCCACGTTGGTTTCCAGCTCTCGCCGCAACCGGTCGCCAATTTGCCGTGAAGTGGTAAATTCGCCCTCACGCCCTTTCATCGGGCTGGTGTTCGGACCCAGGTACATGCTCAGCGTCGGCGCTTCAATGGCGATCGCCGGCAAGGCCTCAGGCTGTTCTTTATCAGCAATCGTATCGCCAATGTGCGCTTCACTCACGCCAACCAGCGCCACAATGTCGCCAGCAAATGCCTCGTCAAGCTCTTCACGGTTCAGCCCGCGGTAACCAAAAACTTTCTCAATTCGCGCTGAACCTGACACTTCGCCCTGTTTTAGCAAGCTAACCTGCAGACCGCGCTTGACCGACCCGCGAGCGATCCGCCCAATGGCGTATTTACCCTGGAAGGTATCGTACTGCAGGCTAGTCACCAGCATCTGAAACCCGCCGTCAGCCGTGACACTTGGCGCCGGGATGTCGTTGATAATCGCCTCAAAAATTGGCGTAAGATCAGCGTTGTCAGTCGGGTCGGTAGGAATCTCTCGCCACGCCTTGCCATCGCGCCCAACGGCGTAATAAATCGGATAATGCAGCTGACTATCATCAGTTGCTAACTCCAAAAATAGATCGCTCAGTTCATCTTCAACTTCGGCGATTCGCCGCGCCGGCTTATCGATTTTATTAATCACCACCACTGGCTTCAAGCCCAGTTCTAGTGCCTTGCTCAATACAAACTTCGTCTGCGGCATCGGCCCTTCCTGCGCATCGACTATCAATAGCACACCGTCCGCCATCTGTAGCGTCCGCTCGACCTCGCCCGAAAAGTCAGCATGTCCCGGCGTGTCGATGATATTGATTTTATAATCACCGTAAAAAATCGAGGTCTGTTTGGCGGTGATGGTGATACCGCGTTCGTGCTCCTGATCGCCCGAATCCATGATCAGTTCTTGGCTCATCTCGGCCTGGTTGTCGCGAAATGTGCGCGACTGTTTGAGTAGCCCATCAACCATGGTCGTCTTGCCGTGATCGACGTGGGCAATAATGGCAATGTTTCGAATCTTGCTAGCGTCCTTCATAAAAATATGGTCTGATGTTAGTAGCAGACCTTCCTTTAGGGTTATTATAACACGTATGTCTGTGCTTCGTCTAATTGTTCAGGAGTAAATGTGACGGCACGCGTGATGCCATCTGGTCTTTCTTGCAGCTTAATTTTTGGTAGTTCTGGGTCATTCATTTTCTCTGTTATGCCGTTCATCACTACAAAAAGACCACAAGTAGCCAAATCTAGCTGCGTCTTACTTACGCGCAGTCCACGTGAAGGTCTACCGAATTCTGTGAGGTCTTCCCCGTAAACAGCAGGGATAGGGTGAAGTGGTGGATACGCGAGACCTACAGCAATAAAGGGCTCGTCTGGTAAGAATGGTTCTTCACTAGGGTTCCATGATTTTCTCTCTGCTTCTAAGGACGGCTGTAACTTTAAGAATCTTTCATAACTCGACTGGTGATAGCCATGTGGAGTAGTCACCAGGTGAGCTGTTGTTTGGTCTGGTGTTTGAGAAAATATCGCAAGCCCAACAGGGCGAGGATTTCCATGCTTAACTTTTTCTGGCTTTAAAATGGTTGACGTAAATGATAATGTTTCTGATATATTCCTTGAGTGATTATTATAATGCTATTTCTTTGGCCGCTCGGGCGATGGCACACTTAGATAGCTGCACGGTGCTCATGGTGTTTCTGAACGGGCTAAGATCATATCGCTCATACAAAACAACATGCAAGGCGCACAGAGCCAGGCGTCGTTTTGGTTCAGCAACTGCTCTGGTTTTTTCAGTGACCTGCTCGAAGGGGATGATACTCGGTAGGCTGCTAATGGCTTCATCTAATACACCAAGTCCGAGCTCAGCGTCGTGATGCTCATTTTCGCTAGGCATCGCTGCGCGCTGTTCTGGCGTGAGATAGCGCAAATATGCAGCATATAAATCTCCATGTGTTCCATTTGAGCCGAGCACTAAATCGATGCTATTTGGTTCACGCGCACCAGGGATCGCTAAACCGATGGGGACCTTATATACTTCATGAGGAGATACATCAAATGCGCCTATATTGACCGTAACTTTCTTGGACATTCGATATATAATACTACAATGGGTGCAAAAAGTCAATACTCATGCATGAGATATCGTTAGTTTAGAGATAAGCTTGTTCGACAATCTTATTAAAGCTATAGGCAGGCGACCCCTCTACGTAGATAGCAGGGCGTTTTGCTGCTTTTAGCGAAAGGATATCATCGTTAGTGAGCGGTACTTCATCTGGTAATTGCCCAGTAATTCGCACTGTACGCATAACGTCCCGCAATGCATAGCAGCCGATGGCCAGGACCTCTGGGACGATTTGCGCTTCTATACTGTGCGTATTAAGATGATCTTTGTCGTACCAGGCACGAGCAACCGAGTCAATCGACTGAGCACTCACCCCTCTGGTTATAATATCAACAATTGTGTTCTCTTTGCTTCCAGTGATGGCTTTTTTGCTCTCAACAACTCGCTCAACGCTGTTTTGTGCCAAACGTAGGTCTTTATGAAGTCCCTCTTTTCGTACGTCCATAGTATAGCGCACGGAGTCAGGACCGATAACTACTTGTCCGATGATGCCAAGGACTATAGGGGATTGTCTAGGGAATGTGGGCTCAGCAGCCTCTCGCTGACGCATCTCAAACTCCACTGGAACAGGTTTTTTACGGAACCTGCCCCTTTCAACCGTCAGGGAAGAGGGTATGATTTTTTGTCAATTATTGCAGGCATAATGCTTAAAAATGGTGGGAAATACAGGGCTCGAACCTGTGACCTCACGAATGTGAATCGTGCGCTCTAGCCAACTGAGCTAATTTCCCGTACTTATATATTATACACTATTATGACGCACCTGCCAAGTAGTGGTCACGAACCTGCTGTTCGGTGAGGGCAGTCGTATAGACCGAACTATACTGCATGCTGCCGGTAAAATATTTCGGACCCTGGTAGTCACTGCCGTCCGCATTCTTCCAGTATGTCAATTTCCCGCAGCCGACTTTCCAGTAGCCGCCATTCGGTACATTTTCGCCGGCAGTCATAGATGCATTGGTGTCTACTTTAGCACCGTCAAGATACAATGCTGCACCGTTTGGCGACATAGTGGCAACGACGTGATGCCAGCGGTCGTCAGCATAGTTTACGCCAGCTTGTGACGTGACAAGTTTGATGCCACCGCTATACGCACCGAATACGACTCGCCCATCTTTGTCGATGTAGATATGGCGATCACTTTGTCCGCCGCCGTTGTAATCACCTTCATAGAGCGAGCTAAAGCCCATCAGTCGTCCATTGCTTTTCTTATTGGTACTAAACCATACTTCCAGACTAAAGGTGTTTGGTGCAGGGTTAACTTTTTGGTCTGCTGAAACTCCGTGAGTGAGACAGGCATTTACGCCGTTAAACACCGAAACACGGCGATCGTCGCGCACACAGCCCGTGTTTGAGACGCTGGCACGGCTCGGTGAGCCATCACTTGGCGAAGGCTTGCCGTTGTTGCCATTGCCGGAAAGATCGCTCACGACAGGGTTGGCAGCATGATCGCTGTTGAGTGCCCAGGCAAAATACGGCTGAGGATTTGGACGGATCTGTGAACGGCTCCAGGTGGCTTCGGAGCATTTAAAGTAAGCGCGAGCTTGAACATGGTTGGCATTGTTTTGTATGGTTGCAGTAAACCCTGCCAGGGAAGACAATTGTATGGTCAATAGTACCACTTCAAATAGAATAATAATGGCAAGTAACGCCATGTTACGATGTCGCTCATGAACGAGTTGTAGGCCAGTAATTTCTTCTTCAGGCGGTGGTAATTTTACTAGCAGTGCTATGAACAGCGGCAGTAGACACCACAATAGCGCAAACATCACACCCGTCGGCCCAAGCGATGGCCGTGGTACGTAAATGTAATGCCCCTGCGCGTCGGTTTCGGTGGCCCGAACGATGGCGGTTTGACCAGTATGAACACGGTTGCCGTCATCATCACGAATAGGGAAAATACCCGTATTGACAATGTGTAATCGCACGTCATTTTTCTGGTGCGTAGCGATGCTGAGCATGTCGGCGCGGAGCCACGGATTAAGGATCAATGTGGCCAAGATAACCACCAATGTCCCGCCAATGATGCGAACTGGCCAGCGCCAGCGTTCACGCAGTCGCTTGATGCACGAAAGCAAATAGACGATGATCCAGCCAATCAGTAAAATTGGTGCAGCACGCCAAACCCAGCCCCACACTGGCGCAATCACCACTGCCTTACCGATTACATCTCGGTTAGCGACCGGCAGAGAATCTTCGACGGCATTGAGGTCGCCCTTGGTGGTGTAGCTATGGTCGTCATTGACCTTGGTCAGACGATGTGTATATACACTCCCGCTGCGATAGAATGTAATAATGTCATCTTTGTTGTAGGATTGCTGCGGCTGCGTAACGATTAGCGTCCCGACTGGTGCGGTTTCGCCCATGCTTGGTGTGGCGATAGTAAAAAAGCGAAAACCAGCTAGGTGTAGTATGAGCACCGAGCCTAAACTCAGTAGGCTCAGTGCTGCTATCACCCAAATGCTGGTTTTACTAAATTTCATTGCCCTTTAGTATATCAGATTTATGACTACTATTTGAGGCGCTAGGCGCTAAATTGCCAGGTGATTGGCTGTGAAATTTGGCGACCCTGGAAGCTGGCGTCGGTGTTTGCTGGCAGCGCAGCCGTGATGATCAGTGTGACGGTCTCGTTTGGTGCAATTGGGTGGCCAACGACTGTCTTGATGTCTTGGGCTGCTGCCTGTTGGAAGGCTTCTGCGGTGCCAGTCCAAACCTGTGTGCCGTTCGCACGGACAGTAACGGTCATTTTGCTACACAGATTACCGGTACCAGAGACTGATGCGCCCGGTGCGTTTTCGGTTGTACAAGTGCCGCCCTTGACGGTAAAGGCACTGGCAGCGATGCTACCCTTGTTGGTGATCTTTACGGTCGTGTCGGTACTACCGCCTGGAACGAGTGCTTGACCACCATATTTGTTGATGGTTGCACAGGTTGCACTACCAGTACCAGTAGTGGTACAGGTAACTGATCCGTCTTGATTCTTTTCTTCCATCACTAATGTACCAGTTGATGCGGTGTTTACGCTGTTGGTGATGGTTGCAACGACACCCGCAAACGTTGGCGTCAAGCTAAACGCTACCATCAGCGTCATGATACCACCGACAACCGCCAGGCCGATGCGTTGCCGTTGAAAATAATTATTTGCCTTGCTCATAGTATTATAAACCCTCCTTGACTACCTAAGTGGATGTCTCATATTATTGTTTGCCTTGGCGCGATTGTAGCACAGGCGTTTTGACATAGTCAATAAGAATTTATGTGTCATTAAAAACTAATGATATTTCAGTGAGACCAGTCCTGCTGGAACAAGCAAAAAGCCACCAATAACAGGTGACAATTATTATAATTTATACTCTGGTGCGGCAGAAAGGACTTGAACCTTCACGCCCGAAGGCACTAGCTCCTAAGGCTAGCGCGTCTACCAATTCCGCCACTGCCGCATGTGGTGATTGTAGCATATGCGCGGCCAAATTACCACCCAAATAATATTCATTTTCGTTTTTGGTTGTGCTAAAATTAAACATAAATAGGAAAGGGGAATATGAATAAGGTTGCGACGTATCTAAATGGACATTTGACTGGAGAGGTTTTGGTCAATGATTTGCTATTGGATGCAGCGCAATCAGACGGTAGTGTCCTGGCGCGTCGCCCAGAGATGATCGCTCGGCCGTCAAACGTCAATGACATTCGTAAAATCATGCGGTTTTGTTCGCAGTTAGCTGACAAAGGCCACATCCTTTCTGTGGTCGTTCGCGGAGCTGGCACCGACAGTAATGGCGCTGCTACTGGCGGTGGCGTATCTTTGGATATGCAAGCATATATGTGTCACGCCAAAGGTATCGACCCAAAACAACAATTGGTCCACGTGCAAGCTGGCATGAAGTACAGCGCGGTGCGCGAACTGTTGTCTATGTATAAAAATTTGGCACTGCCAGAAGTCTCAGCCATCGGTCAAGACGGAACTATCGGCGGAGCAATCGCTTCTGGCGCGGTAGCTTCCTCTGCCGGCTTAACGACGCTGTTCTCAGACGCCATCTCTCAGATGGAAATTGTTTTAGCAAATGGCGATGTTATCCAAACTGGACGCATCAATAAGCGTGAATTGGCAAAGAAAAAAGGCCTGTCGACGTTGGAAGGCGAGATCTATCGTCAAGTGGATAACCTGCTGGAGGACAATCAGCAAATCATCGATGCCATCAAGCGCCGCGAAAAAAGCACAGCTGGATTTTGGGGAATCACCAAAGTCAAGGGCGAGGATGGCTCATTTGACCTGACGCCACTGTTTGTGGGTTCTCAGGGCGCACTAGGTATCATCAGCGAAGTGATCATGAAAGCAGGGTACAGCAGTAACGATGCGACAGTCATCACGGCGACATTTGGCGATATGTCTGAAGCGCAAGCGGCAGTTGACGAAGCCTTGAAGCACAAAGTCTCCAAAGTTGACATCATCGACGGACAAATCATGGCGCGGGCTGCTAGTGAGGGCAAGAAATTCTCCTGGGCGCCACGTGAAGCGTTCAAAGGCGCAGCAGTCATCATCACTATGAGCGAGTTCTCTGACAGAGCTCGTGGTCGTGCCGCTAAAAAATTGGCTCGCAAGCTAGAGAATATTCATCCAGTTGGCTTAGCCACCCACGATATCCAAACCCAAGAAATCGCTTCACTATATACTCCATTGTCATTCATATTGCACTCAACTGAAGAACGTGCAATCTGTCCAGCGGTATTTTCAGGACTATGGCTGCCACTAGAACGATTGGACGGATTTCTGAGCGAACTACGCAAAGTAGAAGCTGAGACTAAGCTGGCGCTGCCAGTTGTTGTGGACGCGGTCAATGGCTACGTCGATTTGCTGCCAGTCTTCAACTTACACAAAGTGAGCGAACGTCGAGTACTATTAAAATTAATTCCAGAGATTGCCAAGTTAGTTGCCGAAAGCCGCGGCAATGTCGCTGGTCGCTACGGCGATGGTCGCCTAAAAGCTGGCCTGATGCAGTCAACTGTCTCGCCAGACGAAACAGCCATTTATTCTCAGATAAAACACATTTTCGACCCAGCCAACATCTTGATGCCTGACATCAAGAAAGAAGTCCCGACCAAAGAACTGGCTGACGAGCTCAACTTGTGGTGTCGCACGAAGTCATAGGCTCAAATCTCTTGCGTATCAGTCATTGGTGTCGTATAATTAGCTGTGCAATCCAAACCATGCGCGGATGTGGCGGAATTGGTAGACGCGCTAGCTTCAGGTGCTAGTGTTCGCAAGAACGTGGAGGTTCAAGTCCTCTCATCCGTACCAGAGATCATCACCAGCTTCGGCTGGTTTTTATTTATACATATCTCTCATCGCCAACTTCTGAGACGTTATTTAACATGGCTTCAAAGGCTTGAGCGTTCTTTTCCCAGACGTTACCATCTGTGCTGATGGCGATAAACCGCGCCAGTCCATCATTCTTGCCAACAGTCAGGCGAGCTTTAGTGACGAACTTCGCTCTGCCGACCTCGCAGCTGACCGTTATATAGGCGATTCCTACTGTATTGCCGTATTCTTTGTGATCTATGACTTGAGCAGAAGAGGGGTCTGTGGTGCATTCAATGGTGGTGCTGTTCTTCAGTGTCTGCTCAAGCGTTTTTCTGATGTGCTGTTCTGTCATCAGCGACCTTCGCAACCTGTTGTATATTTGGGTTGAGGCGTTGGCTGGGGCGACAGGCTCACGACTTTGTGACAGATACACTAATGATTCTGACTTATTGTCTTTGAGCTTTTTATCACCAAAGCCTGCATAGACGTAATCATCTGTTTCATAACTCAAATTATTGATTCGCTTCCACTGCTTGGGCCGCTGCCAGGAGGTTTGTCCAGTTTTTTCTTGGACAAGATCTTTGACAGAGACAAATCCGTCCATGTACACCAAATAACTAAAGGACAGAAAAGCACTGATGATGGGGTAGAACCAGAATTTTTTGACATAGCTAACTTTACGCATAACGGTTATGTTTATCATAGCATAATATCTACACTAGGTTTTGGTGATTGCGCTAACTACAAGAAAATCACCCCGGGCTAGGGTGATCTTAGTAATGTAAAATTCAGGGTCTGCATGACAGGCAATCGTAAAAGAACAATTGCCTGTCATGCAGACTAGAGCTTAGTGGGTGGGGACGCAGAAGACAATCATCACCCCGTCATCAAGCTCCAGCTCATCTGCTAGATACATGAGTTCTAGAAGAGCTGTGTCAATCTCGTCCATGAGGGACTTAAATTGACATAAGTCCTTTTCAGCTAGCTGTGCATACTTTTTAATAAAGTTCTGCACCTCTTGTAAGGACTTTGTAAGGTTATCGACATCATTATAGACATCGAGACCTATCTGCGAATCAGAGAAGTGAATCTTGTCTTCAATCAAAGACTCAGTATAGTTCCTTAAGTCTTCTAATTGAAGATTGACATTGGCTACCAAGCTAATGAACCTCCTTATGTGACTTTCCAGAACATGGTGACTCCTACAGATAGTCTTGAGGGATTTGCGCCATCTGTCTTCAATGACTGCTGCTATGTCTAGAATTTCGTTGGCAATTTCATTCGACGGCATGAGAAATTCCTCTCCTGATTCTCATCTCTGCGGGCTGCAGCTAAGTATTGTTCTCTTAACAATACAAGATGAGATTTCATCTCTCTTATGACGGTTTTTAAAAAAGAAATAAAACCTCATCTTGTATTCGATTGCCTGTCAAAGTTCACTTTCGGACGAGGACTTGGGTCAACTCATCAACGAAAGCTGTCTTTACTTATACCACACTTATACTAAAAAGTCAATGTAAATATGAAGTTTTGTCTTTTGTTTGATGATTTTGCTACAATAACAGAGATGCAAGATACGCGAAACGTAATTGATAAATTCAAAGGCCGGAGCGAGGCGGAGATTGTGAAGGAACTGGACGCCAAGGATCACGGCTTGGTGATTGCTCTGGAGAACACCGAGCGGGATTTTAATATGGGGACGATCGTCAGGAGTGCCAATGCGTTTGGTGTGCGGCAGATTTATGTCATCGGCAGGCGGCAATGGAACAAGCGCGGCGCTATGATGACAGATAAATATCTGCACGTGCAGTACGTCGGTTCGACAGCTGAGTTTGTCGAGCTAATGCGGGCTGAAAGCAGAGCGATTATCGCGATTGATAATATTCCAGGTAGCGTCAATATGGCGGAGACGAGCTTGCCAAAGCGCGCGGTGTTGGTGTTTGGACAGGAAGGCCCAGGGATCTCTGAGGAGATGGCACAGGCGGCGGACAAAATCATTGCCATCGAACAGTTCGGCTCCACCCGCTCCATCAATGTTGGTGCGGCAGCGACTGTAGCGATGTATTGCTGGCTGCAACAGCATGTTTTAGTCGGGGATGACTCATCAAGATCTAGCTAATATCTGCGCCTTGTTTTTCTAAAAATATACGTGCTGCCTCATCCAACTGACAATTCACGAAACGTGATCGCGCTGCGAATTCGCCGCTACCATAAACAAATTGTGTTTCCTCGTCGTATTTTATGCCGCGAAAATCACAGCCCTCTGCCTCAATAATAGCTTTGACGCCGCGAAAATCTACATTCCGAACCGACGAATTGGCAAAATAAATTGGCTGCCCGTAAATATGCTTTGCGCCGTCCAGATTACAATTCTCAAATGCGAAAAATCCCATGACGAACTGACCAAAATCAACACCAGAAAAATCTTCATGCACAAATTGAACAAGCTCGCCCTCTTGAATGTTTGGGTAGCGCTTGCGTTGGTAGGCTGAAAAATCATTGGTGCGAATGGCGGCGGCAATGCTACGTATGAAGTCGTCCATTTACTAAGAATAGAATAGTCTATGGAGTTGCACAATAGCCCTAGCGCTTATCAATAGGTTTACGAATTGATGGCGGCTATGACTACCCGGTCCAATCACCAGTCAAGACTTCGCTTCGCTGCGGCTAGATAATAACAACAGTGACCATTTGGATCTGAGACAAAAAATAATTCTTCCACTTCATCATTTGGACATATTTTAAGACATTGGTCATTAGCATACGGTTTGATGAGGTGAGTAAATTCAAACTCAAACCCGCCAGACAACCTCTTCACTTGTTGGCTCTCATCAGTTGGGTCAGGGTAATCAATTGCCACCAGTATAAATGACTGACCGTCTGCCGTCTGAAATAGATAATAGACTGCGTCTGGATATAGCGTGATGAAAGAAGCAAATTCACGAACATATGTCATTTCCTTGAGTATTGGAAAGGCTTGAATGACAAAGTCAGGTATTGTGATTGTGATGCTATTTTTCATGGTCCTATAATTGTACTATTTAAACTAGTAAAAGTGGACAGTTTTATGACTTGTCCAGGTCTGTTCAGTCAGAAGATCTCAGTCAAGTAGACATCCAGCCGCACATCGTTGCCGTTTGTGACTGTGAATCTGTTGTCTATGATGATTTCTCCTCCTTCATCTTCAGGCAACCTCCAGAATACGATATTCTCGCCGCGTGGACCGCCTGTAGCTTTCACATGACCATGGCCATCGTTGTGAATGTTATCTACCTACCACCGTAGTAGATATTGATCATTCCTCCGGACCGATAGATCTTCGCCTCTCTTCCGTCAAAGCGGCCGCGTTGCTCCATGATAACTCCTCTTGGAGTCGGGCAGGGAAATACTCTCCGCGAAGTGGGAATTCCCTCATTCATACTAGCTGGGGAGGAGCTGAAATAAAGAATAAGCAAGTATTTGAATATCATTATGATGAAAGTATGAGTAGTTGGGCGACGGCTTCCGCTAATGAATACGGCCTGGTTTATGTACCGGAGGAGTGAGAGTCCGTCATAGGGTTATTTTATGTGATTTGCGGTGGAACGGTGTACAGAGAGAAGTAGGGCAAAAATCTAGAAATCATCAATAAGCTTGCGTATCGGTAGCGCCAAGATCTCTTCTGAACTTGTTCCTCTATTCATCTCAGTTAGTGCATCGCTAATATAATCATTTAATTCAATCAAACTAAGATTCTCAACTTCAAACTCAGAACAAAACAAATCAAACGTAACTTCTCGCAACAGTCTCAGACCTTCAGCATCTTTTTTCTTTACTAGAAAATCGGTTAGAGCTAATAATTTATCTCTCATGGCGTATACCCCTCTATTAAATAAAATTATATCAGGATAAGTGAGCAGTTTTATGTCTTGCTCAGGACGGTTGTGTGGTCAGCCGCTGTACTTGCCGTAGTCCCCGAAGGACTCGCCGTGCGGGCCGTAGTGGTCGTGCCCCTTCTCGTCGGCGTCTGCGTCGCGGTGGTAGAACTCACTACCGCTGACGTGACCATCGGCGATCAGGGTGTGACCGGTACGACCGCCCTGTCCGAAGGAGACCGTGACCGGTCTCCCGTCTCCCGTGGCACCGTAGACCGGCGGCGTCCAGCTGTTGTCACCCCCGATCTCTCCGTTACCGAAGTCAGGGCTAGTCTGCGGGTTGACCATGATAACTCCTCTTGGAGTCGGGCGGAGAAAGGCTATTCTCCGCGAAGTGGGGTGTCTCCAGCCTGGTGGCTCCAGGCGAGACGCCAGCCTCTGCATGTGCAAAAGCTGATATATATATATATCAATTATTCGCGTGCTTGTCAACAAACGTGTTTACAAACAGTCTATAATACCCTATAATTAACCTATGATTTCATTCACATTCCATCATCCGCATGTGTTGCCGAGGTAGAGCTCTGATTTTTTGATTGTCCGCGCCGAGTTCTGCCTCGGCGTTTTTGATTGATATATAGAAGAAATAATGACATAATGGAACTAACATGAGCAGTTTATCAACACAAAGTTACAAAGGTTCGCGAGACTATTTCCCAGAGGAAAAACGTCTGCAAAATTATATTTTTAACGTGTGGCGCAAAACCGTCGAAAGTTTTGGCTATGAAGAATACGGCGCTCCGTTGCTGGAGCCCATGGACATCTATCTGGCAAAGTCAGGTCAAGAATTGGCAGGTGAGCAAACCTACGCGTTTGAAGACCGTGGCGGTCGGCAGGTGACCATTCGTCCAGAGATGACGCCGTCAATTTCCCGCATGGTGGCAGCCAGACGACACGAATTTGCGGTGCCAGCACGTTTGTATTCGATCGCAAATTTCATGCGCTACGAACGCCCACAACGCGGGCGAGAGCGTGAGTTTTGGCAGCTAAACGCCGACCTGTTTGGTGTGGACGGTCCCATGGCTGATGCCGAAATCATTGAGATGAGTTATCGCTCAGTGCTGAACTTTGGCGCGCGCCCCGACATGTTTACAGTGCGAGTAAATAACCGCCAATTGGTCAATCAACTCCTTGGCCAATTTTTGGGGCTGGATGTCATCGGCGCAAATATGATGACAAAGTTGCTCGATAAGAAAAATAAGATTTCGCCAGAAACTTTCAAACAGCAAGCTATAGAAATTTTTGGTGCTGAGGGCTCGCGTGAGGGGTTGCCGAAACTAGCTCAGATGATCAGCATGAAGAGTGTTGATGATTTACCAGCTGAGCTGAGCGATAGTCCAAGCGTCCAGCAGATACGCACGGTCATGGACCTGTTGCGACAAAAAGGCGTGACCAATGCGGTGTTTGACGTGACGCTGATGAGGGGCCTGGACTATTACACAGGCACAGTCTTTGAGTTCTTTGATAATACTCCAGAGAATAATCGCGCTATGTTTGGCGGTGGTCGGTACGATGGGCTTGTCGGATTGTTTGGCGTTGAGCCAATGGCGACGGTTGGTGTCGGTATGGGTGCAACGACCATGCAGGTATTTTTGGAAGTCCACGGTTTGCTACCAGAGCTGGCCACGCACACCGATGTGTATATCATCCCGATCAGCCCAGAGGTCATGAGTGGCGCCGATGCGCTTGCCAGGAAGTTACGCTCCGAAGGGGTGTTCGCTGAGCTTGATATCACGGGTCGCAAGATCGACAAACAGCTGAAGGCTGCTCTCAAAAAGCAAGTGCCGTTTGCAGTGTTCGTCGGGCCAGAAGAATTAGAATCAGAAACGTACACTGTGAAAAACTTAGTCGAATCAACTGAACAAAAAGTCAATTTCACTCGCATGATCAGCGTGGTGACTGATCACCGATACGACGGCGACGAAGACGCGTTATTTGAGGCTTAGTCCCATATCTGTTATAATCAACAGATATGAAGACGACTGTAAAGAAACTATCAGATACTAAAGTAGAATTGACCATTTCACTTGGCGGCGAAGAATTGTCGGCTGCTGAACAAGTAGCTCTCACTAAAATGGCGAGTGACTTGAAAGTGCCAGGCTTCCGCAAGGGCAAAGTTCCTGTCAGTGTTGCTGCAAAACACGTTAATCCAGCAGCGTTGCAAGAGCAGACATTGGACAACGCCCTGAGCAAGGCGGTGGCTGAAGCTTTCATGGCAGAAAAGATCCAAGCCCTGGACCGTCCAGCGGTTGACGTGAAGAAATTTGTGCCGGGTCAGGAATTGGAGTTTACTGCAGAAGTAGAAATTATCCCACCGGTAAAATTGGGCAATTACAAGAAATTGAAAGCCAAGCGGCAAGCCGTCAAAGTTGAGGACAGCGAAGTAGAAGAAATCATCACTCGGATGCGTGAAAACTTTACTGAGAAAACAGAAGTTAAGCGCGCTGCCAAAGAAGGTGATGAAGCGGTCATCGACTTCACTGGCAAAAAAGATGATGTGCCGTTTGATGGCGGCGTAGCAAAAGACTTTGCACTGAAACTTGGCTCTGGCCAATTTATCCCTGGCTTTGAAGAGGGTGTTGTTGGCCACAAAGCTGGTGAAACTTTTGATCTGAAATTGACGTTCCCGAAAGATTACCACGCCAAGGAGTTGGCTGGTGCCGACGTCGTCTTTACGGTGACCTTGCACAAGGTCAATGAATTGTCGCTACCTGAAGTGAACGATGAGTTTGCTGCCAAATGCGGTCCGTTTACTTCAATAGACGAATTCAAAGCTGACATCAAGCGTGAAATCACCAATCAGAAAGAACGTGAAGCCGACGAGAAGCTGAAGGATGATTTGGTGGGAGAATTGGCGGAAGCTTCTAAGGTGGCATTGCCTGAGCTATTGATTGACGATCAGATTCGGTCAATTGAGCAAGATTTGATGCAGAACTTGATGTACCGTGGATTGACACTTGACAGCTACCTACAGACACAAAAGTTTAAGGACAAAGATGATTGGCGAGCCAAAGAAGCCCGTCCTGCTGCCGAAAAGCGTGTCAAGGCTGGTTTGGTGCTGGCAGAGTTGTCCAAAGAGCTGGGCGTAGAAGTTTCTCACGAAGAACTATCCACGCAAATTGAGGCCATGAAACAGCAGTATGGCAAAGATCCAAAAATAGCTGAACGCTTCAACGATCCAAATGTCCACCGTGACATCGCAAACCGCATGATCACCGACAAAACTGTCGAAAAACTGATAGAACTGAACAAATAGTCTTTGAAGAGTAGCCTGAGTGACATCAATACCACTTCTGCTGGTATTGACAAAAATGCCTTTATGGTGTAAAATAGCACTTAGTTATGTGTGAACGTCACGAAGGTCGTATTTCAGCTGCTTTCCAGTGCGGTTCAGAGCCAGAGCAGCAACCGTTATTAGAGCGAGTCAGGATGTCTCGCCGTCATTTTTTGGGACTTTCTGCACTGGTTGGTATTGGCGCTGGACTAGTGGGGAGTGCAGGATATCAGCTTGGAGCTCGATATGGAGGGGAGCCTTCTCAACCCAAGCCACAGGAGGCTGCTAGTTTATCACCGCCATATGATATCGCTCTTGGTGCGGTTATTTTGCAGCCTAAGGGCCACAGTAACCACAGAATTACTAGTGATATCGTAAAGGAGATTCAGCAGCAAACGGGGTGGATAACTGACACGACTGCTGGAGCTTATGCATTTACGAAAACACCTCATTGGATAGATGAGACTCCTCCTGATCTTCCTGATGGGGTTTTTTCTGATAAATTAATAGAGGAGATTGCTCGATCTCATCATGAAAAGAAGGCACTGGGGCGTAACGCCATTATTGCCGTGATGATCAACGGTGGCGATACAGAGGGAAAAAATTATGGTGGCCTGGCATTCCAGAAGCCTGACGACGCAAATGGGTCATATTTCCCGTGGTTTACTGCTAATTACAACCGTGCTCCTAGTAGTATTATTGCGCATGAAGCAGGTCATTTATTGGGTCCAGAGTTAGGCAAAGGACTGGGGCATCAATTGTTGATGCCAAACCAAATCCAAGGCGAGGACGGAGAGCTACGCACAGCGTGCGCGTTTGATACCATACAGAACCTCTTGCACGCTGGTTTTGATCTGGAGAGAGTACCGGGAGAACCTTCTCGAGTACAGCAGTATGCTTCACCGTTCAGTGTTATGGGACGACCAGATCTATTCGAAAAGAGCGCCGGTATTATTTCCAACACTTCCAATCTTTCCAAAAATTCCAGACTGCTATTTTCGCCACCAGAACTGAAACACCTTGATCCACGCCGTAAAGTTAATGACTTTGAAGGTCATTCAGAGACAGTACGGTATTCATTGTCTCAAGAATTTGATGAGCGACTGGGTGTAGTAATTCCATTGCCGCCTGATCATGTTTTGAAAAAGATTTTGCCAGATATAGAAAATATTTTCTTTGGACCAATTTGCGGACCACTGTTCGACGAACAAGGAAACAAAATCGAGCATCCTATCCAGAAGATTGGTGTATTTGCCACCTGGAAAGACAACCGTGGTACGGCATTGCTTGAAACGAGCCCATTTAACCTAATTGATTATACTTCTCAAACGGAATCAGTGAATTATGCGGATTCGCAATTGGGTGTTTTGGTGACCTCGGGGTATGACCTTCGCGACGGTGTGTATATTGATGTCCGAGACATCAATAGCTCAGAATCGCAGGAGATTCTTCGGGTTGAACGTGAACGAGCAACCGAGCGCAACCAAATTATTATGAATAATTAGTATTTTATATATTTGCTAATCATTTCCGTAGCTTCCAAGAGCTAATGAGTATTTGGTATACTAGTTGTAGCTAAAGGGAGTAGGAAATATGAGGCAGTATCTAGACGCGTTACAGCAGGTTCGCGACAGCGGCGTAAAAAAAGGCGACCGCACTGGCACGGGAACGACGGAAGTGTTTGGTGTGCAGACGCGGTATGATTTAGCGGATGGCTTTCCGGCTATGACTACCAAGAAGTTGTATTTTACCAGCGTGGCACATGAGCTGCTGTGGTTTCTCAAAGGTACGGGCAACATTGAATATCTAGCACAAAACGGCGTGCACATCTGGGACGAGTGGCCGTACAAGAATTATTTGGAGAAAACCGGCCAAAGCATTCCAGAAATCAATGGCGAGGAGTGGCGCGCTGGCATGAAAACATTTATCGGTAAAATCGCGACTGATCACGCCTTTGCCGAGGAGTGGGGTGATTTGGGGCCGGTCTACGGCGTGCAGTGGCGCAAATGGCCCGACGGCAAGGGTGGGACGATTGACCAAATCCAAAATGCTATCGACATGATACGGAGTAATCCGACGTCGCGGCGCAACATCGTTAGTGCCTGGAATGTGGCGGAAATTGACGATATCGCCCGAGCCGGTGGACTGCCGCCGTGTCACACTATGTTCCAATTCAATGTGCGGCCGGGTGGGGACGGTGAGAAAGATAAGTTGGATCTGGCGCTGATGCAGCGTTCAGCGGACATGTTCCTGGGCATGCCGTTTAATATCGCTAGCTACGCACTGCTACTGTCGATGATCGCCCAGGTGACAGATAAACAACCGGGTGAATTCATCCATACCTTGAATAGCGCGCATATTTATAATAATCACAGCGCGCAGGTCGACGAGCAACTGTCGCGCCGTCCACTACCGCTGCCGAAACTATGGCTAAATCCAGATGTTAAGAATATTGATGACTTCACCATTGATGATATTCGTCTGGAAAGGTATGAGCATCATCCGCCCATTAAGGCACCGATTGCGGTGTAAATTGCCGTCATCCTACAGTTTTTCGTCGGTAGGTCACGAAATCAAAAGCGTAGGCATTGTCGTCATCTGCTGGGCGGTGGACGCGGTCAGTCTCTTCCCAAGCGGTCATGTCCAGCTCTGGGAAAAAGGTGTCGGTATCTGAGAATGCAGTATCAACTTCGGTGGTGTAGATAGTGTCAATTGCTGGGACTTCCAGCGCATCACCATACACCCGTGCGCCGCCGATGATGAAGGTTTTGTAACGAGCTAGCGCTAGGGCGCTTTCTAAATTTACAGCCGTGAGGACGCCTTTGATGCCTGTCGGTCGTGAGGAGATGACAATGTTTTCACGATCTGGTAGCGGACGACAGCCGATTGATTCAAAGGTTTTTCGACCCATGATGATGTCGCCGCCTTTGGTTAGCCGTTTGAAATGTGCCAAATCTGCTGGCAAGCTCCGTCCCCATGGTAAATCACCACCTCGGCCGATGGCGCGGTTTTTGTCATAGGCAACGATGATAGCTTTCTCCATACCTTTAGTGTATCATGAGGCGCCGGCTATATGCTATAATATAGTTCATGAATAAAGTAAATAGCTATCTGGTACCAACTGTTATCGAAAAATCTTCTGACGGCGAACGAGCGTTTGATATTTATTCACGTCTCTTGAACGAGCGAATCATTTTTCTGGGCGAGGAAGTGAACGAACATACCGCCAACATCGTGGTGGCACAATTGTTGCACTTGGCTCAGGTTGACCCAGAGGCTGACATCTCGCTGTATATCAATAGCCCTGGTGGCAGCGTCTACGACGGTTTAGCGATTTACGACACTATGAATTTCATCAAGCCTGACGTGGCAACCTACGGCATTGGTCTGCAGGCCAGCATGGGCGCGTTCCTACTGTCAAGCGGTGCCAAAGGTAAACGATTTTGCCTGCCGCACGCTAAGGTGATGATTCATCAGCCATCATCCGGTACACGCGGTAAGGTGACTGACATGGAAATTGACCTGAAAGAGACGCTGGAGATGAAGGAAATGCTGGCGAAAATCATGGCCAAAAATACCGGTCAAAAGCTCGCCAAAATCAAAACCGACATGGAGCGCGACTACTGGATGAAGCCAGAAGAAGCCGTAGCCTATGGCCTGATCGACGCGGTGGTCAAGAAAGCGTAAAACTATATCTCGAGAATATCATCAAAGCGTGCGCCAGCGCCGTAAATGCCAGCTTGAGTGACGATATTACGCAGATTAGCGGGGTCTCGAGGCATCGTCGAGCATCGCTGCCAGGCTTCTGACGCCTTGTCGTAAATATCACAAATGCGTCTACTGAAATCCTTGTTGAGCATCAGCGTCGCATAATATCCCATTTTCATGGTTCTGACCTGGCCGTCCAGATAGTTGTTATAACTTGGATCAATTTCGCTCAATGGAGCTGTGCCCTCGGCGGTTTGTACTGGCGGGTCAATCAGTCGGGGTTTTAAGGCCGGCAGTCCAACGGCGATGCGCCCCATATCTAACGCCATACCTTGCTGTGCGGTAATGTCTTTTTCTATTTCTACCTGAGGCGCTACTAGCATGAAATTGCGGGATTTTGGGCAATACGAGGTCAATGGGTCAGGGAATTCGGGAAAGTCACCTTTCATCTCGCCAAATTGGCTACGGAGATCTGCTTGACGTGCTCGCTTATAGATTTGTCGCTGATGATAGCCAATAGTCTCTAATATTCTCCTGAAGGCAGCGTCGCCACCACTAAAAGCAAAGCGAAAGTCCGAATCGATGCCGTACATGCGGTCACGAGGATGGACAGGGTGAGTTAGAGGGACTCCGTCGCTAAAATGTCCACCACCAGTCAGTGCTTGCTTGGTAGCGGTTTGCAATAATTCAAGCTGTAGCCGATGCACTGGCTGTGCCCAGTGCTCTGTCGGCAAAATACTGTAGCCGGCGGCAAAGCGACGAGCAAACTCTTGATCTGTGATTTCTAACATCATGTGGTCATTGATGCGGAAGAGAGATTTGGGGTCTTGGAGCTGATTTTCATACTGCATGATGCCCATTGGCCAGCCTGACCAACGCAAAACTTCGCGCATGCCGTAGTCAATTCTATCAACACACAAAGCCGGTGATGGGCACTCCACCCAGTCTTCTGTCTCAGGGAAAACGGTTTCTTCCAGGGTCAGGTCGTAGTCGGCTAATGTTTCATCGATACCAAACGTCTCCAGTAGTGCTCTCAAATCTTGGTCATGGAGGTTTTCTCCACCTTGGATACCTTGGAAAATCCAGTCTCCCAAGTGTGAGAAAGCCGTCTGTCCAACATCAGAAAACAGCGTTCGCAGCTCCAATACGGTTCGCTGTCGGTCATCGAACCGATCATCACCTTCGGTCATTTTCCGCACAAAAGCCAAGCTTCCCCAGATGTGTTGCCACCGGGAAAAGAGGGTTGTGTTGGGCACTGTAGAGAACGATGGTGGCAATGTCAGTTGCTCGACTGCTTGCAGTCTGCGAAACAGCGGTGAACGTGCCAGCTCCATGAGTAGTGAATCGTACGGCTGTCGGTCACCAATTGAACAGTCTCCCCATACCGCATCATGGATCACCATTGAATTGTCTTCCAGCTCATAGGACGGCATATGTAGCGCACCCATGATGGTCTCACCTGGATCGCCTTGATATCCCGGCATGATGTATTCTCTGAGGTACAGTTTGTCTGACATACTCTTAGTATAAGATGTTTATAAGCGTCGCCCAAGCATGAGCGATACGCTGGAGAGGAGCGGTCTATTATTCTTTGGTTGCTGTACGGTTTGAGCTGAACATCATGACGCCTTCATTTGTACTTGGGTTATAGTTCAAAACAGCAACTTCTCCAAGATCAATATGTCTTGAATTGCCAAGAGGCACCTCTATGCCACTGCCTGTAATAGTAACAATCGTCTCTCCTGAATCAGTTTTATGAGGTGTATAATCACCAACTAAGATACCAATCACTCGGTTGCCCGGTCGAGTAGGTCCATCCTCGGCTTCAACAACAAATGGTAAATGGTAAGGAGTGCCACTACCATCTTCTGGATGGTTTGCTTCCCAGTTCGCTTCAATTCCCATAAGTGGCGGACCAGCGATAATATCTGACTGCTTGAATGACCTCTTACTGTCCATGTACTTCTCCTCGTTTCTTAACGGTAATAATGACGTAGATACTTTTTATATAATAACAAAAAAGTGTTGATATGTCAATGATATGATGTTGCTATGACGTATATTTGAGGGTGAAAATCAGTATATGATGCTTATGTCAGACGTGCTATACTTTTAACAGATACTGAGGAAAACGGAGGGAACATGGTATATCGGCGACGGTCGACAGAGCAGCGCTATGTCAAATATCGAAAAATGATGAAACAGCAGGCAACACCTGGGTGTAATTTTTGCCAATTTAGTCCAGAGGATAAGCAGGTGCGAGTGGCGCACGAGCATTTTTTGGTGACAGACAATCTGTTTCCATATGAGATTTGGGACAGCCATGAAGTAGCCGATCACATCATGGTCGTCCCTAGGCGTCATGTTGAAGGCATCTACCAGCTGAATAAGACAGAGCGAGCTGAGTTGATGGATGTGATCGCTGAGTACGAAGAGCAGGGATATTCTGTTTACGCTCGAGCCCCGGAAAATAAACAAAAATCCGTCGCTCATCAACACACCCACCTTATCAAAACGCATGGCAAACCAAAAAATATGTTATTCACTAGTGTTAAACCGTATATTTTATGGAGTAAATAAATATGACTGTTTATAGCAACATTGAGATTCGCCAAGCCATCAACGACGATGTCATCGTCTGTCAACCGTTCAATCCAGACCACGTGGCAGAAGCTAGTTTGGACTTTACGTTGGGTCACTACTACTATAAGCAGGAATTTGAAGGCGAATATCGCGTCTACAATCCCTTTGATGCAGCCTATGTTGCCAAATATTTCAAGGGCCCGCTCAAAGCCATGCCGCATGCCGAATGGTGTAAGGAGCATGACGCAACGCCATTTCAAAACATCCCACCAGACCATCCGATCATCGTGTTGCGTCCTGGCGAGCGGATTTTGGCGCACACGCACGAGTTTGTGGGTATTCGTGCACAGGGCGGCGCAGCGCAGGTGTTGAGCCGTAGTTCGTGGGGACGTAACGGCGTGGCGGTTTGCTTTGACGCTGGCTGGATTGACCCAGGATATATCAATCGGATTACGCTGGAAATTTATAATCTCAACATGCATGAAAGCGTTGTGTTACCTGTCGGCGAGCGTATTGGACAGATGATTTTTCACAAAACTGGGCCAGTTGAAGGCGGCTATGGCTCTGGCGCGCGTAAGGTCAGTGATAAATATCAGACAGGGAACGATTTGGAGGAAATCATCGCCAGCTGGCGACCGGAGATGCTACTACCAAAGACGTACCGTGACAGCCGTAAATCTCCAGTGCCAATTGACGGCTTGAGTCAGGGGCTGCTGTGATGGAACGCTCGGGCGCCACGGGAGTTTACATCGTCATTGAGGGCAATGACGGCACCGGTAAATCCACGCAAGTAGATATGTTGGCAGCGTGGCTCAGAGAACGCGGCCGTGAAGTTGTTGTTGTCGAGGAGCCAGGCAGTGATGATGAGGCTAAAACCACGCCAGTCGCCAATGAATATCGGAGGGTTCTGAAAGACGATCGGTTTAAGTTGGATCCAGAGGTTAATGTGCTTTTGTTCAGCGCGGCGCGGCGTGAGCTGTGGTTTCACAAAATTGAGCCAGCCTTGCAGCGCGGCGCGGTGGTATTGAGTTCCAGGAGTTACGTGTCGACCTTGGTATATCAGGGCTATGGCGAGGGTGTGGCAGAGGACGCCATCATCAATATGACCAAACGTTTCACTCATGAGCGGTACATGAACCCTGACTTTGTGGTGGTGCTATTTGCGGATGACCAAACCAGACAGCAGCGCATCGCTGAACGTGGTATGACAGAGGCGGTTGATAGCTTTGAATCACGTGACGATGTGTTCCAGCAGAAGATCAATGATGGCTATCAAACTGTTGCTAAAACGCACAATATTCCACTGATTTTGGCTGAGCATTCACCAACTGACGTACATCAGCACATTATTCAAGAAATCTCCAAAAATAATATTGATTTTTGACCTAATTTCGTGCATACTGGTAGTTAGAGAAGTAGTGTATTCACGACAGGGAGAAACAAAGCGAACGGGCACATCGCTTTTGTTGCAGTCGTGAATTAGGGATCTTCCGGCCGTGATCACTAAATTAAACTAAAGCGAGGAGTTCATACCTGTGGCAAAACAACAGTCCACGGATGGCGGACGCGTGTTCTTCACCTCTGAAGACAGCTCGTTGCCGCTGCCAAACCTGATCGCTCATCAAGAAGATTCTTGGCGTTGGTTCGTCGAGGATGGTTTGAGCGAAATCTTTTCAGAAATTAACCCAATTGACGACTATACTGGTCAGAAATTGTCATTGCGATTTGGTGCGTATCGATTTGACGAACCAAAGACCACCGACCAGTTCGCCAAGGAAAATAATGTGACGTTTGAAGCGCCACTGCACGCAACTGTCGAATTAACTAACAAAGTTACCGGCGAAGTTAAAGAGCAGGAAATCTACCTTGGTGATTATCCATGGATGACCGAGCGTGGTACCTTTATCATCAACGGTACGGAGCGTGTGGTAGTCAGCCAGCTGATTCGCTCGGCTGGTGTATTCTTTACGGCCGACACCGTGGCTGGTCGTAACTATTACGGTGCCAAGATGATTCCGGGCCGCGGTGCATGGCTGGAGTTTGAGACCGCGCCAAATGGTACGATTTACGTCAAGATTGACCGTCGTCGCAAATTGCCAGTGACGACGTTGCTGCGTGCTTTGGGTCATCCAAAAACGTCAGAAATTCGTGAACTATTTGCTGACATTGACACTGGTGAGACCAGCTACATCCAAGAAACTTTGGACAAGGACACAACTCGTGGTGCCAATGAAGCGCTGATTGAAGTGTATCGTCGTCTCCGGCCGGGTGATTTGGCGACGGTTGACAATGCGCGCCAGATGATTGAGCGAATGTTCTTTGATTTCAAGCGATTTGATTATTCTCGTGTTGGTCGGTACAAGCTGAACCAGCGCTTGGGTCTGGATGTTGCTAATACCGCTGAAAATCGTATTTTCCAGATGAGTGATTTGGTAGCCATCATCCGCGAAATCATTCGCCTCAACAACACCCAAGAGCCAGCCGATGACATCGACTCATTGAGTAACCGCCGCGTCAAGCTGGTTGGTGAATTGGTTGCTCGTCAGTTCCGCGTTGGTATGCTCAGGATGCAGCGCAACGCCATGGACCGCATGAGCGTGGCTGACATGGAAGGTGTAACGCCAAGCCAGCTGATCAATGCTCGTCCAGTGGTGGCAGCAGTTCGTGAATTCTTCACTAGCTCACAGTTGAGTCAGTTGATGGACGAGGTCAACCCGCTGTCCGAACTGAGCCACAAACGTCGTTTGAGTTCGATGGGTCCTGGTGGTTTGAGCCGTGAACGTGCTGGTTTTGACGTTCGTGACGCTCACCCAACACACTACGGTCGTATCTGTTCGGTGGAGACACCGGAAGGTGCTAACGTTGGTTTGGTGCTGAACCTCGCTACCTACGCGCGGGTCAATGAATATGGCTTCATCGAAACGCCATATTTGAAAGTTGTTAACGGTCGCGTGACTGACGATGTTGTTTACTTGGACGCGGCGCAGGAAGCTGCCGAAGTGATCGCTGATGCTGGTGCTGTTTTGAACGAAGACGGTACCTTCCGTGATGAGCGTGTGTCAGCTCGTAACAACATGCAGCCATCTCAGGTGGATGCTGATCAAGTTACCTACATGGACGCCGCACACAAGCAGATTTTGGGATCAACCGCTGCGCTAGTGCCGTTCATCGAAAAGAACCGTATCGACCGTAGCTTGACTGGTTCAAACATGCAACGCCAAGCAGTGCCGCTGCTCACACCGGAGCCAGCAACTGTTGGTACGGGCGTCGAAAAGTCCATTGCTGCAAACAGTGGTCACTTGACCTTGGCGTCAGGTGACGGTGAAGTAGTCAAAGCTGATGCAAATGAAATTCACGTCAAATACAGTGACGGCGTCAAAGTATATGAACTCCGCCATTTTGTTAAAAACAATGACGACCGCTGCTACAACCAAAAAGTTCGCGTCAAGCGCGGCGATAAGGTAAAGCAGGGCGATGTCCTGATCGAAGGCGCTTCAGTTGCTGAAGGCGAAATTGCACTGGGACGCAACCTGTTGGTAGCCTTTATGCCATGGGGTGGCTACAACATGGAAGACGCGGTGATTTTGTCTAACCGATTGGTACAAGACGACACACTGACATCCATCAACATCAAGGATTACAATGTTGAAGTTCGTGAAACCAAATTGGGTCCAGAGATTGTTACCCGCGATATTCCAAACGTTTCTGAGGAAAGTCTGCGCCACTTGGACGAAAACGGTATTGTCCAAATTGGTTCTGAAGTTAAAGCTGGTGACGTCTTGGTTGGTAAAATTACACCAAAGGGTGAACAGGAACTCAGTTCTGAGGAACGCTTGCTTCGCGCCATTTTCGGTGAAAAAGCCAAAGACGTTCGCGACACCTCACAGCGCATGAACAATGCTGGTGGTGGTAAAGTCGTTGGCGTCAAGATCTTTAGCCGCGAAAATGGCCACGACTTGAAAGCTGGCGTGTTGATGCAGATTCAAATCTTTGTAGCTCAACTCCGCAAAATCGGTGTTGGTGACAAGATGGCTGGTCGTCACGGTAACAAGGGTGTGGTCGCTAAGGTTCTGCCTGTCGAAGACATGCCATTTATGGAAGACGGTACGCCAATTGACGTAATTTTGAACCCACTTGGTGTGCCAAGTCGTATGAACCTCGGCCAGTTGTTTGAAACACACCTTGGTATGGCGGCACGAGCATTGGGCTACCGCGTAGCAACGCCATCGTTTAATGGTGTGCCATCAGCAACAATTTCTGATGAATTAGAAAAGGCTGGCCTGGCACGTGATGGTAAAAGCCAGCTATTTGATGGCCGTACTGGTGAAGCCTTTGAAGAGCGCACTACAGTCGGTGTGATGCATATGATCAAATTGCACCACATGGTTTCTGACAAGATCCACGCTCGTTCAACTGGTCCATACACCATGGTCACCCAGCAGCCACTCGGTGGTAAAGCGCAGAACGGTGGTCAGCGCTTTGGTGAGATGGAGGTCTGGGCACTGGAAGCCTACGGTGCTGCCGCAACCTTGCAAGAAATGCTAACCATCAAGTCCGACGACGTTTACGGTCGTGCCAAGGCGTACGAGTCGATCATCAAAGACGAGCCAATCGTCGGGCCAAAACTCCCAGAGTCCTTCAACGTGTTGGTCAAGGAACTCCAGGGATTGGGTCTGAAGGTTGACTTGGTGGATGATGAAGCTGTCGTTGACGCTGAGCACGTGATCGCGTCCAGTGGACCTGAAGATAAAACCACGCCTGCGGTAACGTCTGAGGACGAAGAAGCAGAAACTTTCTTGGATGAATCTGATGATATCGGAGAAATCGAAGGGGGCATGAGCGTACAAGACATTGACGAAGTAGAAGAAATAAAGGAGGATGCGTAAGATGGCGCAATTTGCATTCAATGCTACTGGCATTAGCGATTTTGATGCAGTACGCTTAGTGGTTGCCAGCCCAGAAGATATCCTGAAATGGAGTCACGGTGAAGTTACTAAGCCAGAAACGATTAACTATCGTACTCAAAAGCCAGAGCGTGACGGTTTGTTCTGTGAACGAATTTTCGGTCCCGTTAAGGACATCAATCCACACGACTCAAAGCTAAAAGGTGTTCGTTCACGCGAAGCGGCAGTTGACAAAAATGGTGAATTAGTTACCAAGTCAATCGTTCGCCGTGAGCGCATGGGTCACATTCAACTGGCCGCACCAGTCGCGCACATCTGGTTTATGCGCGGTACACCAAGCGCTATGAGCCAATTGCTCGGCATGACAGTTCGTAACTTGGAGCGAGTAGCTTATTTTGCGACCTATGTCATTTTGAAGGTTGATGAGGCAACCCGCGACCAATACCTTGCAGATCTAGAGGCTGAAACCGAGGCTGGTCGTGCTGCCATCAAGATTCGCTATGAAAAAATGGCAGAAGAAGACGGTGCTGACATCAAAGCCTTGGCTAAGGAACAGAGTCGTGAAGTTGAAGAATTGAACGAGAAATACAATACCCGCAAGGCACAGCTTGACAGTCTAAACAAGGGCGCGTTGTTGTCTGAAACTGACTATCGTAATTTGCCAGAAGAATACGATGAGCTCATCGAAGTTGGCATGGGTGCTTCAGCATTGAAGACATTGCTGGATGAGATCGACTTGCCACAGCTGATCGCAGAATTGACCGAAGAGGCTGAAAGCGCCAAGGGCCAGCGTGAAAAGAAAATTCTCAAACGTCTGAAGATGCTGGAGAGTATGCACGCCGCTGGCATCAAGCCAAGCAGCTTGACTCTGAGTGTATTGCCAGTCATCCCACCGGACCTCCGTCCGATGGTCGCCCTCAGTGGTGGTCGATTTGCGACCTCAGACTTAAACGACTTGTACCGCCGCATCATCAACCGTAACAATCGTTTGAAGAAGTTGGTTGAGCTCAATGCGCCAGAAGTCATTCAGCGCAACGAAAAGCGTATGTTGCAGGAAGCCGTCGATGCATTGATCGACAATGCTGCTGCTCGTGGTGGTCGCGCTGTCAGCTCGACTGGTGGTCGCCGCCGCCTGAAGTCAATTTCCGACATGCTAAAGGGCAAGCAGGGGCGCTTCCGCCAGAACCTGCTCGGTAAGCGTGTGGACTACTCTGGACGTTCAGTGATTGTCGTTGGTCCAAAACTAAAGATTCACCAGTGTGGTTTGCCAAAACAAATGGCACTAGAGCTGTTTAAGCCATTCGTCATCAGCTGGCTGATTCGCAACGAGTTTGCTCACAACATTCGCTCAGCAACCCGTTTGATCGAATCAGGTGAAGCGGTTGTTTGGGACGCATTGGATGCGGTGATCGAAGGTAAATACGTGCTATTGAACCGTGCTCCGTCACTTCACCGTTTGTCAATCCAATCCTTCCAGCCAGTGTTGGTTGAAGGAAAAGCTATCCAGCTTCATCCGCTAGTTTGTGCCGGCTTTAACGCTGACTTTGACGGTGACCAGATGGCAGTTCACTTGCCGCTTTCAAAAGAGGCGCAAGCTGAAGCCCGTGAATTGATGAGCGCAACTGCTAACTTGTTGAAGCCTGCTGATGGTGCGCCAGTGCTGCACATTTCACAGGACATCGTGCTGGGTAACTACTACCTGACGTACGACAAGCCGCAGGCACAGACTGACCACATTAAGTCATTTAGCTCAGTTTACGAGGCAGAATTGGCATACGACAAGGGTGACATTCATCTGCAAACCCCAATTCAAATCTTCGCAAAGGGCAAATTACGCCAAACAACCTTGGGTCGCGTCTTCTTTAACGAGATTTTGCCAGAGGACTTCCCGTACGACAACAACGTTCAGACGAAGAAACAGCTGAAGAAAGTCTTGGCGCAAATCTTTAACAAGTACGGTGCCGAGGAGACTGCCAAAATCGCTGACCGCATGAAGGGTCAAGCTTTCCGCTTCGCGACAACCGCGGCGGTATCAACTGGTATGACCGACTACGTGCACTTTGATGAAATTCCTGAGTTCGTGGCTGAGGGTGACGCTAAAGCGGCTTTGATCTCTGAGCAGTTCGACCAAGGTCTGATCACTGAGGAAGAGCGTTACAACTTGACAGTGAATGCCTGGCGAAACGTTGACAATAAGATTACCGCGTTCTTGAAGGATCAATTGGCGCACATGGATACCAGTATTTCCATGATGGTCAACTCTGGTGCTCGTGGTGATATTTCCAACGTGAAGCTTGCGAGCGCCATGATCGGTATCCAGATGGACGCGACCAACCACGAAATTGAGCTGCCAATCCGTAGCTCCTACACCGGTGGTCTGTCCAGTCTTGAGGCCTTTGTGGCAACACGTGGTGCGCGTAAGGGTTTGATCGACACCGCGCTGAAGACTGCTGACTCAGGTTACCTGACTCGTCGTTTGGTCGACGTGGCACAGGACGTCTTCACGGTTGAGGATGTTGAAGGTGACGACGAAGGTTACGCAATCTACCGTTCAGAAACTGAGGAAACGATGATCGACTTCTCGAACCGCTTGGCTGGTCGTTACGCCGCCGAGACAATTCCGGGTCACGTCAACAAGGACGAATTGATCACTCGGGAAATTGCTGACTCAATTGATGATGATGAAAGTATCCAAAGTGTCAAGATCCAATCAGTCCTGTCAACCAACAACCTCAACGGTATCCCGCAGCGCAGCTACGGCGTTGACATGTCAACTGGTAAATTGGTCGGCAATCATCAGCCAGTCGGTGTCATCGCTGCTCAGTCAGTCGGTGAGCCAGGTACTCAGTTGACCCTGCGTACTTTCCACAACTCTGGTGTGGCCGGCGGTGATATCACCCAAGGTCTGCCGCGTGTTGAAGAATTGTTCGAGGCGCGCACACCAAAGGGTCAGGCGTTTGTTACGGAAATTGCCGGGCTAGTTGACGTTTGGGAAGATGGCAAAAAGTACATCGTCCAAGTCACCCCAGAGTCCGGCAAAGTTGAGCGCTTGCCGCTAGACGGCCGAACCATCGTGGTCAAGGCCGGTTCAAGCGTCAAGGCTGGCGATGTATTGGCAACTGGCGAAGGCGACACTCGTCCGCTGGTCGCACCATTTGACGGTGTGGTTGAGGCGGCTGAGGACACCTTGGTCATCGCTGCTGAAGCTGGCGCACCAGCTCGTTACGAAATCCCAGGCACCATGCAGTTGGTCGTTAAGGCTAACGACGTCGTCGAAGCCGGCGACCGCTTGACGGCTGGTTCATTGAACCTGCACGACTTGATGCGCCTGAAGGGTGTCGAGGCTGCTCAGCGCTACATCATCAACGAAGTGCTGCGCATTTACGCTGCTCAGGGTCAAGACGTGGCCGACAAGCACCTGGAGATCATCGTTCGCCAGATGTTCAGTCGCGTCCAAATCGAAGATGCGGGTGATAGCGACTTTGTGACGGGTGACATCGTCTCCAAGGCTGCGGTGGTGAACACCAACAAGCAACTGGCGGCCGAGGGTAAAAACCTCATCAGTTACACCCAGTTACTACTCGGTATCACCAAGGTGTCCATCTGGAGCGACTCATGGCTATCTGCCGCGTCCTTCCAGGACACCACTCGCGTGCTGATCAACGCTGCCGTATCTGGTCGCGCTGACCACTTGCACGGTCTCAAGGAGAACGTCATCATCGGCCGCAAGATCCCAGTAGGAACCGGTGCTGTCGAAGAAGACGAAGAGCTGACTGAAGATAATACTGAAGAATTGACTGAAGAATTCTCAGAGATCTAATCACAATTCGCTTTCTCAACCGTGCAATATTCTCCCCTCTACAACAGAGGGGAGAATTGTATATTAGGACAATTTATGGTATAATAAAAATATGAGTGAGTTGCTTGAGCAAATTGGTCCTATTGATATAGATGCTATACAATCACCTCAACCAGTTGACGGTGAGCTGAGAGGACTTGTTTATCTGGCAGATTCTACGCTTTCGGATGGTGGATCGCCGGTTGCCGTGCTTTTTTCACAATGGTCAGACTATTCTGAGCGAGCAAAGCAACAAGTAAGAACAGAAGTCTTGGCGGATCATATCAAAGGACTGGCGGTCGCAGTAGATAATCCAGGGGTGAGTCCACAAGCAGATCTCATGAGCTCGGGAATTAAACAAGCTCTAAGAGAGGGTGATCTCTCAAAAGTGTCAATGTTGCAGTGGGACGCCGTGGGCGAGACACTCGACCAAAAGGGCCGTGACTTTGGTGATGTGGAGCGACTGGTTGGTTATTCACTAGGTTCGCATTTGGCAGCATCAGCAGCAAAACATGCGCCAGGGGAAGTGGGCTTATCGCAACTAGACTTATTTGAGACGCCAGTGATAAATAAAAAGGCTAGTCAGGCTAAAACCATGGCCACATTAGCCATGCGTTTTCTTGCTCACGGTGGTGATAAATTGACAGAGACTATCGCTGCAAATCCTGATTGGGCAGCTCGATGCCGCGACGAAGATCCATTGCTACTACCAAAAATGGTACTGCAACGGCCAGCTGGTCTGTGGCAATACCCTCGAGCTATCACCCATCCTAAAAATGATATTATCAGTGATTTGATGAGCGCCGGCCATCGATCACTCTGTGAAGCAGTGGTTACGGTGAGCGCGACCGATGCCGACAAAATAAGCCCCATTAATGATAATGAGCGGTTAGTTCAACGGTTGGGCTCGGCTGGTCTGTCGGTGATGGGCTTTGAGATCATGGATGCGGTGCATGCTTCTCAGGATAATATGGCCTGGTGGAAGGGCGTTTTGGAAGAGATTGATGCGCACGTCAAAATCCAGTAGATTTTTTAGATCAAGTGTGGTAAAATTATCCCAGAGTTTCCTCTTTTCGGAGCAAGCGGTGGTTTGAATGTGTACAGACCGAATGCTCGGCAGAAAAGGTAAAGACACGGGGCGGAGTTGCTGAACCCAAGCCGTAAAACAGGCGAATATCGCCAGTATTAGTAAATCAACCAAGGAGAAATTGGATGCCAACAATCAACCAGTTGGTGCGCAAACCGCGCCAAACGGCCAAGAAAAAGTCCAAGTCGCCAGCACTGGGTCGCATTCACAACGCCCTGAAAACGCGTTACTACGACCAGAATGCACCGCTCAAGCGTGGTGTCTGCGTGCGTGTGACGACCAAGACGCCAAAGAAACCAAACTCAGCGCTGCGTAAAGTTGCTCGTGTGAAACTAAACAACGGTTACGAAGTCTGGGCCTACATCGGTGGTGAAGGTCACAACTTGCAGGAGCACGCTGTGGTCTTGATCCGCGGTGGTCGTGTGCCTGACCTTCCAGGTGTGCGTTATCACATCGTCCGTGGCGCGTTGGACCTCCAGGGTGTCAACAACCGCAAGCGGGGCCGTTCGAAGTACGGTACCAAGAAAGGGGATAAGTAATCATGCCTCGTAAAGTTACCAAGAAATTACAACGTGAACTCAAGCCTGACCGCCGCTACCAAAGCGTGTTGGTGCAGCGCTTGATCAACAAGTCAATGCTGGACGGTAAGAAGTTGGCAGCTGAGCGTGCTGTTTACACCGCCCTGGAAACTGCTGCGAAGAAATTGGATTCAGAAGATCCGTTGGCAGTGTTTGAAAAAGCATTGAAAAACGTTAGCCCAAACTTTGAGGTGAAGAGCCGCCGCGTCGGTGGTGCGAACTACCAGATTCCGTTCCCAGTTCAGGGACACCGGCAGCTACACTACGCGTTTAGCTGGCTGGTACAATCAGCTCGTGCTCGGCAGGGTATGCCATACTCACAGCGTTTGGCATTGGAAATCGTTGACGCCTACAACGAAGCCGGTGCTGCTTTCAAGAAGAAGGAAGACACTCACAAGATGGCCGAAGCCAACCGCGCCTTTGCGCACTTTGCTCGCGGCTAATTATCTGAGCATGCAAGATATCATCCGCTCCAGGTAATCTGGGGCGGATTTGCATTTTATGTCTAATTATGATATTATCAAAAGATGAATGAGCAACAATTTTCACCTGACCGAAAGAATAATTGCTATATTGACTTTACTGGTGCCGCCCAGCGAATGCAGGAGAGGATAACAACTTTTGAGGAGACCCACAGAGGTCAGAGTGGGTTAGGTTATGTTCTTGATGATATCGCACAACCACATAGCGCGCAGGAAATGGTGAGCAGAGTAGCTAAAGGGCTGGGGTCATCATAAATCCACGGGATCTATCCACTGGTAATCCTTTCCATGATCCGGTAAAGGTCATGATTGAGACCGCCAAAGGTGCAGTTATCGGTCTGGGGCTTTGCAAAGAGCAGCTTCGCGATACCGGCATATCTCCCAAGGACTTAGTACCGAGTGATTTGAAGAGTCAAATGCATAAGCCGGGCGATATGAATGAACTACACAAGCTGGCGGAGCGGTATCTTGAACTCTCCGGTCATGGGCTGGCGTTGATGGACCCAGCTACGCAAGAAATAGTAGAATCCTGGATTGATGAAGCAACCCCGCAAATTGATCGACAAATCTTTACTAAAACAGGTCTAGGCATCTTTCTACGCAATGCTAATTTCAAATTGCAAGAGTGTGACGCGTACAAGATGAGGCACGAGGCTAATGCTGGTGGAGTGGACTGGGACGACTTGCTGGGCTATTGCCAAGAAAGTCTTGAGAACTAACCCATAAAATCGAGCTATTATTTTCTGTAGCTATCTGGTATAATTGGCAATAAGAGTAGTTTTTTGGTGCCAAAAAATTGACCAAAGATCTCGACAAATTAACGTAATATAAAGGAAAATTATGGCAGAGACGAATGTTCCGCTGAAAAATTTTAGAAATATTGGTATTATTGCCCATATTGACGCCGGTAAAACGACGACAACTGAGGGTATTTTGTACCGTACTGGCTTGACTCACAAGATTGGTGTGGTGAAGGGTGATGGCGACGGTGCCACCACCGACTGGATGGCGCAGGAAAAAGAACGTGGTATCACCATCACCTCCGCAGCGGTGACCTGTTTCTGGAAGGGTCATAAGATCAACATCATCGACACCCCAGGACACATCGACTTTACCGCCGAGGTGGAGCGTTCACTCCGCGTCCTCGACGGTGCAGTGACGGTGTTTGATGGTAAGATGGGCGTTGAGGCACAGTCTGAGACCGTGTGGCGCCAGGCTGACAAATATGGTGTGCCGCGTATCTGCTTCATCAACAAGATTAACCAAACTGGTGGTGACTTCTGGAAATCTCTGGAATCAATTCACAACCGTTTGAGCAAGCAAGCGTTCCCAATTCACATCCCAATTGGTTTTGAAAAGACTATCAATGGTGTGGTTGACCTCGTCGACATGAAGGCGTACACCTATACTGACTTTTCTGACCATGAGTTGGTGCAGGGTGAAATCCCAGCTGACATGCTGGAGAAATGCCAAAACGCCCGCAGTTTGTTGGTGGAAAATGCCGTTGAAGCTGATGATGAATTGATGATGAAGTTCCTCGACCAGGGCGAAGAGGCTATCACGATTGATGAGCTGAAGTCTGCCTTGCGTAAGCGCGTGCTGGCTGGTGACTTCTTCTTGGTCACTGGTGGTGACGGTCGTGGTGTCATCGTCGAGAAGGTACTTGACCTGATGGTTGACTACTTGCCAAGCCCACTGGATGTCGACGAAATTTGGGGTAAAAATCCAAAGACTGGCGACGAAGTGAGCCGCAAGCCAGACAACAAAGAGCCAATGAGCGCCTTGGCCTTCAAGATTGCGACCGACCCATTTGTTGGTAAGTTGATCTTTATTCGCGTTTACTCAGGTGTTTTGAACTCAGGTAGTTACGTCCTGAACACCACGACTGGGGACAAAGAGCGCATAGGTCGTATCGTGCGAATGCATGCCGACAAGCGCGAGGAAATCGACAAAATCGCTGCTGGTGACATCGCTGCGGTGGTTGGTCTGAAAAATACTGGTACCGGTAACACCTTGACTGACCCGGCGCATCCAATTGCTTTGGAATCAATTGAATTCCCAGAACCACCAGTATCCATCGCCGTTGAGCCAAAATCAAAGGCTGACCAAGAGAAGATGGCATTGGCCTTGCAACGATTGGCTGAGGAAGACCCAACCTTCCGCATTCACACTGACGAAGAAACTGGCCAGACTATCATGTCTGGAATGGGCGAGCTGCACCTGGACATCTTGATCGACCGCATGAAGCGCGAGTTCAAGGTTGAAGCGAACATCGGTGAGCCACAGGTGGCCTTCCGCGAATCAATCAAGGGCAAGGCTGAAGTCCAGGGTAAGCACGCCAAGCAGTCTGGTGGTCGTGGTCAGTATGGTGACGTCTGGGTGCGATTTGAACCAAACGAGGCTGGCAAAGGCTTTGAGTTTGTTGACGAAATTAAGGGTGGTGTGGTGCCGCAAGAGTACCGCCCAGCTGTCATGAAGGGTATTCGTGAAACCTTGGAAGGCGGTGTTATCGCTGGCTATCCAGTGGTTGACGTCAAAGCAACCCTGTACGATGGTTCATACCACGACGTTGACTCCTCAGAACTAGCCTTTTCATTGGCAGGTTCATTGGCAGCCCGCGAAGGTATCAAGCAAGCAACGCCAATCCTGCTTGAGCCAGTCATGAAAGTTGAAGTAACCACCCCAGAAGAGTTTATGGGCGACATCATCGGTGACCTGAACTCACGCCGTGGTCGCATCGACACCATGGAAGATTTGATGGGCGGCGCCAAATTGGTCAAGGCCTTTGTGCCGCTGGCAAATATGTTCGGCTACACCTCAGACATCCGCTCGATGTCGCAGGGTCGTGCAGCCAGCACCATGGAGCTAGCTCAGTACGAGGAAGTTCCACCAAATGTTGCTCAAGAGATCATCGAAAAGCGCAACAAATAATCACCAAAAAGCCCCGGTCAACAGCCGGGGTTTTCATATGGTATAATGTATTCATGAAATTATTCATTCTGTCAACCCAGAAGCTTGCGCCAGCCAGGTTGACTGTTTGGATGACGCTCGTTTTCCTGGTGGGGATCGCTCTGTCGGCATGTTTAACTTCAGAGCCACAATGGGTAAACTGGAGCTTCAGCGCCCTGGGTGAGCGCGGTGAATTGTCTTCGTTTATATTTAACATTGCTATCGCTATGATGGCAGTCATCATGTGGTGCTTGGCGGAGTCGATGTCTGGCATTTTGGAGCAGGCTGAGGCAGTAGCTACTGCCAGGCTGAGTTTGGTAGCACTGCGAACCATAGCTTTTTGTGGCATGGCCATAGCCATCTTTCCTAATGACACCCAGCACGGGTTGCACTACATCTTTTCACGCCTATCCATCATCGTCTTTGCATTCTACGCATTTATGCTGCCATTTACCACCAGTTTGTTCACACGCCAGCAAAAAAGCATCATGCTAGGGCTGTCAGTGGCTGCCGTCATGGCCTGTGTTCAAGGATTTGTGCACCGAGAATTTTCGTTCGTGGTCTATGAGGCCGCTGCTGGTGGACTTGGGGCGTTATGGTTCTATCTGACTAGCAAATTCGCCCAGCAAGCTGTTCACGCGTCAACTGCTACTCTGCAGTCGTCGGTATCCCAACAAAAAGCTTCCTGATTTGACTGCGAATGGGACGACCAATGGCATTACCAAATGACGCGCCTACAGCAACAGCAAATCCAATCATGACAGCTCGTGCCAAACTGGCCAAAGCGACAACGTAGCCTGGGTCTGATGGCGCCTGACTGATGATACCCATCAAGCCGTTGTACAATGACAAACCTGGGACCAGCGGCACGATACCCGCGCCGATGATAGCCAAAGACGGGATGCGCCACAGTCGGGACATGAAGGTTGCCACCAAACCGATGGCTGCAGCTGCTGCACCGCTCGCCAGTAATACATCCCAGCCGGCATCAGTCAACAGCTGAAATAGCCCCCAACCGCTAGCTCCCACGATGCCAGCCAAGATAGTGCCAAAGAATGGCGCGTGATTGCCAATGACAAATGCTGAAGCGATGACTGCCGCACCGATGTACTGCGTATAATTATCCACCAACGTCAAACGGTCTGGGGTGGTTGGAAAACTAATACCCAATCTGGTGGCAATATGAAGGCCAATAGCTACGCCAACCACGATACCACCGGTTGCCATCAGCACTCGCAACAGTCGGGCGTTTGCTGTAACATAATATTCATCAATTGCATCCTGAAACGCACCAACGATCATCATACCTGCCACCAATAGGACGATTCCACCAATCACAATCAGTGTCGGATTGAATGCCAAATTAAACTTGGTATTGACACAGACAACAGCAGTGGCGATGAGTGTGATACAGAGTGACATGATGATCTGTGTGAAAAATACCGACACGCCGACACGCCATAACAGACGCATGGCAGCCGTGCTGAGTGTGCCGACCGCCATAGCCAGGAGTGCCATCTGTAAACTACCGCCATACATCACCACCACACCAGCGCTCAACGCACCGCCTGATAGGGCGACGAGAGATCGGGGATGACGTTTTTCAGGATTGATGATCTTTTCTAGCCGTTCCTCAGCCTCGCTCAAGTGAATGTGCTGATAGCGGATTTCTCGGGACAATGTCTGCAGCGCTTGGATGGTCTGATAATTGACATCCACTAAGGTGATAGCGCGAATCAGGGTCAGTGGTTCGCGGTTGATGCCGCGGTCTTGCGACACGGTGATGAGCGTTGAGCTGATGTCCATATGAACTGGCTGTTTGCAGTAGGTTCTGATGATGCCAAGCATCATATGTACCACATCTCGAGCCGATACGCCCATGCTGAGGAGCTTTTCGGAGATAGTCAGAACCAACCGCAAAGCACGCATGTTCGGCGTCAAACTCTCGTCAATTTTTTCGATCACTTGGGCAGGAATTGGCAAGGGAAGGCGAGCAATCTTGCCGAGTGACTGTAGTAAGATTTCTGGTACTTTTTTATTTATCCTGTTCATCAATAATTAGTGTATCAAACTTTATCAAATTTTTGCCAAGAAAAACCCCGCAATATGTGCGGGGACGCGGTGTTTCCGCGATTTCACAGATATTTTTCTAATCATGCGCGCCTGCACCTTATTCTTCCTCCTCATCTTTGATGAAGAGGGTGGTGGTCAGGACCGCGAGTGCGGCCCCGATCACCACGAGCGTGACCACCCCTGTAACGGGGCTATTCAACCAGGATGGAACGTCCTGGTTGAATTGGGCGGCCATCCCCGCGATTGCGGGGATGGCCAATGCGATAACCAGAATGGCTATCGCGTTGGCCTGTATTCTCCAGATGGGCATAGTACCCATCTCCTCTCTTAAGATCGTGAGGTGCGGCCTTTCCGCGCCTCAAGCCACCAAGCATCTGGCTTGGCGGCGAAGCGCAGTCAGTGACCTCATGAGAGGCACTGAACAGGCTAAATCATAATATAGCACATATTTATAAAAAAGTCAATGACATGAAAATAGCCCACCGAACTGGCTCAAGCCGAATCGGGTGTGGTCGACCCGAGAATGCCATGAGACACTCAATCAGGTTGAGCCGATTCGGCGAACTATTTTCGGTGGGCAAGATTGTTACTTGCCCTGGTTGTATCCCCATGAAAATGACGTGAGGACACTAAACAGGCTCAGCCCCGCCATAATGGCAAAACCGCCTTGTAGCTCATGGGCATTTCCCTTGAGCGGAAGAACCCAATATTGCCCGATGGCCAACAGGGCCACGACCAGCAGCGTGGCATTCCACGTGCTCTTACGACGTACAATCCGTCGCAACAGCGCTACTACTATGAGTAGCACCACGACCAGTAACGCTGCCCCCAGCAAGAACCACATCTTCTTCACCTCCTCTCGAAAACTCAGAAAAAAAGATGCAATTGGACAAGTACTCTTTTCAAACGCCTCACGACAAATGAAAAGCTATTTGCATAGTATCATACAATAGTAAAAAGTCAAGTATGCTGTTTATGTTTCAGTACGTCGCTAAGCCCTAGTCAATTCTACACAGAACCAACCCACTGCGCACTGGTAGATATACCCGTACATTGTCGCCATGCGCCCCTGGTGTGGTGAAATATCGCTGGTTTTGTTGGACTCGTCCGTGACCGCCAAACTGCTGGTCGTCGCTGCTGAGGGCTACTCGGTATGACCCAGCCGCTGCCGGCACGTCATAATCCGTCCACGACTGGTCGGGCGAAAAGTTGATGATGAACAGCAGGTCACCGCGCATAAAACTAACTACGTGGTCATCTTGGCGAATGGTGAGGTAGTGAATGCCGGGGACGTCAACGGTTTTGATGAGTTTCATCAGGTTCGCGTCAAATTCACCGAGCCATTGGTATTTGAGAAAGCCATTGTCGCGTAAACTCCACTGGCGCCGCGCGTGCTTGAACGACCAATCATTGCCCTGACGCGGAAAGTCGATCCACTCGGGATGCCCAAATTCATTACCCATAAAGTTAAGGTAGCCACCGCCGTGCAGTCCAGCGGTCAGCAGGCGGATAAGTTTGTGCAGGGCTACACCGCGCTCCACCGTCAGGTCAGGGTCGGCTTTATCCATATGCCAATACATTTCTTTATCAATCAGTCGAAAAATCAGCGTCTTGTCGCCGACCAAGGCCTGATCATGACTCTCGGCGTAAGTGATGACTTTTTCCTCTGGGCGGTGCGAACTCAGCGTATGTGCCAATTCGCCCAAGTCCCAATCTTCGTCGCGCTTTTCCTTCAGTGTTTTAATCCAGAGATCAGGCGCGCCCATCGCCAGTCGATAATCAAAGCCCAGGCCGCCGTGTTCTGTCGGTGCCGCCAGCCTGGGCAGCCCGCTCATTTCCTCGGCAATGGTCGTGGCATCGGGGCGAACAGCGTGAATGACGTCATTTGCCAGTCTCAGGTAGACCAATGCGTCCTTATCAACATCATCACCAAAATAATCATCATAGCTGGTGAAACTTTTGCCCAAACCGTGGTCGTGATATAGCATACTCGTCACACCGTCAAACCGGAACCCGTCAATATGGTACTCATCCAACCACCAGCGGCAATTACTAGCCAAAAAGTGCAGCACTTCCTGCTTGCCATAATCAAACAGCCGTGAATCCCAGGCTGGATGGTCGTGAGCCTTGAAATATTGCGTTGGATCACCCGCGAAATTGCCGAGGCCTTCGACTTCATTTTTGGCGGCATGAGCATGAACAATGTCAATGATGACGCGCAGCCCCAATCCGTGCGCCGCGTCAACCAACCGCTTGAAATCATCGGGCGTGCCAAACCGCGAGCTGACCGCGAAAAAGTTACTGACATGATAGCCGAAACTGCCGTAGTACGGGTGTTCGGCGATGGCCATCAGCTGGATGGTGTTATAGCCGGCCTGCTTGATGCGCGGCAGGACATTGGCGGTGAATTCCTTGAAGCTGGCTACTTTTTCCTCCTCGCTGCTCATGCCAACATGCGCTTCGTAAATCAGCGGCACGTTTGGTGCAGGTGGAATATCATGTTGCCACTGATATGGCTCATCCGGCTGCCACACTACGGCCGAAAAATCCACCGAATTATCATCCTGGACGACGTAGGTGGCGTATGATGGCAAGCGCCAACCGTCGCCGCCCTGCCAATAGACGCGCAGCTTATATTTCTGCCCGTGGTGTAACGCATCCTTCGGCAAATCAACACTCCATTCACCATGCGTGCCAGGCTGCAGGGCAAATTCCTCACGCTCCTGCCAGTCAGAAAAATCGCCAACCATCACTATGCGTGTGGCGTTTGGCGCCCATTCGCGAAACGTCCAGCCTGTCGCTGTCCGGTGCAAGCCAAAATGATGAAACCCTAACGCAAACTCCGTCGGCGATTTTCCATCCAAAACTTTTTCGAGTGTCGACGAAACATACGCCTCACGGGCATTGATGACGCCCTCGTGCGGCGCCAACCACGGATCAAGCTCGACCAGGGTTTTCTTGCTCATGCTTCTAGTATACCGCATGGAGCGATGATTATGCTTGAAGTTTAGGCTAGAGAGGTATACGATACAACTATATGAAATCACCACAAGTAGAGACCGGTGTCAACCTCTTGGGTCGATTGTCGACGGATGATTGGCGGAAAATTGCCAGGGCCAATATGCAGCTTGGCAGCGAGAAAGAAGCCAAGGCGCTAGGTGACATCGAGCGAGTAATGCGCACGGACGAAATTGAAGGTGAGCGGGTGAGGGTCATTGGTTACGCCCAAACTGAAGACGGTTCGCACGGTCTACAGGCTGTTGAGGGTGTGGCGGACGTGGTGACATCACTAGAGATTGACTCTGATGAGTCAGTGCCATTTGCTACGTACACCAAGGAGATGGCGGCTTTATGTGTACGTACGGTGCAGCATGATACGGCGATGGACTATTATTTCCCAATTGACCGACAAGCAATTGCGGTAGCAGAGATCTTGCCCGATACCAGTGGTGTACCACGTTACATCCACAAACTCCGCCACTATGTCGACAAGACCGAAGAAGTCGTAGAGGTTAATGATATTCAAGATACTGCGTCCAAGAGGGAGCTGATAGGTGATTTGAACACGATGTTGAGTGAGATGATCTATGGTACTGGCGTGCAAGTGGAGTGTAAAGCATACATTCGGCGAGTTGGCGCGAATGAATATGGTGTTGATGTTGACGCAGATAAGCAAGTTCTCTTTGGTGACCTACCAATCTTTACCTGGCGTGGCAATCGCCCAGTCCTGGAGATGTTTGACAAAGAAGATCAGTCAGTACTGTTTCGGGTCGACATGAAAGACGTGGTGGACATCATGCCAACTGACGAAGAAGGTATTGCCGACGGTGCAGATTTGTTTGAGACGATCTTTACTGAAGAGTTTCAGCAGTTGGCATGGGAATTGGCAACTGATCTTTCGCACACTGATAAGGCTGACTTTCCGGACACGCTGCGTGAACATATCCAGACGCTGAACGATGAGTTGCCGTACGTCGGTGAGCTTGATGCTGTCAGCTTGTCGGGCTTTGTGCTGACGCCAGATAGCGCAGATGGTAGGTTGAAAACCTGAATTTATCGACAGCGATAGAGTTTCCCTCGGTGAGACGAACTTTGTCGAATACGATAGGTCAGTTCACGCAGTGGTTGAAGCGACGGTGTTTGATCAATTGAATGGTCAGTCGCGGAATATCTATGTGATACCTAGTCGTGACAAATTATTACGGTTTGAAAACTTGGATAATGACGCGGAGGATCTAGAATTTGCCGTTGATGAGTTACATAACATTGCTGAGGACGCTGGAGGTGTGTTTGAGGAGGCGTTCTATCAGTTTTCTCTAGAAGAGCAGCTTGAGATACTGAAACAATATGATGATGAGGCACACAGTGTACTGGGGCTAATCGATGACCCGCATCAGTTTGATGGCGAATGTACAGTCATGGCGTATCGCTGTTTGCCAAGCGACCTGCTGAACGTTGTTTCGTGGAGCGACGTTCCGTTGCAAGAAGTCGGCGATGATAAGGGCGCTGAGCCGTTTACCGTGCACGCGGATCGTCTAACGGTGTGGAACCCGGAACTAAATGAACCGCCAAGCCTAGATGGAAACATCCAAAAAGTTACGGACTTACCGCTGAGTTTTGGCGAGCCAATGCTGATGATAGGCGACCGTGAAAATGATATGTTCTATCTGGTGCGCACTCGCGATATCATCGGCTTGTCACGACGCACTGAACAGGACGTTTCGTGACGCTATTTACGCTAGTCCTATTTACCTAAGCCTCCCGAACGGCGCATTTTATAAAATCAGAGACGATTTCCTTGCGAAATATTATAAAACCCGCTATAATTAAGCGCATACGCCGTGGAGCCTTTAATTGGTCATACCCGCGTGAAATAATAATTAAATAAGGAGAACTTCTACAAATGGCAGATGCATTTGACCGAAGCAAACCGCACGTTAACGTGGGTACAATGGGCCACGTTGACCACGGTAAGACGACGCTGACCGCTGCGATTACTGCAGTGTTGGCAAAGCGCCTTCCAAGCGCAGTTAACAAACCAATCGCGTACGACCAGATCGACAACGCACCAGAAGAAAAAGCCCGCGGTATCACCATCGCGTCTTCACACCAAGAATACGAATCACCAAAGCGCCACTACGCGCACGTTGACATGCCAGGTCACGCCGACTACGTCAAGAACATGATCACCGGTGCTGCTCAGGTTGACGGTGCAGTGTTGGTTATCGCTGCAACTGACGGTCCAATGCCTCAGACTCGTGAGCACGTACTGCTGGCAAAGCAGGTTGGTGTGCCTAAGTTGGTTGTCTTCTTGAACAAGATGGACATGGCTGACGAAGAGATGGTCGAGCTGATCGAAGAAGAAGTTCGTGAGCTTCTGGAAGCTAACGGCTTTGACAAAGACGCTCCAATCATCAAGGGCTCAGCTTTGAAGGCTCTTGAAGGCGATGAGAAGTACGAAGACGCCATCATGGAACTGGTTGACGCTATGGACAGCTACATCCCAGAGCCAGTTCGTGATATGGACAAGCCATTCATCATGCCAATTGAGGACGTCTTCTCAATCAAGGGCCGTGGTACTGTGGCAACTGGTCGTATCGAGCAGGGTGTTGTTAAATTGAACGATGAAGTTGAAATCGTTGGTTTGAAGCCAACCCAAAAATCGGTCGTGACTGGTATCGAGGCCTTTAAGAAATCTCTTGACCAGGGTCAAGCAGGTGACAACGCTGGTATTTTGCTACGCGGTATCGAGCGCAGCGACATCGAGCGTGGTCAGGTTTTGTGTAAGCCAGGCACCATCACTCCACACACCGAGTTTGAAGCTGAAGTTTACATCTTGAAGAAGGAAGAAGGCGGTCGCCACACTCCATTCTCCAAGGGTTACAAGCCACAGTTCTACTTCCGCACCACTGACGTGACCGGTGAAGTTGAATTGCCAGCTGACAAAGAAATGGTCATGCCAGGCGACACCGTAACCTTCAAGGTTAAGTTGCTCGCCCCAATCGCTATGGAGCAAGGTTTGAACTTTGCTATCCGCGAAGGTGGCCGTACTGTTGGTGCTGGTGTGATCACCAAGATCAACAAGTAATCACTCTGGTAGATTACCAAGAATACCCTCGATCATCGGGGGTATTTTTGTATTGACAATCATAAGCCGCATTGGTATGGTAATGGGTAAAGGGTCAGGAGAGGGTAACATTAACCAAATAAGGAGTAATCATATGAACAGAGAAGCGGGGTTGGAATACGGTTTTTCTTGGTTGAGGCGAGCTGCAGCTGTGGCGGCAGCTGGCACCCTGTCGTTAAGCCTAGTCGGCTGCGAAAAACCAGCAGATGAAGAATCCGCAAGGCAAGCTGAACAACCAGAAGCTACGGTTGCAGAAACGACGCCGTCAGTTGAGGATGATTCTGGGCGATCCTCATCAAAATACCCAAACATAAAGAATATTGCTAGTCTGTCTGATAGCGAATACCTCAGGCTGTGCTTTATGGGTGAAGAATATGCACTATCGTGGAAGGGCACAATTGGTCAATGGGAGGATGTTGCTACAAAGGTTAGCTCAACCCGTTGTGAAGGTAAAGGATACCCTAGTGACGGTTGGAAAAATACAGACGGTAACAACTATTTTGTGTGTATTCCACGCAAATCTCCCGATTCTGACGGAGAGCTACATTATTACCTTACGAGCGCATACACAAACGGTGAGGGCGGTCATAATATTAGTTCTACAGACCATGGACGAATGCGTATGGGGCTTGATGAATCTTGCGACCCAAATCCAGGACCTGGAGGTATGGTAAAATAGTATAGACAATACATCTAACACAAAAAGGAGATATGGTGAATAAACAGAAATTGGTGATTATCGGTGGCGGCGGAATGGTTGGTGCGACGACGGCGTACGCTTGTGCGCTGCGCAGTGTGATTGAAGAAATTGTATTGATCGACCGCAATGCGGATTTGGCATGGGGTCAAGCCGCGGACATCAACGACGCCATGGGGCTTGACCGCAACGTGGTGGTGCGCGCGGGCGACTACGCTGATATCAACGACGATGACATCGTGGTTATCACCGCTGGTTCGCCGCAGTTGCCAGGTCAGACGCGACTGGAGTTGGTCGGCGTCAATGCCAGCATCATGCGTGACATTGTCAAAAACATCATGGCCGGTGGCGCCAAGCCATATTTGGTGGTCGTCAGCAACCCAGTCGACGTCTTGACCTACGTGGCGTTGAAGGAATCAGGACTGCCAAAGACCCGAGTGTTCGGCACGGGAACGACACTGGACACGTCACGGCTAAAGTCGTACCTGGCGGACGCGCTGAATGTCGACAGCAAGGCGGTCGACGCGTACATCTTGGGCGAGCATGGCGACTCCTCGTTTTCGACCATTGAAACGGCGCAGGTCGGCGAAGTACCGATTCGTGAATATCCAGGCTTCACCGAGGAATTGGTTGAGGGCATTGAGCAGAAAATCCGTGACCGCGCCTACCGAGTGATCGAGACGAAAAAATCGACGTATTTTGCCATTGGTTTTGTGGTTTCTAAGATTGTCTCGGCCTTACGTCAATCGACACGCACGGTCTATCCAGTTTGTTCACTGGCTGAGGGTGAATATGGACTGGACAATGTGGTGCTGGGCTTACCGTCGATTATTTGTTGTGACGGCGTGAAAATTTTGACGGGCTATCCACTGACTGAACGCGAAAAGGAGTCTCTCAATAATTCCGCTGCAATCATCGGTGAAATGATCACTCACCTTGATAAAGCCTAGGGAAATTGGTATAATCACCTAGTTATTACTAATTTATCTCGAGAACTCGGTCGTTCGTACAGTAGAATGATTAGAGGTTACGGGATTGCACATAAGGAGGAGCCATGGCTCAAGATACCGGAATTAAAATCCGCATCCGTCTGAAGGCGTACGACCACAAGGTCATCGACCAATCAGCAAAACAAATCATCGATACTGCGATTCGCACTGGCGCGAACGTTGCCGGCCCAGTGCCATTACCAACTCGTCGCAGCACCTACACAGTGGTAAAAAGCCCACACGTATACAAAATGGGTGGTGAAACTTACGAGCGCCGCGTTCACAAGCGTTTGATCGACATTACCAACGCGACACCAAAGACCATCGACAGCTTGCAGAACTTGAACTTGCCAGCTGGCGTTGACGCTGAGATTCGTATGTAATTTTAACGTACTAGAAATTTCCGCCTCTTGAATGGGGCGGATTTTTTATGTTATAATTCTCATCAAGCTTATGACAAAACAAAAATCTCGCACTTACGCCCGCAACCGCTCAAAGTCCAGCGCCTTGTTCAGTCGCAAGGGTCGCGAGCGAATTTATGAAAATGACGGCACCTTTTTCTTGAAACTGGTGATATTTGTCATCCTCAGCGCACTGTGGCTACGTCTCAAAAACCCCATTGAACTGGGCGCTTTTACGGTGCAGGCCGTGCCAGTTGGCTTGTTTGTCGCACTACTCCTTGTCCTCAAAATTGAGCAGTACCAATTTAACCGCAAAATCTGGTACGTCACCCTCATTTTGATGGCAATTTTGACCTCATTTACGCCAGTGGGCGTGATGTTTTAGCCTACTTGACTATAGCTAGTGTTTTGTGCTACAATCACAAGGTAATTTCTATTACGCGTAATATCAACTGTTCTCCTTGATGAATGAGCAGGTCTGGCTATGATTGAAGCGCTTGTTTTGAACGCCTCACTCAGAACCCAGAAACCGCACGTCATCAGGAGTATTTAAGTGGGAGTGAGGAAAAGTGAAAACACTTCTCGGTACCAAACTTGGTATGACCCAGCTCTTGGCTGAAGACGGCAAAGCCATTCCGGTGACGCTGATCCAAGCCGGCCCTGTCACCGTGACTCAGGTGAAGACTGTCGAAACCGACGGTTACAATGCGGTACAGGTCGCTTATGGAGAGGGTAAGAACCTGAGCAAGGCCGTGGCTGGACACGTCAAGCCAGCCCAAGTGACCCCGAAGCACATTCGGGAATTCCGCGTCGACGAGATCCCTGAGGGCATCAAAGTTGGCGATGAAATCAACGTTTCCGCGTTCGAAGTCGGCGATTCTGTCGATGCGACCGGAACCAGCAAAGGTAAAGGTTTCGCTGGAACCATTAAACGCCACAACTTTAAGCGTCACCGTAAGACGCACGGTGGTAAAGGTAATACTCGTAAGCCAGGTTCAATTGGCTCGATGTATCCACAAAAAGTGTTCAAGGGCAAGACGATGGCTGGCCACATGGGTCACGAGCGCGTTACCGTCAAGAACCTGGAAGTGGCATATGTTGATCCAGAGACCAATCTGATCGGGGTAAAGGGCGCTGTGCCTGGGCCACGAAAAGGGCTGATCATTTTAGGAGGTAACAAGTAATGGCTGAATCAACCAAACTTCCTAAAGACATTTTTGCTGTTGAAGTGCCAAACCACGAACTGTTGAAATTGGCATATGACAGCTACCTGGCAAACGCCCGCCTAGCAAGCGCAACCACCAAGCAGCGTGGTGAAGTTTCCGGTGGTGGTAAAAAACCATGGAAGCAAAAGGGAACTGGTCGAGCACGTTTCGGTTCAACCCGTAACCCAATCTGGCGCGGTGGTGGTGTGGTCTTTGGTCCACGCGGCAACGAAAACTACACCAAAAAATTGTCTAAAACCGCCAAGAAAGTGGCAATTCGCCAAGCCTTGACGGTAGCACATGAAGCTAAGAAGATCGTCGTCAAAGACATCAAGACGACTGGCAAGACCAAAGAGGTCGCAACCTTCTTGGCTGACAACAAGTTTGAGCGCCGCGTACTGATCGTCGTCGACGAAAAGACGCCAGAATTGATGCGCGCGACAAACAACATTCAGAACGTATTGGTGATCCGCGCGAGCTACCTCAGCGTCTACCATATCCTGAATGCGGATACTATTGTCATGACCCCGAAAGCTCTGCCAGTAATCACTGAGTGGCTGAGTAAGGAGGAAGCGTAATATGAAACAGATGACAATTATCCCACGCATTAGCGAGAAAGCCTATGCACAAAGCGCCAACGGCGTGTATGTGTTCCGCGTTCCGCTCAACCTGAATAAAAACGAGATCAAAGCAGCAGTTGAAGCGCAGTTTGACGTTACTGTCCTGAAGGTGAAAACCTTGGTCCAAGACGGTAAAGCTGTGCGTTTCTCACGAGGCAAGAACCGCTATCCTGGCACGACTACGCGCAAGGATTGGAAGAAGGCTTACGTGACGCTGAAAGATGGCGATAAGCTCGATGTGTTTGACGCAGTAGAGCAGCAGATGGAGGAGACCAAGTAATGCCAGTGAAAGCTTACAATCCAACCACTCCTGCTCGTCGCGGCATGACGAGTCAGGATTTGTCGGATATCACGACAAGGAAACCGCTCAAAAGTCTGATCAAAGCCAAAAAGCAAAATGCCGGCCGCAACAACCAAGGCCGCATCACCGTGCGTCATCGCGGCGGTGGCGTTCGCCGTCACTACCGTTTGGTGAACCACAATTTGCCGGCTGGCCTGACACTGACGGTTGAAGAAATTGAGTACGATCCAAACCGCTCAGCACGCATCGCTCGGGTGAAAGATCAGTACAATTTGTACCACTACGTATTGGCCGACACCTCGATGGTCAAGGGCAAGACGATTCAGACTGGTGAGGAAGCACCAATCGAGGCATCAAACCGCCTGCCACTGTCTGCTATCCCTGTTGGTACGATGATTTATGCTATTGAACTGACTGCCGGCAAAGGTGCGCAAATGGTTCGCGCCGCTGGTGCTAAAGCTCAGTTGATGGCCAAAGAGGGCAATTACGCAACTATCAAATTGCCATCTGGCGAAGTTCGCAAAGTTCGCTTGGAAGCAACCGCTGCCATCGGTACAGTCGGTAACGTCCAGCACCAGAACGTGAAGATCGGTTCAGCTGGTCGCCGCCGCCGAAAGGGTATTCGCCCAACGGTTCGCGGTGTCGTCATGAACGCCGCCGATCACCCACATGGTGGTGGTGACGGTGGTCGCCACGGTACTGGTAAAGCACCACGTACGCCATGGGGTCAGTTGACGCTGGGTTATCGAACTCGCCGCCGCAAAGGCTCAAATAAATTAATCGTACGCACGCGTCACGACGCGAAGAGGAAGAGGTAAATCACGATGAGTCGTTCATTAAAGAAAGGTCCATTCGTCGATGTGAAGCTTGCGAAAAAAGTCGCTGCTCTCAGCCTTGACGATCGAACCGTTATCAAAACGTGGGCGCGCGCTTCGACTATCACTCCAGAAATGGTCGGTCGAACGATTGCTGTCTACAACGGTAAGATGCACGTGCCAGTGCTGATTACCGAAAACATGGTTGGCCACAAACTCGGTGAGTTTAGCCCAACTCGTAAGTTCCGTAAGCACGGCGGAAAGGATAGGAAGTAATCATGGCTGATACTACGTATACTGTTCGCGCTTACGCCAAAGGTGTTGACCAAACACCACGCAAGGTCAGCCTGGTAGCTGCGCTGGTACGCGGCCGCACCGTCGCTGATGCATTGGTTATCTTGGAGCACGTGCCAAAACGCGCTGCTTTGCCGGTCAAAAAGGCAATCGACAGTGCCAAGGCAAACGCCATCAACAACCACGGTTTGGACGCTAAAAGCTTGGTAATTACCACGTTGAGCGTTACCACTGGTACGCGTCTACGCCGCTTTAAGCCAGCGTCACGCGGTCGTGCCTTGCCATTCCAGAAAAAGACGTCAAACATTTTGGTTGAAGTAACTGGTACCGAGAAGCCAAAGAAAGCGCCTGCGAAGAAACCAGAGACCAAGGCTAAAGCAGAGACCAAATCTGCCAAGCCTGCAGCGAAAAAAGCCGCCGAAACCACGGCAAAAAAGGAGGAGAAGTAAATGGGTCAAAAAGTGAATCCAATCAACTTCCGCCTACAAGTTCACAAGAACTGGAGCTCTCGTTGGTTTACGGCCAATAAGAAAGAGTTCGCGGAGGCAATTCGCCAGGATCACGAAATCCGCGAATTGATTGAGAAGAAATTTGCCTCACGCCCAACCATCAATCGTATTGAGATTGAGCGGAGTGCCAACTTGATCACGGTAACCATTCACACGGCGAAAGCTGGTGTGGTGATCGGCCGTGGCGGTGCTGGCGTGAATGAATTGAAAAAGCAAGTTGAGAAGATCGTCGGTCAGGCGGTTCGCATCAACATCGAAGAAGTACGCCGACCGGAACTAGCAGCCAAATTGGTGGCTGAGAATATCGCCCGCCAGCTGGAGCGCCGCATCAACTTCCGCCGCGCAACCAAAATGACCGCGCAAAACACCATGAGCGCTGGTGCCAAAGGTATCCGCATCGAGGTAGCTGGTCGTTTGAACGGTGCTGAAATGGCACGCCGCGAAAAGGTGATTGAAGGCTCTGTGCCACTGCACACCCTTCGCGCTGATATTGACTTCCACTGTGCTCGCGCCCAGACACCAGCTGGTATCATCGGCGTGAAAGTGTGGATTTATAAGGGAGAAAGGAGTCGCTAAATGCTGTTACCAAAGAAAACCAAGCACCGCAAAGTGCGCATCGGTAAAAACCGTGGTCAAGCAACCCGTGGTAATTACATCGCGTTCGGCGACTTTGCACTGCAATCACAATCAAACGAGCGCATCAACTCCCGCCAAATCGAGTCTGCTCGTCAGGCAATGACCCGCTACATCAAGCGTGGTGGTAAGATTTGGATCCGGATTTTCCCACACACCCCAGTTACTCGTAAACCACTTGGTTTGAAGATGGGTGGTGGTAAAGGTAATCCAGAGTTCTTTGTTGCCAAGGTCAAGGCCGGCACGGTGATGTTTGAAATGCAGGGCGTTTCCGAGGAAGTCGCTCGCGAAGCAATGCGCCTGGCTAGCCACAAACTACCAGTCAAATGTAAGTTCATCAAACGGGAGGACGCATAATGGCTGAAGCAAAGAAAACCGCAAAGGCAGCAGTTGTAACGACCGTTGATGATTTGAAGAAGGAATTAGCCGAAAAGCGAAATGACCTGCTTCAGGCAAAACGTTCTCACGCTGCTGGCGAATTAGTTAATCCAAAAGCGCTGCGTTCACTCCGCAAGGATATCGCACGCCTGCTGACACAACTTAATGAAAAGGAGAGCAAGTAATGGCCCGACGAACACTGATTGGCGTCGTAACGAGTGCCAAGCGCGACAAGACCATCACCGTGACGGTCACCAGCCGCGAAACGCATCCGCTCTACGGCAAACAGTACACCGTGACTCGCAAATACACTGCTCATGACGAGACCAATGAGGCAGGCGAAGGCGACAAGGTGCAAATCGAAGAGACTCGCCCAATTTCCAAGACCAAGAGCTTTACGCTGGTCAAGGTGATTGAAAAGTCTCGCGGTTCTATCAAACTAAAGGCTGAAGTTTCTGGTGAAACTGAGGAAGAGACCAAGGAGGATGACAAATGATCCAACAAGAATCTCGCCTCAAAGTCGCTGATAACAGCGGCGCCAAAGAAGTATTGTGCATCCGCGTCCTCGGTGGTACCCGCCGCCGCTACGCTCGCGTTGGTGACGTGATCGTCTGTTCAGTCAAAGACGCCAGCCCAACCGGCAACGTCAAAAAGAAATCTGTCGTTAAAGCTGTGGTAGTTCGCACCCGCGACCAAATCCACCGCAAAGACGGCTCGACTATTTGCTTTGATGACAACGCCGTGGTGATTATCAACGATGACAAGCAGCCAAAGGCTACCCGTGTCTTCGGCCCAGTACCACGCGAGCTTCGCGACATGGGCTACATGAAGATCGTCAGCCTAGCTCCGGAGGTACTCTAATGGCTCGTATTCACAAAGATGACACCGTAAAAATCATTGCTGGTAAGAACAAGGGTACGACTGGTAAAGTCCTGAAAGTTAACACCAAAGATCAAACCGTTTTGGTCGAAGGTGTTGGCGTCGGACACCGCCACGTCAAGCCAAGCCAGTACAATCCAAAAGGCGGCAAGAAAGATATCCACGTACCGATGGACATCAGCAAAGTCGCCCTGGTTGTCGACGAAAAGTCAGGCAAAACCAGCCGGGTTGGTTTAGTAAAGAACGCTGACGGCGGCAAAACTCGCGTCGCTCGCCAAGCAAAAAATAAGGAGATTAAATAATGGCAGAGAAGAAAACCGTCGTGCCAGCTCCTCGCTTGAAAGCCTTGTACCAGGAGAAATACCTGAAGGAACTGCAAGCCGAACTAGATCTAAAGAACGTGCACCAAGTGCCAGCTTTGGAAAAGATCATCGTGAGCGTTGGCACCGGCAAAAAGAAAGATGACAAGCGTCACTTTGAAATTGTCAAAAACACCGTTGAGAAAATCACCGGTCAGGCACCAGTTGCCCGCCAGGCAAAGAAGTCAATCGCTGGCTTTAGCATCCGTAAAGGTATGGGTGCGCCAATCGGCGTGAGCGTCACGCTGCGCGGGGCTCGGATGTATGAGTTCATGGATCGCTTGATCAATGTAGCCTTGCCACGCGTCCGCGACTTCCACGGCGTTGGCCTGAAATTTGACAAAGGTGGTAACTACAACCTGGGCATCATCGAGCAATCAATTTTCCCAGAACTGACGTTTGAGGAAACGCAGATTTTGCACGGGTTGCAGGTAACATTTGTCATCAAGAATGGCAACAAAGAAGCATCAAAAGCCTTGCTGGAGAAATTTGGCATGCCGTTTGAGAAGAAAGGAGGCGTCAGGTAATGGCTAAGAAATCAATGGTCGCTCGCGACAAAAAGCGTCTGAAGATGATTGCAAAATACGCTGCGAAGCGCGCTGAGCTCAAAGAACTTGGCGACCTCGACGGTTTGCAGAAACTGCCTCGCAACTCGAGCCCAACCAGGCACAAGAACCGCGACAGCATTTCCGGCCGTCCACGCGGCTACATGCGCCAGTTTGGCCTGAGCCGCATCAATTTCCGCGAAAAAGCAGCCAAGGGCGAAATCCCAGGCATAACAAAGAGTAGTTGGTAAGAAGGAAAGGAGATTCGACAATGTCTATGCAAACTACAGACCCAATCGCCGACCTTCTGACGCGCATTCGCAATGCGAAACTGGTTGGCAAGACGGAAGTTCGTGTTCCGTCCAGCAAGATGAAAAAAGTCATCGCTGAACAATTAGTCAAAAACGGCTACCTCGCAGATGTTAAGCTAGAGGACGCCAAGCCTCGCGGTGTGCTGGTCGTTACCATCAACGAAGAGGGTACCAACAGCACCATCAACGAGATCACCCGCGTATCAAAACCTGGTCGTCGCGTTTACGTCGGCGCTAGCGAGATTCCAAAGGTGAAAAGCGGCCGCGGTTTGGTACTCATCTCAACCTCAAAAGGTGTCATGACTGGCGCTGAAGCAGCCAAGGCAAAGCTTGGTGGCGAGTTGTTGCTCAAGGTGTATTAAGCCTTACGCGAATCAAATAAACGTCCTCATTGCAGGGCGTTTATTTTTATCTGCTATACTGTAAGACATATGCGTAGCTTCCTCCATATGACAAAAACATCAGACCAAGCAGAAATAACTGTTAAAGATGTTTTCATTGTTGATTTTTTGCCCTTCTTGTTGTCTATCGTCGTTATGATGCCCCTACTGTATGGAGTGGGTTGGCTTATTGGCAGTGCTGACCCTAGGCAGGGAGTCCCCAGTTATTATATTCAGGTACTGTTCGCGGAAAATCCTCTCGTTGAGTTGATCATGGTCGCCGCCACCTGTTTTATTGCTGTTGGACAAAAGCCACAGGCACGCTTCTGGTCGACAATGGGAGTAGCTACATTCATCGCTCTAGTTGATGCATCAAACTTTCTTTGGCATATTGATGTTAGTGGCTATTTAAGTATCTTCGCTGGCATTCTTTTAATGATCTCTGGCTGGCGGCTATGGGATTATTACGAAGTACGTAAAATCTACGATATGAAAGAGCCGTATTTGACCAAAGCCGCCCTAGTAACATATATTACTCTCGGCATCTTGGCGATTATTCTACTCATCCCGTACGGTGGCTAGGCAGAGCGCTCAAAAAACCTTGCATTTCACCCCTAATCTATGCTAAAATACCAGGGTTAATATCAAATCACACGAAAGGTGAGTAATGAGTCTGAGTCGAATCGGAAAACTGCCGGTGGTTATTCCGGCCGGTGTGACAATCACGGTTGACTCTGGTGACGTGGTCGTAAAGGGCCCGAAAGGTGAATTGACACAATTCATCACGCCAGCAGTTGAGGTGAAAGTCGAAGACGGACAAGTCACGGTTCATCCGAAGGATGAGTCCAAAACTGCTCGCGCCCAGCACGGTCTGATGCGCGCGCTGATCAACAACATGGTAATCGGCGTTACCAAAGGCTACGAGAAGCGTCTCGAGGTCAATGGTGTCGGTTTCCGCGTGAGTTCCAGCAACAACGAACTGGAAATGGCGCTCGGGTTTTCACACCCAGTCAAATACAAAGCCCCAGAGGGCATCACCGTTACCAACGAAAAGATGACCATCATCGTCAGCGGTATCAATAAACAGCAAGTCGGCCAAGTCGCTGCGGAAATCCGTGCGCTGAAGAAGCCTGAGCCATACAAGGGCAAGGGTATCAAGTATGCTGACGAGCAAATTTTGCGCAAAGCAGGAAAGACAGGTAAGTAATCATGGCTGAAAACAAGAAATTACTCAACCAAGCTCTTCGCAAAAACCGCGTTCGCGCTAAGGTTTCAGGCACTGCAGAGCGCCCACGCTTAACCGTCACCATCAGCAACATGCACGTTAGCGCTCAGCTGATCGACGACGTCGCAGGCAAAACATTGGCTGCCGCAACCACCGTTGGCACCAAAGCAAAAGGTACGATGAGCGAAAAATGTGCTACCATCGGTACCGAAATTGCCAAGAAAGCAAAGAAAAGTAAAATTAGCGCAGTGGTCTTTGACCGCAACGGCCGCCAGTACGCTGGTCGCTTGAAGGCATTGGCTGATGCTGCGCGCCAAGAAGGATTGGAGTTCTAGTATGGCAGAACAAGCTGCAAATACTACCCCACGCGCAGAAGGCCGCCGGCCTCGCAGTCCGCGTGGTGGTCGCCGCGATGACCGGCGAAATGTGCGTGATGACGCACCAAAAGAGTTTGAAGAATTGGTAATCAACATTGACCGCGTGAGCCGTGTGGTCAAAGGTGGCCGCCGCTTCCGCTTTAAGGCGTTGGTGGTTGTCGGCAACCGCAAGGACAAGGTCGGTGTTGGCGTGGCTAAGGGTGCCGACGTGCAAGCTGCTGTCGCTAAGGCAACCTCAGTTGCTAAGAAGCATTTGATCACTTTGCCACTCAATGGCGAAACCATTCCACACGACAGCGAAGTTAAGTTCTCAGGCGCCCGCGTGCTGATCAAGCCAGCTGCTCCTGGTACTGGTATCATCGCTGGTGGTGTTGTCCGACAGATCATCGGTGTGACCGGTGTTCGCAACCTGCTGACCAAGTCACTTGGTTCAACCAACAAGGTGAACATCGCCTATGCAACTATTGAAGCATTGAAATCACTCGTTCCACGCGAAGAGTGGCTGGGCGTTCAGCCAGTCAAAAAAGCTGCTAAAAAGGAGGCTAAGTAATGAAATACAACGATCTCCAAGTTTCAGCAAACAAGAATAAAAAGCGTGTTGGTCGCGGTATCGCTGCTGGCCAGGGTAAAACCGCTGGTCGCGGTACTAAAGGTCAGAACGCCCGCACTGGTAAAAAGCTTCGCGCCATGTTCCAGGGTGGTCAGCGTCCATTGGCTCAGGCTGTACCAAAAGCTCGCGGTTTCAAGAGCCTGCGCACGCCAGCTCAGGTAGTCTACTTGGATCACCTGAACGCCTTTGACGGTAAAACCGTTGACAACGCCCTGCTGTTTACCGAAGGTTACATCGCCACACCGTTCCACACGGTCAAGGTGATCGCTCGCGGTGAATTGAAAGCCAAGGTTGACTTGAAAGTACAAGCTGCATCCGCTTCAGTCGTCAAAGCGATTGAAAAGGCCGGCGGCTCATTTGAAAAAGTCGCAACACCTTTGCGCCAAAGTGCAAAAGACGTCGAGTCTGCTGAAAAATAAGATACTTTAGGCTCTATGTAACCTACAGAACGCCTCGCTAGCCCGGGGCGTTTTGTTTTGGCGCTTTTTTGGGCTCAACACTGGTATTTAGCCAAATACTCCTGTATACTGGTTAGAGAATTCTATATATTGAAACGACAGAGGGGAAAGTACACGTATGATTAGCTGGAAGACCATTTGGCGGTCATTGAAAAATAGAGATATGCAAAAGCGCCTATCAATTGTAGTAGGTATCATTGTCGTATATCGATTACTCGCGCACATTCCAGTGCCATTGGCTGAGCCAACACAATTGCGCCAAGCCATCAGCTCGGCGTTAGGCAGCACAGACTTGGGAGGATTCCTGAATCTTCTGTCCGGTGGAGCCTTGGCGAGCTTTTCTTTGGTATTGGTTGGTTTGAGCCCATTCATTACCGCCAGCATCATCATCCAGCTGCTAACAAAAGCCATTCCAAAACTAAAGGAACTACATGATGATGGCGAAACTGGACGCCGTAAAATTCAGCAATGGACGCGTCGTATCACCGTTCCACTGGCCATCGTTCAGTCAATTGCTTTCATCTTCATCTTGCGCCAAACCATCTTGGCTGGCGGATCAACCGTCCTGAGCGACCCAACCATCATGGAATGGACAGTTTCAGTTGTCGCCATGACTGCTGGATCAGTCTTGTTGATGTGGCTGGGTGAGCTCATCACCGAGCAGGGAGTAGGTAATGGTATTTCACTGTTGATTTTCGCAGGAATCGTCAGCCAACTACCGCAGATGCTAGCCACAGTCATCCGTTCACTCTTTGACACCTCAAACGGCTCACTGAGCGTATTTGGCTGGTTCCAATTGCCAGTCAGCCCAACCATGTTCTGGATAGTATTCTTCCTCTTACTTATGATGCTCGTCGTGCTTTATTTCCTGGTAAAAATTAACGAAGCACAGCGTGTCATCACCATCAACTACGCCAAGCGTGTCCACGGTAACAGCAACTACGGCGGCATCAAAAGCATCCTGCCAGTCAAACTAATCGCCGCTGGTGTGATCCCGGTTATTTTCGCCGTGGCTTTTCTGAGCCTGCCACAGTTCATCGGTCAAATCATGAAAGCTTCTGGCAACGAAGGGCTACAATCCCTCGCCAGCACCTTGATCACCTGGTTCCAAGCACCAAACCCAGGCAGTTTTACCGGCAGCACCGCTGAAGCCTTCATCTATCCTGTTCTGTACTTCATCCTGGTCATTGCCTTCACGTACTTCTACACGGGCTTTAGTTTTGATGCCACCGAAATCTCCGAAGGCTTGCAAAAGCAAGGTGGCTTCATCGAAGGCATTCGCCCAGGCAAGCAAACCGAAGAGTACCTCCGCCGCACTGTCAACCGCTTGGTCTTGTTCGGCTCATTAGCACTTGGCGTGGTCGCTATCTTGCCGTTCGTCGCTGAATATCTGATATATCACATCACGGGACTGACCGGCACTCGCTTGTCAATCGGTGGTACCGGTATCTTGATTATCGTGTCCGTGGCGCTCGAATCCATCCGTCAAATTAGCTCTCGTGCCTTGATGGTCACTTACGACGACTTTGATGCCGACGATTTGGCAAGCGATAAACCAAAAAAACGGCGATTGCTCCGCAAAAAATAATACACTAAATCCCCGCACGAAACGGGGATTTTTATTTGGTACAATACCGAGACTAACGTACTCTGTAAGAATAAGTCAGGGGAGCATTCTCTGCAGCGCGACTTTCATTCTGGCAAACCGGTGCGATTTCCTTGCTGATATTATTTTCATCAGTCATTTTACAACTTGGAACTTCAAACAAATTGAACTGATTTGTTGGTGAAATTGCCTTCCAACCATCGTCTTTCTTTACTGCAAACATCCGCGCGAGCGTGTTGCCACAACCAAAGCCTAATAGTAATTGTTTTTCGTCTTGAGAATACGCAATCACGCTGACCGCACCATTGTTATCTTTGCAACCTGATCGCTCATTTTCTTTTTTCAGAAACTCACGAATTTCTTTTACGGACGCGTCGTGCCGAGCGATTGCCTTATTTCCCTCAAAACGAAAGCCCAATGAGCCCAAACTCACGAAGCCGCTGCCAATCTTTTCCGTCACTGCGTATGGTTTGTGTGGTGATTGACAGTTCAATTTCCACACCAAACAACCAACAATCAGCATCAACACTGCTATCACACCAATCAAAACGGGCACCAGCAGTTCAACTTGTGATTTTTTTGTTTGAGACTTTGTTTGATTTTTCGTACTTGCCATAAAAATCCTTATGTTAAATTTGATAGCTCAAGTATAGCACATAAATTTATGGAAATATGTTGTGAGATAATACATATGTGACAAGAATATACAAAAAACGATTACTGTTGTAAACTATATAATGTAAAAAGATTACAAACGTAAACATTAAAGGAGGTAAGAATGTGAAAGAAAATTGCAGAATCGATAAAAAACAGCATATAACCGATGCAGAATGGGAAGTAATGCGAGTTGTGTGGGCAAATAGCGAAGTTACGAGCAAGTTTGTGACAGAGGTGCTTTGTGAGAAAATGAACTGGAAACAGGCTACAATAAAGGCGCTGTTGAATCGGCTGCTGAAAAAGAATATTTTGAAAAAGAGGGAAATTGGGAACAAGTATATTTATTCGACAGATTTTACAGAAAAGGAAGTTGCTAACAGTTATATATTAGGAACTTTTGATAAAATTTGTAAAACGAAAGTTGGAGAAATGATAGGGAAAGTTATTGAGAACAGTGAACTGAGTTTTGACGACTTGGATTTGATTTTAAAGGCTGTTGAGGAAAAGAGGAAAACGGCTGTGGAAGAAGTTTTGTGTGATTGTGTGGAGGGGCAGTGTAATTGCGAACATAGCGGACATAAGCATATTTAAGATATAGTGTGCTAAATGAAGGAGGAAAAGATTATGGCAGAAAAAAACTATACAGTAACTGGAATGAGCTGTGCATCTTGTGCCAATGCTGTGGAAAAGGCACTTAATAAAAATAATGATATTAACGCTTCAGTTAATTTTGCAACTGAAAAATTGAATATTGAATATGATGAGAAGAAGTACAATTTTGATAAAATTAGGAAAATAGTGGAGTCGGCTGGGTATGGACTGGCTGAGGATATGACAGAAGATAAAAAGGTGGAACTTTATCAAGAAAAAATAACAAGTTTGAAAAATCGATTAATTTTAGCAGTTATTTTTGTTGTTCCACTTTTGTATATTTCGATGGGGCATATGCTTGGGGCAGTACTTCCTGAATTTTTGAATCCTAAGGTAAATCCGCTTAATTTTGCTTTGGCACAGTTTGTGTTGACTTTGCCTATTGTTTATGCTGGGAGAGATTTTTTTTCACATGGATTTAAAAATTTAGTAAGAAAATCTCCAACAATGGATTCATTAATTGCTATTGGGTCAACGGCGGCGGTACTCTATGGAATTTACGCAACTTTTGGAATTGTAATTGTAGACCCTGAAGCACATATGGATTTATATTATGAGTCGGCTGGTGCAATTATTACGTTAATCTTGTTTGGAAAACTGCTGGAGGCAAAAACAAAAGGTCAAACTTCATCGGCAATAAAAAAACTTATCGGACTTCAACCTAAAAAGGCTAAAATTATTGAAAATGGAGCGGAAAAGGAAGTTCTGATTGAAAACTTGAAAGTTGGAGATATTGTTATTGTGAAGCCGGGAGAAAAAATTGCGGTGGATGGAAGAATTGTGGAAGGGGCAACTTCTGTTGATGAATCAATGTTGACAGGAGAAAGTTTGCCAGTAAGCAAAAAAGTTGGAGATAAGGTTGTTGGAGGAAGTATAAATAAAAATGGAAGTATCAGATTTGAGGCGACTGAAATTGGTAAAAATACAGTTTTGTCACAAATTATAAAGCTGGTTGAGGAGGCACAGGGGTCAAAGGCTCCTATTTCTAGAATGGCAGACATTGTGTCGGCATATTTTGTGCCGATTGTTATTGGGATTGCGATAATTACAGGAATTGCTTGGTTTCTAAGTGGAAGTGGATTGGTTACTGCATTGTCGTTTTTCATCGCTGTACTCGTAATTGCGTGTCCGTGTGCATTGGGGCTTGCAACACCTACATCAATAATGGTTGGAACTGGAAAAGGGGCTGAAAACGGTATTCTTATAAAAAGTGGGGAAGCTCTTGAAACAGCATACAAAATAAAAACAGTTGTATTTGACAAGACTGGTACGATTACGAAAGGAAAGCCTATACTTACTAATTTGATTGCTTATGGGAAATATAATGAAAATGAATTGTTAAAAATTGCTGCAAGTGTGGAAAATGATTCAGAGCATCCATTGGCAGAAGCAATCGTAAACAAAGCAAAAGAGAAAAATATTGAAATTAAGCCGTATGAAAAATTTAGGGCAATGCCAGGTTACGGTATTCGTGCAATATTTGAAGGCAATGAAGTTCAAATTGGAAATAGAAAATTGATAGAAAATCGAAAAATCAATGTGGAAATTTCTCAAAAAGATTATGATATTTTGTTGAATGAAGGAAAAACGCCAATGTACATTTCGATTGATAACGAATTGGCGGGACTTGTTGCAGTTGCAGACGTTATCAAGGAAACAAGCAAGGAAGCTATAGAAAAACTGAAAAAAATGGGAATCAAGACAGTAATGCTAACTGGAGATAACGAAAAAACTGCCAAATTTATCGCAAAACAAGTGGGAATAGATGATGTAATTTCAGAAGTGCTGCCTTATCAGAAATCTCAAAAAGTAAAGGAACTTCAGGAAAAAGATGAGTTTGTCGCAATGGTTGGAGACGGAATTAACGATTCACCAGCACTTGCTCAAGCAAACGTTGGGATTGCGATAGGAAATGGAACGGATGTTGCGATAGAATCAGCTGATATTGTCTTAATTAGAAACGATTTGAGAGATGTTGCGGGTGCAATAGCATTAAGTAAAGCGACAATCACAAATATAAAGGAAAATCTATTTTGGGCATTCTTTTATAACGTACTTGGAATACCATTTGCCGCTGGAATATTTTATGCATTTTTCAATGGACCAAAATTGGATCCGATGATAGCAGCTTTTGCAATGTCATTTAGTTCAGTATCTGTTTTGGGTAATGCTTTAAGATTGAAATTTTTTAAAGTTAAATAGAATTTTAAAAAATAGGTTGAAGTTTACAATATTATAATTTATAAATAGCAATTTACAAACTTGTAGAGATGATATAAAAAAACTTAAAAAGTCTATTCTAAGAAATGTTGTGAGATAATACATATAGCACATAAATTTATGGAAATACCCCTTGTCAAACTGCGCTGCGTGCTGTATAATTGACAACTGTAACTTATGGCGAGTCAAAAGGAAGTCATCAAAATGATTGGTAAGGTAGTGGAAGCACTGCCTAATACTCAATTTAGGGTGGAACTGGAGAATGGCCATAGTATCATCGCGCACATTTCAGGACGAATGCGCAAGCACTATATTCGCCTGGTGCCTGGTGATAAGGTTGAAGTTGAGATGACCCCTTACGATCTGACAAAGGGACGAATCAGCTTCCGCCTACGCGACGATCGACCTCACCAAGGTCGCTAGTCAGATATTAACGTTAATCTCGGGTTTACTCGGGAAGGGAGATTTACGCACTTTATGAAAGTTCGTGCAAGTGTTAGAAAAATCAGTCCCGATGACGTACTCGTGCGCCGCGTTGGCCGTAAAAAGGGCAAGCGTATCGCCAGACTGCGCGTCATCAACAAGAAAAAACCTAAGAACAAGCAAAGGCAGGGTTAAGCATGGCTCGAATTGCTGGGGTAGTTATCCCAACAGAGAAGCAAGTGCAAATCGCGCTCACCTATATTTATGGGATTGGGCCAAAGCACGCTTCGAGCATCCTTGCGGCGGCTAAGATTGAGCCGACCACTCGGGTGAAAGATCTCACCGAGGCTGAAGAAAACAAGATTCGCGAAATTATCGACAGCGAATACACCGTCGAAGGTGATCTCCAGCGCTTGGTAACTAATAACATTAAGCGCTTGAAGGATATCAACGCCTATCGCGGTCTTCGCCACAAAGCAGGACTGCCGACACGCGGACAGCGGACTCGTACGAATGCACGAACTCGCAAGGGTCGCGCCATCGCCGTGGGCGGTACACAACCAAAAGCAGCAAGTAAGACCTAAAGAAAGGACTAAGAAATGGCAGACGCAAAATCTACCAAGAAAAAGCAGCGCCGATCAGTCCCAGCTGGTCAGCTGCATATTCAAGCAACATTCAACAACACCATTGTTACCTTTTCTGACAAGAAGGGTAACGTGTTGACCGCTTCATCAGCTGGTGCATGTGGTTTCCGTGGTAGCAAAAAAGGCACCGCCTATGCTTCACAGGTTGCTGCTGAAAAAGCTGCTGAAGCTGCGAAAACGCAGTATGGTTTGAAATCAGTTGACGTTTTCGTCAAAGGTGTCGGTTTGGGCCGTGACGCCGCTATTCGTGCGGTTGGCGCTTTCGACATCTCAGTAGAAAGCATTAAGGACGTAACTGGCGTGCCTCACGGCGGTGTTCGTCCACGAAAGGCACGGAGGGCATAATTATGGCACGAGATAATTCACCGATTGTCAAGCAAAGCCGCCGCGAAGGTTATGCGCTTCATCCAAAAGCACATAAAGTTTTGGCACGAAAATCTGGTATTCCAGGTCAGCACGCACACAGCCGACACAGCAAACCAAGCCTGTACGCTACACAGCTGCGCGAAAAGCAAAAAGTTCGCCGCCTGTACGGTCTGGTTGAAAAGCAATTTGCTCGGCTGATGGACGAGGCCACACGCGCCCAAGAAGGTCTGGCAGGCGAGAACCTGTTGAAGCTGCTGGAACGCCGCCTGGACAACGTTGTGTACCGTGCTGGTTTTGCAACCAGTCGCCGCGCTGCTCGCCAGTTGGTTGGACACGGTCACTTCCTACTAAACGGTCGTCGTGTTGATATTCCATCAATTCGCGTCAAAGCAGGCGATGTGATCGAAGTACGTCCAAAGAGTACCAAGTCAGTATACTTTACGCACATCGACGACGTTGTCAGCAACTCAATTCAAGGTCCGCTCAGCTGGATGAAGAGTGATGTCAAGAAATTGAAAATTGAGATCACTGGACAGCCAAAGCGTGAAGAAGCAGAAGCTGACATCAACGAGCAATTAATTGTTGAGTATTACTCACGATAAAAGAAGGGTTAGGGAAAAGTATGGCAAAAGCAATTTATAATCCAGCTCTGGCAAGCATCGAAGATGTTTCTGACACCAGTGCAACCTTTCTGATTGAGCCGCTCCACTCAGGCTACGGCAACACATTGGGTAACTCAATGCGCCGCGTCTTGCTCTCCAGCATCCGCGGTGGCGCAATCGTCGCCTTCCGCATCGAGGGTGCGACACACGAGTTTACCACCGTTGAGGGCATCAAAGAAGATGTCGTTGACATCATGCTGAACTTGAAGGGTGTGCGACTCCGCGTTCACACTGACGAGCCAGTTGAGTTGCGTCTGGAGAAAACTGGTGGTGTTATCACCGCTGGCGATATCCAAGCAAACGGCGAAGTAGAAGTTGTTAACCCAGACCACATCATCGCTACCGTTGATGATCCAAAGAAAACGGTCATCATGGACTTGGTGGCAGAAGCTGGTCGCGGTTACCAAACGATTGAAGACTCCAGCGAATCACGTCTGCACTCAGACATGATTGCCCTGGACGCAGTCTTCACTCCAGTTTTGCGCGTACGCTACAAGGTCGACCCAACTCGTGTTGGTGACGAGACCAATTTGGACAAATTGACCATGACTATTGAGACTGACGGCACCATGACGCCACGTGAGGCGTTTGAAGAGGCTGCAGCTATCTTGGTCAACCAATACACAGCCTTGGCTGGCAGCACCACTGTCGTGAGTGCACCTGCGCTTGGCACAACCACTGAAGACAGTGAAGCTGAATTGGATACATCCATCGAAGAATTAAACCTAAGCGCCCGCACGACGAACGCGCTGATTAACAATGAAATCCGCACGATTCGCGACCTGGTGACTTTGACCGAGCAAGATTTGCGAGAATTGAAAGGCTTTGGCTCAAAGGCGCTGGATGAAGTACGCGACAAGATGGCGGAGTTGGAGTTTTAACTATGCATAGACACGGATATCAAGGGCGCAAGTTCGGCCGTGAGCGTGATCAACGGCGAGCCTTGCTGAAAGGGCTGGCAACCAGCCTGGTCGAGCACGGCAAAATCGAGACCACCTTGCCGAAAGCCAAAGAGCTGAAGCGCCACATTGAAAAAATCATCACCAAGGCGAAGAAGGGCGATTTGGCAAGCCGCCGCCAGGTGATCGCAGCACTCAGCACCCGCGCTGCTGCTTACAAGCTCGTTGATGAAATTGCCCCACAACTCGGTGGCCGCACCAGCGGACACGTTCGCGTTGAACGAACACGCCTACGTGTTGGCGACGGCGCGCAAATGGCAATCATCGAGTTTGTCGACGACATCAAACCAATGCCAAAGAAGGAGAAATAAGATGAAGACGTATTCACAAAAACCATCTGAAGTTTCTCGCCGCTGGGTATTGTTTGACGCGAGCGAATTGCCACTGGGACGCTTGGCAACCGAAATTGCCAAACATCTGACCGGTAAATATAAGCCAACTTACACACCACACGTTGATGGTGGCGACTACGTCGTGGTTATCAACGCTGCAAACACCGTCGTTACTGGCTACAAGGAAACTGACAAGTACTACTACCGTCACAGCGGTTTCCCAGGCGGCATCAAAGAAACGCAGTTCAAAGAAATGCGTGAACGCCACCCAGAACGAATTATTGAAGAAGCTGTTAAAGGCATGTTGCCAAAGAACAAATTGCAAGCAGAGCGCCTCAAGCGCCTCCGCGTATTTGCTGGCAGCGAGCATGCTCACACAGCACAAACCCCAGAGAAAGTTGAGGTAAAGTAATATGGCTACTGATACCTATTTCTACGGCTTGGGACGACGCAAAAGCGCTTCAGCAAGTGTTCGCTTGCTTCCTGGCAAGGGTACCATCACCATCAACGGCAAAGCAGCCGCTGAGTACTTGGATGGCAACAAAACCTTGCTGGCAGAAGTAACCGACCCACTGGCTATCGTCAGCAAGCAAAAGGAATACGACGTTACCATCTTGGTGAAAGGTGGCGGTCTCGCTGGTCAAGTTGACGCCATCAAGCTTGGCATCGCCAAAGCATTGACGGCTGCTCACGCTGATCTGCGCCCGGTCTTGAAAAAGGCTGAGCTGTTAAAGCGCGACCCGCGCGAGAAAGAGCGCAAGAAATACGGTCTACGTTCCGCCCGCAAGCGCGAACAATTCTCCAAGCGTTAAAACAGAGGAGAAACCGATTCTCGAAAATACTCCGTCATGTACAGGCGGGGTATTTTCATAGTATACTAATACAATGTTTGATCGATTAATCCATCGCTGGCTGCGTGCCCCGTATAAACTATACGTGCATGATTTTCAAACACCGAAACAGCCTCGCGCCACTGTCGTATTGATTCATGGCATCGGGAGCTCGTCAGCCATGTGGAAGCGAGTTGTAGGGCGTCGTAAGATTGATAAATCGACTCGCGTACTAGCGGTCGACTTACTCGGTTTTGGTAATTCACCGCGACCGCACTGGAAAACTTATGACGTTAAGACGCAGGTTGATTCACTAGTCGCAACCTTGGCGCAGCAGAAAGTCGATGGACGAATTATCTTGGTTGGTCACAGTTTAGGGGCATTAGTGGCGGTACACGCCGCCCGATATTATCCTTCATTGATCGATTCGCTCATCCTGTGTAGCCCGCCGCTGTATCACCAACAAGGCAAGGATCGTTTAGCTGAACGCCAACTACGTGCGCTATACCAAAAAATTATTGATAAACCAGCGCTCGGCAAGGTGATCGCCAGTGATTTTGCCAAGAAATACAAGCTATTCAACCCTGGCTTTCTCGTCGATGAATCAAACTTGCAAATATTTCTCGACACCTTAGACGCAGCCATCATCAACCAAAAGGCGCTGACGGAAATTGCCGAATTGACGATGCCAGTTGAGATATTTTATGGCCAATTTGACCCCGTCATCATCAATAAAAACCTACGAAAATTAGCAAAACAAAAGCACATCGCTGTCACTAAAATGTTAGCAAGTCATGAGATCGACAAACGCTACGGCCAAGTTGTTGCCCAAGCGATCAATCGGCACGCCATCGGAGACGACTATGGCCAAGCGAAAAGATCCAGTTCAAGAGCGTCAGAGAAAGCGTGAGCTTTGGATCGATCGCACCGTGCAGTGGAGCGGTCTACCTCGCGCCGAGGTCGAGGCGAAACTAGCACAAACCCGCACCCAGAGCTTTCGCCTCAATCCGCTGGTCGACGGGGAAGTTACCCCCGAATTGCTGAGCCGCCAGGTTGTCTGGTGTCCAAATGGCTATGAAATTATCCCGGAGCGCCTCGCTGATTATCAGCAGCTGACTGACAGCGGACGCGGCTACATCCAAAATGCCGCCAGCTGGCTGCCAGTCCTGGCGCTTCAACCTGAGTCAGGTGAACACATCCTCGACCTGTGTGCTGCACCCGGCGGTAAATCCAGCCACATACAAGCTATAGTCGGCGGTCAAGCCGACCTGGTGTGCAATGACAATTCCAAGCCGCGCCTGGTGAAACTCCAGGCTAATCTCAAGCGCCTCAACGCCCCAGCCGCGTTCATGTTAGCCGACGCTCGGCATATTTCCCGCCGTCAGCTGGAGGCCTTTGACAAAATCCTGCTCGACGCTCCATGTTCCGGCGAGGGGCTGATGAGCCTGAACGCCAGTGACGCCTCGTTGTTTGACAGCTGGTCGGTGGCGCATATCCGGAGACTCAGTGATCTACAAAAGCGCCTCATCCTCGAGGCTTGGCGACTGTTAAAACCTGGTGGCACGCTTGTTTATAGCACTTGCACCATGGCGCCAGAAGAAAACGAAGTCGTTGTCGACTGGCTGCTGCGCCGTCAGTCTGACGCTGAGCTCATGCCGATTAACATAACACCGCTGCCAGATCGTGTTTCTGCTGTTCAATCGTGGAACAACCGCGTTCTTACGCATGACCTAAGTGGCTGTCTGCGCCTGATGCCAGGCAGGCTAACTGAGGCGTTTTTTGTTGCAGCATTTCGTAAAACACCTCTCGCCGAATCAATGGTATAATAGGACTATGAGTAAACCCGTCATCCTCACTGGCGTGCGCGCCAACAACGATATTCACATTGGCAATTATTTTGGGGCGATTCTGCCGATCGTCGATATGGCGAAGCGCCGCTCGGCTGATTATGATATCAATCTGTTCATCCCAGATCTACACAGCTTCACTACGCCAATTGACCATAGCAAATTGTACGACAGTATCCTCAGTAACGCCCGGATTTACACGGCCGCGGGGTTGCCGCTAGATAACCAGGCGATTCATTTGTATCGCCAAAGCCGCGTCCCAGCGCACAGCGAGCTGGCGTGGATCTTGGACTGCTTTACGGGGTTTGGCGAGATGAGTCGAATGACGCAGTTTAAGGATAAGGGTGGTAAGATAGATATTCGCAGTGTCGCCGAGAGAATCAAAAAAGCTCTTGATGCGCAAAAAAATGACGATAACATTCTGGGAAGAATGGAACTTATGCAACTATACAACGAGCTAACTTTCGAAAAAGAAGTCTCCGTCGGTCTCTTCAACTACCCAGTTCTGATGGCTGCCGACATCTTGCTTTACGGCGCCACTTACGTGCCAGTTGGCGACGACCAGACGCAACACCTAGAATTTACCCGCGACATCGCTGAGCGGATGAACCGCAAATTTGGCGACTTATTCATCGTGCCCAAACCAGTTGCCGAGCAACATCAATTCTTCGGTAACGACCAAGGTCTGAGAATCAAAGATCTGATGAACCCGACCAAAAAGATGAGCAAATCCGACGACAGCGGCAAAGGTGTCATTTTCCTTGGCGACGAGCCAGAAGTGGCACACAAAAAGATTATGAGTGCCACCACCGACTCGCTGGGCAGAGTACAGTACGACCGGGACAACCAACCAGGAATTTCCAATCTACTGGAGATTTTGACGCTGGTACGCCAAGACGCCGGAAAAGACGTCAGCTTGGATCAGACCATCAGCCAGTACACCGGTATGGAACGCTATGGTGATTTCAAGCGAATCGTGGCTGATGAAGTGGCAGAATTCTTGGCGAATTTCCAAGCGCGTCTGGCGGCAGTTGATGAGGAGGCAATTGAACGCAAACTGGAGTCGAGCGAGCGCGACATGAACCTCGTCGCTAACGAAACCTTGTACCGCGTCCAAACGGCCGTGGGGCTGCGGAGATAGGAACACTCGCATGAAAATTTCGCCGCGCACCGTCCTCAAGATCGCCAGGCTATATCAACTGGCAGATAACAACACGCCCGTCAAGGCCTTGCGCCACCTGAAGATTCAGACGGACGAATCGCACATCGTGGCGGAATTTATCCTAAACAAGCAGCATTTCGCTGTGCTGTACGGCTCGATCGTTGATGAAGAATCAATTGACGAATTGTGGCCCAGTAGACCTGCCAACACTGAGATGTTGCCAAACCCGCTTGATGCAAGCTGCACCGAGACGCCGTTTCAGGGCAAGTTTGTCATGATGTTTCGAATTGTACCGACCAAGCAGCGCCTAGACGTCCACTTGTCCACGGCATTTGATCCGTCAATTTCGCGCAGCCTCTGGCAAAAATACATCAAAGCCGGCTACGTGTCGGTCAATCAGCGCGTGGTGACGACGCCAAAATTTGAAATCGACGAGACTGACGAGATCGCCGTCAAGCTGCCAGAGCAGGAGCAGACCAATGCAGAGCTGCCGGTTCTATACGAAGACGATGACGTGATGGTGGTAAATAAGCCGAGCGGCCTGCTGACCCACGCCAAAGGTGGACTATCGACCGAACCGACGGTAGCGGAAATTATTCGCCCCAAAACGTCGTTTGCCTCGGACACCGATCGGCCGGGCATCGTCCACCGACTCGACCGCGACACTTCGGGCATACTGATTATCGCTAAAAATCCTGACGCTGCCGCCCACCTACAGAAGCAATTCGCCCAGCGCACCACCAAAAAAACCTACCTCGCAGTGACCGACGGCGTACCAAAATTAAGCGCCGCAAAGATCGACCTACCGATTGGTCGCAACCCAGCCGCACCCAGCACCTTCCGCGTCGACCCGAACGGCAAACCCGCCCAAACGACCTACCGCGTACTGGCAGCAACTGATAACCAGGCGCTAATTGAACTCAAACCCACCACCGGTCGCACCCATCAACTCCGCGTCCATATGGCGCACCTAAACACACCAATTCTCGGCGACCGTATCTACGGCGAACCAAACGCCAGCCGTCTGATGCTCCACGCCCACAAATTAGAAATCACACTGCCATCAGGTGAACGAAAAACCTTTGAAGCGGCTATTCCTAGTGTATTTACCGAACTATTTCCTGATTGCGCCCAAAATACCAAAGAACCGAGCCATCAATGATCCAGCCGCCTCTCATCTCCACCAACGACCAGGCCACAATTGAGCAATTAGCAAACCATTTGCCACAGTCGCTGATGGTTATCGCTGAACCTGGCTTGGACGGGGCGGGGGTCGCCCGCTATTTGGCAAAACATCATCAATCAGACATCCTCACCGTCAACCCGCTACCGCAAAAGAACACCATCTCGACCGAACAAATCCGCGACCTAACGGCCATGCTACGCACCTATAGCTCTGTCCGCCGCGTCGTCATCATCAACCCAGCCAACCTCATGACCGAGTCCGCACAAAACGCATTGCTCAAAACACTCGAAGAGCCAAATCCCAATACTCATTTTCTATTGATCGCCGAGACCAGCACAGATCTCCTCCCAACCATCCAGTCCCGCTGCCAGCAGCTGACACTCCACCGCACCACCACCAGCCAAGACGCCAAGCTACTAGAAAATACCAACCTAACGCCTCAAGAAAAGCGCCAAATAGCATTTCTCGCCGCTGGATTGCCGCTCCTCATCACCGAACTGAGCCACGACGCCACAAAACTGGCAGAGCGCCAAGCCATCGCCGCTGACGCCAAGCACATTCTGGAACACCCCAGCTCCTACTCAGCCATGAAATGCGCCATGCGCTACACCGATCGGTCAAGCGCCCTCCAGCTCATCGACATTCTCCTGCGCTTCATCCATTTCCAGCTAAAACACGCCGCCCAGCCGCCAGCCATGCACCAATTACTCCAAAAAGTACTAGAAGCAGAGAAGTCTCTCCTAGCAAATGGCAATACGCGCCTCGCTTTATTGAAAATTGTGCTATAATTAAGCAGATATGTTAAGTTTGATATTCATTTTAGCAATTATCATTTGGGCAATCACCTACAAACCTTCCGAAGAAAATTCTGCAGATTTTCCAGCCAAGATTTCTGAAAAATTAGATCAGTTGTGGGCTATTGCGCAAGAATCCATTCGCGACAACAAATATCTCAGGGCAGAGAAGGCGCTGTTGACGATTTTGCGTGTCGACGAGAAAAACGCCACCGCATACAACCGCTTAGGCATTTTGTATGCCAAACAGCAGGCCTACAAAGACGCTATTGAGTGTTTTGAGATCGCTCAGAGTTTGGAACCAAGCGCCTCTAGCCTGCACAATGTTGGCTTGATTTATTATGAAACAAAGAATTATCCCAAAGCAGCATTGGCCTTTGAGCAAGCTCTGGAGATGGAAGACGATTTGGCGGCGCGCTACATCGCCTACGCCAAGGTCCAAGAAAAGATGGGTAATGGTAAAAAGATGATCGCTGCACTAGAAAAAGCAGTCGAACTTGACCCAATTCCACAGACGCTCACCGTTCTGGCTGAGGCGTATGACAACAACGGGCAAGCAGAGCTGGCCTCCGGACTACGCAAAAAAGCCGCCGCCATGTTAGTCCCTGACAGTCACGGCGCCGTACCGCGTCAGCGCCGCCAACCAAAACAGCCCAAAAAGTTGGTAATGTAGTTGCTTAGCCTATTTTTTTTTGCTATAATCACAGCAGTGCCGCTTTAGCTCAGCTGGCTAGAGCAACGGTTTTGTAAACCGTAGGTCCTCGGTTCGAGCCCGAGAAGCGGCTCCAAACACACGCCGGAATCGTGTAGTGGCAATCACAGGAGACTGTAAATCTCCCGCCGTAAGGCTTCGTAGGTTCGAGTCCTACTTCCGGTACCAATCAAACACCGGCTCATCGCGAGGCGGTTTTTGATTGCTCATAATTCCGTCAAGTAGACCTCTATCCATTGACTAAATACAATATACATGCTATAATCTAATTATGTTCTTATTATTCAAACAATTCCTGACCGAATGGAATAGCAACAAAAACCAGCGTACCAAACTGCAGCAAGCGTATTTCTTGACCATCATCTCGCTGGCAGTCGTGGCAGGTTTTTTGTCTCTATTGAACAGTGATTTTGGACGCGTACTTATGATCATCGCTACCTTTACCGCTGTCGTATACATCTTCAACGGCATCGTCTGGGCACTGCTCGACGCATTCATCGCACCAATCCTACCAAAGCACGAAGCTAAAAAAACAACTAAACGAAGCAAGAAGTAAGCTCCTACCTACTACAAACTAAAAAGGTCGCATGCGTAGCGGCCTTTTTACAAAATCAACATGGAGCCACGATCGGGGCTTGAACCCGAGACCTCATCCTTACCATGGATGCGCTCTACCAACTGAGCTATCGCGGCGTCATACTCACAGCTGATTATACCAAATTATCCTGTCGGTGAAAAGCGTTTGCTATAATAATTATCAGGAGGAATTATGGCTCAATTTAGTTTTGATATAGAAAGCACGTTTAATAAACCAGAGATGAATAATGTTCATCAATTAGTGGTGCGGGAAATTGCCAACCGCTTTGATTTTAAGGGGACGCCGGCTAATGTCGAGTGGCTGCCAGACAAAAAGGGCTTCAAAGTCATCGGTGCAGATGAGTTTCAGGTACAATCAATCATTGATATGATCGGTCGGCAGCTCGCCAAACGCAACATGACCAGCAAGGTGCTCGACCTTGGCGGGGCGCACAATGCCGCCAATATGCGTGCCTGGCAAGATGTACCGTTCAAAGACGGTCTCAGCCAAGAAAACGCCAAAAAGATCACCAAGCTCCTGAAAGAAGCACATCCCAAGGTAAAAACCCAGATTCAAGGCGACAGCGTGCGCTGTACCTCAAACAGCAAGGATGAGCTACAATCCGTCATGACGACGCTCAATCAAGCAGATTTTGATTTTCCGTTGAGCTTTGGCAACTATCGGTAACTGTTCGCCCGCCAACAATAAATCCGCGCCACAGAACCGGCGCGGATTTTATCGTGTTTATTGTTATTTGTGGCTTAGCGCAAGCTGCGGCGACTCATCACATAAGCGCATGTTACGCTCACCAGTCCACCAAGTCCCAAGATGCCGCTAGCGGTGTTCAGAGTACCAGTGAGAGGCAACTCCTTAGTGGTTGGCGCAGTAGGAGTTGGCTGCTGCGGCGGCGTGGTAGCAGGAGGTGTTGGTTGATTGGTGGTTGGTGATGTCGTCGGCTCAGTCGGCGTTGGTTGCGCTGGCTTATTCGGCTCATTCGGTACTGATGGCGTAGGTGTCGGCTGAGTTGGCTTATTTGGTTCATTTGGTGTTGGTTGAGTTGGTGGATTTGCTGGAGGTGTCGTTACTGTGTACGTTTCGGTTGTCGCATCATCACAAGCGTCTGGAGAGCCGGCGATGGTCGGTGTGTCGACACAAGCGGTGTTTTTGTGCTTACCCTCAATGAATTTTGCGTACTTAGCAGTCAAAGAGAACGTCTGCGACTGTCCAGCAGGCAAGGTGGCGATGGTGTGTGTCCACTTACCGCCATCAATCTTACCAGCGCTACTGTTTGACAGCGTCACTCCTTGTGGAGCAGTATCACTCACCACAACATCTTTCAGGTCTGTTTTGCCAGTGTTTTTGACGGTAATTTCATAGGTGAAATCACTATTGACTGCCACCTTGGCGTGTTCCTGTTTGTTGACTGTTTTTGTGATACTGACTGATGGCTTTGGTTCTTCTGGTTTGTTTTCCTCAGTGATAATAAAGCTGCCGGTACAGTTAGGACTGGTTACTTCACCAATACTAGTAACTGCTGTTGCTTGAACTTTGTACGTGCCTGGTGTTTTGAGCTCAACGCCCATGCCAGTTTGGTCACCTGTCACACCGCCAGCGTCAACAAGTTTGCCTGATGGGTCATACACCCTGATGTAGATTGATTGAATGGTGGCACCATTTTTGGCTGACGCCTTAGCACTCATGTGATAGCGGTTGCGTGACAGTTGGGTGATAGTCAAACTGTCACAAGTAGCAACTGGCTGCGGCTGAGGTTGTGGTTGCGGTTTTGGTTGCGGCGTTGGCGTCACCGGAACGGCTTGTGGCACGCTGTAGGTCAACAAATTACCACAAGAAGACATGATGCGGAATTTGCCTCGGGTGGCCGAACTACCTTCCCAGCCCATGTACCAACTACTGTCCCACAACTTCTGTGGGCGGGAGTAAATGGTGCGTCCGGCAACTGTGTGAGCTTTTTGGCCCTGGGCCTCAGAGAACCGTGAAGTCCAACCCCATGACTGGGCAGAGGAGTCGACCTCATAACGCACCTTGGTGCTAGAAATATTCGCCAATTCTGCTCTGGTGATACCGTTATAGGTTAGTACGTCGCGGAAATTGTTGGTATTTTTGTCATAATGTGCCAAAATTGCTTCTTTGCTGCCGACACCGCCTTGGATCATGTCATCTGACGCAGCTTGTGCGTAATCCTGAAAGAAAACTACTGATTGCAGTACCATAGCCATCACCATCATACCGATGCCCAAATGTTTTACAATTGCTTGTTTTGATGTCGTCACTGCTTGCTTCAAGCGAGCTACATATGTTTTCCACGACTGTCTAGCCATACCCTCACTCCTTACTGCATCATCTCCACCTGATGCGTTATATCTTACTATTACTACCGTATCATATATTTTACAGAAGCACAATGAATTAACATTTGATAATTGCTTGAACTAATTTGCATAATCTGTTATATTGTATAATCGAAGTTTAAGTACAAATTGTTAAAGGGAAACTATGGCAAAGAAGAATACGAAACGCAAGTTGATCGCTTTGGTGAGCAACAAAAGCAAGCACCGAACTTACTACACGACAATCAATACACAGAACCGCACTACCAAAGGTCAAGGTAGGTTGACGCTGCGTAAATACGACCCAATTGCTCGCGAGCACGCAACCTATACCGAAACCAAGAAAAACCTTGGTCGTAACGAAGTTAAAGCTCGTAAAAGCTAGTTTCTTATCGCGCGTATCATTAAAAACCCACGTATGCGACGTGGGTTTTCTTTATGCTGTCGGGTGAGCATGCCTCGAACGCCAATAGACATCCCGCAAGACATTCATCACATAGAGTGAAGCTTCGTATGGTGAATTATACGGGCTAAAGTAAGCATGAACATCACCGTCAGACGCCCACTTGGTGCACATGTAGTAGTAGTGATCAGAGGTTTGCAAATTACGCCAATCGCTGATCAATTGAGAATCGCCAGACGCCAATACTCGCGGCGCCAGCTGATACACATAGCGCAGAGCTTCTTGTTGCAAAGCATTGCCATTCCAAGCCGTCAAATCTCTCTCGCTGTCGGCCCAAGTCACCGTCTCTGGTATACTGATCTCTCCCGCTGGCGTATTCGACAGGGCCTGCGACACCGTGTTAAACTGACCGCCAGCCGTTATCCATTTCCCAACAAACCGCTCAAAGAAGGTGAAAATACCGTGTTCTTTCCACTGGTGTTCGCCAAACGTTTCATAATCCATGAACAAGTTGACCAATGGGCCGCCCGATGCTGTGAGCCATGAGCTGTAAGTTTCAGCCGTCAGTGGCCAGCCACTCCACTTTTTGTTACTAAAACGAAAGGCGATGTCGTCACTCAAGCGATAATTCTTTAGGAGTAACCTTGTGTGCGTGGCGCCTTTTGGTTGATAGACATAATTCGGGCTGCGCCAACCCAGCACTTTATCCCAGCCTTCAGCCAGCACACCATCATACCCGTGTGCTTCTGCCCAGGCCCCAAGCTCATCATTGTATGCCAACTCCGTGTTTGCCAAAACGTTGGGCGAAACGCCAAATACCTGCTTGATTTTCTCAGCATGGAGAGCAACTTGTTTCTCAAATTCAGACTGATCGTAGAAAAAGGCCAGGCTGTGATGATAGGGACTAGCCAATAACTCCACGCGCCCTGTTTTCACGAGTCGCTGAAAACTCTCAATCACATCTGGTGCAAACTGCTCAGCTTGCTCCAAAAACACCCCAGACAGACTCAGTGATAGACAAAACCCTGGATGTTCACGCAACAACTTTTCCAGTAGTGCGTTCATCGGTCGGTACGATTTGTTCGCTACTTTCAGAAAAATCTCTTTGTTGTTTTGGTCGCCATCACCACTGAAATAATCATGACGATTTGCTGTATCAAGTGCACCATAACTGCGAACGCGCCATGGCTGGTGGGCGTGCAAGTACAGGGTAATCGCTGGACGGCTCATACACCACCGCCTTTTGTTCGAGCCTGCTCGTACAATTTCAAACAATGCTGAGCCGCGTCATGCCAGGACAGCTGAGCGTACTCTGTTTTCACATCCTCCTTGAGAATTTTCAAAAGAGCAGGCGAGCGCGCCAGCATGACAATTTGTCGTGCCAATTTGTTGGTATCCCAATAGTCAAATCGTAAAATGTTGTGCAGCACTTCGCCGACACCAGACTGGCGACTGATGAGTAGGGCTGTGTCATGATGCGCCGCTTCTAACGCTGTCAGTCCAAATGGCTCTGACACTGAGCTCATGACAAATACGTCAATCAGATGGTAAGCATCGCGCCACTGCCGACCGCGCACAAAACCCGTAAAGACCACTTTGTCACTGATGCCCAAGTGCGCCGCCAAAGCAACCAGCTCGTCGCGCTGCTCGCCACTACCGCTCAGCAGTAATGCAATTTTTTGGTGCTGGTTGATGGCCTCAGCCACCGCCCGAATCAGATAGGTCAAACCTTTTTGTACCGTCAGTCGGGTCAACGCGCCAACGATGATATAGCCTTCTTTTTTCAGGTCTTCCAAGTATTGATAGGTTCCTTGGTCGTATTCGTGTGGTGGCAGTTCATCCAGGTCAATGGCATTGTAGACAACCTCGATTTTCTCTGGTGGGATGTGATAATTCTTGACAATGATATCTTTAGTGATGTGGCTCACGGCGATGATTCGGTCAGCCATCAACAGCCCTTGCTGCTCGATTTCATGCACCAATGGATTGCCTTCATTCTCACCAGAACGGTCAAATTCAGTCGCGTGCACATGCACGATCAGCGGTGCATTACACTGTTGCTTAGCAATGATGCCAGCTTCCATGGTCAGCCAGTCGTGAGCGTGAATAGCATCTGGAGGATGCTGTTTGACAAATTCTTTCACAAAGCAGTTATATCGTCGCTGCACCGCCCGCATACCGCCCAGCCCGCAATCATACGCTTGCTTGTCCGAAGTGCCCAAATCATCATAGGCGCCAAAACCATCTTTTGATGCCTCCAAATGCGTCGCTGCGTGCACATTCATGAAATCAATATTCGGATGCTCGGCAGAGTAGGGCACAACAAAATCAATATCCACACCACAGTCAGCTAGTGCCCGTGACATCTGATAACATGCGACGCCTAACCCTCCGCTATTATGCGGAGGTAATTCCCACCCAAGCATCAATATTTTCATACCTACTATTTATCATAAAACGATGCTTATGTTTTTTCAATAGTTTTTCACGGTTTTTCAGGAGTATTTCACGCAGCGACCTGTCAGATAGCCTCCTCAAATCACCCAAAATGAGTTGCCGAGGACGGAAAAATCATGTAAAATAACGCCAAGACACAGGGGAGTAGCTCAGTTGGTAGAGCACCGGTCTCCAAAACCGGGTGTCGCAGGTTCGAGTCCTGTCTCCCCTGCCATAGAGCCGTAGAGCCATAAAATAGCAGAGGTTTTCCCTCTGTTTTTTTCTCACCAGGCGTGTGGTATACTGATTTCATGAAACCATTGCAGTTATCTTCGCCGCACTTGATTATCATGGTCGGCGCACCGGGGGCGGGAAAAACACAGTTTGCGACTGAATTTGCCAAAATGTTCAATGCGCCAATTTTAAGCAGTGATATGTTGCGTAAATTATCAAGCGATGACGCACTGATTCACAAAGCTGCAATCGATTTGCTTCGAGAGTTACTCAAGCCAAGACAGACAATCATTTTCGACGGCAACACCGAAAAGCGTGCTTGGCGTTCCGACATCGCCAAAGTCGCTCGTGAGGCTGGATTTAAGCCATTGTTTGTGTGGGTGCAGACCGACCCCGCCATGTCCAGAGCCAGATGGCTTCGTTCACACAACGGCGATGAAGCACTGTTCGAACAGAAATTACGAACTTTCTCACCGCCGCATGCCAGCGAGCCTTACATGGTCATCAGTGGTCGTCACACCTACAATACGCAGGCAAAAACACTTTTGAAAAAACTCAGCGACGCCACCCGTCCAGCTGCTTCTATACGTACTCAGCCCCGATCGATTGGCGGACGAGTACGAGTTCAATAAACAAGGAGCGAGATGCCAACCATCACTGATCCTGAATTTGGCGAGATCACTGTCACCAGGCGCGCCCTAGCTAGTCGCGTCAGTTTGCGTATCGCCCCAAACGGTCGCATCCGCATCACTATGCCGCTTCACGCACCGCTAGCTTCCGCCAAACTCCTCGTCAAACAGTCACGCCGCAGCATCCACCAACTCATCACCGAACAGCAAGGTGATTTTCCATACGGTACGCCTCAACAAATTGGCAAAAGTCACAACCTACTAGTGGAGCAGGGAGCACCCGCTGTCAAAACCGTCGGAACTACCATCATCGTCAGGGTAACGGACGAGCAAAATTTCACCGACCCCATGTTTCAACAATCCATTCGCGACCACGTCGTCAAAGCCCTGCGCAAAGAAGCCAAAAGCTATTTGCCGCGCCGCCTCAAATTCTTAGCAGAGCAACACGGCTTTCACTACGACAAAACCCGACTCACACATTCGTCCAGTCGCTGGGGCAGTTGTTCCTCAAACGGTACTATCAGCCTAAATATCGCCCTCATGAATCTACCGTTTGAACTATTGGACTACGTCCTCATCCACGAACTGTGCCACACGCGCCAGATGAATCATTCGCAAGCATTTTGGCATGAGGTAGCCGCCATCGACCCGCACTATAAACGACACCGCGACGCCCTGAAAAAATACACTCCACACGTATAATGCTTATGGTATACTGGTACATATGCAGGGAGGGAATCTTATCTATGCCATCATCATTTTACTTGTCATATCATGGCTGATGTTTCTAGCAGTCGTCGTCATCGCCTATCGTGGACGACACCAGTCACGCCAAGAGCTACGACGTAGTCGCTCCCGTGAACGGCTGGAACGCGACCGCGTATTGACGCTAGTCAACAACCTCACCGATGCCATCATCAGCATGGATGCCCACGGCATCATCGGCCTCTACAACGCCGCCGCTTTGAGCCTGCTTGACACCAACGCCAGCATCCAAGGCGTACACATTGATGAGTTATTAAATTTTGAAACCAACGACAAACAGCCAGTTCCTGTATTCAAAGAGTTGCGAAAATCACCAGCCATTCGTACTCGTGACGACATCATCATGCCTCTTGAGGGCGGTGACCGCGTGCGCTTGTCAGCCACTTTTGCGCCAGTACAGGGCGGCAGCGACACACTCACTTCGGACGGCTACGTCCTCATTTTGCGCGACATCACGCGAGTTAAAAGCCTAGAAGAAGAGCGCGATGAATTCATCAGTGTGATCAGCCACGAACTACGCACTCCCATCACCATCGCCGAAGCCTCACTCTCCAACGTTCAGCTCATGATGCACCGCGGCATGACCGACAAATTAGACGATTCGCTTGCCGAAGCCCACAAACAAATCATGTTCCTGGCGCGCATCGTCAATGACCTCAGCACGCTGTCTCGTGCTGAGCGCGGTATTGCTGATGAATCAGAGCTCATCAACGTCACTGAGCTGGCTGAAAAACTCCGCCACGAATACGAACCGCAAGCTACAGAAAAGAAATTGGCGTTCAACCTAGACGTTAGAGCGGGCGTCGGCAATGTCAATGTGTCTCGGCTATATCTTGAAGAATTATTGCAAAATTTCATCACCAACGCCATCAAATACACCCAAAAAGGCTCAGTCACCCTCATCATGAAGCGCAGCGCTGGCAAAGTATACTTTGGTGTCAAGGACACCGGCATCGGCATCGGGCGCAGTGATCAAAAAAAGATTTTTGACCGCTTCTTCCGCGCCGAAGATTACCGCACCCGCGAAACCAGTGGCACTGGACTAGGGTTGTACGTGGCAGCCAAACTAGCCCGCAAACTCGGCTGTACCATCAGACTAGAAAGCCGTCTCAATCACGGATCAACTTTTAGCTTCAGTCTACCACCGGCAAAACCAGCAAAAAAGCAATAATACCGCTAAAACTTGCAATACATGCATTTTTTGTGCTAAGCTATACTTGACAGTCTGTGAAAAACAGACTTTTTAATTTGGGAGAAACACATGGCAGAAAAGGGTAAGCAGACAGGGAAAACCACCGTACGCCGCATCAAGGCAACGGATGATTCCCCTAAAAAAACCGTCAAAAAGAAACCAACCACCAAACCAGCACGCGCTGTCAACAAGACTGAAGCAGATTCAGGCATGCGCGACTCATTTGTTGGTTATTTCAAGGGAGCGTGGGCCGAGCTGAAGCTCGTTCGTTGGCCAACCCGCGCCAATACCTGGATCATGACCGGCACCGTGATTGGCTTTACTTTACTGCTTACCACATTGATTTTATTACTTGACGCTGGATTTAACTGGGTCTTTGAGCAAATTTTGAAATAAAGGTAAAAGGAGTTTTTTATGGCAAATAATCGTTACGACTCAACCCGTCAGTGGTACGCTATTCACACCTATTCTGGCTACGAAGAAAAGGTAGCAGAATCCATTCGTCAGCGCATCAACGGTGTTGACATGGCAGACAAAATTTTCGACGTCATGGTCCCAAAAGAAAAACAAATCCAAATCAAAAACGGCAAACGCAAAGTCGTTGAGGCCAAGATCTTCCAAGGCTACGTTTTGGTAGAAATGAACCTAACCGACGAAACCTGGTACATCATCCGCAACACGCCTGGCGTGACTGGATTTGTCGGCGCCGACACTACGCCAACACCCGTTTCTGACAAAGAAATTGCCAAAATCAAAAAGCGCATGGGCGTCGAAGAGCCAAAGCACCAGATTGACTTCTCAGAGGGTGAAGTTGTTTCCATCACCGATGGTCCGTTCAAAGGCTTTGACGGTGCGATCGCCGAAATCGACCCAATCAAAGGTAAAATCCGTGTCATGGTTAGCATGTTTGGACGTGACACGCCAGTTGAACTTGACGCGTTGCAGGTGAAAAAAGTCTAACGCGCGGGACCAGACAGGCAAATTTATCATTATTATCAAAAGGGTGGAGAGGTTTTACAATGAGCACACTAGAAATGCCACAACCCAGTGATGATAACTCCAATAATAACGAAAATATTGTACAGCCCGGTGACGACACTGCCCAGGAGGCTACCAAAGCCTCAGAAGAATGGCTAGAAGCACTAGGTGAGCCTGATGGCAATGAGTTAGCAGATGCCTCCCGTAAACATCTAGTCGCCATAAATAGTTTGATCACAACCTTTGGAAAACTATCTGCCAACCAGACTATTGATGAGCAACAGCGTGTCCTCAATAAGTCCAGCACCTTATTAAATATGCAGTATCTCCCAGCATTACGAGAACTCGCCACCCATTATTTACAAGACTTACCGACAACACCAAAGCAAAAGGAATCTTTGCTCGCTTGGTTTGCCGATCTGATGGAAAGCGATAGACAGGCAGTTATGGCTGCAGCACATGCCATCGCTCCAGACAGTATTCCAGAAAAGCAGGCAGATATACCAGCGCAAGCTAAACTATATGTAAACCAACTATACGAGGAGTCCGTAGAAGAATGTGAAGAAGACCTCTCACGTATGCCTGCTTATTTTGCTGCCAATTTTGCAATATCCCTGGGGCAACACCAGGCCAATATGATAAATTCCACATACGACAGCATACCTACCGTATCAAAAGAGGCACAGACACCAGAGGACGACACTCCTCCACCTGAAATCCCAACCAGCCTTGAAATCAAAGACCCCAAAATAGCTCGCATGTTGATGTTCTCAGAAATTGGCAAAGAGGTGGTTAAAGCCTTTACTATCGCTGGCGGCGTGGCAGGCGGCATCTTTGCTGGCAATGTCATCACGCACTTTTGGTCACGCAAAAAATAATACGTCGCGCATCAAACTACCAAACGTCTTTGGCTTGCACGACTTCACTGGTGTGTGCCAGATAGTGCTGCAGCAGAAAGATGATTAACGCCACAGTGATAAACACCAATAAAATGACCACTACCCAGAGATTACCCATCTGCAAAATACCAGCCAACAAAACCGGCACCGTCGCCACACCACAAGCCAACACTTTACCCACCAACAACGTCACCAAGGTGACGGGACACTGACAAAACCGCACTGACCGCTTCAACATCCGCGAACCGCCGCGCCCTAGCCAATAAGTGAGAGCTGTCAGGCTAATGACGAGTACCAAGGCCGTGGCAATCCCCAACACAGCACTCAACAGCTGAGCCATCAACGGCTCCGGCTCCGTCGGCGCTGTCTGCATCAACGGTTCTGCGGTGCGCAAATTCACCGATAGTCCAAAAAACTTACCGCGACGCATCAGCCAAACTACAGCGGACAAGGAGATGATCGCATAAACAAACAAGAGTAATGTGTAGCCCACCGCACCAAACGCGTTAATGATGCGCTTAATCGGGAGCGGGCCTCGCACGTTCATGCTTGAATTATACCACACTTTTTTGTATAATACCTATGTTACGCACACTTTCAATACGCTTCAACTAATTTTGAAAGGGTTTATCATCATGGCAAAGAAAGTCATTGGAAATCTAAAACTACGCATTCCAGCTGGTCGCGCGACTGCTGGACCTCCAGTTGGTTCAACCTTGGGTCAGTGGGGACTAAACATGATGGATTTCATCAATCCATTTAACGACGCCACCAAAGATTTGATGGGTAAAGACGTCATTGTGCACATTCAAGTGTTTGAAGACCGCACTTTCGCATGGAAATCATTGGGTCAGCCAGTGGACGACATGATCCGCGAAAAAGCCGGTATCCAAAAGGGTAGCGGCAAGCCACACACCGACAAAGTTGGTAAAATCACCCGCGCTCAACTGGAAGAAATCGCTGAAGTCAAAAAAGACCAGCTCAACGCCATCGACACAGACGGCGCCGTCAAAATCATCGCCGGTACTGCTCGCAGTATGGGCGTTGAAGTTACTGACTAATCAGTTTCTCGCGTCAACTACAAATTACTCTCGCTCAGGCGGGAGTAATTGTACATTATAACCAAATATGATATAACATGGGTATGGATCTGGCAGAATTTGCAAAGCTATCAACAGAGAACGAAAGGGGACTCAAAGACACTATCAAATCCGTTGTCGGTGCAGTAGCCATTACCTCTGCTTTGTTCATTCCGCCAGCGATCATACTGAAGGAAGCGGCCGATACCGCTGCCAATTCTATTCACATCAACACCGAGCCCACTTCGGTACCTTTAACTGAAAAAACATCATCAACCCAAGGTCCAAACCAAACACCACCAACTCCTAGAGGCTTTTTGCAAACTATCATCGACAATATTGGTGGTTAATCTAACGAAACAATTCAATGCTCATCACAAATACCGTATCCGACCCCCGTGTGTCAGAGGCACTCACTAGTGCCAAATTGGTCGTCCTCAGAACCGACACCATCTACGGCATCGTTGCTGCCGCGACTAACCACTGCGCCATGGAGCGCCTGTATCGCGCTAAACATCGTCCAGCTAACGAATCCTGCATCATCCTGGTCGCCAACATATCAGACATCCCAGGTTTAACTGCCGCTCAACGTCAGCACTACCTGCAGCTGAATGCTGAGCGACCGACCAGCATCATTGTCCCAGCCAGCAACGATTTTCCACACACCGCCCACCAAAACGGCACGCTAGCTTTTCGACTGGTCACCGGCAATTTAGCACGTCTCATCAACCAAACCGGCCCCTTGTTGGCACCCAGCGCCAACCCAGCTGGCATGCCACCAGCCAAAAATATCACCGAAGCCATCAATTACTTCGGTGATATGGTGAGTGTCTATGTCGACGGTGGGGAAGTGACGTCCTCAGTCGCGTCACGCATCATCAAGTTGCAAACTGGCGACATCGTCACTATTCGCGCTTAGTGCGCCCTACATCTGAACGAACGGTCGCGCCAGCTCGATGTCAGGGCGCAGCTCTGAGATACGCATCAGCTCATTGTACTTAGCGATGCGCTCTGAACGAGACATTGAACCAGTCTTGATTTGTCCAGTTCCCAAGCCAACCGCCAAATGCGCAATGGTGGTATCTTCCGTCTCACCAGAACGGTGGCTCATGACGGTGTTCCATCCAGCTTCTTTGGCCATCTTAACTGCAGCGATGGTTTCAGTCAGTGTACCAATTTGGTTTGGTTTGATGAGGATGGCATTGCCAGCTTTTTGTTCAATAGCCTGTTCCAGACGCTCGACATTGGTTACCAACAAGTCGTCACCAACCAACTGTGTGGTGCCGCCCAATTCCAGCGTCAGCTTTTGCCAACCACGCCACGCTTCTTCATTCAGCCCATCTTCGATGGAAACGATTGGGTATTGTGCGCGCAGTTCCTTATACATCTTGATCATTTGGTCAGTATCCAGCACGCGGTTTTCCGTGGACAAATTGTACTGCTCAGTCTGACTCTGATAGAACTCACTGGCAGCCACGTCAAGTGCAAAGGCAAAGTCACGCTCCAGCAAGTACCCAGCCTGTTCGATGGCACGGCTGAGCAAGGTGATTGGCTCAGAATTACCGTAACGAACGCGAGGTGCATAGCCACCTTCATCACCCACAGTCGTTGGGTAACCCTCTTGTTTGAGAACTTTTGCCAACACATGGAACACCTCGGCGCTCATGGTCACTGCGTCTTGCATGGTTGATGCACCAACGGGGATGATCATATACTCCTGGATGTCTGTCGCACCCAACGCGTGCTGACCGCCGTTCATGACATTAACCATCGGCATCGGGAAGCTCATCTGCGGGTTACCAGCCAACGTGTTGATGTAGGTGAACAGTGCCACACCGCGTGACGCTGCTGCTGCTTTGGCAGTTGCCAAACTGACCGCCAAGATGGCATTTGCCCCCAAACGACCCTTGTTTGGCGTTTCATCCAAGGTGATCATCTTTTGGTCGATAGCTTCTTGGTCAAACGGGCTCATACCGCGCAGTGCGTCAGCGATTTCCGTGTTGACATTTTCAACTGCTTTTAGAACACCCTTGCCACCAAATGGTAACTCATCGTCTCGTAGCTCTACTGCCTCATGAGACCCGGTGCTAGCCCCAGAGGGAACGGCAGCCCGACCAAAACAGCCGTCACTCAATATGACATCTGCTTCAACCGTTGGATTGCCTCGAGAATCTAAAATTTGACGTGCTCTGATGTGTGTAATTGTGATAAAGTCCATATGATCTATTGTATCAGACCACGCGATAGACCACTAACTGTAGCGTACGTCAGCAAAACTTGTTTCACCTGGACGGGCCACTCGATCCGACATACAGCTAGTCGTGATAACCGTCTTGCCACCCCGCGAACCACGCATCTTAAGAGGTCCCGCACAGTGGCCAGTAAGACGATTTACATCATCCTGTAGTCTACCCGATTGCTGGTCAAGATTGTTTAATATTGCTAAAGCCTCTCTTTGCTGATGGCTTGTAGCACTAGCGGCTATTTGATCTATCTGGCCCTCTGTTAATCGCGCCAAAGCCTCATGACCCGCCTCTCTCATCATCAGTAAACGCTTCTTTAACTCTTCCGGGTTCGCGTTCAGACCTTCTTGTACTTCTTTACGTATACAAGCTATCTCTCCTAGGTTGTGCTTTAACACTGGACAGTCTCGGCACTTCTCGGGAACATCAGCCATGTCTTCGCCAGTTATGTCTGCGCCCGCCATAATGTCATCAAAGGTCGCGCCAATAGTTGTTTCATCGTGCCCACCAGGTGTAAGATTACTGTTTTCTCCACGTTCCATAGTAATTACAAATACTATCATATTGTTGCTAAACACGCAATTATTCTATGAAATACACCCACTGCTATTGATTTTTCTGGAATTCACTGGTATAATATATGTACATGAGCGAAGCACCATTTACCAGTCCCCAGAAGCGACCAATTGTTCTGGGCGGCCTGATGGATATGGCCTACAACAGGGAAGAGACGCTAGGCCTACCAGACGAGACATTGCAGAAAACCCTGAACAACCAACTATTCACTCCCGAGTTACTAAGCAAGCCGGTCGACATCACCGCCATAACCTCCCACAACAACAGTGACGGCGAGCCTACCTTAGGTATTGAACAGTTCTCAGAAGCAGTCGCACGGTTTGAGGTCAGTTCAGAGCTGGGTGAACACACGGTACGCTTGGCGCTCGATAACGGCGACCGCTTGGATGTATCTCACATCATGGAGATTCGTCAGCAAGAGCCAGAAGAGCCGTCGGACTACGCCGAACTGGTTTATGATACCGGTGGACTAGTCAACCGAGTTTTGTCGAGGAAATCATTCAGCAAGCTTGATCCCGAACAACAGCAACTCATCATACAACGACTCACCGAAAGAGCTACCAGAGAGTTTGATGAGCTGCTTGCCGACTCAGAGCATTGTCAAGCCATTGTGAATATTTTTAAACAAACCGAGCCAATCATCGCTGACAAGCTCGCTGTATTTGTGCCGGTCGTTTTAGAAGATGGGGAAGCTAAGCTGCTACCCAAACTTCATATCGAAATGACTCACGGTGCAACAAAGACCATCGTACCGTTTGATCAGCTAGCAGATATCGACCTCATCTACCCTGAACAAAAAAACGACGACCAGTCAGTTGACTACCTGGCGACTTTTCAGGACGAATGGCGTAGTCGGTCAATCGAAGCAGTCGAATATCTACTCACGGACAGAGCTGCTGACCTGAGCCAACGCAACATTTCAGCTGAACGCGTCACTAAACTAATGCAAGCTGAGGCCTCAGAGCTATGTGCCCAGCTCATGGCTGATGAGAATTTTTTGACGGAACATATGCTTGAGCCAGGTGAGTTTCATATTGACGGAACATTCTACACTGACAACAACGGTAAATGGCAGGAGATGTTTGACGACCTTACTATCAATGCCAAGCCAGAACTACACTGTGAGGAAGTAGACGAACAGTGGCGATTTGGGCTACGACTCGTCCCGATAGATGACGACTCACAAGCAGACGTGTTCGTGGTGCCGAACAACACCTTCCTCACAGCCTTTCGGCGTTTGGCGCACTAACCTCATTGAAAACAGTCACCAAAACTGATATAATCAGCGAGAATAACAATCAATGTTGGGAGGTGAATTCGGGAAACGCCGAGCACCGATTGCACCACAGAAAGGATATCACTCATGGCCAAAAAAGCCGAATTGCTGGAAAAAGCAGCAGAACTAAACCTAGAAGTCAGCGAAAAAAACACCATCGCTGAAATCGAGGCTGCCATTGCCGGCGCTGAAAAACACGAAGTTCGCGAAGCACACGTCGCCAAAGCAGGCAAGCGCAGCCAAAAAGCTTTGGACGAAGCTGAAGCTAAAGCAGAGAAGGAAGCTCGCAAAGAAGCAGGCGACACCACTCCACAGGACGAAGACGCTGAAGCACACATCAAAAAGGGTCCAAAGCCAGTCACTCGACCACGCCTAGAGCGCCGCGGTAAAAAATACCAAGAAGCTGCCAAAAAGATCGAGAAAAACAAAGTTTACACTCTAGAAGAAGCCTTGAAGCTAGCGACCGAGACCAGCCCAGTCAAATTTGACGCGTCAGTAGAACTGCACGTTCGGCTCGGTGTTGACCCACGCCAGGCAAACCAGAACATTCGCTCAACCGTGTCACTGCCTCACGGTACCGGTAAAGACGTACGCGTCGCAGTATTCGCACCAGAAGAAGAACACGCTACTGCCAAAAAGGCTGGTGCCGACATCATCGGTGATGAAGAATTTTTGAAGCAACTAGACAAGGAAGAGCTGAACTTTGACATTTTGGTAGCAACGCCACAGTACATGCCAAAACTTGGTAAATACGCTCGCTTGCTCGGTCCACGTGGTTTGATGCCAAATCCAAAGTCTGGCACCGTAGCAACAGACGTGGCAACTGCCGTCACCGAAGCCAAAGCTGGTAAGGTTGAATACCGTGTCGACAAACAAGCCATCGTTCACTTGAGCGTCGGTAAAGTGTCGTTCGGTGCAGACAAATTGCAAGACAACGCCCGCGCATTTTTGAGCAGCCTGAACGCCCAAAAACCAAGCAGCCTCAAAGGCGCCTACGTCAAAAGCGTTGCTGTAACTACTACCATGGGTCCCGGCATCAAGGTTGAAAACAACCTCTAGACATGGTTAATTTGACAGTTTGACCCATCAAATCCCGCCAATCATGGCGGGATTTTTACTGAGGTGGCGTCGCCGAGATAGTCGTGGGGGTATTGCATTTTTCTGTATTTTATGCTAGAATACTAAAGCCCAGTAGGATGCTGATGTTAAAAGCTTGAGTCGATTTTGATTCGCTTGCCAGCCCAGCTGGACGCGAACCAAAAAAGCTCTTTAACATCTGTATCCATTCATATCAGATCCCTAGGAGATCCCTATGCTTACGCGTCGTGGGCTAGCAGCGCTGTTTGCACTGCTAGCTCTGCTATTCGGTTTCTCGGGGGTGGCAGCTGCCGCCCCCGAGAAGCCCGACGACACGACGGCAACGTCGTGCACAGCCCGCCCGATCACGGATGAGGAAGTCAGTGCGGAGTATGTCCGCACTGTTGATGGATCTTCCGAGTTCAGCGCCTATGAGGCGGTTGAATTCGGATTTGGCCTGGCCCTTCAGGAGGGCCATTGTGAAGGTGATAGCATCACCTTCACGCCACCGCAAGAACTGGGGAGCAACGGCTCCCCAGTAGACTTGACCACAGACGGCGGCGTGGTGATCGCCCACGCCGTCTTCTCCGACGGCAAGGTCAGTGTCGTACTGACCGATGCCGTCGAAAACACCAAGCATTATGCCTATGAGGGGCATGCATGGTGGAGAGTGTCCATGAAGGACGTCCTCGTCCCGGGCGAGACCCGGGACCTCCTGTGGGAGATCGGCGGCAAGGTCCGCCGGACTCCCATTCAGGTGGCTCAATGCCCGGGCTGCTCGCAGCCTGAGAGCTGGGGCTCCAAATGGGGGTACATCCCCCAGGACAACCCCTCAAAGGCCATCGTGACGGTGGCGACGCCAGTCGCCACTGCCGATGGTCAAGAATTCCTGATCAGGGACGTATTAACGTCTCCTGGTCAGGAGTTTGCTTGCACCACGCCAGCCGGTCAGGCTGGTGTTTACTCAACAGCGGGTGTCTGGGGTCAGCCCCAGTACACCCGCTATGTCCCGGTCACGGTAGTGGAGTGTACCTCCACCGTGGTGACCGTCAAAATCCAGCTCAACGCGGGCGAGAAAGCCCGTTTTGAACTGTCCCTGTCTGTGAACCCGGGTGACCCCGGGCCATGGACCGACTCGGCTGTCATTACATCCCAGGATCGCTCCTGGGATGCCTCCGCCACCGTGCGGCGGCCGGAGGCGGGAGGTGGCGCAAGCTACCTCCTGAAGCCCCCGCCGACACCGGCCCCGTCGCCGACTCCGTCAGTGACGCCAAGTCCGGCACCATCGCCCAGCCCTGAGTCAACTCCGACGGCAACGCCGACTCCGGAGCCGACTCCGACGCCCAGCGCAACACCATCACCGAGCACAACACCGAGCCCGGAGCCGACGCCGACGCCTAGCACGACGGCAACGCCGACTCCGTCGGTCACACCGACGCCGACGCCTTCGGTGCCGTCGGCCACAACCTCCCCAAGCCCCACAAGGGGCCAGGAGGTCGTGACACCCCCCAACCAGCCGCCGCACAAGCGGCCGGGCGGGGGACTGTTGGCGCACACCGGCATCGCCGGCGAGCAAGCGGCTATCGGGGCTGCAGCCCTGATAGCATTGGGTCTCATGGCCCTCGTGGCCAGCTACAGTCACTCCTCGCGCAAGGAGTGACATACCACCGAGGGATGCTAGTCATCACGGCTAGCATCCCTCGGTAAAGAGAAACGAGATACAGAGAGAAGAGAGGAGGTTCGCACCGCCCGCTCCACCACGGAGCGGGCTTTCTCTTTGGTTTGATATAATATGCCTGTTGCATTTCGTTGTCATTTCTGCTACAATGGTAAGGAACATTACCAAAGACAGCGGCGATCTGCATAACAAACAGATGTAAACATGCCGCCGAGGGATGAAACGAACAGTTTTATTTGACGTCTTTGGTAGTGCGAGAATCAAAGACGTCTTTTTGATTCTCCATTACCGCACGTTAACAAATTGGCGAAAAGAATGAAATTAACTCAATCAAAGAAAGGATTTTTATGGCAATTTCACGCGATAAAAAACAAACTTTGGTTGCTGAACTAACAGAGCTTCTAAAAGACGCCAAAGGTACGGCATTTGCGCGGTACCAGGGGCTGAGCGTGGCTGAATTGCAAGAGTTGCGCAAGGCTGCTCGCGAAGCAAACGTGGTCATCAAGGTGGTCAAAAACCGCTTGGTACGCGTAGCATTGCAGAGCGTCGACACCTATAAAGAAACCGACACCGACCTCCTGGTTGGCCAGTTGGTCTACGCCATCAGCGCCGAAGACGAGGTCATGCCAGCGAAAGTTCTGGACACGTTTGCAAAGACGCATCCAGCACTGCAGTTGGCTGGTGGTTTCTCAGGTGAAGGCCTCAGCATCAACGAAGCTGACATCAAGGCGCTGGCAGGCTTGCCAAGCAAAGACCAGCTTGTCGCCGAAGTGGTGGCACAATTGCTCTCACCAGTCCACGACACTGTGGGCGCGCTGGGCGGCAATTTGCACGGACTTTTGGACGGCATCGAAGCCAAAGCTACGGCTTAAGTTTAGCAATCAATCAATAATCTAAGGAGATATATCATGGCTGATATTAAGAAATTGGCTGAAGAACTGACCAAATTGACAGTTCTGGAAGTTAACGAACTAAAAAACCACTTGAAAGATGAATACGGCATCGAGCCAGCTGCTGCAGCTGTCGCTGTTGCTGGTCCAGCTGCTGGCGGTGACGCTGCTGCGGCTGACGAAAAAACTGAGTTCACCGTTACCTTGAAGGACGCAGGTGCTCAGAAAGTTGCAGTCATCAAGGCTGTTAAAGAAATCACCGGCTTGGGTCTGGGTGAAGCTAAAGCTATCGTTGACGGCGCACCAGCACCAGTCAAAGAAAAAGTTTCAAAAGACGAAGCTGAAGCTGCAAAGAAGACTTTGGAAGACGCTGGCGCTAGCGTTGAGCTCAGCTAATTTCATTCTAAACATGACGCCAATTTGTTTTCGAAATCATTATGCCGCCCTATACCATGGGCGGTATTTTGATTGCAAGGGTAAAATTTGCAACAGTTTTGCAAGCACCCCTTAAAATGCTGTGGAAATCTGAAATAACTTGCTTATGCAAGCCTTGACCGAACCTTTTTACTATGCTATATATAGAACGAGAACTATCAAAAATAGACAGGGAAATGCGAGAATCACTATGTCTGAATTACCAGAAAAACAAGTAAAGCGGCTTCGCTCATTGATACAAGAGGCAGAAACCAATTTGGCAGCAGCAAAAGAGCTATTGATCAGTATCATCGGTGATGACGGTCAAGTTGTTACGCCAAAAACCTCGACCGAAGATGTGACCGGCAAGGTCGTCGAAGGTGTGTTTGACGGTCAGACCATGCTTGGCCCAGACGGCAAAAATTATCCAATCCCAGCCAACTATGCTTCAAAATCAAAGCTGGTTGAGGGCGACATTTTGAAATTAACCATCGCTGACGACGGCAGCTTCATCTACAAGCAAATCGGCCCAGTGGCACGCAAGCAAGTCATCGGTACACTTGTCCAGCACGACGGCGTCTACTACGTCGAGGCTAACGGCCGCGAGTATCGCATTTTGCTCGCCAGCGTCACGTTCTTCCGCATCAACATTGGCGACCAAGTCACCATCATTGTACCAGAGGACAATCCTGACGCTACGTGGGCAGCCGTTGAAGCAGCGCTGTAGACTATTTTGCACTTAAAACCGTCCGCGCAGTTGCCGGGCGGTTTTTGGTATAATTGTGCTATGCCTGAGGAGTTTTTACTAAGTTACGCTAGCTTTGACGCTGAGAATCGGCCGTTTTTGGAGTGGCAGGTCGATGGCAAGACGGAGCGTGGTGATGTTATGGGGCGGGAGTTGTCACTGGCGTTTGATGTTTCTGCTAAATACTGCACCGGCTGGGTGGATTTTGACAATCACCGTAGCCAGGCTTGTCCTGACGGCGCAATGGTCGATGAAAAATATGAAAATTGCTTGAAATGTCGTAACCGAACTGGATTTAATCCAGCATTTTATCACGCCGATTCGGTGTCGGCGCAGCAGGAAAAAATCAATCAAACTCCACATTTTTTGTATTTGGCGTATTTCTCGCCAGAGGTGATAAAGGTCGGCATTTCGCAGGAAGCGCGCGGTATTCGTCGGCTGCTAGAACAGGGAGCACGCGTGGCATTGAAACTGGAGACGTTCGCTTCGGCGTTGATCGCCCGGCAATATGAGGCGAAAATTGCCAGTCTAAGTGACATCATGGAGACGGTGGCCGCCAACAAAAAATTAGGGCTGATCAAGCAGCCGCTTGATGCTGCGATGGCGGAACAGGCCCTAGCTGACGCATTGATGCGTATTCAGCAAAAACTGGGGCTGGATTTCCCAAGTCGAACGCTCATTATGTGCGACGATTATTTTCATACCGACGGTCGAGACCTCAGTGATGTGATTGACATGACAGGGAATACAGTCTTGGCTGGCACTGTGGTCAGTGTCATTGGCTCAGTGCTCATCACTGAATATAATGGGCAGCTGTTGGCGTATAACCTGAAAAAGTACATCGGACACCGGGCGCAAACAGCGCAGGGTACGGTTGATCTTGAGATACCTAACACGCAACTGACGCTGTTTTGACAGAACATGGTATAATATGAAAAACGGAGTTTATATATGAGTAGTGACCACGCAAGCAAAAGGGTTCTTATTTATGGCGATTCTAATGTTTGGGGAGACAGTTTCGTTGGATCACGAGTGCGATACAGTGACCGGTGGGTTAACCGCCTGAAGCGAGAACTGCGAGGCAAAGCGCATATCATCGCCGACGGGCTGTCAGGTCGCGTAGCAGGAGATTTTTGTAAAGCAAAGCCATACAAAAATGGCAAACAAGCTTTTACGAAAGCCCTCCAGCAAGCGGGCAATCTGGATACCATCATCATCGCCCTTGGCACCAATGATTTACAACAGCAATACGGCAGGACGGCACAAGCTATCATCCAAGATTTAATAGATTATCAAAAACTGGCTCACGGTACTACCGTCATATATATCCTGCCACCAGCATTTTCAACTGATGAAGATTCTGGTCCAGAGTTCACCGAACAATCAGAAGCTATACGACAAGAAATCTTGCAGAATAAGGAGGCGCTTGGTGAGTACATTGAGCTGCCGTTCATACCACTGTCGGATGGTATTCATTTTTCAGCAAAAGGACATCGCTTAGTGGCGCGCGCTGTTAAGCAAGCTTTGAAAGCGAGGCAGATGTGAACGAGGGAAAGAAGCCACTCTTACAAACTATAGGTAGAGAAATGGCAATTACGACACACGGGCTCGACAACATACCAGAAGGCCCGAATGTATTTGTAGCAAATCATGCTTGTATGCGCGATATCTTTGCCATACCAGCAAGTCTACCGGAGGATTGTGACGTTGTCATTAGCTCACGATTGGCGTATAAAAATAGCTCTGTGGACACGGCAGTGCGACGATTGGTTATAGAAAATGCGCTGCATACGATACCACTTGAAGTACACGGCGGAAAAGAATATTTGAAAGCTGGGCTCGAAATGGCCAGACGAGCGTTACTTGACGGACGCTCACTGCTCATCTTTCCAGAGGGTGCATACACAGGCGACCCTCAGGTAACCAAAGGGCGAACGGGTGCGTCACGAATTTTATTTGACGCAAATGTAGGGGGGGGTGGAGCCTAACTTATTGCCAGTAGGTATTCGCTACGAGCCGTGGCCTACTGATCTGGATACATACATGCCACAAGATGAGCAAATCCACGTTACTCTGGGTGAGTCTATTGACTATACAGCAGCGTATAGAAATTATACCGCTTCGACAGACCGTGAGTCTCGACGCCAGGCCCTACGTGCACCGATAGACATGGCTATGCGAGCTATCGCAGAAGCAACTGACTTACCGTATATTGACGAACCGATAGCACTATGGCCAAGAAAGACTATGATTTTAGAAAGTGGTGAAGAAGTTCCCATTCCTAACCGCTAAGTAGCTTCCTTATCCCGCACTTTGCGCTATAATACATAAGTAATGAGTCAAGCACTGTACCGCAAATATCGCAGTCGTAGCTTGGACGAGGTGTTGGGGCAAGATCACGTGACCAACATTTTGCGCCGAGCGTTGGAGCAGGGGAAAATCGCCCATGCGTATTTGCTGACGGGTCCGCGCGGCGTGGGCAAAACCAGCGTAGCACGAATTTTGGCGCATGAGATTAATCAGTTGCCGTATGATGAGGAAGCCTCGCACCTGGATATCATTGAGATTGATGCCGCCAGCAACAACGGCGTTGACGACATCCGCGCCCTGCGCGAAAAAGCGCAAGTCGCACCCGTTTCCGCGCCGAAAAAAATCTACATCATCGACGAAGTCCACATGCTGTCCAAACCTGCGTTCAACGCACTATTAAAGACCCTGGAGGAGCCGCCAGCACACGTAGTATTCATCCTGGCGACCACCGACGCCGACAAACTGCCCGCCACCATTCTCAGCCGCGTCCAGCAATTTTTCTTTCATCCCATCTCGGTCGATGTCATGGCGCGCCAGCTGATGGCCATCGCCGAAAAAGAAGGCTTTGCCATCGAGGCGGACGCCGCACGACTAATCGCTGAACGTTCGCGCGGCGGGTTTCGTGACGGCATCAGTATGCTCGATCAATTGTCAATCTTAGCTACACCCGATCAGCCACTGACCGTCGCCATGGTTACTGAATATTTGGGCTTGAGTGACGCAGCTACGCTAGAAGAACTCCTTGATACGTATCAATCGGAGGATACTGCGCGTATCCTTAGCATTCTGCAAGAGCTAGAGCAAAGTGGCATCAGCCCGACTGTGGTGTCGCACCAGCTATTGTCAATCGCTCGCGCCAGACTGCGTACAAACCCGAGCCTTGTTGAACTCATCCAGCAGCTCATCGAAGTTGATCGCCACCCACACCCCGACCTGAAATTATTGACTATTTTCATGAAACATCACACTCAACCAGCCGCGCCGAAGAAAACAGTCGCCCAGGCTGCCACCGCAACGCCAACCGTCATCTCAACCTCAGCCGAGCCAACTCCATCGGCAAAAAAATCACCGAAAAATCAAAACGTCAAGTCAACCAAGCCAGCCCAAAAAACGTCCGGAAGCCAAGATACCAAGCCAGCTCAGCCAGCTAAAAAGTCGTCCACGAAACCACGTAAATCTGATGCACCACTAGAGCTAGATTGGCACAAGGTGATCGAACAAGCCAAGGAGAAATCAGTCGGCCTGTCATCACTGCTCCAGAAAAGTCAGTGGGCGTTTGACGGAGATAAACTAACTATTTTTGCCGGCAGCACGTTTTACAAGAAAAAATTGGATGATGCCAAAAATCGACCGCTACTGGCAGAAATCATCACTGCAGAGGCGGGGATGGAGCTAGAAATTGATATAATTGGAGAGCAGAAACCACCTGAAGATGAAAAATTGGCGGAAATCGCTGCTATGATGGGCGGTGGCGAAGAAGTGAAGTTGGAGGAATTATAAATGAGTGAAGCAAGTCAACATACATCATCTGGTAAATTACCGCCGCAAAATTTGGATGCCGAAAAGAGTTTGCTGGGTGCAATATTGATCGACGAAGAAGTTTTGGCAGATGTGACTGAACACGTGCATCCTGCTGATTTTTATGATAAAAATCATGGACTGATTTTTGCGGGTATGATGCGCCTGTTTGAGAAGCACAAGCCAGTCGACCTCTTGACCCTGACAGATGAGCTCAAACGTAAAGATGAACTGGACCTCATCGGCGGCTCAGCGTATCTGACAGAGCTCACCAACTATGTACCGACCGCCGCGCACGCTGAAGCCTACGCCGAGATGGTGGCGCAAAAAGCCGTACGACGCCGACTCATCAAAGCCAGCGCTGACATCACTGAGCTTGGCTATGACGAATCGACAACCACTCAGGAGCTATTGGAGAAGGCCGAAGCTGAACTATTTAGCGTTTCCGACCAATCGCTCAAGCAAGATTTGATTAGCCTGGAAAATATTCTGACTGACAGCTTTGACCGAATCGAAGAATTGCACCGTAACAAAGACACGCTTCGTGGCATTCGCACTGGTTACCGCGACCTCGACAACATGACCGCCGGACTGCAGCGTTCCGACTTGATCATCCTGGCGGCTCGTCCAGCCATGGGTAAGACCACACTGGTGACCAACTTGGCGTACAACGTGGCGACAATTGAGAAAAAGCCGGTGCTATTTTTCAGCCTCGAGATGAGCAAAGAGCAATTGGTTGACCGCATGCTCGCAGACGCCTCAGGTGTTGACAGTTGGAATATTCGCACCGGAAACTTGAGCGATAATGATTTTGCCAAATTGTCTGAAGCTATGGGCGAGATGGCGGAGGCGCCGATTTACATCGATGATACACCGGGCCTCAGCATTTTAGAGATGCGCACCAAAGCTCGCCGCCTAGCGCATGAAGGCGAGATTGGCCTGATCATCGTCGACTACTTGCAGCTGATGCAGGCCACCAACAATCACAACGGCAACCGCGTCCAGGAAGTGTCGGAAATCTCCCGCGGCCTAAAGTTGATCGCTCGTGAGCTTAACGTGCCGCTGATCGCCCTGAGTCAGCTGAGCCGTTCCGTCGAGTCGCGCACGCCACCAATTCCACAGTTGGCCGACCTGCGCGAATCCGGCTCCATCGAGCAGGACGCCGACATCGTCAGCTTTATCTACCGTCCAGGCTACTACGAACCAGACAATCCAGAGGTTCAAAATATCACCGACCTCATCATCGCTAAGCACCGTAACGGTCCTGTCGGCAAAGTTCAGTTATACTTCCACCCAGAACGCCTCCGTTTCATGAGCCTCGACAGACGACACGATTAACAAACCATGCTATAATAAACCGCAGTGAAAAAGAAAACTCTGTCTCATCTGTTTCTTTACCGTTGGCGCTATCTTTGGGGCTACAGTGCTTTGATATTAATATTTTCTGCAGTCATTAGCGTGGCGTTATTGTACGCGCCAGGTGGCATCAGTCAGTCAGAAATTAACATGGTCGCACGAACCAATTTGCTCATGGAAGGCAATTGGTCCATCGTCAATCTGCCACTACACGCGTTCCAAGCGGCACTGTTCTTGCTATTTGGTGTCAGCACACTCACCATCAAGTTACCAGCCGTCACACTGATGTGTTTGGCAGCTCTGGCACTCTTTTTCCTCCTCAGGCACTGGTTCAAACCAGGTATCGCCGTGCTGTCACTTTCTCTCATGATTGCCACTGGTCAATTTATCTACCTAGCGCAAAGCTTCACGCCTGGCATCATCTACATCACCACGGCGTCATTGATTTTGCTGTTCGCTAGCCTCATCATCCAAAAAGCCAGATTCGCCCAGCTCTGGAAAATCCTCCTCGCCGCCGTCATGGCCGCCAGCTTATACACGCCATTTTTCTGGTACCTCAACCTTGGTCTCATCTTGGTAGCATTATTGCACCCATACACGCGCTATATCATCGTGTCACGAAAATATCGCGCCAGCTGGACGCCAGCATTCATCGTCTTTCTACTGGTGAGTGCGCCACTGGTGTATTTCTGCCTGAAAAATCACGGCTTCTTGCTGGACGTGTCAGGCTGGTCGTCACTCAACTTTGATGTCTTAGCAAACCTCAAAATTATCGTTCGAACCTATCTCTGGCCAGTGCCATACATCTCCAACGGGCAAGTGCTGCCAGCTATCGACGTGAGCACCGTAGCACTGATGCTCCTCGGCATGATCATCACTTTCCGCAACTGGCACACCGCTCGGTCCTACGTGGTCAACATTTGGCTATTTTTGTCATTGCCGCTACTCGCCCTGGCGCCTCAAGTCAATATGATCATCTCTGTGCCAATGTTTATCTTGCTGGCTACTGGCGTAGAACGACTGCTGTACGAGTGGTATCGATTATTCCCAAAGAACCCATACGCGCGTGGCACCGGACTGGTACTAATGATCATCTTGGTCGGTGTCATGACCCTGAGTGGTGTCAATCGATACGTCCACAGTTACCACGATCTACCCGACGCCGTGCGCGAACATTCCAAAGATTTGAGTCTTGTGCGTGACACACTACTGCGCGACACCGCAAACAAGAAATATATATTCGTCGTGGCAGCTGCCGAAAAACCGCTGTACGACGCCTTGTCCAGCCACATGAATAAGCATAATAGGGCAATATCCATCAGCGACGGCCTGCCAGCAGAGGGTGTTCAAGAAGAAGTAGTCGTCACGCGCGCTGCTCGCCAAAATATCACTGGCATCCCAGGAACTATCACGCGCGTCATTACCAATGATTGGGCTGAGGCGGGCGATCGGTTTTATGTCTACAAACTTAGTGAATAATGCGGTATAATAAGTGAGTTAATTGAAGGAGGAACATTATGGCTTTTGATCAGGTGAAAATGCTGCAACAGCTACGTAAAGCACAAAAACAACTCGGTAAAGAAATCATTGAAGTAGAGGCTGGTGATGGCGCGGTCATCGTTCAGATCACTGGTGAATTAAAAATCAAATCAGTCAAGATCAACCCTGACATGGTAGATTTGGACAATATTGAGCAGCTTGAGCACTGGATTCAAATTGCGGTGCGTGATGGCTTGGCAAAAGCTCAAGAAGTTGCTGCTGAAACGATGAAGCCACTGATGGGCGGCTTGGGCAATCTGGGCATCTAATCTTAGCGATGAGTGCTCATATTTTACCAAAAGCGCTGATAACGTTGATTGATGAATTTGGTAGTCTGCCGGGAGTTGGTCCGCGAACCGCCGAACGCTACGCTTATGCTGCTTTGCGGCGCGAGCCAGGACAATCCAAAAGGTTAGCTCAAGCGTTAAATGAGTTGCATCAACGCGTTAAAACATGTCCGGTAACCTTTGCGCTGATTGATGATGGCGATGACGTATCGCCGCTTTACACCGACAGTCGCCGCAATCGCCAGCTCATCTGCGTCGTCGAAGAACCGTTGGATATCATGGCACTGGAACGCACTGGCCAGTTTGACGGCACCTACCACGTGCTGGGTGGAGCGATTTCACCAATTGACGGCATCGGACCAGAACAGCTTCATATCCCTGAGCTGATTGAGCGCATCAAGAACGATAGTGTCACCGAGATCATCATTGCCACCAACGCCTCAGTCGAGGGTGAATCCACTGCGCTGTTTCTGCAACGATACATCCAAGAAGCCGGTTTAACACTGACTGTTTCGCGGCTGGCTCGCGGCATCCCTGTGGGAGTCGACCTGGAGTACGCCGACCAAATCACACTGTCGCACGCACTTGAAGGCCGACGAACGCTGTCTTAGTTTTCTTAGCATAAGCGACATGCTATACTAATCATATGGAAAAGCCTCGAATTCCTCAGGATAAACTCATCAATCATTCTAAATTCAAAGCGTTCACTCAGTGGGTCCACAAGCACCATTTGGCGCTAGCACTTGTCGTGGGCGCGGCAGTTGTCGCAATAATTTTCATCATAGCGATGTACTCTGTCCAGTCAGACGGTGGCTCGCCATTTTTCTCTGGCAGTAAAAAGCCAAAAGAGAAGTTCTATTCGGCGCTGACTGGTCTGGAAGTAGCTGACGCCAATGCCGTCAAAGCTCCCGTCACTGGTGTAATCGTCGAAAATAGCCCTAACGCGCGACCACAGTCTGGACTGTCAAAAGCCGGCATCGTCTACGAAGCTGTTGCCGAAGGTGGTATCACTCGTTTCTTCGCCTTGTACCAGGGAAACAAGCCAGCCAAAATTGGTCCAGTGCGCAGCTTGCGCCTGTACTATTTGCAGTGGTCAACGCCGTACAAGGCCTCAATTTTCCATGTTGGTGGTAGCGCCAACGCCCTGAGTACAGTTCGTAACGGCAAATATCACGATATCGACGAATTCAGCAATGGCAATTCGTATTGGCGTGCCAATGATCGACGCGCGCCGCACAATGCTTACACCTCAGGTGAGAAAATTGATCAAACCAACACTGCCAAAGGCCACAACGAATCAGTATTCACTGGGTTCAAGCGTGCCGATGGCAAGCCTGCTGAAACACCAAATACAACTCAGATTGCCATCAATTTCAGTGGTCCACTATTTAACACCAATTACACCTACAACAAAGATTCTAATACCTACGCTCGCACGCTAGCAGGGCAGCCACACAATGACGCCGAGGCTGGGCAGATTGCGCCAAACAGCATCGTAGCACTGGAAGTGAACGTCGAACATCGCCCAGGCAGCCGCGAAGGCTACGAAGACGTCACCACCGTCGGCACTGGCAAAGCGTATATTTTCCAAAACGGCGTTGTGGCTCAAGCCACCTGGAAGCGTGACAACGAAAGTGCCGAATTGAAATTGGTCGACGCCGCCGGCAAAGACATCGCGTTGAACCGCGGCCAGACGTGGATCGCCGCCTTTACGCCGGGGCGAGGAAGTATTGCATGGCAGTAACCCGTCGCCGATCGATTCGCGACTACAATCGATATTACATGCGTCGGTCGGTATTGCTGTTATTGCTGCCTGTCGGCATCGCCGCTGCTTTTGCCACCATCACTCATCTCATATTGACAAACCTAGCCGCCGTTGAAGTTAATTGGTATATCATCATCCTGCTCGGTGCAGCTGGGGGCATCATTGGCGCTGTTGCCATCACGCCATCCATCAGCAAACCGATGCGCGACATCCTCTACGCTGCGGCTTACAAAACAGGGGAGCTAACCGCCGAAAAGCCAGTCAAGATCAACTCGCCAGCACACGCACGCACTGGTTTCCAAACCGTGCTTGAGGCCATCTATACCAACGGTGCGCCCGCCAAACCAACTGCCCAAAAAGCTTCGTCTCAACTTGACGCCATCATTCAGTCGTTCAATCACACGCCGTGTGGCATCGTCGTATTGGACCACCAAAAAAACATCATCTTTGCCAATGAAACCGCGCCTGTGGTCTCCAACATGGACGGCGTGCTAACGTTGGGGCTAGATTTTATTGATGAAATTTCCATCAATGAGTGGATCCAAGAAGTTGCCAAAGACAACATCACCGCTCACCACCAGTGGACACGCGTACCAGCTCAATCCAAAACCCCCGCGCCACAAAAGTTCTATGACGTCAGCGCTTCCTACGAAAAAGGAGCAACTGGCGAAACGGTCATCATCCTCTTTGACCGCTCAGCCAAATACTTACCCGAAGAAGAGGATCTCAATTTCATCGCTTTTGCTGCGCACGAACTCCGTGGACCCATTACCGTTATTCGCGGCTACTTGGACATCTTGGAGCAAGAGCTTCACGACCGCCTGCGAGACGACGAACCGCAATTGTTCAATCGTCTGACCGTTTCTGCCAACCGCTTGTCCAGCTATATCAATAACATCCTCAATGTTTCAAAGTTCGATCGGCACCACCTGTACGTGCATCTACGCGAGGACACGTTGGAAGCCATTTACGCCACCATCGCTGACGACATGCAGCTGCGCGCCTCAGCTCAGCACCGCATGTTGAATGTATCCATCCCTAGCAATTTGCCGACCGTAGCAGCCGACCGCGGCAGCATCGGGGAAGTGATTTCCAACCTCATCGACAATGCCATCAAATACAGCTTCGAAGGCGGAGTTGTCCAAGTTTCTGCCGTGCAAAAAGGCGAATTTGTAGAAGTTTCCGTCTCAGACAACGGTGTCGGCATGCCAGCTGGCGTGATCAAAAACCTCTTTCGCAAATTTTACCGCTCACACCGATCACGCGAGACAGTGGCTGGCACTGGCATCGGCCTGTACATCTGTAAAGCCTTTGTCGAATCTCACGGCGGCAGCATCTCCGCACGCAGCCAGGAGAACCAAGGTTCAATTTTTTCTTTCACCATCCCCGTCTACGCCTCGGTGAAAGAAAAATTATTAGAAGACGGCCAACTAAACAATCGGCTCATTCGCACTGACGGCGGGTGGATAAAAAATCACAAAATGTATAGGGAGTAATCATGGCGATCAAAACAATTTTATGCATCGAAGACGACAGATTTATCGGCGAAATGTACGTGCGCAGTTTGGAGCGCGCAGGCTATACCGTCACCTGGATGGTGGACGGCAACGATGGCTTGGTGGCAGCGCGCAACCAGTCGTACGACTTGATCATTTTGGACTTGATGCTGCCAGAGCAGCGTGGTGATCAGATTTTAGACGCTCTCAGAAACGGCGAAACTGATTTGGTGCCCAACAGCAAGATTCTCATCATGACCAATTTCGAGCAAGACGACCAGTCCAAGTCGCAACTGCTGCCCAGAATCGACGGCTACCTCATCAAAGCTGACATCACACCTCGAAAACTGTTGGAGGTGATCGAGCAGCTAGGCGACTAGCACAAGAACACAGCTTTCAAAACAAATCATTACAATACTAAAAAAGAACTACCCAAGAGGGCAGTGCTGATAATTTCTCTGTGGTGACCTCACGGGGAATCGAACCCCGGTTGCCGGGATGAGAACCCGGTGTCCTAACCGCTAGACGATGAGGCCAACACTAAGCATCATACCACGACGCGGCCGCTTTTGTCTATACCGCCGCGCCAGCCAACAGAGACGCGCTTGCGTTTTACCACCGTTTGACGCTATACTTAATATCATGAAAGAATCGAGGGTGGGGCAGTCTGACAGAACATTTTCCAAATTTTGGCTGCGCCGTCTCAGTAAAGCTTCGCTACTAGTCAATCTCTTCATTCTCTTCACATACGCATCAGCTCGCTTTTTGCCTGGCAATTATCGCTTTACTATTGGCGATTCAGTGACTGACTTGGCCGCCACCATCAGCGTATTGTCCGCAGTTTGGGCGCTTAGTCTCTGTGTTTGGACGCCTAAAAAACAACGCGCCTACCTGGCATGCGCCACCTATGCGTCGCTCATCATCACCATCGCCGTACTCATCGCCACCAGCGGCGGCATCTATTCTCCATTTACCAGCCTCTGGCTCATGGTGACTATCTTTGCTGCAGTATTTGGGCTGTGGCTGACTGGTGGCATCATCTTGTTAGTCGTGGCGCACATCGCCATGATTCATTTGGAAACGCCACTGACGCTGGAACAGATAACCATCAGCGCGGTGCTTGGTATCATGCCACTCGTCCTAAGCATTGTTCTATGGCGATACCAACCCCAGAAAAAGCTTGATGACCGATTTACTGAACTGGAAAATAAGCTAACCTCCGCCGAGGGTAAATCGGATGTCGTCATCAATACCATCGACGACGGCGTGATGGCTATTTCCAATGACGGTATCATTGAACTTATCAATCCAGCCGCGCAACAGATGATCGGCTGGGACAAAGGCGACGCTTTGGGGTTGAGTTGGCAAAGTGTCCTCAAGCTGGTGCTCAAGGACGGATCCGACATCCCAGAGGGCAAACATCCCGTTACTCAAGCGTTGTCTTCAAACCAGCCCACTCACAGCGACAACCTATTTCTCAAAACTTCCTCAGACAAACGACTACCGATCACCATCGTCAGTTCTCCCATAGGCTCACAAAAGGAAGGTGTCATCATCGTGTTTCGCGACATCTCCAAAGAGCGCGCCGAGGAGCGAGAACAAGCCGAGTTCATCTCCACCGCCAGTCACGAAATGCGCACGCCCGTGGCTTCCATCGAGGGATATCTGGGCCTAGCGCTCAACCCCGCCACCGCCCAAATTGACGACAAAGCACGCGACTTCATCACCAAAGCGCATGCCTCCGCTCAACACCTGGGCCGGTTATTTCAAGACTTGCTGGATATCAGTAGAGCCGAGGACGGGCGCCTCAAAGATGAGCCAAAGCTATTTAACGTAACTGATTTTGTGGCAGACATCTTTGAAGGTCTGGCGCACAAAGCCGCCGAGAAAAATCTGCTCTATTCGTTTCGGCCGCACGCACTAGCCAAAGACTCCGCTGACCAACATCTGCAGCCCATTTATTACGCCTTCGTCGACCCCGACCATTTCCGGGAAATTACCGCCAACCTCATAGAAAACGCCATCAAATACACCAAAGAAGGCGAGGTCGTGGTTGACGTCACTGGCGACTCGTCAAAAGTGGTTGTCAGTGTGATGGACTCTGGCCTAGGCATCCCCGCAGAAGACGTGCCGCATCTTTTCCAAAAGTTTTATCGGGTTGACAATTCAGCCACTCGTGAAATCGGCGGTACTGGCCTGGGACTGTACCTGTCTCGCCGACTCGCCGAAAGCATGTCAGGCGATTTACGAGTCGAAAGCGAGTACGGCAAGGGAAGTACGTTCTTCCTAGAAATACCACGGATCTCCAAAGAGGAAGCTGCTCACAAAGAAGCATCCCTGCAGCCAGCATCAGTTCAGTATCATCAACCGCAGCAGCAAGCTCCGGCAACTCCTGACGCAACGTCCATAGAACCGCCAGCAAATCCTCCAGCCCAGCCGCCAGCAGAACAGCCTCAGCAGCCGACCGAACCTGCTCAGGTCACTGAGCCACCTGTCCAGCCCAGCCAGCCACCACAGCCACAACCAACATCAACCAGCCCAGAGCACGCCACGCTGGCTGATATTGAACATCATTTAGAGACCACTCGTCGCGCCATCAGCATACCGCGGAGAACCAATAATTCATAAAAGCATAAGAATGATAGCAATTTTAATAATAATATCGTATAGTAGGTAGTAGATATGATAAAAATTTTACTCGTTGAAGATGACAAAAGTTTACGCGAAATCTATGGCGTACGATTATTAGCAGAAGGATACGACATCGTGTCCGCAGGCGACGGTGAAGAGGCGCTCGCCATGGCCATCAAAGAACGGCCAGCGCTCATTTTGAGTGACGTGATGATGCCAAAAATTTCTGGCTTTGACATGCTAGATATTTTGCGGTCTGCTACTGAGACAAAAGACATCAAAGTGATCATCATGACCGCTTTGTCCTCAGAAGACCAGCGAGCCCGTGGTGAACAATTAGGCGCTGACCGCTATCTTGTGAAATCCCAAGTCGGCATCGAAGACGTCGTCCGTACCGTGCACGAAGTTCTGGGCGATGTTCCGGGACTTACGCCAGCACCGCAACCGCAAACAGCCGCACAACCAACAGCAGCACCGCAACAAGCGCCAGCTATGCCACAGTCACCGCAAATGCCGCCGGTCCGGCCTGATGTCTCAGCATTGTCACCGCAGCCAACATTGCAAGCTGCCGCACCAGCGCCAGCCACACTACCGCAGCCAACTGCACCTTTCTCATCTTCAGCGCCGCGTCCTGCCAACTTAGGCGAGCGCGTCATTCGACCACTTGAGGGTGCCAGTCTGACGCCAACAGAGGATGTTGCCAAGCTCATGGAACAGGAACTAGAGGGAATTCCAAACCTCAAACCGCAACCGGCTGAACCTGAGCACGCCCCAGAGGAAACAGCACCAGCTCCGCAACCTGATACAACTCCAGAAGAAACTATTCCAGCTCTGACAGCAGCGCCAGCCCCTGAAACTCCAGCAGAGCCTACTCACATTCCTGTGACAACACCAACGCCTCAAGCTCCACAAAGCTTGCAAAGCGCCGCCACTCCAGGACAGCCAACTCCAAGCGTTCCAGCAGCACCAGTTGCCAGCCCAGCTCCACAACCACCGGCAAATACTGCGCCGGCTCATATACCACCAGCCCCAGTCCTGCATCCGCTTCCGTCTCAGCCGCCGCAGCCGCCACAGACTCCTCCGCCAACACAACCACAAGCATAAATGCCAGACAATACCATACCGAATCATGAACCTGCCCAGCGCCTCAACAAATTCGTGGCGCTGGCGCTTGGTGTATCGCGCCGCCAGGCTGACGAGCTGATCGAACAGGGCAAGGTCACGGTGAACGGCCAGCCCGCCAAGCTGGGTCAACGCATCACCACAGCCGACATCATTCGCTACGACAACAAACCGCTCACCGCCCAAACCCACCAGCTCATTCTCCTCCATAAACCCGTCGGCTACCTCTGTTCGCGCGCCTCTCAAGGCGGCGTACCGACCATTTATGAATTATTACCAACCAACCTCCATCACCTGAAACCCGTCGGTCGCTTGGACAAAGACAGCTCTGGGCTCATCCTCCTCACTAATGACGGCGATTTTGCCCACCAGATGACACACCCATCCTTTTATAAAATCAAGCGCTATCTCGTGACGCTTGACCAGCCACTCCAACCGCTCCACCGGCAAATGATCAACGACTTTGGCGTGCAGCTACCTGACGGTCCCAGCCGCTTGACGCTGGAACGTCAGCACGAGGGCGACGACCACCGCTGGATTGTTCAGATGAGCGAAGGCCGCAACCGCCAAATCCGCCGCACCTTCGCCGCCCTCGGCTACACCGTCACCAAGCTCCACCGGACAGACTTCGGTAGCTACACTCTCGGTGACATCAAACGCGGGGAATTTCAGGAAAGTAAATTGACACCAAGTCAATGATTGATGTATCGTATAGATACATAGGAGGACATACCATGCGAGAAGGTAACAAATTTTCAATTGAAAATGATAGTGGATTATGGCGGAAAAAAGCAGGAGCCATGCTTGGTGTAGTAGCCAGCGCCGCACTAGCCATTTCAGGTTGTGGTGCGCCAATATCAGAAACAGCACCAACGGCAACTACAGAAGAATCTACAATCAGCCCGGAGCTAGACTCAACCAACCAGTCCAATATCGATTGGCAGACTGTTGACCGGAACTGTTTTGATAAACCTGACTGCAAGCGTGCAATATCATCCGTAGAAAAAGGTTGTGATGGCACCACGCTACTATACAAATATTATAATTACTACGGGCAAGGTGGCATAACAGCAGTTCCTGACAGTCCCGAGTGCACCGCTTCACAAGCACCAGAAAGCAGCCCAACACCAGTTGCTACGGCAATACCCACTCCGGCAGGCTAAGGCCAGCCTCATTTTACATACCGCTTATCCTCGCCAAATCCCCGCGCCTCTGGTATAATAGGCGTAATTATGTCTCATAAATTACCTACCGTCGCCATCATCGGCCAAGCTAACGTTGGCAAAAGCTCATTGTTCAATCGCTTGACACGTGCTCGCACCGCCATCGTCGCCCGCGAAGCTGGCACCACCCGCGACAACGTCGTTGGCAAAGTCTCATACAAACGCCGTGCCTCATCTCCTAATGAGAATGTGGCAGACGCGACACCTCCTGCGCTGGAGGCTGTGAAACGTTCGCGAGAAGCGGACGTTTCAGTCGAACGCTCGCAGCAAATCTCCAGCGGAGATTTGAGCGAAAAGAGTACTCCAGCGAAGGAGTGTGGCGCGAGTGCAACCGCCGAATTCTGGCTCATCGACACCGCCGGCCTCAAACCCGCCGAAGACGAATTCGAAGCAACCATCCAAGACCAAATCGCCGACGCCTCCGCCGCTGCAGATGTCATCCTCGTCATGGTCGACTCCACCGTCTATCCATCAGATGCCGATCGCCAACTGGCTAAAAAAGCCCTCAAAAGCGGCAAGCCCGTCCTGCTCATCGCCAATAAAGCTGACCTCAAAGGCTCGCTCCACACCGACGAATTCAAACGCCTCGGCATCAAAACCATCATCAAAACCTCCGCTGAGCACAATATCGGCATCTCTGAACTGCTTGACAACATCGCCGATCTCATCCCGCCAGCCACTCAAACCGAAGCTGACGACATCATTCGCGTCGCCTTGATTGGCCGGCCAAATGTCGGCAAAAGCAACCTGTTCAACACCCTAGCAGGCAAGCAGCAAGCCATCGTCGCCAATGTCGCCGGCACCACCCGCGACGTCAACCGTGTCCAAGTCCGCTACCATGGCCAGACCATTGAGCTACTCGACACCGCCGGCATTCGCCGCCAAGGCAAGCAAGAGACCGGCATCGAAAAGTTCTCGGTCCTGCGCACCATGCAAGCCATCAACGAAGCCGATATCTGTTTTCTACTGATGGACGTCAATGAATTAAACGTCGGGCTAGACCAACGACTGGCGGGCATCATCGACGAAGCAGGCAAGGGGCTCGTCCTAGTGGTCAGTAAGTGGGACTCCGTCGAAGGCAAAGACGCCTACACTCACGACGAGCTAGCACCACAAATTAGCTATCATTTCAAATTCACGCCCTACGCACCGCTGATTTTTACCTCATCAGTCACTGGCCAAAACGTCGCCAAATTGTTCGACCTGGCACTTGATATTTACAAGCGCCGCCACCAAGAGTGCAAAACCCGCATCCTCAACGACCTCTTGCAAAAAGCCGTCGCCGCTCATCCACCAGCCGGCCTAAAGAACTCGCATCCAAAACTCCGCTACATCGTCCAGACCGATACAGCTCCGCCATGGTTCGTCATCTACGGCAGCAACCTCAAATTCGTCCACTGGAGCTACAAACGCTACCTGGAGCGGACTTTACGCGAAGCTTTCAATTTCGCTGGCACGCCCATCAAACTATCTTTCCGCGACGAAAAACAACTCAAAGCTAACCGCGAACGCGTCGCCCGCGGCCTAGCGCCAGTCACCAAAGCTTACAAGCAAGCCAAGAATGCCGAAAAGGACATGTAACCCTTGATGATTCACATCTCGGCTTGAGCCTCTCTGGGTGGGCTATTTTCATGTCAATACACTATTTACAAATATGAGCTGTTGTGGTATAATACGACGCATATGGAAAACTTGACAAACTCTACACACTCTGACCAGGAGGCCTCTCGTGTCATTGCGCGCCCCGACCAAACGCCACCCATTGATGCCATAAACCCTAAGAATACTACCTTTGTGGTCACCGTTAAACCTTTTTTTAGCGAAAAGGCAACCAAAGACTCCATGCGTATTGGCTCAGTCGATGACATCCAAGTACTACCGCAAAATAACAAAAACACGACGAGTGAGGAGACTATAGTAGGAGTTACTCTCCTTGCTGGAGACACTGGTAACCACCAACCGCTACTTGACCGTGCCGGTAAAAAATCATCCATCTTTGACATGTCCAAAGCTACCGGTTGCACAAGTGCAAGTATGTCTGTTACAGCAGAGCCGGGCGATGCCGAGTACCTTAACTTTAGTGAAGTCATTACCGGTGTTGAGATACCAGGGGTAATAGATGAAGATCCAGTAAAGCTAGAGGAACGAAAACAAGCCGCGGAGGAATTTATGCGAGCAGTTGGACAGGTTGCAGCCTGCGGATTACTTGGACCATTTACCGAACTACAGGAAGGTTTTACTCTTACTGTGAGGCCTGGTAAAACTCATAGACCAGAGGGCGAATTTTACGACACTATCACTGTCGATAGCCCAGACACCGCAGGAAAAAGCTGATCATCCACCATACATGAGAATGTGCGCGTGTAAAATATCGCGCGTAATTTCATCTGCCCGCTCGCCAATCAACACAATTTTTACTGCCTCGTCTGAGCGTGCATGACGAATCTCAATCTGATACTGCGTCGCCTCAATATGCCGCCGCTCATCACGGTCGTTCACAAAACAACCCTTCAGACGTCTGAGGCCATATGCCGCAAACAGCTCTGGCCATAGCTTCTCAAACACCGCTTCACCAACAGTAGTGGTCGACAAATCAATCACACTGTACGTCGGATTATCCGGCACCGCCAACTCGCCATCATACTGGTCAAAAAACGCCAACAGCCCCGATGGCGTGGTTATTTTACTGAGGTCAAAATGGCCGTACGGGGCGCTGAACACCTTGGCGTAAGGCAGGGCGCGGCATTTTATTTCGTATTCAGTCCGTTCGCTATCCTTCAGTAAGTCTTCCTTGGTCACCAAAATCACATCTGCGGCTTGTAGCTCAATTTCATGCGCTGGCTCAACACCGCGTAAAATCTCATGCGCGTCGATCACGTAAAAGCTCTGCATCAGCTCGTACTTGGCAAACATCTTGGCGCTGATCAATCGCTCCACCAAATTCATCGTCCGCGCCACCCCCGTCGCCTCGATGAACACTGGTGCAGGGGAATAGCGACTAAAATCCATCAGCATCTTGGTCAGTGCGTCCTCCGAGCCGCAGCAAACACAGTCGCCAGCCAGGGTTGTCACCATGTCTGCCAGCCCCTCCAGCCGGTAGCCATCGACATTTTCGTTGGCATATTCATTTTCAATCACTCGCGCGCCCGTAAAGTCACGTTGTTGCAATAAGAACTCCAGCACGCTGGTTTTACCAGCACCCAGCGACCCATTCACCAAATATAGCGGCACTTTATCAATAATCGTCCGCGCCTCGTCAAATGCTGCATTGATACTAAATTCCAAATCATCATCGCGCTTTGCCATATCTCTATTATACGCCATCACGCCCGAGGTGATATACTGAAGGTATGAAAGTCATTCTGGCCCTCGGCAATCCTGGCAATAAGTACACGTACACCCGGCATAATGCTGGCTTTTTGGTGGTTGACCAGTTAGCGGCGGAGCAGGGTGCACAATTTAGCAATAAGCCAAAATTCTCGGCTGATATTGCCGAATTGACCATGTCTGGAGAAAAAATCCTGCTTGTCAAGCCAACGACGTATTATAACGAAGTTGGCATCGCAGCGCGAGCGCTCATGGATTTTTATAAGGTAACGCTCGATGATCTGCTGATCATCCATGACGATACGGCACTTGATTTTGGCAAAATTCGCGTCCGCAAGGGCGGCGAAAGTGCTGGCAATAACGGTTTGAAATCACTACATCGACACGTTGGTAGTGAGTTTTGGCACATCCGCATCGGCACCGACAACTTGCTACGCCGGCAAATCGGTGATGTCGACTTTGTCCTCAGTAAATTCAACGCCGACGAACGTACCATTCTCCGCGACTGGACAATCCCCGAGTCGATCAAACTAACCAAAGCATTCCTCGACAGCACTATTGAGCCGCTAAGCGTCAAATTCTAATTGCAACAACGTTGCAAAACGCTTATCGTTTTCGACGTTTGATTTTTGCTGCTGCTTCTCGCAGCCTGATGGATCGTGCCTCCAAAACGCTACTACCAACCGCCAAACTCACAAACAACAACCCCAGGCCGCCTGTCGCCCATTCTGGCAATTCCAGATGAAACAGCTTCGCGATCATCATCATGCCAAGTGCCGTAATCGCCCAGTGTGCACCATTTTCTAAATACTTATATTTACTGAGTACACCCGTCCGCAACAGATACACTGTCAAAGACCGCACCCAAATAGCTCCAGCCGCCAACCCAGCAACAATCAACAAAACACTACTAGTGATAGCGAACGCACCAATGACACCGTCAAAACTAAAGCTAGCGTCCAGCACTTCAAGGTACAACAAGCTCGCAAATGCCGCCCAACCAGTCTTGATTTTGATGGATTGAGCATCTTCCTCGTGGAAAAAGGAGCCAAACAATTCTAGCCCGATGTGCAGCATAATTCCCAAAATAGATGAGATCAAAATCAGCGATTGGTGTGCCGGCTCCACCGTGAAATACAAAATCGTCGCCACCGCCAACATCAAACAAACTTTGAAGTTTTCAAATCGCCCAGCCTTAGCCAGCCACGGCTCAACATGACTGACCCAGTGGATGCGCTTGTTGTAGTCGATAAAATAGCTCAGGCCAATCATGATCAAAAATGCTCCACCGAACGCATCAATCATCGGCGATGCCTCGTGCAAGATGTGACCATACTCAGTCGGCTTATTGATAGCCAAGTCAACCACCTCAGTGAAACCATGACCGCTCGCCACCATAACGATGAAGATTGGCAGGATAAACCGCACCACAAACACTGCCACAAAAATCCCAACCGTCAAAAATACTTTTTGCCATGCCGAGCTCATACCAGCCAATACTTTGCTGTTAATCACCGCGTTGTCAAAGCTAAACGTCACTTCCAACACCACCAAAATAGCAAATAGCCAGAGGCCACCAAGGCCCAAGTGCATGAACGTCAAGCCACCCAAAATCAATGTCAATAGTGTTGAAAACCAAAAAATTCGAAATGGATGATGTGAACGCCAGAGATGTTTCATATTGCTTTAGTATAGCATATCTACATAGAATCATCTGTACTTAGTTGGCAGGCTATAAGTTATGTCGCACAGCCCGCATAATCCTGCCATTTTTTGATAATTCCATCCTCCTGATAATACTCATGCGCACGCCAAGTGGATAAGAAAACTTTATCTCGTTCAATATCAGCAAGGAGCGGAAAAATCTCACTAAGTAACATTTTGTCAGGGTATTGTTCGTCGTCCGCCAGGGGACACTGCCCATTATTGCACAAGTATGTATTTAAAAATATGAAGCGTTTAGTGCAAATATAGCCGGGCTTCGAACAGTGCAGGCGAAAATCATGCATAGTTCGAATCGGCTGAGCCTCGTCCTGGTAGGCCTCAAACTTGTACATCACCCAAACTAGTGGTGTATCAAACGTCATATCATCAGACAGTTGTTGCTGACTATGTCGTAAGTCGTCTAGCTCTATCCGTATCTGTTCGACACCACTATTCTTCAATTTCGCCAACGCCAAACGGCGCTCCACAGCAGCAATCTTTGCCGTCAAAGTCTTATACTCATCATACATATCAAGCAGCTTATCAACCGCCGCTCTCGCATTATTCGTACCTTCCATCATCCCAACTCCTTCATAATTACTGCGCGCGTAACTTCACGCGCCCGCTCGCCAATGACAACTAATTTTAATGACTCGTCAGTGGTACCGCGCGTGACCTGCATTTGCTGCGGCGTTGCTTCGATGTGAAATATCTCGTCACCATCAGCAACCGCGCCTTTCATGCGTCGCAAAGCATATTTATCTCGTAAACTAGCCCAGATCTTCTCAATCTTCTCAGCACTAATAGCCAACTCAGCCACATCAACCACGCTATAATTTAAAGCATTCTCAGCCGCATTTTCCGCAGGCTCGTGCAGTAGTAAATAATCCAAAATCTGCGACTTGTCACCAAGCTGGACCAGATCAAATTTGCCGTGATCCATCCTCATAACATTAGTCAGCCCTTGTTGCGACAATGTCTCAATAAGCTGCTGACGGTCATTTTCAGCCAGCAAATCCAGCTTACTGATTAGTACCGTATCCGCTGCCTGAGCTTCCGCCAGCAACGCCTCCGCCAAACCATCAGCTCTAGCCTCAGCTCCATCCACAACATACAACGACTGCTGCAAATCATACTGCTCAAAGACATCACCAGCCAGCAATTTCTCAACCACCCGCAGAGTATTAGCGACACCAGTTGACTCAATAATCACTGGTGCTTTTCCGCTTATTGCAAAATTGTGCAAAATATCAACCAACTCTTCGCCACTACTACAACAGATGCATTCGCCAGCAATTGTCGCCAGCTCATCAACGCGCTGTGCTAATGTACAGGTGTCAATACTTTCCGATGCAAACTCATTTTCAATCACTCGCGCGCCAGCAAACTCCGGTTGCTGCACCAAAAAATCAACCAGCGTCGTTTTGCCAGCACCCAGCGCGCCGTTCACCAGATATAATGCAATCTTATTCTTCATGTTAACCTTTCTTATATACATATACCGAATTGATAATATCGTCGTCAGGATTATACTCGACCAGCAGCCGCACACGCTGCAAACTATTTGGGTCAAACGCTGGGTATAACAACGTTTTCGCGCCGTGGGCGCCGCGCACGATGATCCGCCCGCTAGGTCGGAGAGCCAGCAATATATTATCGATAATTTGCTGCTTGGCTTCAGCCGAATCGCCTGCCAAGCCAGCTACATATACCACGTCATACGCATTGTCCGGCAGAGCCACCGCAGCTCCGTCCGCCAACAAACACTCGCCAACCGGCCAAGCAATCGCCCGTGCTAGTTCGCGCGACTGTACCAAAGCAGCCGGCGCCACATCTACCAAATCAACCATCGCACCCGTCTGACACCACAGACACCAAGCCGTCAGAGGCAGGGGACCGCTGCCGATCATCGCCACACGACTACTATTACTCAACATCAAACCCGAGCCACCCATTAGGCCAACCTCACGTCGCACCAGCTCGCGATAATTGTCAATATACCAAAACGTTTCCAGCTCCTGCTGCGGACGAGCTGAGCCGGTAATTCGCCGCGACCAATACATTTCCATCTCTGATTCTGACAGGGAACAACGGCGTTGCACCTCGCGGCACACTTCATCATTGCACCAATCTGGTAACGCTGTCGCCTGCACAACCGACGCTACCAAGCCAGAAAAAGCCGCGTTCACATCTGGTGATGGCGCAAACTCATGCAAATTCATGACTGTTCTAACCGCTATATCCATAATGTTTCATAATGCCAAACCCTCTCATTTATTGCAAATTTGTCTCAATAAGTGATATAATTGCAACAATATGACGATAGACGAATTGCTCAAACAGCACAACTTGCGTCTGACTAAACCGCGCCAGCAAGTATTTGAGGTATTACAGCAGTCAGCTGTTCCACTAACCATTAGTGATATTGCAAAGAAGTGCAAAAACGTTGACCGAGCCAGCGTCTACCGCACACTTGTTACCTTTGATCAGCTACACATCGTCAGCGCCGTTGCTATTGGCTGGAAAAATTACTACGAGCTCGCTGAGCCGTTCATTCCGCATCATCACCATCTCTACTGTATCCGCTGTCAAAACGCTGAGCCTATTCAAACACCAGAATTGGAACAGCTTGTTGGCTATCTCAGTCGCAAACATCAGTTTACCGTCGTCAAACACCACTTTGAACTAGAAGGCATTTGTAAAAATTGTCAGCAAACCAAGCAATATAAAAAATAATTTCCCAACTAAAAAAGCACCAGGTAAGGGTGGGCATCACCTGGTGCTTTGTTACCCTTCAACCCACCCGAGCTTCCATGTCATGGCAAAGCGTCTGCGGTCAAAACTCCAAAAGACCGGCGCCTGACGAATCGTCAATACAGTGAGTACTCACCATGAAACAGAGGTCGCCTTAATCAAAAGGGCAGTTAAAGGGGTTAGTATGCGCGTAACGTTTAACGCAAAAAGTGGAGGGTAAGATACTTAATGCCATTGCGCGCAACCTAACATATAGTTAGAATAGGGGGTATAAGGTGCATTTGGTTGAACTCGCTGATCAACCAATCGTGTATCATTATAGCAAAGATTTGACATAGTGTCAATACTTTTTGCAATAAAAAGTTATGGAAATCAATACATTACTACCAGAGGAGCATATTTTTACCAAGAGGTTGGTCAATATTGCCAAGCCACCAAAAAGGTTATGTTTTATGGGAAAGCTCCCAGACACCCACGCTCCTCGAGTAGCAATCGTCGGTACACGCAAACCAAGTAGCTATGGACGCGAGGTTACCGAACGGCTAGCAACAGACCTGGCGCAAGCCGGGGTGATTATCATCAGTGGACTAGCACTTGGCGTTGATAGCATTGCCCAGACCGCAGCTCTCAATGCTGGTGGCACAGTCATTGGCGTCGTCACGTCAGAGCTCCCAGATATTGCACCGCGCAGCAACCGAGGATTAGCAGAAAACATCATCAAACAGGGCGGCGCAGTCCTGTCAGAATGGATGCGCGGCGACGGCATGAAAATACGCAAATGGAGTTTCCTACAAAGAAACCGCCTGGTCAGCGGGCTAGCAGACGCTATCGTTATCACCGAAGCAGCTGAGCGTAGCGGCACGCTCAACACCGCCGCATACGCCCTCGAGCAGGGACGCGACGTATTTGTTGTCCCTGGCAATATCACTAGCCCATTATCCGCAGGGTGCAACAACCTGCTGCTTCAAGGTGCCAACCCAGCGCTCTCAGCCAAAGACGTACTGAACGCCATCGCCCCAACTTGGAAATCCACCCAGCCCACCCAATGCGCATTGCCGATTGGTTCTACACCAGACGAAATTGCCATCGCCAAGCTCATAAAACATGGCGTGCGCAACGGCGATGAGCTACAAAAACAGTCCGGGCTATCAGCGGCTGATTTTGCCACAGCGCTGACCATGCTGGAAATCAATGGCGTGATCAAGCCACTCGGGGCAAACAACTGGACACTACGATAACGCCTATGCTTGAATATATTTCACCATAGTGTTATGATATTGTCAATAAATGCAGAACATCAACCACAGTTTCGTCCCACCAAGTCCCCAGAAGAACAACCTGTCTCAGACGACATAGTAACACTACCGAATGGTGTGACGGTAGCAGGTGCGATGCTCAGCCTATACGGTATCACAAGCATGCCGACTCCCTCAAGGGCATGGCAGCACTAGTTGCTGGTGAGTTGTCAGACAAAGTCGATGGTTCACTGGCGAGGGCCCTTAACCAACAGTCAAAATTAGGCATCAAGCTAGACCCCATCAGGGATAAAATCGTTGGAGCAGCAGCACTACTGAAGTTATCACAAGAGGACCCCACATCAAAAGCCATGGTGGCGACAATTGCTGGCCTAGAATCAACAAAAGCCATTGCTACCGCTGTTGCCGAGTATAAACATAACCAGCTCCCCGAGGAGAGCGAGCCCCTTCGTCCAACCCAAGCAGGGCGCATCAGTAGCGCACTCGTCGCGACAACCACAACACTACTCATCATCGGTAGTTCGGCAGAGTCTTTGGGCTATCAGAAAACCGCCAAAACACTGAAGGGACTAGGCAAACTGGGCTTTGTAGCCTATATTCCGGTAGCAGCAGTAGCAGCTGGACAATACGTTAAGCGCGCCCGAGACCTGATGAACAGTGATCAGAAATAATAGCATCCTCCAATGCCCATTATTTGATGGGTCGCTCAATATGGTATAATATAGAGTTATGAAAAATCTCGTCATCGTCGAGTCGCCAGCCAAAGCTAAAACCATTGAGAAATATTTGGGCAAGGATTTTCATGTCCTGTCAAGCGTAGGACATATCCGCTCAATTGTCAAAAAAACCAAGGACGGCACGCCGCCAATTGATGTGGCGAATGATTTTTTTGCTGTCTACGAAGTCGATCCCGAGAAGAAGAAAGTCATCACCGAGCTAAAGAAAAACGTCAAGGCCGTCGGTAAAGACAATGTCTGGCTGGCCACCGATGAAGACCGCGAAGGGGAGGCGATTGCCTGGCACCTCTGTAAAGTGCTGAACTTACCGATCGAGACGACCAAGCGTATCGTCTTTCACGAGATCACCAAAGACGCCATCACCACCGCTATCAAAAATCCACGGACTGTCGACATGAACTTGGTACAGGCGCAGCAAGCCCGGCAAATCCTCGACCGACTGGTTGGTTTCGAGCTCAGCCCGGTAGTCTGGCAAAAAGTACCGGGCGGCAAGTCAGCCGGCCGCGTCCAAAGCCCAGCAGTGCGGCTGCTGGTCGAACGCGAACGAGAAATTATGAAATTTGCAGGCAGCTCACAGTTCAAGGTGACCGCCATATTTATCCACGATAATCAAGAATTCAAAGCCGAACTCAACCAGAAATTTGATTCCGAAGCAGCCGCCCACGAATTCTTAACTAGCCTCAAGTCAGCCACATTCACCGTCAGCGATATCTCGAAAACGCCTGGCACCCGCAATCCAGCCGCGCCGTTTACGACCTCGACTCTGCAGCAGGAGGCCAACGCCAAGCTTGGCTTTAGTTCCAAAGCCACCATGGCTTCAGCCCAGCGGCTCTACCAGGATGGTAAAATCACCTACATGCGTACTGACTCGGTCAATTTGAGCGGGCAGGCCATCGCCAGCGCGACTGATTTCATCAAGCGGTTGTACGGCCCGGATTATTCAACTGTGCGCAAATTCAAAACCAAATCCGCCTCCGCCCAAGAAGCCCACGAGGCCATCCGCCCGACCGATATCACCCGCGAAACCGTCACCTCCAACGAGTACGACCAAAAACTCTACGACCTCATTCGCCGCCGCACCCTAGCATCGCAAATGTCGGCAGCCAAATTAGAGAAGACGACAATTTCCATAGATATCCAAGAAAACGACACGTTACATTTTGAAGCCAAAGGCGAAGTCATCACCTTTGACGGCTTCTTGCGTGTCTATGGCGGCGGCAAAGACGAAATCTTGCCAAAGCTCCACACCGGCGACACACTTGAAACTCACAACATCACCGCCCGCCAAACCTTCGCCCGGCCGCCGAGCAGATACACCGAAGGTTCGCTCGTCAAAAAACTCGAAGATCTCGGCATTGGCCGGCCAAGCACTTACGCTACCATCATCGACACCGTGCAGACCCGCGGCTACGTCGAAAAAGGTGACAGTGAGGGCCAACCACGAGATGTCATCATCCTCAGCTACAACGGCGAAGAAATCAGTCGCGACGTCGTCCAGGAAAAAACCGGCTCCACCCGCGGCAAACTTATCCCGACGCCGAGCGGAGAATTGATCGCTGACTTTTTGACCGACCATTTCACGAAAATCGTTGACTATGATTTCACCGCCAACGTCGAAACTGAATTTGATAAAATCGCTGCAGCTGATCTGGCCAAAAGCGCCATGCTGCACGGATTTTATACGCCATTTCACAAATTGATCGAACAGTCAGGCGGTATCGACCGTAGCAAAGTCGGTGCTAACCGCGAAGTCGGCATTGATCCAAAATCCGGTAAGCCAATCTTGGCGCGCTTTGGCCGCTTTGGCCCAATGTTACAACTCGGCACTACTGACGATGAGGACAAGCCACGCTTTGCACCGCTACCAAAAGGTGCGAAAATTGAAACGGTCACTCTAGAGCAAGCACTCGAAATGTTCAAATTACCGCGGGTCGTTGGTCAAACCGAAGACGGACAAGACATCAAGGCTAATATCGGTCGCTTTGGCCCGTACATCCAAGTCGGCAAGCTCTTCGTCTCCATCAAGCCTGAAGATCCGCACACCATCACCCTAGAGAAAGCTCGCGAACTCTACGCCGCCAAACTCCAGGCCGAAGCCGAGAAAAATATCGCTGACTTTGGCGATGGCGTCAAAGTTCTCAACGGCCGCTTTGGTCCATACATCACTGACGGCACGAAAAACGCCAAGATCCCTAAAGACACCGACCCTAAAGCTATCACCCATGAGCAAGCTCTGGAACTTCTCAAAGCCGCACCCGCGAAACCCACTCGCCGTGGCCGCGCGTCAACCAAGTCGAAAGCTTCTACCAAAAAGCCCACAGCTCGCAAGAAAAGCTAACTAATCAAAATACCCGCTCGATATCAAGCGGGTATTTTTCATCGTCAACTATCTACAAGCGGCGGCGACTGATGACGTAGGCGACAGCTGCTGTAGTCAATCCACCGAGTCCCAGTACTGAAACAACCATGTTCTCGGTACCAGTTCGTGGCAACTCAGGAGTTGTTGGAGGAGTAGGAGTCGTTGGTGCCGGTTGACATTTGCTCATGTCAGTCGTGTGCTTTGACTCAGTAAACTCTTCCTTTTTAATCTCGCGAATTTCTTTGGTCTCAATGACACAAACCTTGATCTTAGCTGGAGCTTCCTTACAGTCGTTAGGGTTCTTTGAGTGCTTCTTGGCGTCAAACTCTGAAGTCTTGATAGTTACTGGGTATTTCTTGTCTGACAACCGGCAAACTTCCATTGTAGGCTCAGGATTGACCGTAACAGTCGTCTGACAATTTTGGCTGGTTTTTTGAACGTCAGAACCTTCTTTGCCGTTTACTGTAACTGTAACTTTGTAGTTACCAGGTTTTGCGTATGTGTGTTGAATTTCAGATGAGGTAGTCGTTTTAGTGGTGCCGTCACCAAAGTTGTAGGTGTAGCTGGTGACACTCGCGCCGCCCTTGGCAGTTGCTTTGGTGCTGAACTTGAAGGTGTCACGAGATACTGCCGTTTTTTGCATTGCATCACAAGTCAACACAGGCTTTGCTGGAGGGGTTGTTGGCGGACCCCAGACTGGGTTACCACAATCTTTGATTACACCGGTGATAAACTTGCCGTTATTGTCAAACCAAGCATAGATTTTGTACCGTGTAATACCGTCGATAAAGCTCTGACCAGTTGTGTATTGGTAATACGTGTGGCCAGCAGCGCTGTATTGCCGAGAAGGGGTTACCTGGCGAGTACCAGCTTTTGCCTGAACCGTTACTGCATTGGTGGCAACAACACGACCATCAACAGTAATATTTCCGTTGGCGTCAACCACACCTTCACGCATGTTTGAGCCGCCTTGTACCATTGCATCATTGATGTGCCATTGGTTATACAACGACTTAATCTCTGGACGAGCATATGCAGATTTCAATTCTGACAGAGAATTGGTACCACAGTGGACAACGTTAAAGTTACTACAGTTGGCAGCCTTAGATGGAGTCGCCATCCAAATACCACCGATGAGAGCAATCCCCAAAGAGATAGCTATACCGATTTTCTTAAATTTATTCATAAAAACTCCTCTTCTTTTGATCCTCACCTCGGACCTTATGTGTCCATATTATCATAAACTTTATTTTTTGTCAATAATAGTGGCCATTTATCGCATATTATCACTCTCTCAGTAAAAACCTCGTCTGTTATAATAAGAGCATGTTTGATACCGCCCAACAACTCATCCAATCCGCCAACAACATCGTCATCATCCAAGCTGAAAATCCTGACGGTGACAGCCTGGGTTCTAGCTTGGCGCTGGAGGAAGTGCTGAGTGATTTGGGTAAGACCGTGACACTGTATTGCCCAGTTGATATCCCCAAATATCTGCGCTACATCCGCGGCTGGGACCGGGTAGTTGGCGATTTTCCAGCCCACGCTGATGCCACCATCATCGTTGACACCAGCGCCGACGTGTTGCTCAGTAAGGTCTTAGAAACGCCAGGCGTACGGCATTTTTTGGAGACACACCCAGTCTTGGTCGTTGACCACCACACCGCCGAGTCAACCCTGAGCTTTGAGCACACCATGCTCTCTGACACCGTGGTGGCTACTGGAGAATTGCTCTACCAATTGTTCACCCACGCTGGCTGGACCATCAACCAGCAAGCCGCCGAGAACCTCCTCATCGCCATCATGTCTGATAGCCTGGGCCTCACCACACCAAACACCACTGCGTCGACCTTTCACGTGGCCGGTGAATTGACCGAGCTTGGCGCCTCCAATGCCGAAATCGAAGAGCGGCGGCGCGAATTTATGAAAAAATCGCCGGAAATCTTGGCATACAAAAGCAAGCTGATTGAGCGAATCGAATATTTACTGGACGGACAATTGGCGCTGGTACACGTGCCGTTTGAGGAAATTCAAGCCTACAGCGACGCCTACAACCCCGGCGCGCTGATCGGCGACGAACTACGACTAGTCGAGGGCGTGGCGCTCAGCTGTGTCATCAAAACCTACCCCGACGGCAAGCTGACCGCCCGCCTGCGCGGCAACCTACCAATCGCCGACACCGTGGCTGGCTACTTCGGCGGCGGGGGCCATCCGTATGCGGCTGGGTTTCGCGTATACGAAGAGTACGATCAAATCGTACGGGAGCTGGTCGAGGCGACTAGCCGTGCTTTGGAAGAGGTACGACAGAACTAGCACTTATTACAATATTTCAGCAATTAGCAGCATGCTTTACCAACGTCTCGCAACAGGGGCCACGATATTTTTATAACATAATATTGACAAAAATCTATTGACGTTTTGTTCTATTATTGGTATATATATTGGCTTTTGCGATCGCAAAGGCTGGCGTTTCGCCTGGAAGCTACTAGGCTTGAGATGTCTCGCTTCGCGAAGAATAGCTTTTCTTCGCCCAACTCCAGAAGGAGTTATCATGGTCCGCAGCAGCAACTGCTCGACTTACGGTGTCCCAAAGAAGGTCTGTCCTTGTTCCAAGTGCGAAACGAGGCGCAATAACGCTCTCATGCGCGGCGGAGGTAACCGCTCCAAGCGCAAAGGCACCGACAGAAAGGAACATGACACTAAGGGTCACACCTGGTCGTAGCGGTAACGGTAAGCGATTCTAGCTAAGCACATGACCTAGACAAGTCAATAAACTGTCTATTCTCTGTGATAATATATAGACGGATATGCAACGAATTTTTCTCTGCAAACAAGCCACTTCACCGATTGAGGCACATATTTACGAACATCTAGCGATGAATACGTTCAAGCAAATGACGCAGCGGGCTGGTTTGTTGCAACAAGTTGATTATTTCGCACTTGGTTCACACTATATAGACACAGGACTTATTACCATTGATATCGATCTCTATACCGATGAAGCGATAAGCTTAACGGATAAGTTGCGACATATTCAGGCATCTACAGACGACGAAGCTCTGCGTTTGGCAATGAATCAAATCACGGCAGAGAAAAAGCAGACTGTGGCGTGCGATGATATGAACGCACTCCGGCAAAATATCATAACCCTAAATGATGCCGCTTGGCAGACGATTGAAGGACTTGATCAGCCCCTCATCGTTAAGCAACTTGCTGAGCATGAATTCCTACACGAAATTAATGAGCCAATACCATTGATCAACCAACCTTCTTCCGTCCTCAGTATCACAGTAAATGATAATCCAGCGCTACTAGCATTGTCCTATTATCTGACTTATACGATTCACGGTACAGTGGCCGACATAGCTAACGCTCGTTTAGGTTATTATAGCTTTGAGGAATGTGCAGCAAAAGTTAGTAAAACATTACATTGTGTTTGCAACTTTGCAGTAGTTAGAGACCTAGAGAATGAATTCGAGTTACAGAAGATATACGGCGATGTTATCAAAATAATGCAAACAGAGACAGTATTGGCACGTTTATATCGGCGCCTCAAATCTTTTTCTTACAGCAGTGGAAGAATGGACACACCAAACATTGATACACATATTTCAGAGCTCGGCATAATCATCGGTGAGCAAACCTGGAAGGAATTAGCAAACACAAGTATAGTCGCCAATCTACTTAGTAAAATAAGACTCGAGTAAGATCTATCGATAAATATAACTCAGGCCCGCTTGCTCCAAACGCTGAATTATATTCCCATGTATCACAAAGTGATAAATGAGTTCAAGCGCCACAGAAAGCAGATATAGAAAAATATCTTAAAAATGGTATAATGTTATCCAATATGGGCTAACAAATTTATGGAGGACAGATTATGGATTATAAAGAAATAAAACTTAATGTTTCAAATAATAAAATTAGAGAATATAAGCAATTTGACGGATTAAAATTATATTCTGATATCTTTAAATCTAAAAATGGAAAGATATTAACTAATAAAAGGATATATATTACTAAAAAGCAAAATTATGTTTATTACGAAAGAACAGATGTAAATTGGAATTATTGGTCAAGTAGAGAAAATTATAGTTCAACATTCAATCTGGAGGATATTAAACATAATATTATATTCGAAGTTTCATCAGAATTAAGCGACTTTACTAAATATCTTAGAGAAGAAATAATTCAGAAAATTGAATTGAAGCAGAAGAACGGAGAACTTGTTGAGATATTAGATATTTAATTATATTGTGATAATTAGATTACTGGCCCAAAATATAGCATCTACTCAAGCATATAAAAGATCCCTTTTGCATAACCAAAAACTAATAGTGGATATTGGAAAGCCAAAATATGCTGTAAACCTACATCTCAAGCAAGGTACAAGCGAAACATACAAGGATAAAATACTAAAAGTACTTATTAGTTTACCTAAGTTCTATCGATATATATAACTCAGGCCCGCTTGCTCCAAGCGCTGAATTATGCCCTCATGCACCGCAAAGGCATCTTTTGCAGTCACGGGGCCATTGACCTCTCTTCGTACCTTTTCTACTCGATCGGACAAACTAGGGTATCTCAACATCAGCCCGCTCTCATGCACTAAATGATCCTGAAACACCTTACCTACGGCATAGGCTCGCAGCTCAGAGCAGAGTCTTGCTCGGTCATCTTTGGGATATATCTCCACAACTGGGTCCATAACATAATCACGCGCATGATCTGTCTCGTGAGACAAAGTGGCGACATTGATAGCCATAAGTCCACTATTAGCTACGCTGACAACAGGACGAGAATATATATAAAGGTCCATGTCAGTTACCATGGAGAAACTGGTATGACAAGATCCGGTGAGCTTTCCTGCCTCTTTTGTCATAACAGGCGAGGCCTTTATCTGATCATATATTTCATTGCCATACACTCCGGCATACTTGTCGCTGGCGAGAGCCTCGTCTATTTTAGCTTTTTGGACTGGCATATGAGACATCTGTTTTCCAGAGATAACAAACTTATCACAACCAATAAGCGGTATAATATTTTTATCCGTCCAATCAGAGTCAGGATGACTATCTCCTAGTTCTTCACCCTCAACCCATTCCATAGGCTCCAGCATTTGAGCCGTGTCATATAACCCTAGGGCTACCGCTCCCAGCTTATCAAGTATCTCAGGATTCTCTAAAGCACCTAATAGTTTATCTTTCATGTACTTTAAAGAATCTAGCGGGATAGGATTATCATAGCTAGGAGTTGGTGGGTTAATAATGTACAGTCCTTCTCCCATAATTCTGTTCCAATTATACATTATATTTATATTTTGTCAAGTGTAAGGCTCACGACATAAGATCTATTGACAGATATGACCCAGACCAGCTTCAGCCAAACGCCTCATCAGACCATCATGTGCCGCAAACGCATCTTTTGAGGTTACGGGACCATTGACTTCCTGGCGGATAGCCTCAACCTTGTGAGATACTAATTCAACATGTCCCATTGGCCCATGAGTATCAGAAAAATACTTCTCGATACAATCACCAACTGCATACGCCTTTAGTTCACGGGCAAGTTTAAGATGAGACTTAAAATCTGCCAATGTAGCAGCTGATAGGTCTTCTTTGTCGCAAACATAGAGGAGTGGATGCTTTATATAATCTAACGCATGCGCCGCTTCATGAGCTACGACCGCAACATTAAGCGGTTGAATGTGAGTTAAGTTCATGCCTATATAGGGTTGTCCTGCGGCACAAAGTACACCGCCCTGAGCAAGAGTGACGTATGTCACCAACGAAGGACATACCGCTAAGCCTGCGTAGTTAGTCTCCATCTTCTTGGAGCTATATTTGTTGTCTAATACACTTCCTAGTTGCCGAATTACAGCTTCGCCATACCCCTCATGAGCCAGCTTACTACCCATGGCTTCAAATTGCATGGGCGTTGGTGCAAGCTTAAAATGCGACGTAAATTTCGTATTCCCAACCAACGGAATACTGTTTGGATAAGACGCCAGCAACTCATCCGCGTTGACAATACCATCCCTATTGTACGTCACAGGGTGTAACTTTTGCGCAACTTCCGACAGCTCCAGTGCCAAGCCTCCCAGCTGATCAATAACCTGGGGACGGTCCAGCGTTGCTATCAGCTGCTCCTGAATACGCCCAAGCTCTGCTAGGCTGTTGATCGGGTGCCACATCCGCCGCGCGGGTGATGCGCTGCCAGGACGTCGCTCACTCATAGTCATCAAATTATACACTATATCATTCATTATGTCAATGATTAACAGGGGAGCGGGGCTGTATCTTTGATGATAGACGTTGACATTTTATGTAATTAGTGATATAAAGATAGTAGACTTTTGTTGACGAAGTTTTATGGCTTTGTCCAAAAGTTGTATGTTGACAAGCAGTTGAGAATAGAGCAAGGTGAGATTTTGTGGTGGTATTTCGCAGTGAAAATGGCGCCATGAAACCTCATCTTGCTCACGCGCCATCCGGGCGCTAAGAGCAGTGTTTTTCCTGAGGGAAAGGTACGGGCACTCCGCCTGGATGAGGAGAGAGCAAAAGCATGAACACCAACACTGTCAGGAGCATTACAAAGGCTCTGTCCGACGGCAAGCTTGGCCGTCAGATAAAAGCCTCCTCCTATGGGGAGGCTACCTTCTATCTAAAGCATGGCGAAGTTCTCTTCGCTATTGCCCAGTACCCGACACATAGGGTTCTGCTAATTGTTGATACCGCTGAGCGGTATCAACAATTAGAGTATAAGGAAACCCCTTATACTCTATACGCCATAGACGAGAGAGAACTTAAACAATTTCTCTCCTGAACCCGAACTGGCAAGCCGCTAAGAACTCTATCTGGCGGCTCTCTCCGCCGCGGTATTATTCTCCTGCTTGTCAGTTCGCTCCATAGATGTGTGTCTGTGCTGATGAGTCGGAAACGACGAAAGCGAACTTTGAAAAAGCAGCCTGTCTGCCGTACAATAGAGTTGATGATACAGCTCTACAACACCCTCACTCGCCGTAAAGATGAACTAAAACCGCTTGACGGGCAGACGGTTCGCATGTATACCTGCGGGCTGACGGTGTATTCGCAGCCGCACATCGGCAACTGGGTTGGCTATATCTATTGGGATGTATTGGTGCGCTTGTTGCGCTGGCAGGACATTCCAGTGATTCGTACGCAAAATATCACTGACGTTGGGCATTTGACCAGCGATGATGATAATGGCGAGGATAAGATGGAGAAGGGGGCGCGCCGCGAAGGGAAAACCGCTTGGGATATTGCCGAGCAGTACATCGCCATCGCCGACCACGAAGCATATGAGGTATTGAAATTAGTGCGGCCCGACCATTTAGTGCGGGCAACAGACTATATCCAGCAGCAGATCGACTTTGCCAAGGGGCTGGACGAAAAGGGATTTTTGTACAAGATTGACGGCGATGGTATGTATTTTGATACGTCGCGACTACCGGATTATGGCAAATTGGCGCGACTGGACGTGGCGGGCCTAGAGGCCGGCGCGCGGGTCAGCGTGGCAGGCAAGCGCAACATCACCGATTTCGCCGTCTGGAAGTTTTCACCAACCAACGCCAAGCGCGACATGGAATGGGACAGCCCGTGGGGCGTCGGTTTTCCGGGCTGGCACCTCGAATGTTCGACGATCGCTCGGGAGACGCTGGGCGATACAATCGACATTCACACCGGCGGCATTGACCACATTCCGGTGCATCACACCAACGAGATTGCTCAGAGCGAGAGTTTGACTGGGCAGCAGTTTGCTCACATATGGCTGCATAATAACCACATCAAAGTCGACAGCCGCAAGATGAGTAAGTCGCTGGGCAACATCATCACCCTTAGCGATATCACCGCCCGTGGCTTTAGCCCGATGGCCTTCAAGCTAGCGATTCTCAGCAAGCATTACCAAACCGAAGGCAATTTCACCTGGGAGATTTTGGAAGCAGCCCAAGCCCGGCTGGATCATTGGCGTGGCTATGCGGCGCTGCGGCACCAGACGCACGACACGCTGGATGATGACGATGAGAAGGACGAGCAGGAAGGCACGGTGTCGCTACTGGCGGCGCGGCAGGCGCTCGTTGAAAAACTGAATGATGACTTGGATACGCCAGGAGCCTTGGCTCTAATCGACGAAGCGTTTTCACGGCTAGATCATGCGCCGTTAGAGAAAATCCATCGCGGCGGCTTGTTGCAATTGATTGAAATTATCGATGAGGTTTTAGGCTTGGATTTGGCGGCATCGACCCCTGACATCACTGACGATTTGAAAAGATTGATCATCCAGCGACGCAGCGCCCGCGCCGAGAAAGACTGGCAAGAATCCGACCGCATTCGCGATGAGCTGTTGGCGGCTGGCATCGCCATTCGCGACACGCCAAGTGGCAGCATTTGGACATGGAAATAGCCCGCCGGAGCAACCGAGCGGGCTAGCTCATGGCGCAGCTTGATTAGTCTTCGTTTTTCATCTTCTTTACTAACTTGTTGAGCGGCTTCGCGCTTTCAAGACGATTTTTCTTGGCTTGTTCCAAGTAGTTTTCCAACAAGACCTTGACCACACCGGCCGCTGGGATGGCGATCAAACTTCCCAATAGCCCACCGACATAGAGACCAATAGTCACTGATGATAGCACCATCAGTGCTGACAGCTCTAGCTTCTTTGACTGAATTGATGGTGCAATGAAATTATTTTCAATCTGCTGGTAGATGATGAAGTAAGCAGCATAGATGATGCCAGCAGTGACGTTATTGAAGAATAATAATAGCGCAATCAGTAGACCAGCCAGAGTGGCGCCAAACATTGGGATAAGCGTCAAAATGAAGGTGACCATGACAGTCAACATTGCCAGGTTTGAGTCAATAGCTGGGAACGCCAGACTCAAACAGAACACCACCACACCAGACAATACAGCGTCAATACCCGACACCGTCAATTGTCCAGACACATAGCCTGTGACCACATTGTACATCTGTCCAGCTAGCTTTTTGTGATTTTCCATCTTGCTTTGGTCGTTGTAGAGTCCCCACAAGCGCTTCATCCAGGTTGGGCCTTCCAGCAGCATCAAAAACGACAAAACCAATACCAAGAACAGGGAACCAAGGAATGACGCCAGCGAACCTACGCTTGAGATCAAGTTCGTACCCGCGCTGGCTGCCCATGAGGAAGCTTGTTGCTTCAAGTTGTTCAATGTCGCGTCAACTTGCGGACGCCAGCCATTTTTATCGATTAGCTCGTTGATGCCGTGCCACTGCGAACCGGCTTGATCAACCAAGCCCGGCACGCTCTCAACAAACTTGGCAGACTGCTGGACAATTGGCGGCACCGCAAACCACGCCACACAGCCCAGTAGTGTCACCAACATAACATATGCCAACGCCGTACCGCCCAAGCGGCTTTTGCCGGGCAGAAGTTTTGCCAAAGCTGAAACGGGCCGGTTCAACGCCAAAGCTAAGAACAGGGAGATACCAAGGAGAATCAGCGCACTCTTTGCCGAATAAATCGCCATCCCCGCTAGTCCAAAACCAATCACCACCAGCCAGAACCGCACAAATGTTGTTGTGTCTATTTCAATACGTACTTTCATAAGTAACATTGTACAATCTTATACCGAGTAGCGCAAGCAACGCGAGGCGCCCAACCACTGAACGCCTCGCATCATACTGTGTATTTGATGATTAACTTTTTGCCGCTTCATCGCGCCGAGCACGCAAGACCGACAGCGACAATTTGCTGTCATACTGCATGGCACCGTAGCGAAACAGTTTGACCGCCACCACAACCGCCACAAAGGCACTGGCTGCCAAAATAGCCACGGCGATAACCGCCTCGTGAACTGGCAAGTTACCGACGGCATTGCGGAGCAGTAGTGGAATTGGTGCAGTCAATGGGAAATAGCTGAAAAACTGCACAAATGGTGAATCTGGATATGATACAAATGCACTAGCACCATACAGTGGAGCAAATAGGGCAAGGATGACAATAGTAAACCAGGAGGATGCTTCTTTGGCGGTTGGCATCATGGCGCCAACCGCGACCAAAAGACCAGTAAACATCATAAAACCAGTAGCAAATACCCCCAGAGCGATGCCAATTCTCACTGGGTCGAATACCAAATTGCTCAAATCCAACGATGGTATGTGCAGCTTTTGACCTAAGGTGAAGTACAGCACCAATACCGGCAGGATGATAACCAATCCCTGAATTAATGCCAACAAGATCATCGCCAAAATCTTTCCGGTGATCAACGTCTTGGCCTTGACCGTCGTCAGTAGCATTTCCACTGTACGGTTTTCTTTTTCTTCCACCGTACTGTTGAGCATCTGCCCACCAAAGAAGGCGATCAGCATATAGAACAGCACCAAGAAAAAGCCCGGTACAATCATTTCCTTCACGCCGTCAAATTCAACACCGTTACGGTAGGTAGTCGTTTCCGTTTTCACTTTCTTTTGCAAGATCGCTTTGAACTGTGGATCTATTTTCCCCTCAATCGAAGCCGTCAACAACGTCTCAGCCACCGCAGAATAGCGGCTATTTTGGAACATGCCGACATCTTTACCATAGGTCTGTACAGCGTTCTGCTCCAAGTTAACAGGGAAGTAGATAAATCCATCCAGACTACCGTCTTTGACGCGCTGAATACCCTGGTCTTTGCTACTTAATTTTTCCAGCTTCATCTGCTCAGCCAATTGTGAGTTAACGACGCCTGAGTCGTCGACGATGGCTACTTTGAAATCTTGTTCTTGAAGCTTTTTGGTAGCTTCCATAGTGGCTTGATTTGACCAAAAGACGATGCCGAAAATAGCAGCAAACATCAGCGGGAAGCCGAGCGCCATTGCCCAAAAGCTGAATTTCTTCAGCATGCGCATGATCTCAAATTTAACCACCGTTCCCAAATTGTACATGTTACGCATTGACCGCCTCCTTTTCCTCGCCGCCGTAAATCTTCACAAAAATATCATCCAGGCTCTTACCACCATATTTCTTTCTGATATCCGCCACGGTGCCGTATTCTACTGCATTGCCATCTTTCAGGAGAACTACTTTGTCGCACAAGCGCTCGACTTCTTCCATTTGATGGGTCACGAACACCACGGTGGCGCCGGCTTTTTGTCGCTCTTCAATGATATTCATCAGTAGTCGGCGATTGACTGGGTCAAAACCCTTGGTTGGCTCGTCCAAAATGAGCAGTTCTGGGTCGCCCATGATAGTAACGCCCAGCTGAATTTTTTGCTGCTGACCACCTGATAATTTGTCCAGCCGCGTTTTTGCCTTATCGCTCAAGCCAACTCGCTCCAAATACTTGATTGAAAAATCGCGAGCCTCTTCCTGGCTCAGACCTTTCAAGCGACCAAAGTAAATCATGGTGTCAATGACTTTTTCTTTTTTGTACAAACCACGCTCTTCCGGGAGATAGCCTAGCTTGACGCCATCTTCAACTGCATACGGCTTGCCATCAACTAGCAGCTCACCAGCCGTTGGCTCGTATAGCCCCAACAGCGCCCTGAGCGTCGTGGTTTTTCCTGAACCATTGCTACCCAAAAATCCGAACACTTCGCCGCGCATCACTTCAAAGCTCAAATCTTTGATGACAGTTTTGGTGCCAAACTTCATACTAAAGTTTTTGATCTGAATAATGGGATTTACCTCTTTACCCATACACCTCCTTGGTTATTGTCACTGTCAATTATAGCATTCAGGGCTTTTTCAGAAAACCAAGGTATAATGGGCGTATGAGACTATTGGTCGTCGAAGACGAAAGAAAAATCGCCAGAGTTATCGCCGCTGCGCTGCGGTCAGAAGGTCACGCTGTCGACATGGTTCATGACGGAGAAGAAGGTCTGGCCATGGCAGAAACTGAGCCCTATGACCTATTGGTACTGGACCGCATGCTACCAGGCAAGAGCGGCACCGATATCATCACTTCACTGCGCCAAGCCAACAAATCAATGCCGATTTTGCTACTCACGGCGCTTGGTACGACCGAAGACAAAGCCTTTGGTCTGGACGTCGGCGCCGATGACTATCTGGTCAAGCCATTTGCCATTGATGAGCTAACCGCCCGCGTCAGAGCACTCCTGAGGCGGCCGCCTTTGGCGCATGATGACGAACTGACCGTTGCTGATCTGACGCTCAATCAGACCCAGCGCACCGTCAAACGCAGTGGCAAAACCATTGAACTGACCGCTAAAGAATTTGCATTATTAGAGTATTTAATGCGCCATCCTGGTCAAACCTTGAGTAAAGAAACGCTCATCGCTCATGTGTGGGATTTTGATGCTGATATTCTACCCAACAACGTCGAAGCCTACATCAAGCAACTGCGCAAGAAAATCGACAAGCCGTTTCGCCGTCCACTGATTCACACCGTGCGTGGCTTTGGCTATAAAGTGGAGGCTGGCGCGTGAAACTATTTACCTCAGCCACCATCAAACTAGCCAGCTGGTATCTGTTGATATTGATGATGGTCAGTCTGCTGTTTAGCTGTATCATCTTTAACATTGCGCGCTCGGAAATTGACGCTCGTTTGCAAGGTTTTGCCGTTAAGCGCGGGCTGGTCAGCGGCAGTTCACTAGACAAGCCGCTGAGCGAGCAGATGGAGGCCACCGACACCAACCTCATCATCAGCTTGGCATATCTCAACTTGGTGGTGTTACTGGGCGGTGGGGTTATCGCTTATCTGTTGGCGCAACGCACCCTGGAGCCAATTGAAGCCGCACACCAAGCCCAATCACGCTTTGTTGCCAATGCCAGCCATCAGCTGCGCACACCACTGGCCATCATGAAAGCTGAGGCCGAGCTGGCGCTGCACAATCCCAAAACGCCCAAGTCAGAGCTGCGGCAAACACTGGCAAGCAATCTTGAGGAGATCAATCGCTTGAACGAACTTGCCACCATGCTATTAGAGCTGTCCCACAGCGAACGGCAGCTCTCGTCCAACATCGAAAAATTTGATCTCGTGGAACTAACTAATAATCTGATCAATTCTAGGCCCGGCAAGGAGCGGGTGACGCTGCACACTCCTGATGATTTGACGGTGACCATGAACCGGCCAGCGGTGCGAGAAGTGATTGCAGTGCTTCTGGACAATGCTGTCAAGCACAGCCCTGATACTTCACCCATTAACCTCACCGTAAAACCCCTCAAAACGACCGTCGCCATCACTGTCACTAACCATGGCCCAGGCATCAACGCCAAAGATCTGCCGCATATCTTTGAACGATTTTACAGCGGCCAGCAACACGCCAATAGTTACGGGTTGGGGCTCAGCCTAGCGCATCAACTAACGCGTGCTCTGGGCGGGCATATTTCTGCACGATCCACCCCTGGAAAAATCACAACATTCACACTTTCACTGCCAAAACGCTAAATTTCAGGTATTTTTCAGGTAGGCGTGATGTACTAGATAGTGTCGGTTGGGTAAGCAACCGGGAAAGGGGTACTATGAGTAATGTACGAACGACGCATCTCAGTCAAAAAGGCTTTAAAGAATTACACAAAGAAATTTCTCAGTTAGAAGCACAAGAAAAAACACTCCAGTTCACCTTGCGTGAAATCGGTCGCGCCAAATCCCGCGACGATAAACTACAGCGCAATGAAGTCATCATGAACCTGGAACTGGTCAGTGGTAAATTGGCCAATTTACGCCACATGCTAAAAACCGCCAAGCCACTGCCACGCAAACGTGACCGCTTGCGTGTCGCTCTGGGCTCAATTGTTGACTTGGTCGATCAGCAAGGCCGCATGCTTCACTACATACTAGTCGACAGTCTGGAAGCCAATCCGACAGACGGCCGCATATCCATAGACAGCCCGTTGGGTCGCAGCCTACTGGACAAGCGCCCCAAAGATACCGTTTCCTGGTGCGCTGGCGTCAAATTGCAGCGCGCCCAGCTGGTCGCCATCCGATAACTACGAACCACCACGCCCCCTTCAGCTTCCGTCACCATGGCGGAAGCTCTTTTGGTAAAATTGACAATTTAGCATAAACAAAATATAATACCGCTTATGCGTAGAAGACAAAAACAACAGATTTTTATTAGCGTTTTTATTGGCTTATTTGTCATTGCAGTTAGCGTCCTTGGAATCATATTTTATAATCACTATCAAAAAGAGCAGATCAATCAGCGTCTGGCTGCCAACACAGTTCATTTCGCCTCTGATGGCTATAACATCGCTGCTACTATGTTACTACCAAAAGACCAGTATTCGTACGAGATCAAAAACGAAGAGCGTCCGCGCTTTCCAACCATGACCATCAAAGACAAGGGCGAAACGTACACCATTACCGCCAAAATCGCGCAGGTCGGGAAAGCCAGCCGTGCCAACGACCTCGAGGCTGCCAAAAAACGAGGCAACTTCACCGAGCTCAAAGCCGACAAAGCCACTGGCGCACTGGGAGGCTATGCCTATGATGACAATTCATATCACTACATCGTCAAAATACCACTAGTTCAGCGTGACCAAGAATGGTACGAACTCCACCTGGACATTGAAAATATCAGCAATGCTTCAGGTAGTAAAACCTTGTTCGAGTCATCCAGTATCCAGTCACTGGTCAAGTCTGTCAGGTACGACAGTAATTACCAAGCGCCCGACCAAGAATACACCTCAGACGACCGAGAAATCGTGAAAGTAAACAAGTTCGCTAACGAAATCGACGGCTTTAGCATCACGCAACGGTCCAGTGCTGATGACAAAATCACCTTTGTTGGCACCAGAAACAACGTCCAAATCAGCCTCACAGTTCGTCCTGTTTCCACCTCTAAAACATTAGAGCAGGCGACTGCAGATGACTATTATGTAAAGGCTGGCACCCACAAATACGACCAGATCACCAAGTATAATTCCAAAGAAGTACGACACACCGCGCCACAAAGTGACCCGACAAGCTACGTCACCTTCTTTTACTACTTTGAAAAGGACGGCGTGATATTGCAGGGGACTGGCCGCTACAACGCTGAAGGCAAGAATGCCTTTGACCAAATGGCCAAGACCGTCTTCGAAACAGTCCAGGTTGACAAAGCTCGCGCCAAAAAATACGTGCAGTAGCCAAAGAGTGCGAATAGACCGCTTATGCTTTTTGCTTTATAATACGAAGCATGACATTTTACGCCACGCCCGCTCACGAAACCCTGAAAAAATTACGCACAAATGAATGCGGGCTGACGGCCAGAGAAGTTAAACGCCGCCAAAAGCAGTACGGCATCAACGTTATCAAAATTGAGTCCGAGCCGCTCTGGAAAAAGATTGTAGAACCGTTTTTGGATATTTTCATGCTGGTGCTAGGGGTGGCAGCCGCCATCAGTTTGTGGCACGGCGACCACATTGACGCGGTCATCATTTTGGTAATCATCGCCATCTCAGCAATCATTTTCTACGTCCAGCGGTTTTCGACTGACCGGGTTCTCCGCAGTCTGTCCAAGCGCAGCGTGCAAAAAGTTGACGTACTGCGCGGCAACCACACGGCTCGCGTTGACGCCTCACAATTGGTACCTGGCGACATCATCACACTAGCTGAAGGCGAAAAAATCCCGGCAGACATCAGACTCCTCCGAACAGCCAACTTGCGGGTCGACGAGTCACAATTGACCGGCGAATCATTACCCATCAGCAAAAAACCTGACGTCCTGGAGGGCCACAAAGAATTATACGAGCAAACCAACATGCTATTTCAAGGCTCGTTCATCATCAGCGGCACTGGCACTGGCGTCGTGGTGACCACCGGCAACAACACCGAGTTCGGCAACCTTGCCACGCTGTCAAAACGACAAAACACTCAAAGCCCCGTTAAACAAAAAATCGACGTCCTGATCACCAGAATCATCGCCGTTGTCACTGCCGTCAGCGTAGTGGCCTTTGGACTCAGTCTGCTACGCGGCATGGACGTTCTGGAGAGCCTGCGCTTTGTCATGGCACTGGCTGTCAGTGCCGTTCCCGAGAGCCTACCAATCGCCATCTCGGTGGTGTTAGTGTTGGGCATGCGACGCATGGCTGCCAAAAAAGCTTTGGTACATCAGATGCGAGCCATCGAGACCATCGGCGTCATCACTACCATCGCCACAGACAAAACTGGCACGCTGACCAAAAACAAATTGACCGTCCAAGAAACCTGGTCGCCTAACGACACGGCCATCATCAATATCATCGCCCGCACCATCAACCGTGGCGACGCCAAAAGCCACGACCCACTTGACATTGCGCTGGAAGAATTTGTGCGCACACATGGCGTCCAAGTCAAAAACTCGCCATTTCGTGAACTACCGTTCAATCAAGATTTCAGCATGTCTGCTGCGGTGTGGCATCATGGCAAGGATTTTCAGCTATACCTCAAGGGCGCGCCTGAACAGATTTTGGCGGCCTGCAAAGTAACCGCTGCTGTCAAAAAACAAGCTCTAGCAGCCCTGGAAGCATTCGCTGCCAAGGGACAGCGAGTCATCGGCCTGGCGTCCTACACGTCAGCACATCCAGTTCATGAATTTTACGAATTGAAAGGCAAGAAATTAACCTTTGAAGGCTTTGTGGCAGTCAGCGACGTCTTGCGCCCAGAAGCACCTCGGGCAATTCGCGCTGCTCTGAAGGCCGGCGTGTCCGTACGCATGATCACTGGCGATCATTTTGAAACAGCCTACCAAATCGGACATCAACTAGGCATGGTCAAGGACCGTGACGAGGTGTTCGATTGCCGACAGATGAATAAACTAACAGATGAGCAGCTTGACCCAATCGTCGAGCGAACCAAAGTCTTCTCTCGCGTCATCCCCGAGCAAAAATACCGCTTGCTGACCATTCTCAAAAAGCATCACATCACCGCCATGACAGGAGACGGCGTCAATGATGTGCCAGCGCTCAGCAATGCTCACATTGGCGTGGCTATGGGTTCGGGGTCGCACATTGCGCGTGACGCTGGAGCTATCATTTTGCTGGACGATAATTTCAAGACTATCATCGACGCCATGCGCGAAGGGCGAACTATCATCGCCAATGTCCGCCGTATGTTGTTTTATCTGCTGTCGACCAACACCGGCGAGCTGATCACCATGATTGGCGCGCTGCTGATTGGCATCAAAACCCCGCTGGAACCAGTGCAAATCCTCTGGGTCAACCTAGTCACCGACACCTCGATGGTTATCCCGCTTGGCTTGGAGCCAACAGAGAAGGGAATCATGAACCGCCCGCCCGAAAAGCCAGATGCTCCAATTTTGAACCACATGATGGTCTGGCGAATGGTTATCGTCGCCGGCACCATGTCAGCCATTGCCCTGGCGGTTTATATCTTCTTCGAGCAGCGGCAGGGACACGCATACGCTCAAACCATGGCCTTCATCACGCTGGTGGTCAGTCAGTGGGCAAATGCGTTCAACGCTCGCTCTGATGACGAGTCGCTCCTGAAGCGATTGAAAGTCATGAACAAGAGTTTCTACGCCGGCATAAGCCTATCCATCGTCCTGCAAATCCTGGTCTTCTTTGGGCCCCTTGGCGAAGTCCTGCACATCGCACACGTCGCCCTTAGTGACATGATCATCATTAGCCTGGCATCATTCATCATCCCAATTGTCGTCTCCGAATGGCATAAGTATTTTACGAGGAAGGGCAAAGGACTAAATACAATTAATTAGTCTGTAAGCTGCCGTACATGAGCACAACCCACAAAAAGTCTTGGCCGTTCAGTGCTTGTATATATGACTCTTCAGCAACATCACGCTGCATTAGCTCACCTAAATATAGCGCCGCATCATTTACCAGGGCGTATTTTTTGCCCTGAGATACAGTAGCGGGCTTATCTATACCACATATTTCAGCGACCTGTCTCATGACAGTATCACGATAGAGCGCAAATGAATGACAGTCACGCGCTGCGAGCAGGTAGGCCCAGGTGGATGGAGCAAATTTTTTGTCTGACATCAAGAATTGTGTCATCTTCCCAGCGCTATCAATATGCTGATCGACAGACTCAGGTGTTGCACGCCATAACTCATCAATAACAGTGTAAGCCTTCGGGCGCTGCAAAAAATCTTTCAAATCATCAATATCCCGCCAACTAGCAAAATTACTAGCATTTGTGTGGTGCGTCACAATGCGTGCAACTTCTGCAACTGACTCTTTAGTAGCTGATTGATACTGCGCCAACTCCTTGTTAAGACGAGGTAGAATATCCCATTTATACAATTCATCCCACAGCTTAGCATCGCCAGAATGCCGTCGCCGAAAATAGTCCTCTTTATGAAGATCATAAAACGCCCTTAGTGCAACTTTGTTAATTTCCATCTTTTTCCTTTCTGTTAATAACCTCATCGACATGCAATACCTTTATTATAGACCCTGTAATCATATCATTAAATGGTTATTTTGATCGTTATTCTCTGGACCTTTCAAAAGATATTAGTCGGTGCGTTGTCATGAATGAAAATAACCGCGCTGATATATTAGCTATACACACAAGCCTAGCACACCAGACGAACGTGATAAATATAGACTGTTGTAAGGCGTGTAACCGTCGGCGAGCTATCAAGCTATGTATTAATATAAGTGCTATAATTCTACATTATGAGCAGTGGCGACTCAGCAATACGCAAGAAATATACAAGCCCCATATCCGCAGCTGGCGATGGGTATGTTTTTGAGCATTCCGTACAGGCGTTTTTTGTGATTCAAATGATAACAGGAGGCCTAGTACCTAGGATAGACAACTGCGAAGTAACGAGGATAGTACTCCAGGCAGAGCGATACGGAAGAAAGACTGATGATTGCGAAGTAACCCTTAAAGACCTGAACAACCCAAGCAGAGAAAAGACGCTACTGGTTCAGGTAAAGCGAAATATTCGTCTTTCAAGGGGTGAATTTGCAAAAACCATAAAAGATGCTTGGAACGATTTTAACAGCCGCAACTTTGACAGTACTCATGATAGAATAATGCTCGTCACTGGCGGTCTTGACGGGAATGGAATTGGGCTTAAGAATATACTGACCCATATACAGAGCTCTTATCAGTCGGCTGATCAGTTTTGGGAAAACTACGATAATAAGGTTCTGGGTAGAAACAAGTCGGAGCGCGAGGGTCTTAAACATCTGCGTGAAAAGCTAATACTAGCCAATAATGGTGTCATTTTAGACAGAGAAGTGGAATTTAAGTTCTTGAAATCTTTCTTCATAATAAAATCTGACATGCATGAGAATCTGTTTGAAGACGGTGATATTAATGTCGCCCTGATTCATAGCATCTTGGCACAGAAAAAATGGAAAGATAACGTAAGCCCTAAAGTTGTATGGGAACGGCTCTGTCATTATGTAGCTACTCGTAATAAAGACCAGATAGAGCTATTAAAAGATGATCTGCCTAAAAAACTACTGGAGATATTCGAAGAAGAGAAAGTAATCCGACAAGATGATGTAGTGAGCTTGCAGGATGAAAATCAATTAGTCAGAAAAGCAGAACCGTCAAAAAACAAGATCACAATTAAAACAGCACACAAAAAAGAGCTAGCATTACTATGTTTAATTGGTGAATTTGACTCTGCAAATTCAAATGATAAAAAAATAGTGTCTGAATTGCTAAGATGTGATGATGGCTCACTATTAGACATAGTCCAAGAAATAAATTCTACCGATGATCAAGTACTAGAACTAAGAGATACTACGTGGAAGGTTCTTGACATTAAATCTACGATTGAGCAGCTAAGTAAATGCATTTATGACGACCATATTGATGATTTTGCGGATATTTACTTAAGGATCCTGAGTGAAATTAATCCAGCGCTAGATTTGCCAATAGACGAAAGATATATGGCTAATATTTACAAAAAGAGTCGAGCATACTCAGCGACAATTAGGACTGGCGTAGCAAATGGTATGGCCATGCTTGCAAATAACCAGGACATACTTCGTAAGTGCTCTGCCAACAAAATAGCTAACACAGCAAATAATACAGTATACAGGTTGCTTTCTGATAATCAAAACTCCAAACTATGGATGAGCATCACAGACAACGCCTCTTTAATCGCTCAAGCATCTCCAGTTCAGTTTTTGTCAAGACTAGAGAGCACCCTTAAAATAAAAAATGATAATCCAATTGCGACAGGTATAAAGGAAAGTTCAGGTGACTCATTCTTTCAGCCAGATTACATGACTGGTTTATACTGGGCGCTGGCTGATTTATCTTGGGATAAAAAATATTTTTCACGAGCTAGTCTAGTGTTAGCTAAGATTGCAACCCTCGAAATTGATCAGACAGAGAATAAAAAGCGTTCCCTAGATACCATCCTACATACGATCCTGCCGTGGCAACCGAAAACGCTTGCCTCCTTAGAGGTTCAGCACAGCGTGGTCGAAAAAATAGTCGATGAGCATAGGGCTGTCGGACGAGAGCTACTCAAGGACCTGTTGCCGAATATGACTCTAACAACCATGGAGAGAGAGCTCCCAGAGTGGCTAGATATTACCAATACTCTTCAGCCTGTTACGCAACAAGAGCTGTGGAAGGAGAGTTCATACTATTCAAATCTCTACATAAATACAGCCGAGTCTCTTCAAGAAATCGTTGATGTAATCAATAGCGTTAACCATCTTACCGATGATACTTTGCCGAGTTTTACCAACCAACTAAATAAGCGCCTGCAAAACATGACTGATAAAGATAGGCAAGTGGTATGGGAGGTATTACTTAAAAAAATAAATAATCTAGATCGGCGCAGTAAAGATGAAGACGAAAGAGTAAAGATACTTAAAAAAATTGCTAGTGATATAGAGCCTGAAGATGATTTGTGTAAGTCTATATATCTATTTAGTAATTATGACCACGACCTAATAGGCTATAACGACTGGGAAAAAGGCAAGAAAGAACTGGAAGAGAAACAGCGAGAATCACTTCTCAAGATTTTAAACTCAGATAATGCCATTCGCCAGCTGAATGAGCTTATCAACCAAGCCAAGATGCCGTACACCATAGGATCTAGCCTGGGCTCTATAAATTATCCATCCATCGAAAACATGCTATTACCTAAATTCCTCAACGAAAATAAAGCTGAAAAAGAATTCATTAGTAACTTCATTTATACGAGATATTTCTATTATAAAGGTGACGTCAGCTGGGTTGATAAGTTAGATTTTGCCAGCTGGAATAACGAACAGAAAATTCTACTTCTTCTGGCTTTGCCATTTAGCCAAAGCACCTGGGACCTATTGGACGCACAACAAGATAAAGACCTTACTAAAGGATATTGGGGTAGGGTCGATAATTTTCAACGTACGATTGATAATAAATATTCCGAAGCTGCAGTTAAGAGCCTCTTGAAGGCAAAGCGCCCTCTGGCTGCGATTGAATATATCGCCTCGATAATTCTTGGGACTGAGGATTCTGTCAAACAGCAAATTGATCCAGAATTATGTCTACAAGCACTAATGACATCACTAAATACCACCGAAAACATTTCAGGCACAAATAACTTACAGTACGCAATAGGTAGTGTATTTAAATATTTATACGACAACATTGACTATACAAAAACGAACCTATGGGAGGTGGAGTGGGGTTGTATTAGTCTTTTTGGAAAACACGGCATAGGACAACCGCGAGCATTGATATATCGAATTGCAAATGATGCAGATTTTTTCTGCGATCTAATTAAGACTGCCTACAAATCAGACCTTCCCGATGCCAAGCACCAAAAGATTGACGACGCTATCCAATACAGACTGTTAAAAATATTATCGTTTAATGACTTTATGGTCATGCCAGGCATAGACCGATATGGCATATTCCGAGAAGATAATTTTACTGCCTGGATACACAAGGCTGAGCAGATATGTAAGACGAGCGGGCATTTGAACATTGCCCAGTCTGTTATAGGTGGATATCTAATAAACTCCCCTGAAGATAAAAGCGGCTTATGGATCAACAAAACGGTAGCAAAAACTTTAGACCAAAATGATTCAGTATCTATGAGATCTGGGTACAACATGGGTATTCGTAATGCACGTGGTATGCACGCAGTAGACGAAACGGGCGAGGCTGAGGCATCCTTGAGAGATAAATGGCAAAATCGTGCAGATGAGATTGAGTCTTTAGGTTTTATAAATCTTGCAGCATCACTGCGTGAGCTTGCAGAGACTTATGAGAGAGAAAGAAACCGCATAATTAAGCAAGAGCGGTTTAGAGATTAATATCCTCCTTATACTCAACACATTTGGCGCTAGACCTACCCAAGATACAGACACAAAGATAGGGGGTATCTATACAATAGACCAAATCATACAAACAAAACCGCCCAGCCACTCCGGACTAGACGGTTGATGTGTAATTCTATGGCTGGGCCGGAGGGATTCGAACCCCCGAATGCCAGGACCAAAACCTGGTGCCTTACCACTTGGCGACGGCCCAATACGAGCAACGCGTGTGAGCGCAGCTACGTGTAACATTGTACCACATCTGGGCAAGGATACCAAGCTTGCCAATCCGCCAACACCGCCGTATAATCAAACTATGCATAAGCACTATGGTTTTACAATCGTCGAAGTATTAGTAGTCGTCTTGGTCCTCGGTATCTTGATGACCCTCGGTGGCCTAGCATGGCGCGCTGCCCGCGAAGACGCCATTAACAATGAAAGCAAGACTGAATTATTAACCATCCAAAACGCCGTCGAAGAATATTACAGCCAAAATGGAGAATATCCGTGGCCTGCGTCCTGCAGTAAATACAGCTCAGCGACCAACCGGACATGCGACGCTGGCGAACTCAATCCGCTGTTAGTACCAAAATATCTCAAAGAATTACCGACCGACTGGCGCGGCAAACACTACGAATACACCGTCAACAAAAGCCCCGACAATCGCTATGGGCTACTGATGTACCGAGCTAACGGCACTAAATGTCGCGTCGGCAAAGGCATCCTGGCGATGTGGTGGAACACACCAGCGCCAGCCGCTGAGAATTGCGATTTCTAAGCGTACATTGTTCCGGTGTTTAGCCATTTTCCAAATGCGCCTGGTTTGGGGTACAATAGGGCAATGAAGAAAGCGCAGACTGCAACCTTAACCCTGGAAAACATCGTGGGCGGCGGCCAGACCATCGGCACGCTGGCAGATGGCCGTAAAGCATTTGTATGGGGTGGATTGCCAGGCGAACAAGTGACTATCAGGGTGATCAAGAAAAAATCAAAGTTCGTCGAAGGCGTCGTAACCGAAGTTCATCACGCCAGCCCTGAGCGCATCACTCCAGTTGATCCAGGTAGCTACCTCAGCACCAGCCCCTGGCAAATCATGAACTTTTCAGCAGAGCAGCAATACAAAGCCCAGCTAATCGCCGAAGCGTTTGAACTACATCACGTTACCTTGCCAGCTGCGCCGACAGTCTATACGGACGAGCAGCAATTGGCGTATCGTAACAAAGTTGAATACAGCTGGTACAGTGACACAGACCCAGACTCAGGAATTGACACGCTTGATCTGGCATTTTTTCGGCGTGGCTCAAAGGGCAAAATCACTGTGAACGACACCTCGCTCGCTCGTCCCGAGATCAACACACTAGCCGTAGAAATTCGCGACTTATTGCGCACCAAGCCAGTCACCGCACGTAACCTGAAAACAGTACTCATCAGATGCAACCGCTCAGGAAAGTGCATTTGGCAATTGTACCTCAAAGACCGCTTGGAAAATGTCATCACTGCCGAAGAAGCAGCCGCACTGTCAGCCCAAGGCGGCGAAATCATCTATTCTAACCCCAAAAGCCCCGCTAGCGTCATCACCGAACGGCTAGCGGCGTTTGGCGACACCGTTCTCACTGATGATGTGTTGGGCATTCCATTTCGCTATGTTGCTGAAGGATTTTTCCAGGTCAATTTGCCAGTGTATGAGCAGACACTCACTGACATGGCAGCGTGGATTCGCACCGCGCCAGTGGGGTCAAGCAACGCTCCAGCAACTGTTGACATGTATTCGGGTGTCGGCACCATCGGCCTCACCATTGGCGGAGAACATGTCACATTGGTGGAAATCAATGAACATGCCGTCAAAGAAATGCAGCGAAATATTCACGCTTTGGGACGTGAACACAATACCAAAGCCATCTTGGCAGCCAGTGAACAGGCCCTTGATTATATCAATCCTGACAATCTCATCATCGTCGATCCGCCACGTGCTGGCTTGCATACAGACGTCATCGACCGCTTATTGGAACAATTACCGCCGCGAATCGTCTACCTGAGTTGCAACCCCGTTACCCAAGCTCGAGACGTTGCTTTACTCAGTGAGAAGTATCGCATTGTACACCATCAAGGTTACAATTTCTTCCCACGCACACCACACATTGAGAACTTGGTTGTCCTAGACAGAGTGCCGCATTAAGACTGCGAAGATCTGACTTTTACACCAGCGCGCAGTGCAAGCCACCACTGTAATATTGCCGCCAGGACGATGACACCGAGCGCTGGCAACAGGACGATAATGTCTGGTTTAGTAAAGTCGAAAAATCGACGAAGCGGACCGATGCCAAAGCTACCAGCCGCCACAACACTCACCGCCAACATGTACAGCAAGCGTGCTTTTCTGGCGTTGCGCGTTAAAGTAACACCCAGCATCGGTCCGACCAAAAATACCAGATAAACGCCATAAAACGTTGCCGTCAGCACCGTCATGGTGGCAACTTTCTCTGGACGATCAGGGAAGATGACAGAGCCGATCCAATAGGTAAACGCCACTGTCAGCCCTGTGATCAACGCGATGGGTATCACGTTCATCAGTGTGTGACGCCAAAACAGGCGAGGATTGATGCGGTGGTTTGGCACAGGCGGGAAAAATGTCCACATCAAAGTCGGCAGCGTCACTAGGAAAATATTCATAAAGGTGATGTGACGCGGCTGATATGGATAAAGCATACCCAGCGACAGCGTACACATCAACAGCACCACGCCATAGATAATTTTGTGGAAGAACAGGGTAGCGATCACCTCAATCGCTTGCATGATTCGGTTGCCTAGCCGCATACCAAGTGGCAAAGAGGTGAATGAGTTATTCAACAAAATAATGTCTGAGACGCGACGCGACGCTGGTGCGCCCGCGTGCATGGCCACGCCAAGATCAGCCTTTTTGAGTGCCAGCGCGTCATTGACGCCGTCACCGACCATACCAGTGAACAGGGCCTGATTTTTATAATGCGCAATCAACCGCTCCTTTTGTTCTGGATGCACTCGGGCAAATATGACGTGTTCGTCAGCCGCCTTGATAAAATCTTTGTCACTCAACGCAGCCAGCGCCGCACCGGTGATGGCTTTATCAGAATTATTGATGCCAGCCGCCGAGGCGATGAACTGCACCGTCCGTGGGTTGTCGCCAGATATCACCCGAATACTGACACCTTGATCTTGCAAAAATTGAACGGTTTTCTGAACACCATCGCGCAGCGCATTGCGCAAAATCACCGCACCGATGGCACGGCCAGACCCAGCAGGCAAATCCTTCAAAGCGCCCCGAGGATCATCAAACTCAGCCAGTAGCAACACACGCAGACCCGCATCAGCCCATTCGTTAATTTGACGCTGACCCATTGCATCAACTGGCGCCAATTCTGTAACAAACTCTGGCGCGCCCATGACGACTGTGCGAATTTTGCCTTCAGACTCAAACCGCAAACCCGCCATTTTGCGCGCAGACGAGAACGCCATAACGTCAATAATCTTGGCGTCCTTGAGCGGCGTCGCTGCTTCCAAGATGGCTTGGCCAGTGATATTACCGCCACTAGTTTGCTCAGCGATCAAGGCAACAATCCCCGAAAGCGTTTCATCTGATTGATCACCACTACCCAAAGCAACGATTTTTTCCAACGTCACTTCGTCGCTGGTGAGCGTACCGGTTTTATCGACACACAACAAATTGAGCAGCGCCATGGCCTCGATAGCTGACAGTTTTTGCGGCAAAACTCTAGCTTGTGCTAACTTGATCGAACCAAACGCCAAGAGCAATGAACTTGCCAGCAGCAAACCCTCTGGCACAACCGTCACGGCCGCCGAGGTGATGGTTTTTAATATCTGCACCGAGTCCTGACCAGACGTCATATAGGCGATGAATATCAACGCTGCCAGCCCAAAGGCACCAAACGTCAAAAAGCTAATAGCGCGCTGAATTGCTCGCTGCAAAGGAGTCAATTCTGGTTTGTACTGTTTCAGCACTTGACTGATGGCGCCAGCTTTTGTGTCTGTGCCAACCGCCGTCACGCGAGCTTCGCCAGAGCCAGCCAAGACAGTGGTCGCCGCCCAAGCCGTGTCGCCGACACTTTTTTCGACGGCCGCCGATTCGCCAGTCAACATACTTTCGTTTAGCTCCAACCCTTTGACCTCCAGCATCTCCACATCTGCTGGCACTTCATCACCAGCGATCAGTTGAATCTTGTCGCCAACCTGCAACGCATCATACACTACCTCCGTCACAGAACCATCAGCCGACAATAGCCGTGCCCGCGGTTGACTCATCAACTCTAGTTTTTTGAGTGCCCGTTTGGCACGAATTTCCTGGACGATACCAATCAACGAATTTACCACAATCACCACCGAGATAAACCACGCATCGCGGTACTCCCGAGCATAAATCAGTGCGCCTGCCAATAGAAAAATCGCAATAACAATCGGCGAAAACAAATTACGACGAATAATTTCCCAGTAGCCGTTCATTACTTGGCGCGGACCTTCCTGTAGGCAAACCGTGCGCCCACTCGCCATTCGCCGTGGACATCAGGGTCAAACTGATGGATTTCGCCATTTTTAATCTCTGAAACCACTGCCAGGGCAGGGTTATATGGCGCCAAGGTTCGGTAAAAAATCAAATCCTCCTCTGATTGTACTGTCATGCCAGGGAACACTTCTTGAAATTTTTGGCGACCAAGGATATCAAAATAATCCGGCTGGTACTTGGGCGGATAGAACTCGTCCAGCCTGAGCCCCATGCGTACTGCTATTTTCTTGACATCCGCCAGCGTCATGTTGGAAGACGCGCGCAAATAGAGCAACAACCGGTTGTTCGATGCCATAAATACCGTCGCCTGAGCCGTACGGCCAACATCAGCCAACGGCAAGATAAATCGCTTTACTGAGACATCAACATCAAAGGCTTCGCTGATTAATGCTTCCAACTCCGACGCGGTCACTGTAGGCTTCATGGCTTTATTTTACCATTTTCAATCGCACGCGTATACTGTAACTATGGATTTTTCTACACGCTACGCCAACCTCAACGCCAATCAACGTTCTGCCGTCGACACAATTCACGGGCCACTGTTGGTTATCGCGGGTCCTGGCACTGGCAAAACCGAGCTCTTGAGTATGCGAGCTGCTCACATATTGCGCCAAACTGACACCTTGCCGAGCAATATTTTATGCTTAACGTTTACTGATTCTGGCGCGGTCAATATGCGCCAGCGATTACAGCAAATCATCGGCGAAGATGCCTACAAAGTAGCCATTCACACCTTCCACAGCTTCGGCTCAGAAATCATCAACACCAACCGGCAATATTTTTTCCGCGGTGCAGACCGGCAGCCAACTGACGAGCTGACACAGCAGCAAATTCTGCAAGAAATTTTTGAGGCCATAAGCTGGGACAATCCGCTCAATGTCAAAAACAATGACGAATTTATCTACCTCAAAGAAACGCTCAAAACCATTTCCGAGTTCAAAAGCAACGGTCTGACCTCTGAAGAAATACAACACATTTTGGACGATGTGGAGCAAACAGTCACAGAAATTTCTGAAGCCATCGCGCAGCTTTTCCAAACCACCATCAAAAAATCGACCATCCCAGCATTTGCCAACGTAGCAGAAATAGCAGCAAGCCTCACCCCGCAGCCTTTGCCGGCAGCCATCACACCGTACGCCAATGTACTGGCACTCAGCATGGCCAACGCCGCGCAAGAAGCCTTGGAAAATGACAGCACCAAACCCATCACCGCCTGGAAAAATGCCTGGTGTAAAAAGAACGCAACAGGGGAGTTTGTCTTAAAGGACAGTGAATCGATCACTAAACTACGTGCCGTCACTCACGTGTACGACCAATACCGCAGCACACTGGCACAGCGTGGATTTTTTGACTATGATGACATGATTTTGAACGTGCTAGATGCCTGCAAACACCAACCAGATCTGCGCGCCAACCTCCAAGAGCAATACCAGTTCATCATGGTTGACGAATTTCAGGACACCAACCTAGCACAACTACAACTATTATTTAATCTGACTGGCGACGAGCCTGAGCCAAACATCATGGCAGTCGGCGACGATGACCAGGCCATTTTTAGCTTCCAAGGCGCCAATGTCGGCAATATCCAGCGCTTCCGTCAGCACTATCATGACCCAGCCGTCATCGTCCTGACCGACAACTATCGTTCGGCAGAGCAAATCCTCACCACCGCCCGCAGCGTCATCACCCAAGGTAGCGACCGCTTGGAAAACACCATCCCTGATTTGTCCAAACAGCTCACTGCTCACGCCTCATCATCAGGCGCTAGCGTCGAGCTCAGCCGTTTCATGACGCCGCTGGACGAAAGGGCGGGCATCGCTAGGCAAATTGCATATCTCATCAACTCAGGCACACCGCCCGAAGACATCGCTGTTATATCTCGACGACATCACGAACTGATCGAGCTCTTGCCTCATCTGTATCAAAACAACATCAGTGTCAACTACGAGCATCATGACGACATCCTGGAACTAGACAGTATCAAAGCGCTGGAGCTCGTAGCTCGCATCGTTGTCTCACTTCACAACAACGACCTAACCAACGCCAACAGCTTACTGCCAGAGCTACTGGCGCATCCAGCATTTGACTTCGCCGCCACTGACATCTGGAAATTAAGCCTAGCTGCCTGGCACAAACGACAGTTCTGGCTGGAAGCCATGCTCACCCAAACAACGTTCGAACCATTGGCTCAGTGGTTACTAGAGCAAGCCAAAAACACCCCCAACCTCACACTCGAAGAACACATTGATGAATTACTAGGTCTCACCGAAACCGCCACCAACCGCGCCCTCTATACCTACTACTTTTCACCAGACAAATTACAGTCAGACCCAGAAGCCTACCTCACCACCCTAGAAGCGCTGCGCACCTTGCGCCAGAAATTACGTGACCATTACACTGAGGCAACGCCAACCTTGACGCAGCTTCTCCAGTTCATCGATCTCCACCATTTAACCAAGACTCGCCTCACCAGCATCAGACCAGCCGCCGAGCACAAATCAGGCTCAATTAATCTCATGACCGCCCACAAATCAAAGGGCTTGGAATTTCCGCACGTATTCATCATCGGCGCGACTGACAACATGTGGGGTGAGAAAGTCCGTGTACGCAGCCGGCTCATCCGCTATCCAGCCAACCTGCAGCTGCAACCAGCAGGCAACAACTACGACGAGCGTTTGCGCCTATTTTTCGTCGCCATGACTCGCGCCAAGCAAACCCTGCACATTAGTCATAGCCTCACAGACACTGGCGGTAAAGACAATTTGATCGCCAGCTTCCTAAGCTCTCTACAGCTAGATACATCGACCATTGATACCTCTGAGACTGCTGACGCGACCGAGACGCTGCTCACCGACTGGCACGCCAGACTGACTGAACCACACGGCACAACCCTACAGGAAGTCTTGGCGCCAATCTTACAGCACTACAAACTGTCCGCCACCCATCTGAACAATTTCCTCGACGTCTCACATGGCGGACCTCAAGGATTTTTGTTAAATAATTTGCTTCATTTTCCGCAAGCCAAAAGCTCATCCGCTGCCTACGGAACCGCTGTCCACACCTGCCTACAACAACTACACGATATGTTCGTCGCAGACGGAAACTTGCCACCACGCTCAGAGATTATGCGTTTGTATGCTCAAACCTTAGCAGCGCAACATCTGTCACCAGATGACACCAAACTGTTCACCGAAAAAGGCCAGTCAGTCTTGACCGCTTTTCTGGACGCCAAACAGAGCAGCTTCACCCAGCAGCAGCTGGCTGAACTTAATTTTGCCAATCAAAATTCCTTCGTCGGCCAAGCGCAGCTGACAGGAAAGCTGGACCTGGTTGATATAGATAAAACAGCAAAGACCATCTACGTCACCGACTACAAGACCGGCAAGCCGTCGCACTCCTGGAAGGGCACGTCTGATTATGAAAAAATCAAGCTCCACAAATACCGCCAACAGTTGATGTTCTACCAGCTCTTGGTCAAGTCATCGCGTGATTATGGCAATTTCACCTTCACCGGCGCCCGCCTGCAATTCGTCGAGCCAGACATGAAAACCGGCGACATTCTCAGCCTAGAGGATACGTTCTCCGAGGAGGAATTAGCTGAATTTGCTCGGCTTGTCGGCGTCGTCTGGCGTAAAATCACCACCCTGGATCTGCCAGACATCTCTGGGTATTCCGCAGACTACAAAGGTATGCTGCAGTTCGAAAATGACTTATTGACAGAAGAAATATAATTATTTTCCATATATTGTTGCTATTTTTTACAGTTCGTGTTATGATATTCACTAGCTTTTGTTCGTGGAGCTAACTTCTCGATTTGACGCCGCAAATGGCGTCAAATCCTGACCATGCTTCGCACAAAAGCGTGGTTCGAGAGAGGGTTAGCTCTTTTTCTTTTGCCGCAACTGCGGCGGAAAGGGGGTGAGACCCTTGGCTGGAAACCAGACCGATGAGCGACGCCGTGCGCAGGAAGACTATGAGTATGCCTGCAAACATAAAGCGCCGCGAGAAACTCTCAACTGCCTCTACGCGATCCTGCTCGAGAAGCAGGCCATAGAAAACGCGGCCACAGGTCGGAGCGACCGTCCCAGGAAGCTCCACTGGTAGAGGTTTGACAGTCGGGGTTTGTGCGACCCCGAAACCACTGACCCCCACGGTCAGTAAAGGGCGTCTGTCCGCCCCTGGGGTGATTCGCCCAGCTGGTAGCCCAGAAAAGAATCACAGGACATATAGCTCTTAAATGGCAGAGCGCCCGCGTCGACAACGGTGTCGACGCAACGGGAGGCTGCGGGTTCGAGTCCCGCTGTGTCCGCCGTCGCGGTTGCATGCGCAGCCACACGGACTCATCACCCGTGTAAAGCCGTGTGTAAGCGAAAAAACTTGGGTGTTTCACCACTCCGCCTGAGTTTCATTGACTTCTCACCTTTGTTTTGTGGTCCAATGACGTACAACAAAACAAAGCAGGTGTATACCGCTACATCGAGAAGACCAATGTTTTCAACACAGAATGGTCAGGGTGTGCCAAGTAGGGAGACAGGACAATCGAAGTCCACCGTCTCGCGGGTTCGACTCCCGTCACATCCACTGAGATGGCACAATGGAGTGTCATCTCTCCCTCCCCGGGTTCGCGAGATTCACTCGTGGCAGTTTTTCTCACCGTCGAGATCAACTCCGAGCAGAACCGCTTGAGCCCACCAACGCCCCTCATTCTCAATGGCGAGAGTGAGGGGTTTTCTCCTTTGTATGGTAAAATAACAGAGATGACATCATTTTGGGACAACCTACCGCAGCCATTTTTCATCTTGGCACCCATGGAAGCCGTCACTGACGTGGTATTTCGCCATGTCGTGAAAAGGGCGGGCGCGCCCGACGTGTTTTTCACGGAGTTTGCCAATGCCACCGGCTGGGTACACGCTGGCGACAAAGCCATCGCTGGTCGGCTCGTCAAAACTAACGACGAACATCCATTGGTCGCCCAGATCTGGGGCGGCGAGCCGGGCGACATGGAGCAATTTGCCACTCACTGCGCCAAGCTCGGCTTCGACGGCATCGACATCAACATGGGCTGTCCCGCCAAATCCGCCATCAAAAGCGGGGGCGCAGCGCTGATCCGCCGACCCGACGTAGCAGTTGCCGCCATTGCTGCTGGCAAAACTGCCGGGCTGCCAGTTAGTGTGAAAACACGGCTGGGCTATACGTATGTTGACGAATGGCGCGAGTGGCTGACGACTATCTTGCAGCAAGATATTGTCAATCTGACCATCCACCTGCGTACCAAAAAGGAGATGAGTAAAGTCCCAGCCCATTACGAACTCATCGACGACATCATCAAACTACGTGATGACATCGCCCCGCAAACCCTACTAACCATCAACGGCGACATCCGCGACCGCACCCACGGCGAGGAACTATTTAGAGCCCACCCAGGCCTCAACGGTATCATGATCGGGCGGGGAGTATTTAGCGATCCGTTTTGCTTTCGGAGGGCAGTTGAACTATCCTCAGTCGAGGAAGCTGTGACGGGCGCGTCAAGCCCCGTCAGCCGAACGCCACGGGCTGGCGAAGCTACCCGTAAAGAGTCCTCCGAGACAGAGGACAGTTCAACTATTCATCACAAGTCTGAACTGATTGCCTTACTATACTACCACCTTGACCTCTTTGACCACTACCAATCAACCCTCGGCCGCCCCTACGAAACCCTCAAACGCTTCTTCAAAATCTACATCCGCGACTTTGACGGCGCCAAAGAACTGCGTGACCAACTGATGCACACCAAGACGACCGACGAGGTGCGATCAATACTTGCACACAACGATCGTCCACATTATACTTATTGACATGACAACAAAAAAACAAAAACTGCAAAAACAACAGACTATAGACACATGGATCGTTATAGCATTATGGGCAAGTGCTATCTGGTTCTCGCTCGCACGCGGATTCATTACTGGCATCGGCGGTTGGGTACTAGCACTACTTGGCCCGTGGGCACTTATCGTTAGCTGTATCTGTCTTGCAATCATCTCCCGACAAGTGAAAAAACGCCATGCATCAAAAGACTATCTCACCACAATAGTACGTGTTTCCTTTATCGTCATGTCAATCTCATTATTTATCTGCGGCCTTGCAATGCCTGATTTTAGCGACATAGAGACCTTTTCAACATTATCCGTGTATACAAATAACGCTATTTCATTTGAAACATCAAAAGCTATCGCCATTATCTCAGGGTTTGTAGTAGTTCTGTCTCTATTCGTGGCTGTTACTTTTGGCATCGCTGAAGACAGAGAAGAGACGACGGAAGACGTCGCTATTTAGATTAGTATTAATTAGAGTCTTAGCGCTATACGCAAATTGCTTGATAAAATATAATGCTTATGGTATAATAGTAATATGGGTGAAATTAGCAGAGTTCCATTATTATCTATCAATCCCGAGCAAACAACAAAGGGCTTAACGCCCCGATTACAGCAACTACCAATGGATCATCTGTTATTAGTTTCTGACAATCATGAAACCGTAGACTCTTCAACGACAGCCGCCATGCTTAACCCAAGAGAAGATTACGAAACAGGACGCGATAATAGCGTACAAAAAGTACATTTCGCAGACCTGTCTGTATTAGGCGATAATGAAATACTCAGCACTCAACCAGTTGCCATCAAGCCTTTTGATGTCGAATGGCTAGCCACGCGTGATTATCGTACAGCCATAAAACTCAATGAGGGTGGACATGTAACATTCGAGCCAATCGGCTTTTTACGAAAAGAAGATGGACAGGGCAGGAATAAAATCTGTACTATAACAAAGTTTGAACAAGGCGTGACAAGCTGTGATAACATTCTATGGGGAAATAACGAGCGCCAAAGACCTGCTGATTCTAGTATATCTCTAACACTCGGTATAGCGGCACAAAGCCTCATAATGCTCCATGACCGAGGATTGCATCATGGTGATTTTCAAGTCAAGAACACAGCCTATGATATAACCCAGCAGCCACGTATTATCGACCTGACTAGTGTAAAGAAACAAAACGACCCATATAAATTTGGCGAAGATTTGTCGTTATATCTAAGCTCGTTATCACGATATGGCAAGCAAACACCCTACCCAACAGAAGAGCAGGTTGAAGATCTATTCCTGCGGCCATATCATGATCAGATTGACAATATATTTCCTCACAGCAAAAGACAGACGATGCGTAAAATCATCGCCTGCCTAGCTATCAATATTAATGATGTGATGAACGATCACTACTAGCGTCGCCGCTTATGCCGCTGCAAATCTGCTACCTTTAGCCGCACTAAGTGTCGGTCGATAAGCTGCTTGGCTTTCTCGCGCTCTATTTGGTCGTCGGCGTTGTCACGTGCTGCGATGGCTCGCTCTAGTGCCGCCTGGGTTTCTGCCTCAATGATGTCGTCACCATGGTCGGCTTCATCAACCAAAATTCGCACGCCTGTTTGATCAATTTCTACCACACCGCCGGAGATAGCAAAAAATTCTTCTTCCTGCGTCTCCTTGGTGCGACGGACAGTGATGACGCCGTCCCTCGCCACCGTCACCAGCGGTTCGTGACTCGGCAGCACCGAAATCTCGCCGTCAATCGTCGGAATGGTCACCGAGTAGACCATCTCATCCAGCTTGACACCACCGAGCGTTACTAGCTTCAAATTCATCAGGCTAGTCCTTCTTTGCCTCTGGTTGCTTTGCGCTTTCAGCGTCGCAAGCTACCTGGTCAGCCAGCGTGCCTTGTACCATGTAGAACCAGCTTTCTGGCTTGTCGTCGTATTTACCAGCCAAGATATCAGCGGCGTCGCGGATGGTGTCCTCTAACTTGACATATACGCCTGGGTTACCAGTAAATTTCTCGGCCACGTGGAACGGCTGCGCTAGGAAGCGCTGGATGCGGCGAGCCCGAGCAACGATTTGCTTCTGGTCGTCCGACAATTCTTCCATGCCGAGGATGGCGATAATGTCCTGCAATTCTTTGTACTGCTGCAGCACTCGCTGCACTTCGCGGGCCACACGGTAGTGTTCCTCACCGACAATTTCTGGGTCGAGCGAATTGGAGCTAGAATCCAACACGTCAACAGCAGGGTAGATACCAATTTCCGTCAAAGCACGGTTCATCACGATGGTCGCGTCCAGGTGAGCAAAGGTCGTCGCTGGCGCTGGGTCGGTCAAGTCGTCAGCCGGCACATACACCGCCTGAACAGAGGTGATCGAACCCTTTTTCGTCGAAGTAATGCGCTCCTGCAACGCACCCATTTCTTGCTGCAAGTTCGGCTGATAGCCCACAGCGCTTGGCAAACGACCAAGCAGCGCCGATACCTCAGCACCAGCCTGAGTGTAGCGGTAAATATTGTCGATAAACAGCAGCACGTCTTTACCTTCGTCACGGAAGGCTTCAGCCATCGCTAGACCCGACAGTGCCACGCGCAAACGTGCTCCAGGCGGCTCATTCATCTGACCAAACACCAGCGATGTCTTGTCTAGAACGCCCGCTTCTTCCATCTCATAGTAGAGGTCATTTCCTTCGCGGGTACGCTCACCAACACCAGCAAAGACCGAGTTACCAGAGTGGAACTTGGCGATGTTGTTGATCAGCTCGGTGATCAAGACGGTTTTACCGACACCAGCACCAGCGAACAGACCAGCTTTACCACCTTTGGCTAGCGGTGCGATGAGGTCGACGACCTTAATTCCAGTTTCCAAAATCTCCGTCTTGTTCGACTGCTCAGACAGATCCGGAGCAGGGCGGTGAATTGGTGCGGTTTTACTCTTTGGTTGTGGTTTCTCGTCAATCGCTTCACCAACCACGTTAAACATGCGCCCCTGAGTCTCGGCACCCACTGGCACAGAAATCGGCGCACCAGTCGCCACCACGTCCGCACCGCGAGCCAAGCCGTCAGTCGACGACAGAGCAATCGTCCGCACGGTGTGCTCGTCCAGGTGCTGTGCTACTTCCAACACTAGCGTCTCTTTGCCATTCTTGACATGCAACGCGTCATAAATTGCCGGCAATTTAACGTCACGTGGAAACTCCACATCGACCACCACGCCAACAATTTGAATAATTTTTCCTAGTGTTTTACTCATCAATTCCTCCTTTGATCTTGCTCATATCTCCATTTATCACCGTACAATCAATTGCCATCAAATCTTCAGCAAAGGGCGACTTTGCGTCAATTGGGCGTAGCGCGTACACTGGCTTTCCAAGCGCAAATGCCCAGCCAGCCTCAAAGAAACACGACGCACCAATATAGCCATCGCCACGTTCATCATCAAAATTCGCCAGCAGCAAAGCATTGCTGTCTTGCAATCGGCTCATGTGTTCATCAATATACTGCCGCTTCGTCAGGCGCTCCTCGGTTTGAGGCATTGTGGCCTGATAGCCTGCTGCTTCCAATAGCTCCTGCAATGCAGCGAATTTATCTGCATGGCGCATCGATGCTGAAACTAGGATTTTCATTGTTCCATCGCCTCCACACCACCGGAAATTTCTGCCAGCTCCTGGGTAATTGCACCTTGGCGAGCTTTGTTCATCGCCAGCGTCAAATCGTCCACTAGGTCAGAAGCATTGTCCGTCGCATTTTTCATTGCCATCATCCGCATGGAGTGCTCACTGGCGCGAGCGTCCAGTAGCGCTTGAAACAATCGCGCACCCGTCAAACGGTAGGCAACGGCGTCCAGTACCTCTGGAATACTTGGTTCATACTTGGCATCAGAAACCGTATTTGAGACCTCGCTTGGATCAACTAAGGCCTTGGTACCTGCCGGTAGCAAACGCGACAGTTCCGCTGTTTGCACCATGCTATTCACAAATCGTGTATACACCAACGTCACCGCGTCAACCTCGCCATTCTCAAACATGCTGATGGCAGTGTTCAAAATCGTGTGAAAAGTAAGTCCCGTTGGCTGATCTGGCAAATTATCATAATTACCCACCACTTTGGTATCCTTCAAGCGTGATGCAAACTGCGAAGCTCGGCGGCCGACGGTCAAGGTAAGATTCTCAATGCCGCGCTCATCGTCGCGTTTCAGCAGCTCCAGATATTTCTTCAGAACATTGGTATTATACGCACCAGCCAGGCCTTTGTCGCTGGCAATGACGATGATCAAGCGCTTAGTGATTTTGCGGCGCTTAAACAGCGGGTGGTTATCAGTTGCACCTTGACTGGCCAGGTAGCTCAGCAACTCCTCGGCTGCCATGGTGTAGGGAGCTGACGCCTTGTCCGCCTCTTGCGAACGGCGCATTTTGCTGGCCGCCACCAACTGCATCGCCTTAGTGATTTGCTTGGTCGAATCCACCGAGCGAATGCGATTTTTCAGCGCACGAGTACTCGGCATGGATTACTCCTCAAAGCCTTTCGCTGCCACCTGCGTTGCCTCGTCAATGACCTGGAGTTGCTCGTCAGTTGGCTTGGCGCCCTTGTTCAATTCACGCATGGTGTCTTTAGCGTTATTCCAAAGTTGCGTCAATAGGCCAGCCTGCGCTTCCTTGATCTTAGCGACTGGCACATTGTCAAAGGCACCGCTAGTCACCGCGTGGATGCTGACAAATTGCTCCCAAACGCTCATTGGCTGGTACTGCGGCTGCTTCAAGAGTTCAGTCAGGCGCTGGCCGCGGTCAATTTGCGCCTTGGTCGCATCATCCAGGTCTGAGCCAAATTGCGCGAAACTAGCCAACTCACGGAACTGTGAAAGGCCGAGCTTCAGGTTACCACCAACTGATTTAACCGCCTTAGTCTGGGCAGCACCACCGACGCGGGAGACCGATAGACCAGCAGAGATAGCCGGGCGAATACCTTGGTAGAACAAGTCAGTCTCCAGAAAAATCTGACCGTCGGTGATGGAAATCACGTTGGTCGGGATGTACGCCGAGATGTCGCCAGCCTGCGTCTCGATGATTGGCAGAGCAGTCAACGAGCCGGCACCCAATTCGTCCGACAACTTGGCTGAACGCTCCAACAGGCGAGAGTGCAGGTAGAAGACATCACCAGGATACGCCTCGCGTCCCGGTGGACGGCGGAGCAGCAATGACATCTGGCGGTAGGCCACCGCATGCTTGGTCAAATCGTCATAAATCATCAGCGCATGGCCGCCGTTGTCGCGGAAATATTCACCCATGGCCGTACCAGCATATGGTGCCAAGTACAAGAGGGAAGCCGCGTCCGACGGACTGGTCGCCACCACGATGGTTTGCTCCATCACGCCTTCTTCTTTCAGGCGGTCAACCAACCGGGCAATCTTTGATAATTTCTGCCCAATCGCCACATAGACGTTGACCACGCCGGTCTTTTGCCGCGCCTGGTTGATCATGGTGTCGATGGCAATGGCCGTTTTTCCCGTCTGACGGTCGCCGATGATCAGCTCACGCTGCCCGCGGCCGATTGGGAACATGGCGTCGATTGACATGATACCGGTCATCAGCGGCTCGTGCACCGACTTACGACCCATCACGCCAATGGCTGGGCGTTCAATCAGCCCTCGCTGCTTCATCTTGATGGCTGGTCCGCCATCGAGCGGCCGACCGAGCGGGTCAACCACCCGGCCAAGTAGCTCCTCGCCAACTGGTACATCCAGCACCGCACCCTTACGGCGGACGCTGGCGCCAGCCTTGACTTTTTCTTCACCGCCAAGGATCACCGCACCGATTTCATCTTCCATCAAGTTCAATGCAAAGGCTTCCACCACGCCACCGTCAGTTTCAATTTCTAGCACTTCGCTATAGCCAGCTTTACTGAGACCGTGCACCCATGCCACGCCGTCACCGACGCGGATGACCACACCAGCGTCCTCTAGTCCTTCCGTCGCCTCCAGCTGCGCGATTTTTTCCCGCAGGCTTTTGGCTAGTTCTGTCACATCAATCTTGCTCATTTTTCCTCCTAGATTTTCTTCGCCCGCAAGTCGTTTAATTTCTTGGCAATCGTCGCGTCCAGCGTTGCGGTTGGCGTCCGTAGCTTGAAGCCACCGATGAGTTCTGGGCGAACAACTTCGCTCAATTGAATAACCGTCTGAGGCTTCTTGAGTAGCGTCATGATGGCCGAACGCGCCTCATCCGTCAATGCTCGCGCTGATTCAACCGTCGCCACCGTTAAGCCACGCTCCGCTAGTTCTGCTTGAATGTCGCGCACCAACAAGTCAACTTCACGCTGACGATTTTCATGACTCAGCAGTGCCGCCACCTCATCCACAACCGTTACATCGTTGTTCATCAATCGTTCAGCCACATACCGAGCCAATTTGCGACGCGACGTTCGTGCAGGCATTAGCGCGCCTCCTTCAAAGCTTTCTCGATCAATTTGCCGTCTTTTTTAGCGTCCAATTTCTCGTTCACTAAGGTGCCAGTTGCTTCAGCCACTAGTTGCAATGTTTCGTTATGCAACGCTTGGCGCGCAGCCGCAACTTCGCCAGCGATCTCCGTCCGAGCCGCCTCGATGATGCCCTCGGCTCGCGCTTCGGCTTTCTTAGCCGCAGCTTCAACGATTTCCGTTGCTTCATTCCTGGCTGAAGCAACGATGTCGCGTGCTTCCGCTCGCGCTTTACGCATCGATGCATTGATCATTTTCTCAGTCTTGTCAGCATTTTCACGCGCTGATTTGGCAGCTTTTTCCGCCGTTCGAAGATCTTTTTCACGCTTGTCCAGCATCGCTGCCAGTGGCGGATACACCCATTTGCTCAACACAAACAGTAGTATCAAAAATGCTACTGACTGCAGGATCAACAGCTTCCAGTCGATTCCCAAAGAGCCAAACAAGTCAGCCTTATCAGCTGCGTGAGCCTCAGCACTCGCAAATTGTGTTACCAATCTTTCCACAATTTACCTCTAAATTACATAACCTTACCGACGATGGCAGCCACGAAACCGATAATTGCCAAGGCGTCGATGAATGAAATACCAAGAATCATCATGGTACGCAAGTCGTTAATTTTCTCTGGGTTGCGACCTGCGGCGTTCATCGCTGCGGCACCGATCATTGCGGCACCAATTGCTGCGAAGGCTGCTGGGATTGCGTAAGTTAAGGCAAAAGCTAATGCTTCCATGATTGATATTCTCCTTATAATTATTACTTAACTACTTATTTTCATTCTCTGTCATTTTCTTTGAAATATCAACAGGGGAATGAACATGTGCATGATTGGACTCGTCGTGGTCGCCGTGAGGAGTGAGTCCCAGGGAAATAAATACCGTTGACAGCATGAAGAAAATGTACGCCTGAATACCACCGATGAATAGTTCGAACAAATAGAACGGCTGTAGCATTGCTGGTGAAGCGTATTTTGTCAAGTAGGCAATCATGATCAACAACACCTCGCCCGCCAGCACATTACCGAACAGACGAAAGCTCAGTCCGAGTAGACGCGAAAATTCTGCCACCAACTCCAAAATACCAACAAATGACATAATTGGATCTTTCAGTGGATTAACGAAATATCGCCCCATGTTGCCGCGGAACCCCAGGTAGCGGAATGCGTAAACTTGCGCCGCAATGATGGTGATGATAGCCAGCCCAAACGTCATGTTCAAATCAGCTACACCGCCACGAAACAGGGGAGTGCCGTGCTCTCCAACTGTCACAGGACCAACGAAAGGCAGCAGCCCCAGCCAGTACTGTGCTATCACAAAGAAAAATATCGTGATGGTCAATGGTGCCACTCGCGCCGCCCAAACGTCATCTTGGATGACCTGCTTGACCGTGCCGTACAAGCCATCAAACGTCCAATTGACTAACCGCGTCACAAAATTAGGCTTCTTTTTGCCCAGCGCTGCCGCACGCGTTCGCAGCATAATCCATACCAAAACTAACAAGCCTAAAGCGCCCAACAGGTGAGAGTTGGTGATGGAAATACCGCCAACCTGTACTATTTCGTCTGCTTTGACTGAAATATGCAGACTGCTTGCAAACTGGTGTATCATTGATTGGCCTCTCTCTGTTTTATAAATCGTATTTGCTGATAAATCAATCCTGCTGACGCCGCCAGACCCACGATAATCCCTGCAACCATCAACCACGGTTTCGTGTGCAGTATTAGGTCTGCCCATAGCCCCACGAGCATCAAGCCGATACTCGGCACAAACATGCGCCACGTCGTCCCGATGATAGTTTTCATCATAACCACAGTGGCATCTACATCTGTTTTTTGGTCGCTCTGAACCTTAGGTTTTTCAGCCATTACCTATACTATATCAATCTGCTATACTATTTGACAATATGCCCAGGAAAAATTATCCAAGATCTCAACCAGTCCAGAAACATAGACAGCCGCTAACTACTATACATGAGCTCAACAATTGCCATCAAAAACGCCGCTTTTCAACCCAACAACAAGCCGAAAGGGAAATAGCTAGCCGTCAGCTAACTGATCCGCAGCTGCTCCTGGCGACCTACAAATGCCATTGGTGCGGCGGCTGGCACCTCACGTCACGCTAGAACCACTAGAATACGAGATGTTCTTGGATTGGCACATTCGTGTAACGACCCAAAATTGGCACCGTTGAATCAGTGGTCGTACCGTCACCAAGTTGTCCTCGGTTATTGTTACCGACTGTATACACACGGTTATCAGTCGTAAAGATCACAGTCGTACCCCCACCACTTTCCACGTGCTTAGCACGAGGGGCAGTTGGGCTACTGCCAAACAACTGCATTGGTGTTGGTGTATTGCGGCTTACCTTATCACCAGTACCCAACTGACCATTTTCATTAGAGCCAGCACCGTAAACCTTACCGTCATCACCCACTACAAACAAGTTACTGACACGCCCTGCATAGGCTGTTGACCAGATGTCAACCGCTTTCACGCCGGCTGGTAGCATGAATTTTACTGGGGTTGGGTTCCTCCAGTTAGTCGCCCCGTTCGCATGGTTGGCACTATTACCAAACACACCATGATAATTACTACCAGTACTGTACACATTTCCATCAGATGTACGATATGATGCAAATAACTCGTCCGTAGAAATCTGCTGTACAAAACCCGGGACGCCAAGATCTCGAATTTTTGGTGTCTGAAGCCTGAAGAATATATGCTTATTAGTTGGTGGGCAACCAGCAGATATCGCCATTGCTGTACCAGAAGCGTTAGCTGCTAAACAGTGATTACTCGCACCTCGACGGAAAATACGATCCGAGCCATATGATACCATGCGCCAGCGCTGAATAGCAGCCGAAGGGTTACAATTCGCCAAACGAATATTCACCAAGTCACCGGCAGTATTTTCCACACATTTACCGTTTATCTTGATCTGCTCTTGCGGCGTGTATTCAAACTGCTGCTGGGAGCTGTCATTACAACTACGAGGAGCTACTGTAGTAGGACCAACCGCCTCCATGCAACGACCCTCTAAAAATCGCCAACGGAACACTAGGTTATCTTTACCGACCTCCAAATGGTTTGAGCCACCCACGCCATAAACCTTACCATCATTCGCCAAAATATATAGTGTACCTCCGTCAAAGGCCAGCTGCATGGCGCGTGGTTTACCGGGATTACCAAAGTCACCAATTCTTACTGGCGTTGATGAACTTGATATATTGGCGCGACCCAACTGATAGTAGTCATTCGCACCCCAACCATACACGGCACCATTTTGCATGATGACATAAGCGTTATATCGGTCCTGCACCAAGTGAGCAGTCGGAATCGTTCCTGGATTACCAGGGTTCGGGAAAGGCAAGGCAACACGCTTTGGAGTAGACCTATTACTACAGGCGGTCGCATACGCCGGAGCAACGGTATAATCACCAGTACCCAATAGGCCGTAGGTACATTCACCAGCAGCATAGATATTTTTATCATTCCCCAGTACAAAGTTTGCCCAACCTGAGTTGACAGTAACTGCTTTAACTCCAACCGGCAAGCCAAACCTCACTGGTGTTGAGACGGTCGGACTCATATAGCCAGCACCCAATTGACCGCGATCATTTTTGCCCGCACCATACACCGCACCGTTCTCATCTCGAATCATCAAGTTTCCACCGACAGAGACAAAGTTGGTGTGCACTGAAACTGCGCGCTGGGACATATTAAATCTCACTGGCGTTGGCTGAGCTGTCGAAATCAATCCAGCACCCAATTGACCGCGGTCGTTCGCCCCAACTGACCGGACACGTCCAGCAGAGTCAATTGTCGCAAAGAATACTTTGTGCTGTATGCCGTGCATATCACCCTCATATCCAAACGCCAAGGTGTCGACACGTGTTTGCGCTCCAGTGGCCAATGACAACACTCGGGTATACGTTTTCCACACGCCACCGCTTGGTCGCAATAACTCAACATAGCCGGTAGCGTAGGCCTGCTGGACCTCACCACCGGTTGAGCCAAGAGGAGGGACAGTAAACCGCGTTCGAATATTGCCCTCATGCATCACAGTATTTGACTGACCAGGCTCTGGATCACCCGCACAGTTTGTTTCTGGAGCTAGATTTTTTGATCCCCATGGCGAAATCATACCGTTGCTGCGCAAACAAGACACAGCATATGCAAGACCACTTTCAGCAGCTTCGCGCGCCAATTGGTTATAATACCGGTCCCGTAACGCCGCTGCATATGAAGCAGCCAGCTGCATGGCCACCAAAAGTAAGGTCAGCATAATTACTGAAGTGATGAGAACTGTTGGCAAGGTAAATCCTGTTTTTTTGCTGTCCGCACCCATGATTACTCATCATTATACACTTGTCGATAAGCATGTACAATATGCTATAATAGACTTACGTAAAGAAAGTTGAGGGGAATATATGAGCGAAGATACAGCAACCAACCACAGCGCCAAAGTAACCGTCTACAGTACCAGTTGGTGCGCATTTTGTCACACTGAAATGGAATGGTTGGAAAAACTGGGAATTGACTTCATCAAGAAAGACATTGAAGCAGAACCTGCAGCCAAAGAAGAACTACTAGCAAAAAATGGCGGCAATTTCCAAGGCGTGCCAGTGACTGACATTAACGGCGAGTTGGTGCTTGGTTTTGATCGACCAAAACTACAAGACTTGCTGCGCAAGAACGGCTTGTTGGCTGATTAAAAATAAGCGTCTGAATACGAATTATCCCGCCTAACAGTGGCGGGATTTTTATGCTGCGCCGATTTGCACCACTTCGCCGCCGATTGCTTGGCGGAAGTAATTGTCGTGGCTAACGTACAGGATAGCGCCAGAATATTTCGCCAGTGCCATCTCCAGTTCCTCGATACTCGGCAAATCAAGGTGGTTGGTCGGCTCATCCAAAATCAGCAGCTGCGGGTCATTCGCCAGCATGGCAATAATCTGAAAGCGGGCTTTTTGCCCACCCGACAGGCGCGCCACTGCCGTCATCCGATCCGCTTCGGTAAACAGATAATCAGCTAGCAATTGGCGGATTTTCGTCTCAGAAATCGGCAGGTCACGGCTCAGATACAATTTCTCGATCGCCACCTCCAGCGGATCCGCCAAATACTGCTCATCGATCTCTTGCTCATACACACCCACCCGCACCTGCGGATCGAGGAAGAGGTTGCCGGAGTAGAGGATAGGAGCGGCAGGTGCGACACCTTCTACGCCAGAGGCTGTGGAACGTTCGCGAGTAGCGGACGTTTCAGCCGAACGCTCGCGAAAAATCTCCGATGGAGATTTGAGCGAAGAGTGTGCTCTGGCGGAGGACGGTGGAGTGACTGCCGCCCTACTATTTAACAACATCCGAATCAGCGTCGTCTTACCAGCGCCATTACGACCACGCAGCTCCATCGCCTCACCCTCACGCAAATCAATATCCACCCCCTCAAACAGTATCCGCTCGCCAACCCCAACTGCCGCATCCTCAACTCGCACCAGCACATGCTGGCTACGGCTAGCCGCATCCTTCATCGATAGCCGAATATTGCGCGCCTTGAACTTGCCGTAGCGCTCAGCCGACTTATAATCAAGCTGCTCAGCTGACTCCTTGTCAATCCAAAACGTCGGCTTGTCCATCTCTGATAATTCCGCCAGCTCGGCCCGCGCCTCATGTTCCAGCCGCTTGAACTTTTGGATAGTGCCGGGGTTTCGCGACTTTTCCTTTAGCCGCTGATAATCCAACACCTTTTGTCGAAGATTAGTCATCCGCTTCTCAATTTGCTCAAAATTATTCATACCCGCCGCCGTCGCCTGAGCATTTTGCTTGAGGTAAGCATCATAATTACCGCGGTAGCTAACCGCTCGACCATCTTTGAGCTCAACAATTCGATCCACCCGGCCCAGCACATCGCGGTCGTGCGTGATGATCAACATCGCCTGGCGCGGCTGCGAACTCATCCAGTCGATGAATTGCTGCTTGGCCACATAATCCATGTGGTTGGTCGGCTCGTCAATCAGCGCCAAATGCGCCTCCGCGTGCATAATCTTAACAATCTCTACCAGCCGCTTCTGCCCGCCCGATAGGGAACCAAGCGGCCGCTTGCCGCACCCGCTCAGCTGAAAATTATCAAGCTCTCGGGCAATCTTCTCCTCAACCTGATAAAACCCTTTCTGGTCAAATCGCTCCAGCGCCTGGGTATACTCCTCGATTTTTCGCATATTATCGCCCATGGTCTCGGGGTACTCATCGATAATTTTCTTTAAGCTCGCATATTCCGGTAACCCCGCCAAAATGTAGGCAAGCACCGTCTGATCACCCAAGCCGTGGTGTTCCTGCGCCGTACTAGCCACGGTGATGCCGCGCCGAAAAATCACCTCACCGGTGTAGTCGGTGTCCGTGCCCGCCAAGATGCCAAACAACGTCGACTTGCCGACGCCATTGCGGCCGACCACGCCGACCTTTTCGCCGTCATCCACACTAAACTTGACGTCGCGCATCAACGTCTTGTCGCCAAAACTCTTCTCGGTGATGTGGATGTCGGCTATCATTAGGCTATTGTACCACACGCCACACCATAAAGGTATTGAAATATATGATTTTTTGTGGTATAATACGAGTTATGGAAAATGATTCTCATCCAACCCAAGAAGCTAAAGTTATCCCTCTTGCTCCGTACCTCAACAAGAAGGCCATGCGAGAAGCTGGCCGTATTGTGTTTCGACGACTTGATACGGACGCTGGGGAGTCACAGCCAGAACCATTAGCCCGGGTTTATGATATTTCCAGTCGTCTCCCAAAACCCACGACTCCAGAAGTCACTATCGAAGATATGGCTACCGAGGAGCAGGATAGCGAAAAGGAAGCCATCGCAGAAGCGCTGGCCGATGTCATGACAAACCTTGAGGCGCTGCCAAAATATAACGGCGACCTAGGAGGATTTCTAGACACTATCAATGATCAATTAGAGGACTGCTATGAAGAGCTTGATGCCAAACAGAAGAAAACTCTCGCTATCAAACTAACCAGCGTCCTGGGTGGGTCCCACGAAAATATCTCTCGAGCAGTAGTCCATCACCCAAACCTCGTAAAGGTCCTAGGCGTTGCCCTTAATATGCGGCATGACCCTAACTTTCAAGCAAGGAGTCGGCATCCAAGCTATCGACCGATCAGGGATGCAATTACGACAGCCACTCTCGTATTAAGCCTCACTCCAGGTGAATACGATTTTGACACTGGTGCTTATACACCACCGAAACACTAAACCTGCTATAATGGGACCATGCCAAAGCCCAAAGCAAAAAAGCCAGCTACCCACGCCGTCGTTAACCGTCGAGCACGGTTTGACTATGAGTTGGGTGAGGAAATCGTGGCCGGACTGGTGCTAACAGGACCAGAAGTACGAGCTGCACGCGACGGGCATGTCCAGCTCAAAGGTGCCTTTGTCAGCCTGAGAAATGATGAGCTATGGCTCAATAACGCGAGTTTTTCGTTGCGACTGAATGTTCGTGGTCAGGCAAACACAAAAAGCGTCGATACCTCAGCGCGAAAGCTACTAGCTAGCCGTAAACAAATTGATCGATTTGCTGCCGCCAAACAACAGGGGCTTACCATCGTCCCGACCAAATTATTGACCAATGGCCGCTTCATTAAGATTATCATCGCACTCGGGCGGGGTAAAAAGCGTTACGACAAACGCGAGACCATCAAGCGTCGTGATCAAGATCGTGAGACGCGTCGGCAGCTTTCTGGTCGATAAGCTCTTGATACAATTTTTCCAGCTTCTTCACTTGGCGATTCTCAGTAAATTTGGCCGCCAATTTTTTACTGATAGCCCCAAATTCTTGACGCTTGTTGGCGTCCTCTAGCAAGGTAATGATCGCTCGCCCAAAGCTGGTCGGATTATCATTCGCGATGAAGCCATTCACGCCGTCTTGGACCACTTCTGACAGCTCTTTGTCCACTAGCACGATCGGCAACCCTGCGTGAGCCGCTTCATGCAGCACCCAACCCTGCGTGTCTTTCAGAGATGGAAAGGCAAACACGTCCAGCACCGAGTACGCCAGGCCGAGCTTTTCGCGCGGCATAGCGCCAGTGAAAATAATTCTGTCAGCATATTTGGTCGCGGCAGCCATTTCCTCCAGCGTCTTTCGGTATTCAAAATCACCAACAAACAATAATTTTGCCTTGGGCCGCTTCCTAGCGATGTGCCGTTCAAACGATTTGATGAGCAGCGGCAAATTCTTTTCTTCACCCAACCGACCAACAAATCCAAAGATCTCATCATCTTCTGCCAAGTTCCACTGCTCACGAAATGCCTTCACCTCTGTTTTCGTTGGGCGAGGCAGCGCATTTACGCCATTTGGCATCAGCACCAGCTCATAGTGATAATCATCGTACTGCCACGATTTCAGCTGCTTACAGCTCTTTCGACACAGAGCAATGACCGCGTCTGCTTTGCTATACAAAATGGTGATGACGCTTTCGATGATGTCTTTATTCCATTTGGTAACACCAGCTCGCGGCTTGTACAATTTAGCGATTTCCAGCAAGTCATGACCGCGCAGCTTCACGGACATTGGGAAGACGATTCCTGCCAGCGCCAAAGCACCAGGCAGCACCGCCGGGTAGTGATCAACAAACTCGTAGATATCCGTACAGTGCTGAATCACCAGCGGAATGTCATTCTTTTTGGCGGCTTTCACGCCGACCAGACCAATTTGTGATGGCGTAAACACATGCACCATGTCCAGCTCTAGCTCTTTAATGCGACGCTGTACTGCCGGCGGAAAGAACACTGATGTATCATAATCATCAAAAAATGCACCCTTGATCGACGGGAAGCGAATGATCCGCGAGTCAGCATCTTCGTTGAGCAGCTCGGCTTGCTTGGACGGGCTCATCGACTTGGCAGGGCAAAATACGTAGACCTCATGTCCTAGGTTTTCCAACTCTCGCTTGAGCGATTCAACCACAAAAACGATGCCATTGATTGATGGTCGGTAAGTATCAGTAAACAGTCCAATTCTCATGATTCTACTACGCTCCTGTAAAATTTTACTAATCGCTCACCACCCGCTCGACTGTCAAACCGTTTGGCGATCCGACCAGCTGCAGCAACTTGTTGTTTATACCATTTGGCGTCATTTTGCAGTTTGTCTATCACCTGAACAGCATCTTGAGCCGAGGAGACAAACTGAGCATCTGGGCGGAATGTATCGTCGTATTCATGAATATCTCTCAGGATTATTGGTAGCCCAGCGCCCGCAGCTTCCAGGACACACATCGGATGATTTTCCTGCTCAGCAGGCAAAAAGAACGCGTCGGCCGCATGTAAATAGGTCATGACGTCTGCATGATCAATCACGCCCGTGATGATCACGTTTTTAGGAGCTGATGCTATCAGGTCTTGCATTTTGCCGTATTCGGCACCCAAATGCTTGAAGGGAATGCCCCCCACCCAGATGAATGTCACCTCAGGCAGAGCTCGTGCCGTTTCAAAAAATGTGTCCAGACGCTTACGCGGCTGAACCTGTCCATTGCCAACCACCACAAAGTCTGACGGCTTCAGTTTCAGTTTTTTGCGAGCAGTTTGTTTGGTTTTCGCAGTGGATGCATAGCGGCTCATATCGACCGTATTGTACAGCACCTCCACACGTGTTTTCAGCTTCATCGGACCAGTCATGGTTTCTTTGACCATGTTAGAGCAGGCCAACACCAAATCAGCCTGGTTATATACCCAGCGCATATACGCTCGCACCAACCACTGCATTCTGCCCATGCCTTTGATGCTACCAACCAAGGAAGCAGGGATGACATGACCAGAGATAATCTTTTTGCCACGTGAACGTTTGAGCATCCACATTGAATACAAACCGATGGTCTGTGCATGGACGATGTCTGCGTCAGGGCGAGCTTGATTAACCACGACGGACGTGTCTTTTCTCGCCTTAAGCGCATTTGTCATCTCTACAAAAGCAGTGTGAACACCATGGCCTTGGACAGTAAACTCACTCTCGGAAATCATATCGACATTCAGTCGAGTCTTGCGTGTCATGCTACCTATTATACCACAAGTCGCGTGCCAACCGCTTCGCCTCTGGCAGCACGCACGATATTGCCGTCACTCAGCAGGTCACAAATAATCATTGGCTTTTTCTCTTCAGCAGCCAAGCCGATAGCCGCTTTATCCATCACGCCAATGTCTGGATTTGCCAAAACTTCGTCATAGGTCAATTGGTCAAATTTGACAGCATCAGTAAACTTGACCGGGTCCTTGTCGTACACGCCGTCTACTTTAGTAGCTTTGATAACCACGTCACATTTCATCTCTAGTGCCAAATTGACGGCTGCCGTGTCGGTGGTCAAAAATGGTCGTCCAGTGCCGCAACCAACCACCACTACACGACCTTTTTCCAGGTGACTGACCGCTCGTCGGTAAGTGTATTGATCGACAAATTGGTTCACTTCCACTGTCGACAGAGCACGCGTTGCTAGGCCATCATCGTTGAAGACATCAGCCAGGGTGATGGCATTGATCAGCGTCGCCAGCATACCTGCGTTGTGTGCCGTCACGTCGCCGATGCCACTACCAGCAATTTGCGCACCACGCACATAATTACCACCGCCAACCATGATGACAACTTGCGTTCCGCTCGCCACCACTGGCTTGATTTGTTCGGCGATCCACCGCGCCCTCGCGTGATCAAATCCACCAGCATATTGTCCTTGTAATTGTTCGCCCGAAAGTTTGAGAAGAATTCTGTTATACATAGGTTCATTGTAACAAGTTATGCCACTTCTGCACACAAGCTCCGCCATATCAAGCCTATACGCAGCCCGCAAAACCCGCTACAATAGCCACATGAAGTTATTTTCCTGGAACGTTAACGGCATCCGCGCAGTCCTAAACAAAGGCGAGTTTACCACATTCATCGAAACCTACGACCCGGATATTGTTTGTTTGCAAGAGACTAAAGCCCAGCGCGGGCAAGTCGAGTTAGACCTGCCGCAATTTTACGAGCATTTCTATTCGGCAGCCAAAAAGGGCTATTCTGGCACCGCCATATTTTCAAAGCAACCGGCCCTGAACTATCTTGATGGCTTTCCAGAAGACATCGCCAACAAATACCATCTCGCTGCTGACGAATACGGCGACCCCAATGATGAAGGGCGTATCATCGCCGCTGAATTTGATGGGTTTTGGCTGGTTACGTGCTATACGCCAAATTCCAAAGGCAACCTCAGCCGCCTCAGCTTGCGTCATGATCAGTGGGACCCAGCTTGTCTGGAATATCTCAAAGGCCTGGAACAGGGGAGTTACGGCGCAGCCAAGCCAGTATTATACTGCGGCGACATGAACGTGGCTCATCAAAGCATCGACCTTGCCAGGCCCAAAGATAACGTCGGCAAGCACGGCTTTACCGACGAGGAACGAGCCGGCTTTCAAGCATATCTGGATGCTGGATTCGTCGACGTATTTCGCGCACAACACCCAACAGCAACAGACGCATACACTTGGTGGACTCACTGGGCTAATGCCAGAGCCCGAAACGTTGGTTGGCGCATTGACTACTGGTTGGCAAGCCAAGAACTGGCACCATCCATCAAACAAGCGCACATCCACCCCGAACAGCTGGGCTCCGACCATTGCCCAGTCAGCATAGAACTTTAGTCCACAAAAAAGCACCCGAGTTGTGCGGGTGCTTTTAGTGTTAGTAAGCGCTCAGATTATTGGCGGCGGCTTACGATGTAGGCAACGGCAGAAGCAGCAAGTGAGCCGAGACCAAAGATTGAAAGGAGCGCGTCAGTCGTACCAGTTCGTGGCAACTCAGTTGTCGTTGGAGCTGGTGGGGTAGGTTGCTTAGGAGCAGGAGGGGTAGTTGGAGGAGTGCTTGGCTTACATGCGTCGCTGTCCACCGATGCGTATCCCTCGTTCTTTTGGTCCTTAGTCCAGACGCTGATGATCTGCTTGGTCTTGATGTCACAGACTTTCACCTTACAGTCTTCTTCGTTCTTTGAGTAACCTTGCTTGTTTTCTTCACTCTTGCGTACGGTTATGATCTCACCAGTTTTGATGTCACAAACCTTAACTTTTGCACAGTCAGCAAAATTCTTTGAGTGTTTACTTGTGTCGTATTCACTTTCTTTGATAGTGACAATTGTGTCAGTCTTCAAGTCACAAACTTGAATTTTTGGCTCTTCAGTCACCGTGATGGTAACTTTACAGTTTTGGCTGGTTACGCCATTGTTGATGGTAACAGTTGCAGTGTAAGTACCAGCTTTTGTGTAGGTGTGCTCAGCCTTGTTGCTGCTACCAGTTGTCTTTTGGCCATCGCCAAAGTCGAAAGTATAGCTACTGATGCTTGCACCATTCTTTGCAGTTGCAGTTGCAGCAAAGGCGAACTTGTTGCGGGTACTAGCGACTTGTTGAGCGCTCAATGCGTCACACGTCAATACTGGCTTTGGAGCTGGTGTTGGTGGAGGTGTTGGCTCACCCCAAAGTGGGTTACCACAGTCTTTAATAACTGCTTGAATGAACTTACCATTACCGTCCAACCATACAAACACTGGCTTCTTGCTTGCCACTGGCATAAAGCTGTGACGAATCAAGTAGCTTGGGTATGATTTACCACCAATTTGCTGGTAGTTGATTGGGTTGGTGTAGTTAACGTGACGGCGCTGAATGGTTTTTGCATTCGTTGCTACGACACGACCGTTCACCGTAACGGTGTTGTTTGAAGCGTCTGCCACACCTTCGTGCATACCAGCGCCCTCAACCATTGATTGTGTAATGCCGAAGTAGTTGTAAATACCACGGACTTCGCTGTCGCTGTGATAAGCCGACTTCATGGCACTATGAGTCATGGTACCACAACGAACGATCTTGATATCTGAACAGCCGACGGCGTCAGAAGGCGTAGCATACCAAATACCACCGATAATCGCGGCAGTAATAGAGCCAGCCAAAAGTACTCTCTTTACTATTTTATTCATTGTTTCCTCCTCAACCTTACTATTTCTCACCGGTTGTTACGGTCCATATTAGCACAAACTTTTGTATTTGTCAATAAAAATGTATAAATATATTGCTTATGGTTTCTGTAAGTCTGCTATAATAAAGAATATCTAGAGGTAATGCATGAAAATTCAAAGACAATTTCCTTGGAAAGAACTGATCAAATGGGGAAGCGCTGTTTTAGCGTGTCTTGGCGTTGCTTATTTACTGTATCGCAACAACCAGTACGAAAAGAAGCCAGTCGACAACACGCCAGGTCAAATCCAGGAAAAACCCACCGCCGCTAAACCAGCACCAGCACCGACACCAAAGGAGGTTCAAGTCACACTACCTGGAGCTACACCAATCCCAGCCAGGCAAGAGGACTACCAAGCTGACGGCAGCATCTGGCAAATCGTCAACCAAACCCGTGGCTTTAAACAGCCAACCTACGTGCCGAGTGACCTACAAACCGCGGACGTACCGACCTTGCCGGGCAGGGGACCAGAGGAGCGATCTCTACGAGCAGCGATTATGCCGGACCTAAAAGCATTGATGGCGGCCGCCGAAAGCGCTGGCTCGCCAGTACGACTAGGGAGTGGATATCGCAGCTATCAGACGCAAGTCGGGCTATTTAACCGATACGCCCGTCAAGTTGGTGAAGCACAAGCAGCACGATTTAGCGCCCGACCTGGCTACAGCGAACACCAATCCGGTCTCGCCCTAGACTTTGGCTCACCCGACGGCAAATGCTGGGTAGATGATTGTTTCAAAAACACCAAAGCAGGGAAATGGCTGGCGGCTCATGCCCACGAATACGGCTTCATTTTGCGCTATCCAGAAGGCAAACAGTCAATCGTCGGCTATCAGTACGAAGCCTGGCACTTCCGTTACGTCGGCCGTGAGCTCGCCGGCGCGCTGCACCAGTCCGGCTTAACCCTAGAAGAAGCATTACCATACCTAGAAAAAGCACAAAATGAACTGAAGCAAAAGGAGACATCGTCATGAAACTATCAGCTGGGCGGGCAGGGCTGGCATTCGTATTATCCGCATGGATAACGTTTAGCGGGCTGCTGATATGGGGTGGCTTACAGGCCAGTCAACAGAGTCAAGAAGTCAATCAATTAGCAGCAACCTCAGTCTGGAAACCAGACGCTGTCGTGGAGTTCACTCATAATAATACAACCGAGAAGTTGACCATACCAAGCTGGCGACGGCTTGATGATGGCAACATCTGGGCACACGTCTGGAAACAACACGGCCTCGACCCAAATTACCAGCCAGAGCTGGCAAATCTTGAAGAGGTGAAGGTTGGTAAATGGGTCGAAGACAAACGCTTGCGCCCACAAGCACTAAACAATCTCAAGCCATTTGCAAAAGCTGCGGAAGCAGCCGGTCATCCCATATTGGTCACCAGTGCCTATCGTTCCTACGCCGACCAGGAAAAGACCCGCAAAGAACTGGCTCGCACCAACGGGCAATTGTACGCCGATGAATTTGTAGCAGAACCAGGCAAAAGCGAGCACCAGCTGGGACTGGCGGTGGACTTTTCATCATACACCGAACCGTGCATGGAAAAATTTACTGCCTGTCGCCTCGACAAGGCTTCCGCCGAGTGGCTAGCTGCCCATGCCCACGAATACGGTTTTATCTTGCGCTATCCAGAAGGCAAGCAAGCCATCACTGGCGTCGCACCAGAATCCTGGCATTTCCGCTATGTCGGCAAGGACCTGGCAAGCTTTATGCACCGAAACAAGCTCACGCTCGAAGAAGTGATGTCACAGCTAAAGAAAGTTCGTGAGACTTCATGAATTTGTCATACTGGCAGCGACAGGAGCCAAGCAAGCCTTTGTTTCCTGATGTCGAGTGGAATCGTCCCGAACGGCTTGACCAGTCTGGGCGCTTAGCCATCATCGGTGGCAACAAACTAGGTTTTTCGTCTGTCGCTGAGGCCTACGCAACCGCTCAAACAACTGGTGTTGGTCAGGTTCGCGTATTACTGCCCGACATTCTCAAAAAAAGTGTGCCGTCCAGTATGACTGATGTTTTGTTCGCGCCAACCAATCCCTCCGGCAGTCTGGCACAAACATCACTCACAGAAGCCATGTCACTCTGTGACTGGTCCGACGTCCTCTTACTGATCGGCGACGCTGGCAGGAACAGTCAAACCGCAATCGTCCACGAGGAACTGGTCAAGCGCTCACAACAACCAGTCGTCATCACCCGCGACGCCATCGATCTACTACAAAACAGTTTTGCAGAGATTTTAGACAATCAGCATGTGGTATTTGTGGCTTCTTTTGCTCAAGTGCAAAAAATATTTCGTTCAGTGTACTACCCAAAAATGCTGACGTTCAGCATCCAACTAGCACAGTTTGTTGACATACTCCATAAATTCACCATCACCTATCCAGTTACCATCTGCACCTTCCATGCCGAACACGTAGTCATCGCCCACGGCGGCACCGTCGTCACCCAGGACTGGCATGAGCCGATGGCCATCTGGCGCGGGGTCGTTGGCACAAAAATCGCCAGCTACTTGGTATGGTCACCCAGCTCACCGCTAGCTGCTGCCAGTACCGCTGTCTGTACAGGGTAATTGCTTACGCTAATCATTGACATTTTATGTTTTTAGTGATATAATGAAAAGTAGCTTTCGCTCAAAGCTTTGTCAAAGGGCGGAGGTCGCCCTTTAGCTTTGAGCGATACACCTTTGAAAGGAGGTGTATCATGACTGGGAGAGGAAACCCAGGGGATTGCGTTTTTGCTTTCCTTCTAGGGGCAGTTTTTCTGGCGGCGGTGACCTGCGGGTTTGCTACCGCCGAACAACTAGACTGGCAAACGATTGGCGCCTGTCTAGTTGGCGTCGTGGTGGGTGTTGCTTACATCTACTACGGTGTTAGGCTCCTGCGCAACAAGTAAGCAGGAGCCTGCCCACCGAGTAGCTCGCCTTGAGACTTCAAAGTTTCGGCTGAGCCTCTCGGTGGGCTATTTTCTTTGCTCATATATAAACATCGCCCAGTCAGTGGGCGATGGTTGCTTGGAGCGACCTCTGGTACCGCGGGCCGGACTTGAACCGGCACGAGCTATTGCTCACCAGATTTTGAGTCTAGCGCGTCTACCAATTCCGCCACCGCGGCACGAGAGAACGCTCCAAAACTACTGGTTATTATATCACGCCATCCTCGCCCTCGACAAGGGGATATTTTTGTTTTTTTGATGATTTTCCTGTATCATTAAACATAAGTATGAACCCCGGAAGTCCACGACCATTCCAACCACCAGCACGTGACCAATCATCAACGCGCAATGCTGCTGCTGATGTCATCCGCGGGCAAATCAACTCAATTTACACTGGTAGTTCATCTGAAGGTGCACCGCACACCACACTCGCGCCAGCCAGCACAACCCCACAAGAGCCAGCGCTGCAACCACAACCGCAACCTCAGCCACAAGCCGCTACACCAGTAGCTAAACCAGCTCCACAGACCGAACCACAGAGCCACCGTCTCAATACTGCACCGCCTACTGACACGACCGCCGCAACCACCAGTCAGCCCACTCAACTAGCCAACAGCACACCGCGAGCCACGCCCGATCAGTGGCAGCAATACCACAGTGCCTGGCAAAAATATTATCAGATGTACTACGAACGGTATTATGCCAATCACTTGAACGCCCAACAGTCTCCAGCTCAGCAGCCGCAAACCAGCGCTCCAGAGGCAGCAGACATCCTGTCGCCACAACAGCAGGCCATCCGCGATCTGCGCTCTAAAATCCGCAATACCGTCAACGACTCCGCCAAAAAAGTGCGCAATTCTCGACATTTCATCCCAGCTCTAGCTGGAACCATGGTCATGTTGGCATTTGTCTTCCTGCAATACAACCGGGTCATTTTGGGTACTGTCGCAGCCTATACCAGCCCTGGCAATATTGAGCCGCAAAACATCATCGTCGACCCAAGTGTTGATACCAAAGTCAGCGCTGAACCAAAAATTATCATCCCGAAGATTAATGTTGATGCGCCCGTGGTGTACGGTGCTGCACCAGATGTACAATCACAGCGCAAAGCCATGGAAAAAGGCGTAGCGCACTTTGCCGTTTCTGGAGCAAGCGCGCTACCAGGACAGGCGGGAAATGTTGTATTGGCTGGGCACTCCAGCAATGACGCCTTTGCTGCCGGAGGATATAAATTCATCTTCGCTCAAAACGAAAAACTTCAAAAAGACGATGTCATATATCTTAACTACGAAGGCAAACGATACACCTATAAAATCACTGGTTCAGAAGTCGTCAAACCAAACGAGGTCACCAAAATCCAAACCGGCACCCAAAAACCAATGTTGACACTGGTCAGTTGCGTTCCTGTTGGCACTGCCGACAAGCGTCTGTTGGTCTATGCTGATCAAATCAGCCCAGACCCCAACACCGCTTCTGCTGCTGCTGAAAATAACGCAACAGGACAAATACCAGGCAATCCATCGCCAACCGTCTTGGAGCGTATCTTTGGCGCTCGATAACCGGAAAATCACCTCCTTGAGTTTATGATTCTGTTGTCATCTTCAAACGACTGAGGATCAATTTATCGCCATCACCGACAAATGAGTAAAGATACTTACCATCAGGGGACAGCGCTGCGTCGTAACCAGCAGCCACGGGAGTCAGTGTGTGCGCATTGGTGCCATCAAACTCTTGGATCAGCAATTTACCACTAGCATCACGTCGCCAGACATAGAACTCATCCAACCATTTGAGCTCGCTTGGTGCATCAAGCGCGATGACTGGCGAAATAGTCTCTCGCTCAATGTCATAATTGACAAAGCCTGTCTCATCTTTGACGATCACCATCCGACCATCGCTGTTTAGCGTCAGATCTTTGATGGTCCGTCCAAACGCCACCTTTTTCACGGAATTCAAAAACTTTTTCACGGCTTCTGAGTCCTCGGTTGGTGGACGCAAATCACCGCGATAGATCTGTGCTGTATCATTGACCGTCACAACCACAGTGTCCTTATTGAAATACTTTGAAGCCTTGATTTTGACTGTATCATCAGTCTGCGCTGACGCAGCCCGATACATGATGCGCGACTGCTCCCAACCTTTTTTCCACACACCAGCCACTTTGACATTTGCTTCAGTACCAACATAAGCGATCGTCTCACTGCCGTACAACACAAACGATTGAACACCAGACAACACTGGACGCGACAGGGAAGCGCCGCCCACATTCATCTGGCGCACATGACCGCCATTTTGCAAGACGTATAGCTCATTACCATTCGTACCGATGAAATGCGCGTCCAAAATATCCACGCTAGCGATATTCGTCACATCAATCATTTCTTTTGGATTATCCCGGTCAAAGCGCAGCCACTGAATCTTGCCCTCAGAGCCCTCTGGAGTATAAGTGTGCTTGAGTAGTACGTAACGGCCCGCAAAGTCCCACTCGGCGATGGCAAATTGATGCTTGGTCGTTGCTACATCATACTGCGCCAAATGTTGCGTGCTAATGTCGGTTTCCGTAAATTTAGGATTGTTGTACGACCGAACATCACCCCAAAACAGTTTCGGCGTTCCGTTCACCACGCCAGTACCAGCCATGAACCGCCCGCCAGGCGCAAACTTAGCTGATTCTAGCACTGGATATTCTTTCAAATTGGTGACCTCTTTCTTCTCGGGGATCATCCGAGCATACACCAAATGCGTCACCGTACCAGCCTTGATGTCCAAAGTCTTTTGCCATGGCTCATAGCCGTTTAGTTTCATGGTGAATTGGTGTTGCCCAGGCACGATGAGGCCCTTGGTTTGAGTCAGGTTAAATGCGTTGCCATCGATTGACACCTGCGCGCCACGCGGAAACGAATCGTATTGCACTAAGCTGTTTTGCTCGATTTTCAGATCTTTTGAATTGAATTGATAGCCAAAGTTGTGCCACAAAAGAACGATGATCAAACCAATCACCATCAGCGTCATGATAGTGTACACCAAAGTACGACGCACGATTTCTTTTGCGGAGGTATTGTTGTGGTACATAAAACGAATTATACCACATTTTCGCCCTTGCAAAAACCGCTGGCACTTTGTACTATAATATATAGAAGTTCGCGAGGGAACATCGTAACAAGGGGAAGAAATGAAACAAGAATTTATCAATGTCAATGGTAAGGCATACGACCCAGTCACAGGGCTGCCATTACCAATCTCAGTCGCAACATCACCAACAGTAGCGCCGACTCAACCCAAGCGCGTCGTTAAGGCATCAGCCGCACGCGGTACAACCACCGCGACTATTCACCGTGTTCCAGTGCAGAAATCAGCCACCCTCAGCCGACGACACATCAAACGACCCCCTCAAAAAGCCCTCGCTACTCGTCCAGTTAGGACCCCACATACGACCGTACAGCAGCACGTTGCTGTGAAAAAATTCTCCCCTCAGATAACTCAAAAACCAGCAGTAGAGGCGCCCAAAAAACCTGTTCAGATAGATCGTCCGGCAGAAGTGCACCCAGTTGTACAACGCGCCAAGCAACGACAAATTGCCAAGGCGCCCGTCGCACCAATCCAAAAGACCGAGCCAAAGTCAGCATCAATTCTCAAAAATGAGGCCATAAGCGAAGCCTTGGCTAAAGCTCAAGAGCCAAAACCAGAGAAGCATCACCGCGCCAAGCGTAAGCAAAGCAAGCTAAAGCGCTGGACCAGCCTGGCGTCCGCGGGACTGGCCATCATGCTCCTCGGTGGCTATTTCACCTATCTCAGCATGCCAAACATTTCCATTCGTGTCGCCGCCCTGCAGTCTGGTATCAACGCCACTTATCCTGGTTACAAACCAAATGGCTATGCGCTCAACGGCCCAATTTCCTTCAAGCAGGGAGAGGTCAGCATGAAATTTGCATACGCTGACGGCACCGCCAACTACACAATTTCTCAAAGCAAGAGCAATTGGGATTCAGCCGCTGTCAAAGAGTACATTGCAGGAAAATCAGGTGCACCAGCTACAACCATCGTCGATGGCCTCACTATTTTTGCAGCAGGAGAAAATGTCGCTTGGGTAAATGGCGGCATCTTGTACCAAATCAACAGCCATGCTCCACTCTCCAGCGAACAGATTCGCAAAATAGCTACCAGCATGTAGTATAATGTCATCATGACTATTCGTACTCGCTTTGCGCCATCACCAACCGGCTATATTCATGTTGGAAATGTTCGAGCTGCCTTGTTTCCGTGGTTATTGACACGCCAACAGGGAGGTTCATTCATCTTACGTATTGAAGACACTGATCGGTCGCGATTTGTGCCTGGTGCTGAAGATTTGATATTAGACACGCTGGAGTGGCTGGGCATTGATTGGGACGAAGGGCCGCGCAAAGGTGGATCACATGGACCATACCACCAGTCGGAACGGCTGGAGATCTACCACAGCTGGGCAAAAAAGCTGGTAGAGAAGGGACTGGCCTATGCCGATCCGTACACGCCTGAAGAAGTACAAGGTTTTCGAGAAGAAGCACATGCGTTGAAAAAAGCTTTCCTATACCGTGATTATCGGCCAGAAAATCCCCCAGAATGGGCCGGCACTCAGCCACTCCGGTTCAAGGTAACCGCACCCAAACGATACACATGGAACGACCCTGTCATGGGCGAACTATCAGCTGGCCCCGAAGCCCTGGATGATTTCATCCTCATCAAAGCTGACGGCTATCCAACCTACAATTTTGCGCACATCATTGACGACTTTGAGATGGGCGTCACGCATGTCATCCGCGGACTAGAATATATTTCCAGCACGCCAAAATATTTAAGCCTCTACGAAGCTTTGGAAATTACGCCGCCAACGTTGGTCTGCTTGCCGCACATCATGGCTCCAGATGGCAGGAAAAAGCTCGGCAAACGAGACGGCGCCAAAAGCGTGACTGATTACCGAACTGATGGAATCCTACCAGAGGCCATGCTGAATTTCTTGGCGTCAATGGGTTGGAATGATGGCACCGAACAGGAAATCTTCAGCAGGCAAGAGCTGATCGATAAATTCAGCCTCGACCGAGTGCAGCGTTCGGGCGCACGTTTTGACGAGAAGCGTTTGTTGTGGATGAATGGACAATGGATCCGCCAAATTAGCCTAGACGACCTCTATCAACGAGTAGAGAGCTATTGGCCACAATCAGCTGCCCAGTTTGATGCGTCATACAAACACCAAGTCTTGGCTCTAGTACAAGATCGGCTCAAAACACTGGCTGAGCTACCCATGATGAGTCGCTTTTTCTTTGAAGAACCAGAAGTCAACTGGGAACTGATCACCAGTAATAAGCAGCTGAAAAAATTATCTGATGGTGAAATTCACGCGCTACTGCAAACCGCACATGACAAGCTGGCAGAGTTGGCTGACTGGAACCCTGAAGCCATCCAAGAAGCGCTAAACCAGCTACTAGAAATCACTGGTCAAAAGCCTGGCGTACTGTTCAGCCTCATTCGCATCGTCACGACATGGGCACCTTTCAGTCCACAATTAAACGACACGCTGGCATTGTTTGGCAAAGATAAAACCCTCAGCCGCATCGCTAGCCAATTGTAATGATATTCGCACTTAGGGATGACTATGACTTTTGGTCAGCCTCTTGTATTTTTTCCTTGATTTCCTTTAGCAACCCTAACCTATCACGAGGAGCGTAACCACCCTTGACACCCAACGTTTTAACAGCCTTAGTACTAAATCGAACCTCTTCCGCAAGCGCAGTCTTCAGGCAGTCAATCTTTACTGGACATTTTTCACACAGCTTAGTAGTAAATGTACCAACCGCTCTCTTAGCACATAGTTTGCGCATATCCCAGTCTGGATTTACTGCATCATGATTACCAACAACCTCATTAATGGCAGCCTGAAGCGGGGGCACAAACCTCTCCGAATTAACAGGCTCCATTACGGCTGGTTGATATCCTTCAGACACACCACTAAGGTGGTAGTACGTGACGGTCGTATTAGTATCTTGAACAACCGTTTTTTTCAAACATCCCAAAGACCCGTCCTCCTCGACTTCAATTTCACCTAGTGCTTGTCGAATTTTTTCATTAAACAGACCGGCTTTAATGAGAGACTTGGATCCATGAGCTTCACACCACTGCTGAGATAATTGTCGCACTGTCATTGACTGCCCGTCCGCCAAGCATTCAATGATAAAATCCTTCACAGTTCCCAAGTCTTCTGGAGACGCTGCTTGTTCAATTGAAGTTCTTCCTAATTCATTCATAATGATAACTATATAATATACCTCATATTTTACAAAGCATAGCCGTAATCACTAGTGCCATACCATATAAAACGCTTATTGTATATACATCAAACAACCCATTGCAAAAATCGTAAAGAACGTGCTATAATTTGTAAAAGCAGCACAAATATTTGACTTGAGCTACATATTGTTGTATAATCAAGCACATAGAAATGATAAAAATATATGCAGGGTGTGGCAGAGAGGATACTTGGAATATACCATGAGCAAACCAGAAATAGCTGACGCGGCAGAGAGTTTGAATACAGCGGTTGCGGATATTCTTGGTAGCATTTCTCAGGAGCGTGAGCGTGAAATCATTTCACGTCGCTTTGGGCTGGAAGACAGGAAAGAGACATTGGAACAGATCGGTGAGATGTTGGGCATTACTCGTGAACGCGTTCGTCAACTTGAGAAAGCCATCCTCACCAAACTGCGTGCGTCAGTAGCAGAAGACAAATTACCATCTGTTAATTCCGCCGAAAAGCTCATCGTTTCACATCTGTCAGAAATGGGCCGTGGTGCTCGCATGCAAAACTTGACATCACACATTTTGGGTCGTGATGCGACACTCCTGGAGCGCTCAGCTGTCGCTTTCTTGGCAGAATTAGCGCCAGGCTTGACTGTTATCAATGAAAATGACGATTTCTATCAGTCCGCGGTCATCTCATCCGTCGGTGACGAAAAGTCAGTGAAAAAACAAGTTGAAGAAATTGTTAAGTTCATCAAGAAACACGGCCAGCCAATCACCGCTGAAGCAATTCACGAGTCCATGGACTATGAGCATCCGCAGAACATCGCAGCACTGGCGTCCATCAGCAAGAAGCTGGCTGAGCTGAAAGGGAACTGGGGGCTCATCAAATGGCCAACCGTCAACCCAAAGAATATTCGCGACAAGATCTTTGTCATCCTGGACGACAACGGCAAGCCAATGCATTTTTCAGAGATTGCTAAGGCCATCAAAGACAGTGATTTCAAGCGCAAAAATGTCACCACACAAGCGATTCACAACGAACTCATCAAAGACAGCCGCTTCGTGCTGATTGGTCGTGGTATCTATGCCCTGGACTCATGGGGCTACAGCCGCGGCACTGTTGCTGACATCATCACCGACATCCTCAAAGAAGCTGACGAGCCACTGCACCGCGACGAAATCATCAAACGAGTTTTAGACAAACGCCAGGTCAAAGAAACGACTATTTTACTGAACCTGCAGTCAAAGTCACAGTTCAAGCGTGTCGCCAAGGCTACCTACGTGTTTGAACAGCAACAAGCCTGATTGTATTGTTACATCAAATATGGGATAATTTAATAGCATGGAAATATTTTCCTGGACTATAACATTATTGATGCAGTGGTATGTTTGGTTGCCGCTGGTTATTTTGTTATCTTTTTTGACGTGGCGCAATTATCAACAGCTGAATGAATTCATCTCAAGCGACAACGTTTTACTCATTTTGGAAATCCCAAAAACCAATGACAAGAAAGAACTTGCCGCCGAGCAATTATTCGCCAGCCTGCACGGCATCTTGCGCGATAAACGCGAGCTCAAACTGAGCAGGGGAGCGCAAGAGCATTTGAGCTTTGAAGTGGCTTCGGTCAATGGGCAAATTCGGTTCTATGTCTGGACACCGCGGTCCCTGCAAAGCTTCGTGGAAGGGCAGATCTACGCCCAATATCCAACCGTCCAAATCCACCAGGCCAGTGAAGATTATACCGAGCACGAACGTGATCATTCGGTAACCTACACCACAGAAATGACTTTAACGGCGTCTGAATTTTTACCAATCAAAACCTTTCAAACCTTTGAAGTCGACCCGCTGGCTGGCATCACGGGAACATTGGCAAAACTAGAGTCAACAGGTGAGGAGTTGTGGATTCAAGTGCTAGCCAAACCAATTGAAGACTCGTGGCAAGTGGAGGCTGACCACTGGATCTCCCGCTTGCGCGAAGGCGCTGCCAGCATCTTACCAAGCGTCGGCGGTAGCATGCGTTGGCTCGGCGGCTTGTTTGCGGCCTTATGGCGACCGCCAGAGGAGGGATTATCTGGCGGTAAGGGTCCAGAAATTTCTGAACGCAACAAAACCCGCATCGCCGAGGCTGAGAAGAAAGCCACCAAGTTGGGCTATGAGGTAAAAATACGCCTGGCCTATCTTGGAGAGAACCAAACCAACGCCAAGCTGCGCATGCAGGCACTGGTGGGAACTTTCAAACAATTCAACTCAACAAACCTAAACGGCTTTAAGCCCATCAAAGCCGCCTACGGCAAAGAATTTTTAGAAAAATATCGTCGTCGTGCATTTTTTGGCAACGGCTTCATCCTCAACATTGAAGAGCTGGCCTCCGTCTTCCACTTGCCGCACACCAATGTTGAGACGCCAAACATCGTCTGGGCCAGCGCCAAAACCGCCGAACCGCCATCCAAGCTACCCGTCCTGACCGGCAGCGACGCCAATGACGACCAGATTTCCGCCTTTGGCGTCACCAATTTCCGCGGCATCAACCACCAGTTCGGTATGCTGCGCTACGACCGCTCGCGCCACGTCTACATCATTGGCCAGACAGGAGCAGGTAAGTCAGGGTTGCTCGAATTATTTGCACTCAGCGACATCTTTCACAATCAAGGCTACGCCATCATCGACCCGCACGGTGATTTTGCCATCAACAATATGAAATTCATCCCCGGCTCACGGCTGAACGACGTCGTCTATTTCAACCCAGCCGACACCGCTTATCCGCTCGGCTTCAACCCGCTGGAAGTCACCAACCCGAACCAAAAAACCAACATTTCATCAGAGGTCATTGGCGTCTTGAAGCGTATGTTTGGCGATTCATGGGGGCCGCGGCTGGAGTACATTTTGCGCTACACCATCCTGGCACTGCTCGACCGGCCAGAGACGACCATGCTGGACATCACCCGCATGCTGACTGATAAAAACTTCCGCAAGGAAACGCTGGGCTATTGCCGCGACACCGTGGTCTTGCAATTCTGGAATGTTGAATTCGCCAGCTGGAACGACAAGTTCGTCGCCGAGGCCGTCGCACCAGTCCTCAACAAGGTCGGTGCCTTTACTGCCAACCCGATTATCCGCAACATCATCGGCCAGCCCAAATCCACCTTCAACATCCGCCAAATCATGGACGAGGGCAAAATCCTCATCGTGAATCTATCCAAGGGTCTCATCGGCGAGGACAACGCCGCCATCCTCGGCTCATTCCTGGTCACCAAGATTCAGTTGGCTGCCATGTCGCGCTCTGACATCCCAGACATCCGCGACCGCCGACCATTTTACCTTTACGTCGACGAGTTCCAGAACTTCGCCACCGACTCATTTGCCACCATCCTGTCCGAAGCCCGCAAATACGGCCTTAACCTGACCGTCGCCAACCAGTACATCTCACAGATGAATGAAACCGTACGCGACGCAGTCTTCGGCAACGTCGGCACCATGATATCGTTCCGTGTGTCTGCTGATGACGCACCAATTCTCGCCAAACAATTTGAGCCAAACTTTGAATCAGTCGACCTCTTGCAGATGCACAATCGCAACTTCGTCATCAACATGGTCATCGGGGGAGAGAAGACACCAGCCTTTTCCGCACGCACTCTCGAGCTACCACCGAGCCAGGCCGATAATACCCTGCACATCATTGAACATTCACGACGCATGTACTCACGAAGCAGGGAGGATGTTGAAAAAGAAATCAACGCTGCCATCATGCCCCAGCCACAGCCACAGAAGCAGTCACCCCGACCCGCTACTCAGCCAATCACCAGACAGCCAGCTCAGCAACCTATTGCTACTGCCAACGCCCGTCCAGCCCAGCCGCAACCAGCCCCAAACAGCAATGAAGTCATTTTACAGCTCCGCGGCAATAGCGCAAACGCCACAGCTGACTCAACCGCTGCCACCGCACCAAAAAAGCGGCGACGTAGACGGAAGAAGAATACACAGTAATTATATGAGCCCAACAAAAAACGGGCCTACCGCCCGGATCGTTGTAGAAACATTTTAGCTAATGCTTTATTTTAACCTGTAGTGTTATATTGAGGTACCGAAACGGTACAATAAGAATTATAGCCAATTAAAACAACATTGTAAACCCTAAAAATAAGCGATATACTAAAAATAATTAAAAGGGGATTTACGATGAAACAACCGTATTCTATTGGATTAGATATTGGTACGAACAGCGTTGGCTGGGCAGTTATCAACGAAGACTTTAGTCTGTGTAAATATAAACATCAAAATATGTGGGGCGCGAACCTGTTTGATAAGGCAGATGACGCCGCCACCAGACGCTCGTTCCGCTCATCGCGCCGACGGCTTGCTAGGCGAAAACGGCGTATTACGCTCCTCCAGCAAATATTTGACGATGAGATACAAAAAGTCGATCCGCATTTCTACCTCCGCTTATCCGAATCAATGCTTCACCTTGGCGACAAAAACTCCGCACTAGAACTAGATGCTAACATCCTATTTGCCGACCACTCTTTCACCGACAAATCATATAGAGAGAAATATCCAACAATTTATCATTTGCGAAGCAGCCTGTTTCACGACTCCGAAAAGCAGGATATTCGCTTAGTCTATCTAGCACTTCATCATATTATTAAATATCGCGGCAATTTCTTGATCGAGGGAGGGGTAGGCAATGTAATTTCATCGTTCGACAGCCAAAACCTGCAAATCTTCATGGAATTTATCGGCGCGGACGGCTCTACGGCCCAAAAGATTAAGGCAATTTTGCTTGACCGCTCCCTATCACGTAGCGCCAGAAAATCAGACATCATCAATCTACTACAGCCATCTTCTGACAAGAAGAGAGCCGTCAGCGAAGCTGTCGGTGCAGCTATCGGTCTAAAATGGAACGCCAATAAACTATTCGAGGATGACTCTCTCGAAGCAAAAGGGGAGTTCTCGAATAAAAATTACGAGGAGCAACGCGATGAAATTGCAACCGCAATCGGCGACGATCGCTACGAACTCGTAGAGACTTTAGAATCAGTCTATCAATGGACGGTTTTCAGCCAATTTATCAGAAAAGATAGCTGCCTGTCCGACATTATGATTGAAAAATACGATGCCTATCGTCAAGATTTATCCGACCTTAAAGCACTATTTCACGAATTTCTACCCCAAAAATACAAGACATTTTTTCATGGTGACGCCGCCGAATTTGAGCTATATAATAACCACAAGCGAAATCTCGATGATTTATACAAATCTATCAAAAAACAGCTCGGCGAAGTCGCCAAGGATGACCCGCGCTACCAGCGATTTGAGAAGCAGGCTGAGCTAGAGGAATTTCTTTCTAGGCAACGCATTCGTGACAACGGCGCCATTCCGCATCAAATCCACCAATACGAACTTGAAAGAATCATCGACAACCAAGCGCAATATTACCCGTTCTTAGCCCAAAATCGCGATAAAATCATTAGTATATTCACATTCAAACTGCCGTATTACATCGGGCCACTCAAAACTGGCGGTGATTTTGCCTGGTCAGTCAAAAAGAAAGATGGCGTGATTTATCCTTGGAACTTCGACGAGATGATAGACAATGAAGCTTCTGCCGAGCAGTTCATCGACCGAATGCGCAACCATTGTACGTATTTACCAGACGAAGAAGTCCTCCCTAAAAATTCGCTGCTTTATCAAGAATACGAAGTTCGCAACGAATTGAAGAACATGACCGTCAACGGCGAAAGACTGAGTTCCGACATCCAGAACCGCATAGTTGACGAGTTATTCACCAAAGAGTCTTCAGTTACTTACAAAAAGTTTATTAAATATCTCTACGACAATCAAATATACAACACTGACTCTCTTGTTATTTCTGGAACCGCCAAAGATAAATCATTTACTTCGTCGCGAAAATCATATATCGACTTCACGCAAAAAGTTGGCGTCTCAATTACACCAAAAAACCAACGGGCAATCGAAGAGATTATCAAGTGGATTACCTTGTTTGAAGATAAAAAGATCCTAGCCAAAAAATTACAGAAGTACAGTGATATCTTTGACGATAATCAGCTTCGCGCTATTTTGAAGCTAAATTATAGCGGCTGGGGACGACTGTCTTGCGAGCTGCTTGACGGCATCACTGCGCACACGCCTTACGGCGAACTGACCGTCATAGAGACGATGCGTAGCTCTAAAGATAACTTTATGCAGATCATCCAAAGCGATCGATACGAGTTCAAAAAGATTATTGACGATATCTTATCGGCAGACCAGCGCACAGACATAGCCTACGACGACATTAAAAAACTCGCCGGATCGCCGGGCGTTAAACGTGCTTTGTGGCGCAGCGTTAGAATTGTTGATGAGATTGTCGACACAATCGGCTACGAACCAAAGCTAATCAGCATTGAGATGGCTCGCAATGAAGACGAGAAAGTTAGAACCAAAAGCCGATACGGCCAACTGGAAAAAATGTATAAGGATCTTTATGGCAAAGAATATACTAAATCTGATATAAAATCGCAATTGGCTAAATACAAAGACAAACTCGATAAGAAAAAGTATTATCTGTATTTCCTACAGAACGGCAAATGCGCTTATACGGGCGACCCGCTCGACATCGAAAACGATCTTAAAGACTGCGAAATTGACCATATTTTACCGCGCTCGTTAACAAAAGATGACTCACTAGACAACACTGTCCTAGTGCTGCGCAAAGAAAACCAGCGAAAACTTGATGATTATCCTATTGCACCCGACATCCAAAATCACATGAGACCGATCTGGACGTCTCTGAAGAATGCTAAACTTATGTCGCAGCTTAAATTTCAACGCCTAACAAGTCAAAAGCAACTGTCTGAAGACCGCGTGGCTGGATTCGTCAATCGCCAACTCGTTGAGACACGACAGATCACCAAACATCTCGCCAGAATGCTGACCGAAAAATACCATGATTCATCGACAGAAGTGTTTACTATCCGCGCCGGTATGAGCTCTGAATATCGCCGCATTCATGACTTGCCGAAATGCCGCGAAGTCAATGACCTACACCATGCCAAAGATGCTTATTTGGCTGCAGTTCTAGCTCAATACGTAAAAATTCGCTATCCAAAACTAGATAACGCATTTATCTACGGTGAATACATGAAGTTCAAATCTAAAGAACAGACCGACACGGATCGTAGCAGCTTTATCCTCGCGTCAATGAACTATGACTTTACTAATACAAATACAGGTAAAATTATCTGGCAGAGTAAAACCACACACGATGTCATCGACCGAACGATGAAATACAATGACTGCCTGATTACAAAGAAAACTGAGATTGGCGACAATCAATTCTACGACCAGACTATTTACGGTAAAAATTCTGGCGCCACCATGATCACCAGAAAAGCGAACCTACCGGTCGATAAATACGGTGGCTATTCAGGGAGAAAAGCAGCCTATTTTATGGCCATAAGATATCTTAAACAGGTGCGTAACAAGGATGTTTTTGTAAACGAGATTATCAGCGTGCCAACTCAAATTTATACACTAGAAAAGACCAAGCCAGGCTCAATCAATGAGCATCTCCACAACAACTATAAGCAAGCTACAGTTCTTCTGTCCAAAATACCAATTAATCAAAAAATTGAATATGACGGCAATGAGCAATTCATCGTTGGCAGTAAAGAAGTTACTAATGCCAAACAGCTGAAATTACCTTACGACGTTGAATACGCCGTGGCAGTCGCTCTCAAGCAGGGAATTCCGCAAATCACGATCACAGAAGAACAGGCTGCCGACGACAATAAACTACAACGCAAGCGCAATAGACAAATAGAAAGAAGAGATAGAGTTATTAGCGGAATAGAGAGGTTCTGGGAGATTTATACTGATAAGCTCACTAATCAGTACCAGCAATTTGGGAGCGTCGTCGAAAAAGCGAAGGTCACCAATAATGAATACCGAGCAATGCCTGTAGAATATAAGATTAAGGCTATAGGACTAGTCTTGACTGCTACACATGCTGGCTCAGGGCGTGTAGATATGAAAAAGAGCTTTCCAAAACTAGGACTACCAGATGATTTTGGGAGAATGAAAGGTAAAAAGCTAGATCCGGCTAAACTAACCTTCGTTTACGAATCTATCACCGGACTGCACCGCCGAAAATTAGACGGAAAAACATTAGAGCAGGGCCGTTAGCATGTCTTGGCGAACTGTCATCGTCAAGAATCGTTGCAAGCTAAGCTACAAAAACGACTACATGCTCATCATTAGCGATGGCAACGAAAAAGCGCTCCACATCAGCGAAATCGGCACTTTAATCATTGAAAATACTGCTGTCAATATCACCGCATATCTACTTTGTGAGCTGGCTCGCTACAAGGTAAAAATAATATTTTGCGACCACCAGCGCAATCCATACAGCGAGATAATACCGTATTACGGCGCGCATAATGCCAGCAAGCAAATGCGCCGCCAAAGCCAATGGCCTCAGATTACCAAAGATAAAATCTGGCAGAGAATCGTTGCTCAAAAAATTATCAAGCAAGCTCAGGTAGTCTATAGAGAGACCGCCAATCAAACCTCCTGCGAAATACTTATGAATTTTGCCGCATCAGTATTACCCGGAGACACTACCAATCGTGAAGCGCATGCTGCGAAACTATACTTCAAAGAGTTGTTTGGTCCGCAATTTTCACGCGACAGCTCCAGCGACATAAACGCAGCGCTTAACTATGGTTATGCAATTCTCCTTTCAGCTTTCAACAGGGAAATTACTTCAGCTGGCTATTCAACAACTATGGGTGTTAACCACTGCAATGAATACAACCCTTTTAATCTCACCTGCGACCTAATGGAGTCATGCCGTCCTATCGTTGACCGTGAAGTGTATAAGTGTCGAAGTTTCGCATTTGACGACTTCTTCAAGAGTCGCCTCATTGATATTCTCAACCACAAAGTCATTGTTCTTGGTAAAGAACAGTTCCTATCAAACGCGATCAACATCTACGTAAAGTTATTTTTTAGAGCAATGGAAGAGGGCAGCGACAAAAATCTGCCCGAATACGAACTAATATAAGTATGAAGGTAAGGTATATGAGAATGATATTATTTTTTGACTTACCAATGGTAAGTGCTCGCGAACGCAAAATATATGCCACATTCCGCAAGCAACTCACCCAAGAAGGGTTTGTCATGATGCAACAATCAGTCTATAGTAAACTAGTCCTTAATTCCACGAATGAAAAATTAACCCACGACAGACTCAAAAAAATTATACCCGACAATGGTATCATCCAACTATTAACGATAACTGAGCGGCAATTCGCCTCAATGGAATACTTAGCAGGGGAATATGAGGAATTATCAATTCAAACTACCGATAGGACAGTTGTTTTATGAAAATCAACATTTCAGGATTCGATAATACGCTATCAATATCAGATGACGGTGGCATCGCGACCTTGGCTGTTCGTAATGACTTATTTTTCAGAAGCATTGTTGAAGATATACTTGATACATACACTAAAAGGGAAGAGAATAACCGCACTGTTGTTTACGACAGTGATCACACTCCACTGAATTTCACAAAAGACACTCTGGTTATCACGGATATATATTCCTACGATCTAGCCAATCGAACTATCACAGCAGCCCTGTATAAAAACATCCATGACAATAGCGACATCGACATGGCCAAACTAGCACAAATAGAAGCAGACATTTTGGATGTTCTTAGCACTATAAATACCAATTCCTCACAAAGTATAAACTATCAAACAGAGATATCTATCAATGACATTATGAAGATGACGCATGTAGAGCTGGAGGCGAATACAGGAAATAACTACATTGACAAGCTTTATGGTATTATAGATTCAGCTCAGCAATTATTATCAAAACGTTTAGTGATTTTGATAAACCAGCGCCAATTATTGTCGCATTGCGAGCTGCAGGCTCTTTTACAATATGTACAAAACAATCATTTTTCAGTACTTTTTATTGAGAAAAACTGTAAAGATAAGTTGAACGAGGAGAATATTCTCGTTATTGATGACGATTTGTATGATTTTAGTACCAATTCATAATAACAACAGGGTAAGCGCTATCACGTTCACCCCTGTAAAACTTCACAATTGAGGTTTTACAGTAGTGTTATATTGAATGGTACTGAAACGGTGTATAACAATAATACGATTATAGCTTGGTTTTACAGTAGTGTTATATTGAATGGTACTGAAACACGTCGATCGGGCAATGGTTTCAAGGGCTTGTTTTACAGTAGTGTTATATTGAATGGTACTGAAACTTGCTTTTTCACAGCCTCTGCTTGGTCGGCGTTTTACAGTAGTGTTATATTGAATGGTACTGAAACGAAACCCCCGGCACGTTATTTGTGCTTGATGTTTTACAGTAGTGTTATATTGAATGGTACTGAAACTGCTGCAGGTCTTGTAATCGACGACTAGCTGTTTTACAGTAGTGTTATATTGAATGGTACTGAAACCTGAAATTCACGCCAAGGCTGAATACCGCAGTTTTACAGTAGTGTTATATTGAATGGTACTGAAACCGGTGGTAGCTCTGCACACATTGTGGCCACGTTTTACAGTAGTGTTATATTGAATGGTACTGAAACTAACAGCTAGCATACAACGTACAGCGGTTAGTTTTACAGTAGTGTTATATTGAATGGTACTGAAACCAAGTTGCAGGAAGTTGGCTATACCGCAACGTTTTACAGTAGTGTTATATTGAATGGTACTGAAACTGATGGCTGACGCTATCGTTGCGGCGCTCAGTTTTACAGTAGTGTTATATTGAATGGTACTGAAACGATAATAGACAGAGTGGATAAGTAGTATTTGGTTTTACAGTAGTGTTATATTGCTAAAGCCATTTAAAGTAGGCAACACACTGAACGTGGTTACCTACTTTAACGATTCGTCATCTGGCCGCACCAATCCTGCATATAATATGTCGAGGCTTGATGATACGTCCGAGACGGGGCAATTACAGTCCACGAATCCTAATGATAGTATAGCAAACAACAGACGACCAAGGATATATATCAAGCTGTCAACGCTCAAATTATCGAAACTGACCTAGAAATCTTAACAGAGAGCAGAGTGTCTTAAATATACTACCTCCAGCTCAGGCTCTAAGCGCACGTACAGCCGCTACCACCACATCAGCAAGTTCACTATATATTGGAAAATCAGGGTCATAACAGCGCACCTGTGTAATGATATCAAATCGTCTCGAATACTCTGGATGCACACCAATCACCACACGCGATCCGCTCTCAAGTTCCTTACCCAGCTCAAACAGCGCGATAGGGCAGAGGGATTCCTTTGGAAACCAAAACAACACCACTTGCGCCCGCCTGAGGTATTCATACTCCCACTCTATCTGGTGCGTCGCCCCTTTGCCTTGAAAAGCCAGCGCTCTCTTACGACGTGGATTGGCCACTGCTATATCTTGATTGCCCAATAGGACTAGCGCCTCCGCTTGCCAGTCTGGGCAATTGGTAATACCTCCCGCTAAAAACAAATCTACCGACGGTACTATCTCGTGCAAACCCCTATTGTCAGGTGAAATAACTCTCATATCCCTATGATAATATCATCCAGCAAAAACAGCAACCGTATCTAAGGCGGCAGAGAAGTGATCCCTGCCCAGCTGACACGGCACCAACCTCGCCTTCCGTCAAACCTCACATGCGTTGATCACTAAAGGATTATAGAACAAAAAGGGAACTAAAAATATTAGCATATACCATACGCCAGCACACAGCCATAACATCTTGGTATATTGCTATGGTTCGGTAAACAAGGAGCCTCAAGGCTCAAGATCCAGAAGCTAGAAATTCACGATATAGACAAAATGATCGACAGACATATGGCAAAGGGCAAGCTAAGTAATTTTTAACCGACCAAACGCCACAGGCAACTAAAATCCAATTGTAACATATCAAAATCAATGAGTGTGTATTCATAAAAGAGAAATATTCTTAATGTCGCACAATGTATGTTTTACGAACTGTATAGGAGATAACCATGTATGATAATGAGTGCGGCACATATAGCCACATAAGGATATATCCAGCTAACTAAGCAGGGGCTTTGGAGTCTACCATCTTCTACTGCGCGAACAAATTGTAACTTTTGCTCTTATCATTACTCATCATACACTGTGTCTTGAAATATAAGTATATACCCACACGCTTATATGGCTCCTGAAAGACCACGTAGTATTTACTACATTATGCCGTGATAAGTTTTCCACATTGCAACATCTTGGATGATCGACCTGTATTTGACTTTTTTCTTTTTTATTCCCCCGCTCTGTTTTTTTGCGGACCGCCTATATTTGACTTTTTGGTTTTTGCATATTGTAATATATATTTTACTATTCTCATTTTAGAACAAAAAGAGAACAAAACGTCAGGTTGGGTGATACCCCACTTCACTAACCTATATCCCCTATTTATAAAATACTCGTTGGTCTACCCGCACGTCGAGATACTCTGGTCGCAGTCGCCTCTCGTCGATGAAGCGCATAGCTTTAATGGCTTGCTCAACTTGTGCCACTGCTGCCCTGTCGACGGTCATCTTGACTGCATAGCCCTTACCCTCAATCAAGAACAGCACTTGACGAACGGTATCTTGCGGCAAGACAATCTCTGAAACGGATAGCTTGTTCTTGGTAAATTGCGAAACAGCCTGCCCCAAAAAGCTCAAAAAACGTTGATTGACCACCTCTTGCCCACCAGAAAGCGGTGCACCACTTTGGTCTTTAACAGTCAGCTTTGGTGGTGCAAAATAATTACGTTCAAACGTTACGCCCGATTCATCAACAAAATATGTCTTTTCACCAGAAGACCACTGCGCAAGCGGCTGGCGAAACGTGAGTTTAGCGGTCGCCATACCAGCGCCAAATGTCTCTATGCGCACGGTTTTGACCTCTGGCGCGTGAGAAAGGAAGTATTGATGCAATGCGTCCTGGTTAAGGAATGGCTTGAATCGCTCAGCAGGGCGTGAAGCATAATAATCAGTTAAGACCTTCTTATAGGTGGCAGCTTGCTGACCACTGGCTGTATCAGGCGTTTGTATGGAGATTGATAGCGACAGCTGGAAAGACAATAGAATCAACACCACCAAAATAGCTAATATCATACCTATCCGCTGCATGAAAGCTTTTTGTAGATCCTGGCGTTTATGGTGGATAGTTCGCTCAGAGACTTCATCTTGCTGCTTTCGAAAGCTACTGATGGTACGGTTGAGCTGGAAGGCGGACGATTCTTTGATAATATCATCACGCATTCGACGCGGGCCATTGTTGGCCGGTGATCGCTGTTTTGCTTTTTTCCTGCCAAGCAGTGACATCTACTGTCGCCTCCCCTGTTTATCAGCAGCTTCCAGGATCATTTCAGCCATATCACCAGCAGCATGCGGTTTAGCAAATTTGAGGAAATTATTACCCAAATCATGACGAATCTTTGGCGATTTGAGCAGCTTAATCAGCGTATCGCCTAGTAGGTCAGGGTTTTTGTCTAGCTGGTCTTCGTTCACAATCACCGCAGCCAGGGCGTCTTGATAGACCTTAGCATTCTTTAGTTGGTGGCCAGCCGTCAGCCTACCATTTGGGATGATGACCGTTGGCATGCCCAGCGCTGCCAACTCTAACAGTGTTGTTGCCCCAGCTCGCGCGACGACCACATCCGCAGCCGCTAATGCCTGCGCCATTTGTGGTCCGTGCAAAAACGATTCCAAACGCCAACCATCACGATGGTCCAAAATTTTGCTCAGCTCGTTGTATTGATGTTGTCCAGATATCAAAAATACCGAGGCGGCCTCCAGAAGCCTATCACGATTCTTCGCCACAGCGTTGTTGATGCGCACAGCACCCAAGCCACCACCAGTAACGACAACTAACGGTCGTGATGGATCAAAGCCCAACTGCGTCTTAATTTCCCGCTTTTCCGCGTCAGTATACGGCCGGAACTTATCTGAAATTGGTACCCCAACATATGTTGCTATCTGATAAGAATAGCGATAATACTCGAGCGGTGCGCCCGTACCAATGCGCTTAGCAAAGGGCGACAGCAGCCTGTTAGTCAACCCTGGATGAGCGTCAGAGTCATGCAATACCAATGGGATTCTCAGTAATCGCGCAGCATAACCAACTGGCAGACAAACATAACCACCTTTGATGAAGATGACGTCAGGGCGCCACATCAGCAGCTTGCAAAAGCTCTGCACAAAACCAATAATAACCTTGCACAAGTCGTATAAGTTAGGAAATAGGATTGAGGGCGCTAAATGCTGCAATTTACTCTCACCGTGATAGCGACGCAATTTACCGGCGGTGATGAATGAAACTGGAATATCATAGCCGGATTCTGCAACCACTTTCTTTGCCGTTGGTCCAAATTTACGGTCACACCAAAATCGTAACTCGTGCTCTCCCCTATCCTTCAATTCCTTAAACACGGCGACCACGGGCGTAACGTGTCCGCCCGAACCGCCGCCGACCGCTAAGATCCGCATGGCTATCCTTCCCTTCTGTTAATGGCTTGTGTGATGTGTAGCAAGACAGCTGAAAAACTAATCCAAGGGCCGCAGCGATGAACAGCATGCTGGTTCCACCATAACTCAGTAGCGGCAATGGGATACCAGTCAATGGTGCCACCCCCGTCATAGCTGCCACATTCAATATCACGTGAGAAGCAACCCAACCAAACACACCAGCTGCCACTAATCGAAGTCTAGGGTCAGGCAGTCGTGCAGCAATATGCACAATACCAAGCAGCAAGGCGGTAAATAGCCCCAAAATGATCAGCAGTCCAACAAAACCAAATGTCTCACCCATGATGGCAAAGATCGAGTCGTTGATGGCTTCGGGCAAATAGCCTGACACCTGCACACTCTTCCCGATACCCAGCCCTAAGATACCACCAGAACCGATAGCGATGCGTGCCTGCTGCACGTGATAGGTGTTGCTACTGCTATCCATAGACGACGTGTTCGAGTGATCACCCTGAAAGAACGTCATGACGCGCTCCAAGCGGTGCGGCGCGATGAGGATGAGCATGACGCCCGCCGCCAACAGAACGCCCACTATTTTCCAGAGAATATCTGACCGCATACCTGAGACCACCAACATAGACAAGACGATGGCGACCAACGCCAATCCAGTTCCCAGGTCCTTTTGTAGCACTACCACGATAAACATGGCTATCGCTGCTGCAATACCGAGCGGGATGAGCGTCTCCTCCACGTCGTTGATTTTGCCTTGTCGCATACGTTTACCCAAAAATCCAGCGATAAACACTAAGATACCAAATTTTAACAATTCAGCCGGCTGAAAACTTCCCAGCCCGCCGAGGTAAAACCAGCGGTACGCACCATTGGTTTCCTGTGCAAACGAAACACCCAGCATACCCAACGCCACCAGCAAAAAACAGAAAAACAAGCCACCGACAAATAGCCAATTTGCATATTTTTCAGTGAAAATTTTATATGGAATAATAGCACACGCAGCAAACGCTGCAAAGGAAATCACAACAGAGATAAGCTGCTTGTTAAAGAAAAACATATCGCTGTAGTTCGTGCCGTACGCAAAATTCATAACATTAGCACGCTGCGGTCCCAGCGCATACATCACCACCAAACCCAACAGCAACAACAGGCTGACATATAACGCCACCTGATAAACCGGCCGATGCTTACGAATCGTCCCAGCTGGCACACTAGGCATAGTATTACGCAATATTCCCTCCTGCCAAGGCTACGAGAAAACCGATAAATGCCATCACGCAGCCAATTACCCAAAAACGCATGGTAATCTTGGTCTCCGGCCAACCACTGGCCTCCAAGTGATGGTGAATTGGTGCAGATTTGAAGATTTTTCGGCCAAACAATCGCTTGCTGGCAATTTGTAACGCACTAGAACCTGCTTCGACAACAAATAACAAACCGATGATCGGTAGAAGCAATAACGAGTTTGTTAGCATCGCCACCACGCCCAAGCTTGCTCCATAGGCAAAAGCACCTACATCGCCCATAAAGAACCTCGCTGGATAGATATTGAACCACAGATAGCTGAGCAATGCGCCAACCACCGTAAAACAGAAACCAGCCAGCAAGAAGTTTCCCTGTAGCAGCGCAATCACGCCAAACATCACAAAACTGATAGCCAACAGCCCGCCCGCCAGACCATCCAAACCATCTGAAATATTAACCGCATTACCCGTCGCGACGACCGCAAACGCAAACAATGGTATGATCAGCCAACCAACTGATAGATCGCCATAAAACGGTACGTGGAAGCTACTAACGCCCAATTTAGCAAAGAAGAACCACCCAAGCACCAAACCAATCAGCGTAATCAGCGCAAACTTAACTGGCGCCCGCATGCCAGCGTCTTTTTTATTACTACCAAAGATGTTCAAATAATCATCGATCAATCCCACAGCCGCGCCACCAACAAAAGCTGCCAACGGCAACCATGTTTGCCGGCGGTCCAGGTTAAATAACAGCGTGATCAAGACGATGGAAACTACACCAATGATGCCGGCCATCGTAGGGATATGGCGACGCAATTTCTCCTCGTGAAGTTTATCAAACACCTGCAGCTTCTCGCCAGTCACCGCAGAAGTGCGTTGTCGTTTCCAGAACTGATATCTATAAGCAAAGAACGTATAAATTGGCGTCAAAAACATTGCCAGTAGGAACGCTGCTAGACTCAACACGAAGATATATGTCATTTCGTTTGTTACCGTTTGTATATAGCTTTTCATTTAGGATCTCCTCGGTGATAATTTCAAATACTCAATCATCCAGTTCGAAATATCAGTAAAAATTGGCGATGCATGCACACTACCTTCAAGTGCAACATGTTTATTTGGTGCCGATACCCTTATCATTATGACATATTCCGGCTTATCTGTGCCACCAAAACCAACATAGGTACCAGCCGTTTCTTTCATGCTATATGCACCATTCACCAACAACTCCACCGTACCCGTTTTACCACCGATCAGATAGCCCGGCTTGTCATCTTTGCCGACATAGAACGAATGACGCGCCGTATCTAGCATCGTGCGCATCTGAGTAGACGTCTCCGCACTCACAGTATGACGCAGTGGCTGCGGTTTTGACCACTCGACAGCATCGCCCTTTTTCACCCCAGCGACGACCGTTGGACGGTAGTACACTCCTCCGTTGATGATTGAGCAAAACGCCGAGGTAACTTGAATTGGTGTCAAATTTATTCCCTGACCGAACGTCATGTTTGCGTACCGAACTTCATTTCCCTCTTGTTCAGTCGGACTAGTGATCAACCCTTGCGCCTCTGACAGCTCAATTCCTGTTTTCTCACCAAAACCATATTTATCATGAAAGTACTGATAAATCGTCTGTCGTGCGGCGTTATTGATATACGAACCGTCACCTAATTTTCGCCCAACCGTCACTGTTCCAACGTTGTGCGAGTTGTTTAGTGCTTGCTGCATGGTGGTTGTACCGGTCAAACCGCGCACTGCATTACAAATCTTACGGTCGCCAACTTGGGTACAATCAGTGTTCTGGTAGGTGGTATTTGGCGTAATCGCACCCTTGTCAATTCCCATCGCCATGGTAAATGATTTCATGATTGACCCCGGTTCTTGCGGCGTCATGGTCGCGGCGTTGATGAACGCAGCAGCATTTTGAACCTTGTTATACTCGGCAGGATTGAACGTTGGATAATTTGCCATAGCCAGCACTCGGCCATTGTTTGGATTCATCACCACTACGCTACCCTCGGTACCGCCAGCTTTTTGCAGGCCGCGTTTGAGGGCTTCTTCGGCATAACTCTGAACATTGCGGTCAATTGACAACACCAAATCCTCACCCGCCTTTGCCTCAATATTCACGTCATTCTTACCTATCATCAGCGGCACATTCCGCACGTCAGTCACTGCTCGTAGCAGCCCATCACTACCTTTGAGTCGCTTGTCCAACGCGCCCTCTACGCCATACTGACCTTCACCATTCGCATTTACAAAGCCCAGTACCTGCGCGCCTAAAGCCCCTTCTGGATAATTCCGAACCGAATTGAGCTGGTACAATACGCCTGAAAAATCCTTCTTTTTCATCTGCTCAGCCTGGTCTAGCGTCAAACCCCGAGCTAAAACCTCATAGCGCGATTTTTTGTTAGCAAGTCGTCCCTCAGCATTCTCCATGAGCTTATCGCCAGCTGTCTGACGCAGCGCTTGAATGATCTCATGGCGCTGACCGTCAGAGACGGTTTGTGGATCAGCCACCACATTAAATATCATACGGTTCAGCACCACCGGAGCCGGCGTCTTGCCGTCCATCATGTAAATTTCGCCCCGCGTGGCCGGAATCACCAACGTGCGCTGCTGATTGCGCGCTGCTAGTTCAACGTATTTGCCGTGCTGCAGCACCTGCAATTGAAATAGTCTCAACACAAAAACTGCCATTATCCCCAGCAGAATAATGGCGAGTAGACTCGTTCGTGATTGCGCAAGTCGCCCCTTCATAGTGCTTCTTAAATTATACCACTTTTATCTAATTAGCGTAATCAGTTTGTGACGGCTTGCTCATGGCTGATGCCACGTTGCTATTTTTCACTTTATCAAGAGCCGTCAATCGAGCATTTTGCACTTCAAGTTCAGATTTTTTAGCATGGAGTTCACTAATCTGTTTATCCAAGCCCTGAGACTCTCTACTGTACGCGGACGTTTTAGTCGCCTGCGTCAAGTAAATCAAGCCAAGCACAGCAACCATCAGCGCGACCAGTACTGTATGAGCCACTGGGCCGAGTTTGACATTAGACCGAAAACGAGTTGCATTTTGATTGCGGCGCATCTGTTGCTGCCGTCGAGGTGTGAAAGTGGTGGATCGTGCGTACATTCTGTTTTCTATGTTATGTTGGTATATAATTTCTCTAAAATTGTGACATTCCAAGATAACCTGGCCCGTCTCAAAACCTAAGGACGGACCAGATCATCGACTGATACACTGTCCGGATAGTGCGTCAGCTATTCTACGAACGACTGATTAGCCGCGGCGAACAGCAACACTCTCGGAGTGGTCTGCGTCTTGGAACTGAACTTTGATGTGTACTGGCATAATTGCCTCCTTTTTGTGTTATGTTTTTACAGCCCAGCGAAGTTTAGCACTTCGACTGCGCGGATTGTGAACATCTGCAGTCCCTAGAATTACTTTTTTATCAGGAATCATCAGCTCGGCCTCATACCCCGCTTCTGATTGTTCCTTGAAAAAATGTTTGACCAATCGATCTTCCAGACTGTGAAAGCTAATGATGCCGACACGGCCGCCTGGATTGAGCAGCTGAGGCAATAATGGCAATACATCTCTCACCTGCTGAAGTTCTTGGTTAACTTCAATTCTGAGGGCTTGAAAAGTGCGAGTCGCTGGATGTCTTTTTAGGCCACCGCGACCAACAGTCCGCTCAATCAGCTCAGCTAGCTCAGACGTTCGCGTCATCGGACGATGCGCTACCATCGCTTTCGCAATATGCATAGCGCGCGAACGAGTTTCCTCGCCGTACAGGGTTATCAGCCGAACCAATTCATCCACTGAAGCATGATTGATGATATCAGCCGCCGTCATCTCCGTCGTATCGTCCATCCTCATATCCAATGGACCGTCAAAACGAAATGAAAAACCCCTCTCTGCTCTGTCAAGCTGCGGTGACGACACCCCCAAATCAGCCAAAATCACGTCAAATTTTCGCCCAAGCTTGACCAAATCACGTGCCGCTGACGCAAAATCTTGATGCATCAATCTGACACCTTGTTCTGTCAAATCGCCTAATGTTCGAATCGCGTTACTATCGCGATCGACCAATACAGCGTTCAAATAGTTGTCTGTCCTCTTGAGAATCTCCCGCGCATGACCGCCATATCCAGCAGTCAAATCAAGGTACGCTTCACCCCGGCGAGGGGCGAGCGCACGCACGGTCTCCTCTAAGAGTACGGGAACATGAACCGGAGCGTCGTTCGACAAACCCGGCTGTGGTGGATGTTCTTTAATACTCATCATTACTCCATTATAACGGAATAATGCTCGAGATCACCTATCTGGATATTTAATTTGAGCTTTTGTGTTTGTTTTGTGTTTGTTTTTTATGTCTTTAAGAGAGGAAAAGCGTGTTTTCCAAAAGAGACTTATGTGTGAGGTGGAGTTTTTTTGGGAGGTGTTTTAAGGAAGGTGCATTGCCGTTTTTATTGTGGAGCAAATAGCCACGAGTGCTCTTCTCAAATACCCAGGTAGTTGATCTCGAGAGGTTTCCTAATTGTTAATGTGCGTACAGTTCATCAATCCGCGTCGACTGCATCGGCTGCCATCACTCGGAAATATGCTCCGGCGCGAACCGCCACAATTTCCCGGTCAATGCCAGCATAGTCCAGCAAATGCTGTTCTACTGTCACCCGACCTTGTTTTTGGTCAAGCGTCGATGCCGTTTTACCCCGTCGGAACTTAACGTTCAGGTCGGCAATTCGCTCATCCAGGATACTACCCTGCAAAGCGCTCTCGACTTCTTTATCCCAAACACGCCGCGGATATAGGTGGAGGTATTTGCCAAACCCTCTGGTCAGGACCACACCAGATGCAAATTCCTCCCTGAGTTCAGCTGGCATCGTCAAACGACGCTTGTCGTCCAGCTTTCGCTCAAAGTAATCTACTTGCACTGAGGCTCCTTCCCTGACGGAATTAGATTGATTTTTTAATGTTAGTGGTTGTTTGTTATTGTTCAACAGCTCGTTGCCGTTACCACTGACTTCATAATACTACCCACAACTACCCACTTGCAAGTCTTTTTTAGTACTTTTTACCCATTTTACCCCCAAACGAAAACTTTTCCACAAAATTGTGGAAAAGTCTAGTGTACTGTGTGGCTAGCTGAACACTATGATCGCAATCGCTTCACGACCATACCATACCATTTACCACTTGCCCGCAACGTACGTTCCATGGTCTTTCTATCAACCCTTGCCAGACCAAACTTCGGCCAGTATCCCTTGTCCCACTCAAAGTTATCGAGTAGACTCCAGTGCAGATAGCCGATGATTTTGACGTCTTCTTTGAGCGCCCTGTCCATAGCTCGAATCGTTTCCATCAGCCACCATTTACGGTGTTGATCTGTCGCATCAGCCAACCCATTCTCTGTGATAAAAATTGACAATTGGTGCTTTTTGTACGTTTCAACTAGCAGCTCATACAATTTGTCTGGCTGCATATCCCAGCCCAAGTCGCTTTCTGGGTTTTTCTCAGAATTATGCACTCGATACCCAAAAAACCGTTGCGCAAAGTAATAATTGACCGCCAGAAAATTACTATGCTTGCGTACTCGCCGAACGATCCACTGATTGATAAAGTAGTCAGCCACTCGAGCACTCAGCCGCGACACCCAAGCGTCGTCCCCAGCGTAAATGTACGATAAATTATGCGCCATCGACACCTTGTGGCGGCGATTTTTGCACGCAAGCTTGTAGACCTGTTTGTGCGCCCGTATCAAATTCATCAACACCTTAAAGCCGAGTAATCTTTTGGTTTGATTTGGCGGCCATACTCCCTGAAAATAACTTTCCCCAACATACACCAGCGGCTCATTGATACTAATAATCCACTCCAGATCACGACCCAGCTCATCGAAAATCTTTTCCACAAATCGCACAAAATAAGCTACATTACTTCGCCTCTCAAAGCCACCTTTCTCGGCAAACCAAACTGGCAAGGTAAAATGAAACAGCGTTACTACGGGGGTGATTTCCAATTCTTTCAACCGTTTCAAATAGGTGCGATAATGATCAATCACCGACGCATCCCAAGCACCCTCTTCTGGCTCCACACGAGCCCATTCGATTCCAAACCGAAATGAATTAAGCCCCATTTGCTCCAATAATTGAAAGTCTTCTTCATACCGCGAATAATGCTCAACTCCAGTGCCTGAAACATAATTGTCAGGATTGGTAGCCTCTTTTTCCACATACGACCACATAGCAGTCCGTCCAAAACTGTATGGTGCCTGCGTGGCTAACGTTTTGGCATTTTCCAGTTCCCAGGCGGTCCACTGATTGTTCAAGCCTCCTTCCGTCTGGTGCGCCGAAATAGCCGCACCCCATAAAAATCGTTTTGGAAAGCTTGGATTTGATCGTTTTGCATCCGTCATATCTATCATTATACCGTATACTCTGCTTACGCTACGATATCTTCCCCAAAATGCTTCTGCAGTCGCATGCGAATTGAGCCTTCATGGCGACCAAGTCTTTGACTAAGTTGCTGGATGGTTGCGCCCTGTAGAAACTCTTGTTTGAGAATGTCGTCGTCGGCTTTTTCCCACGGCATGTAGGCTTTGGGATAGGTTTCGCGCATTTTGGCAATTTTTTGCTGCCAGCTGCCAGACTGAGATTTCCTGCCTGATTTTTTCGGCGCTGACTGTTTTCGCTTCATATCCTCCAGCATTGGACGATAGTGCCTGGCTGCTTCATTACTTGCCCGCTGCAACACCTCATCAATTGCCAATGCATCCGGTGAAATTTCCAGCGCCTTACGATTAATTCCATACAAATATAAATTATCCAAATCCCGCACCCGGCTCAAGGCCACGTAGCCCATGCCCTCAACAAACGCCTTTCTCAGGTCAATCTTAGCCGCATCCAAGGTCATACCCTGGCTTTTATGCACGGTGATAGCCCACGCTAGGCGCAGCGGCACCTGGGAAATACTGGCTCGCTTGCGCTCACCGTCACGTAGTTCCCAGACATCTGGCAGCATCGTCACCTGCCGGCCGTTACGAAACTCCACAATCGGATAATCGGTCAGCGGCTCAAAATCCACCACCGTGCCGATGCTACCATTGGCGTACAATTTCTGCGGCGAATTTTTCACCGCCATCACCAACGCACCCAGTTTCAACACCAGTTCACTCGGCGCCAGTACCGACCGCTGCAAGTTCTCGACATATACTTTTGAACCGGTCGTCGTCTGCTGGTACGTTCGTTCCCCACCCGCCAGTTCCGCCAGCTTCTGGCTATTAATGGCGTCGACATCAACATTGACGGTGTGTAGTTCGGTGATATCACCATCAGGCAATTCGACCTCCGTTCGCGCCAGCAACACTTCAGCATGATGCCGTCTGATATCGTCACTCCTCAGTGCCGTCAAAATCTCGAGGAGCTGCTCGTCATTTTGCCGATATTGCCGCTCCAGATATAGCACCGCCGGCTGTAACTCCTGCCACGCTTCCGAATACACTACAAAACCACCGCCCTGCTCACCCGGACGATTAATTGGCGGTAATTGGAAAAAGTCACCACTCATCACTAGCTGAATACCGCCAAATGGCTGGTCATTCTCCCGGACACCACGCAACACCCGATCGACCATGTCCAGCCGAAAATCATGCAGCATGGAAATCTCGTCAATCACCAGCACATCAGTCTTCGTAATTACCTCACGTCGCGTTTTTGACAGCCGATCAAAAAAGTTGTTCGCCAAGTGATCACTGACACCAATACCACTCCAACTGTGAATGGTATTGCCGCCCAAATGCGTCGCCGCCAAGCCCGTCGTCGCTGTTACCGACACCTTTTTACCCTGGTCACGCGCCTGTGCAATAAAAGTATTCAGCAGGTGCGTCTTGCCGGTACCAGCCGCACCCGTCAGCAGCGCCGACCGACCGCTCATCAAAATCGCCAGCGCCAACTCCTGGTCCATACTTAACCTCGCGGCGGTTCACCCTCAGGCTCACCCAGCAGTTTTTTCGATTTAATTTCATAGCGTTTACCAGTAATTTTGCTCTCGATGTAGTCCTCATTGATCAAGTTCACAAACATGTCGAGGTCATTACCGTCCATAATGATGATTGCGCCGTTATCATCGCTCATTAGCTCCAGCTGCATCTCATCAGCATAGTCTAACACCTGCTCTTGCTTAACCTCGCCGATCTCCAATTTCTGCAACTTATTGATGGTCTTTTTGCGTTCCTTGACCAGCGCATTCAGATCCAGCCCCTCCGGGAAACTCAACTTATATTGTTTTTCAATTTCCGCCACTTTCTTATCGGCAATCACTTGCTTCTTGTACTCATAGCCAAACATCCGCTCAAATTTGCCTGGATTAAAGGCAAAAATATCCTGACCAATGATCAGCACCTGGTTATCATCCGGCACCTTAAAACCGACTTCCGCCTTAAACGCACCAAACTTGCCATCAGAAAACTCCCATGCTAGCGCGCTTTTGAGCGTCTGTCCCTGCTGAATTAACTTGGCGGTGTAAAAGATTTTTTCTGGATCATTCGGATCAGTAAACCGCGCTATCACTCCCTTCATTCGCTTAAACTCATGCTCAGTTTCCGAAAACTCCACGATATCACCACGCTCATGCTCGATCAAATGAATCAAGGTTTCCGCTCGGCCGACCTTGGCGAGGTCTGTTCGCAGCAGCACGTTGTCTTCCGCTTCACTCAGCTCATAGTCGCGCACGCTGAGGCCAGTGCCGGCGCCCAAATTAACTTGATTGATATAATCAAACAAAAATAGCGGCCTGAGCTGCTGCTCGACATCGCCTTTCAAAGACATAGCATACGGCGTGTAATTTTTATTAAATAAGAACAGCTCTATCTGTAAATCGTTCTTTTTCGCGTCAGTTTGATTCGCCCACAAAAAAATATCAGTCGTTTCCCTCACTTCTTCCATTGCCCTAGTATAGCAATTTTTACTAGACACCGCCAGCTAAGTTGAGATTATACGCCTACCAAATTGCTCTTTTGCTGCAGTTAAATCTTCTTTACTAACCTCAATAGCATGGAGATCTGTCCGTTCTGCCACATCGGACGGCGGCTTAATCATAAACAAACCAATCGCCAGCGCCGCCATCCTTAAACATTTTTTCGTCTCTTCCCATGTCAGTTTAGCCTCTGGGTTAAGACCTTTCTTCACCATCGGACCAGCCAGCCCTTCAAGCCTACCTCCCATGTTAGGATAATACCATGTAGTCACTATTCCCTGCTTTGCATACATCTCAGACGGTAGCGCTATATTTTTATCACTACCTGGATCAACCTTGCCAGCTAGTTTATCGTGATCCTTACTATCGCCAACACCTGCCCTGACATATAATGCATCGCCACGAATATCAACCGCCGTGGCAACACCAATGCGTGCGTACAGCCAATCAGCCGAATCTGGATAGGAGTAAAATGGATGCAGCTCAAGCTGCACGCGGTCTGGCACATGTAATCCGCTCATGCTTATATTATATCAGAAATGTATTATTTGGTCAATCTTTCGCCTTCACGCGCTCGGTTGGCCCAGGTGTCCGCCAGTTCATTACCTTCGTCGCCCTCATGACCGCGCACCCAGCGGAGTTCCGCCTGCGAATTCGAATACAGCTCATATAGCTCACGCACGATGTCCAGATTTTTGATCTCGCCACCCTTCTTCGTCCAGCCGCGCTGCTGCCAGCCGGGTGCCCACTTAGTCACCACATTGATCCAAAACTCGCTATCAGTGTAGATCACGCACGGCGCCTCGTCCGCGTCCTGAAGCGCCGCGATCAGCGCCTTGCCTTCCATGCGAATATTCGTCGTCTCACCGTCCTCTGAGCCCAAAATCCATGGCTCAAGATCACGAATCACCGCAAACCCACCCGGACCAGGGTTTGGCGAAGCAGAACCGTCAGTGTAGTAAATCGTCATATAGGTAATTATATACTATCCAGTGCTTGTCTAGCCATATCACGAACGCGTTTAAGCAAGGATTTACGCCTATCTAGCGCCCCCTCCTTAAAGTACTCTACCCGTTCACGACTCTGGTTTGTCAGGTGATCTTCCTTAGCACTGTCATCGGGGCTCGTAAAGTAGTCCTGCTTACGCTGCCAAATATCAATGATCGCATCAGCTGTCTCATCAGTCATATTTACTAAATCGCCATATATCTTACGCAATTTAAAGAAGAAGTGTGCCGCTTTTTTACCAGTTCGTGCCACCAAGCGAGCATCTGGCGTCGAGAACTGCATTTCAAATGGTGCAAACGGCACTCGCGTGTCACCTGTCTCGGAGAAACCAGTAATTTTTGCGTCAGTAAAGTCCCTACCGCTGTCTTTAAAGCTAAATAACTCCATATCAGCGTCAGGAATCATCTCAAGGACTGCCCTGCGAACATTCTCCTGAAATTCTGGAGACCCCTTGATAACAAAGCATTCCTTATCGCGTCCAGGTGATGGATATGGCGTAATATTCTCATCATTCAGGGCATTGATCACCGCCTCAGCATACAAATCGGCCATCTGCTTATCATCATCGGCGATCACCACCATGCCATACAGATCAATCGGGTGAAGATCACCTTCATCCTTCAGCGGCTGAGAATGCGGCTCATAATATCCTATGCGCCTTAGAAACTTTTTCAAATACGAGCCTCGCCCCTTACCACGAGCTCGCGCTTCTGTCTTAATACCGTTTCGCGCTGCCACAGTACCAACTACAAACAGTGTATTATGAGGTGAGGTTGTCTCCACAGCTGGCCGCAAATCTGGCTTACCAAGCAACCGAGAAAAAATTTGATTAATATTATTCATAGCAAAATTAAATCGCTCAGGATCGACCGAGTCCTTAGGACCAAAATGTAGCGATTCAACCCTATCTACTTCATCAATCAATGGATCAATGTCATTACTCAAATCACTGCCATCCATACCATCGCCGATATTTCGCCCAGTAATGATATCTACTTCATCATTCAACTCAGATTCTAGATTATCAAGCCCAACAATACTACACACAGGGATCAAAAAGTTTTTTGCAAACACTGCTTGCCTATAGACTGCTGCGTCGTGATATGGAGTAGCTTTTAATTTGGCAAGTGTTACCGCCCCAACGATCATCGCTGTTTCTAGTCCAATACCCTGAGCACCCTCACCCTTAGTTGAAAACGTTTTGATCAAATCATCGATACGTGGCACCGGGATTGGCGGACTCTCAGACCACGGACTTTGCGTATTGTCCTCTCCTAAATCACCAGGGATCTGCTGACCATCTTCTAGCCGCAATGCTTTACCCTGCAACGTCGTCTCATCAATTCCTTCAACATATGACGCAAACAAACCTTGCAAGACCTTATAGTCCTCAAGAATACCAATCACGACATCTCGCTGAGTCTCGGTGGTTATCGTTTCATCATTATCAAGTGCCGAGGTGATGTAATCAATCCGCTCATTCTCCTCGATATCCGTCGGCATCTCTATGATCAGTCTTGCCGCCGAACGACGCGCTGGCGTCATATGATGACCACCGAACGTCTCCACTAGTTCCTTAGATAAGGCTTCAGAATGATAAAATATCTCACCTCTCCGAGAGAGGTTGCCAGAATTATCAATCGTCTTTACTGATTTTTGTGTATTGTCCGTCATAGTTAACAGATTACACTATATCACAAAATATAATATTTTGCAAGTATAGCGCCTCCAGTCACAACTTTAACTCATCTAGGCAAAATAAATTCGCATCAACTCACGCGCCACTCTGTCAGCATCGTGCCGAATCAAACTACGCTGCGCTGCCAGCGGGTCACTGGCAGCATTGGTGTTTTCCCAGACTTCATCAGCGATCAATCGCTTACCTGAGGCGTAAAAATGCTTCTTTTTTAGCTCTTCTTTGTTCCACTCGACCAGTAGTTCGCCATCTTTAGCGTACCGATCAATCAATTCCTGCGACGGACGATGGTTGTTGTATAGCACGTGGTCCAATTTGACACCTGCAAACCGTTCAATTTCACTGGCATAATCCGCAACCGTGAACTCATCAGTCTGACCAGGCTTATTCACCAGATTACAAACGTATACCTTTTTAGCCTTGGTCTCAGCGAGGGCGCGCGTTACACCGCTAACCAACAGGGCCGGCGCCAGGCTACCGTACAACAACCCCGGCGCAATCACCACCAAATCCGCATTCAATATTGCCTGCCGTGCCTGTAGATTGATGCGAGCGGTCGGCTCCAGGTCCAACCACGGACGCTCACCAACGGGAATGATCAATGATTCAGCCTCATGTTGACCTCTCACAACCGTACCGTCAGACAGCCGCGTAACAAGCGTTATATTGTCAAATGTGATGGGCTCTACTCGTCCTCGGATATTGAGCACTTCTCCAGCCACTTTGACAGCTTCAGTAAAATTACCCGTCATTTTTTCTAGGGCTGCCATGAATAGATTACCGAACGCGTGGCCTTTCATACTACCTTCATCAAAGCGGTAGTTGAACAGGTCTCTCACCTTTGACGAAGTGCTCAGCGCCACCAAGCACTGCCGGACGTCACCGGCCGGCAAAACCCCCAATTCATCCCTCAGCTGTCCTGTTGACCCACCATCATCCACCATGTTAACCAAGGCGGTAATGTTGTGTGTATAATTTTTTAATCCACTCAGTAATGTGAAGCTACCCGTACCGCCGCCGACAACGACAATGTTTATACCCATCAGTTCCATAGCTTGACTATATCACGAAAAAAACTTACGTCAACGTACCCTTTGGTAGCGCCCATTCAAGGAATGGTTGCTGCTGGTGATTAACCGCGTTAATGATGTGCGCGGCCACTTTGGCTGGGTCATTGAAAAACAGATAGTCAACTGGTAGTTCCCGGCCGTTCCAAAACGGCGTTTTCATGGCTCCAGGCAAAAATAGTGCAACTCTCACGGGTAATTTCTGCTCGTCAGCCTGCATACCTAAACTGCGAGCCAGTCCTGCTTGAGCATGCTTGGTCGCCACGTAGACAGCTTCGTCAGCACGAGCTTTGACGCTGCTGGTTGAGCCGATGATGGTTAACACTGACTTCTGATGTTGACGGGCCATCTTGCGCCACGCCCACTGTACCAACGGCAACGCACCAGCGAAGTTCACCTCAGCCATGGAGCGTGCATCCAGCTGATCTTCAAAATTACCACGCCAGCCATAGCCCGCTGCCCAGACGAATTGTTCAATGGTGTCGCCGCCCAAAATCTGCTCAATCCGCGCTGGCGCTGTTTCAACCTGCTCGGGATAGTACACATCCAACGGGAATCCCTCGCCGTGCTCCTGAGCATTATGCGTCTTCCCCAGTACCAGCACGCGCTTGCCATTTTTCCTGAGCTGCTGCGCCATTTCCAGGCCAAGTCCACTCGTCCCACCAAGAATAATATGCATATGGTTATTATAGCACACAAGGCTCCAGCTGTACGCTTAACGATAGGTAAACTAAAACACCTACTATTCCTGGCGTCGCTTGACACGAGCACAACACACTAACCAGCCTAGTACTAGCCCTAACACAATTGATAACGACAAATACACCAAGACAAATTTTGCTTTAGTTAGTAGCGACGTGCTTGTTACTAATAACGGATTTACGGATCTTGAAGGCTGGATAAGCATGAAAGCAAAACACATATTTTCTAGCCAGTCACATATAGCACCTAGAACAGGAAGTAATACCAGCCATCGAGTATGGTTCCACCAATTAGGCACAGTACACCGCAGGAAAAACGCCAAAGTATAGACATAAAATACCGCATATATCGCCGCATAAATGGTGTCAATAGGTAGAAAAGCGTACAGATAGACGTTTCTACCAGCGTCGCCTAGCGCCAAAAGGTTATCGTGAACATAAATACCATCATTACCAAAATTAAGATCAAATATCCCCGCACCACCGGCAACCGACGACACATAACTAGCCGCGAACCGCATCGCCATCATACCAAGGAGAAAAAGCACAAGCAATACCCCAATATGACGAAACCTTGTGGCTTGAACGCTACGAATTATACGCATGATTTTATTATATCTCAGATTTACTTTTTTAACGATATCGCTCCACAAACCGCCGTAGCACCAACTCTGGCCAAATGATAACTTCCTGCTGGGCGTTAGCTATCAATAAGTCGGCTTCTTCGGGGGCAAAATAGCCAGCGTGCTTATAGATATTGATGCGTAATGCCAGACCGTCAGCATCAAGTTCAGGGTGAAATTGTGTGGCGTAAACATTGTTGCCGGCACGCAACATCTGCACACACGTGCTTGAGCGAGCCAACACCGTACAGCCACTTGGCGGATCAATCACGCCCTCTTTATGTCCGACAAAACCGCGGAAAACTGATGGAAAATCTTTACATAAGTCGTCCTGTTCGCCTTCGCGCGTTGCAACAATATCCACCGTGCCAACCGCCTCAGGATATTCAAAGCTCATCCGTCCACCCATGGCCGTCACCACCGCGCCAACACCTAAACATGCTCCCAAAAATGGCGCGTCTGCCTCAATGATTCGACGCATCAACGGCAAGATATAGCTTTCAAATTGCTTCTGCTCGAGCGATTTTTGCGCTTCGTCATACGCGAAATTAGCCGGACCACCGCCCATGATGATCCCAGCATAATCATCCAAATTCACTGCCGGCTCATCACCGCGTTCTAGCCTCAGCCGCACCAATTGGTTAGCCTCCAGCCCACCAAATTTCAAAAATGCTTGATATTCATCATCTGATGCTTCAACTTCGGGGCGCGATTGTAGTAGTAAAAACGGTTTCGTCATGGAGTAATTATATCATTTCATGCAGCCACTGATTTCTTGCCATTTCATATGCGCCCCATACGCTCGAGCTGGCGCGTCAACCTCACTTTCCTGGAGCAACAACTCCTCAGGGTTAATAAACATTATTTCGTCGCCCTCTTCACCCGGTATGAAATCAAAATTCTCTGGCCAGACGCGGCAATAAAAACAGATTTGATTAGCATCAATCCGCTCAATGTACATTTCGTCCGACGCGTCAAAAAGCTGATAGCGCAAACCGCCCTTGTAGCCAACTTCTTCATATAGCTCGCGTTTCAGTGACAACTCAATCGTCTCACCGAAGTCCATGCCACCACCAGGCAAATCCCAATACGTCCGATCAATTTCCTTGACGACCAAAATCTGCCCAGCCTCGTTATAAATCAATGCTTTGAGCGAGATGCGATACAAACAATCCAGATGGTCCGTTCCATCTAGATTCTGCGTAATGATATGTCCTTTGGTGATTTTTGTCATGAGAGTCATTATACTACACCCGAACGCCAGATAGCTGATACCATTTCACCTACAGTATATTCTGTCTTTCCAATATCCATGATTAACTACTCATTGGGTGTTAACACGTTGGGGATTATCTAATTGTGATACTCTTTTATTTTACTGGCATATTCAGTCAAAAGATTCTTTGAATAAATTTTTTCATTTTTTGAATTTCTAACTTCTTTCCAAAGAATAGAAGCTACTTTTAATTTGTTCGAGTAGTTGCGACTATTTTCGTCTGCACTAAAATCCTTTAAAAATTGATTCCATTGACAAACCGAATTATCATACTTGGCATAATCTGATTTCCCATAATAAATTTTTAGCATATCTTGAATGGTAAAACTCAAATCATTTTCTTTTTTTACTTTTCTCCAAGCAGTGGCCATATCAGCATTAAATTTAAATGGTGAGACATCTGTTAAAATTGAGAAATATTCTCTAAAGTGTGTATTAAAGGAAAACCCGCATTCAAGTAATGGAGTATCTAAGGTAATAGTTTCTACTCGTTTCTTTTCATTTTTTATTGATGACTTTTTAATCAAATTACCCTTAAAGTACTGCTCAATAATGTGATTGAGTTCCTGTTTTGTGCCTTTATATTCTAATCCTAATGACTTGCATATCTGTGAAAGTTCTTCACGATACCAATAGTATTTATTAAACTCATCAAACGATGTAATTTTATCAAACTCAGGTCTATTTTTTGTCAATATTTTCGCTCCTCAAAACCAATTTACTTTTTCATGTCTAGTATCTATAGCTCCTCAACCTTCACCCGCCGCTGCTCCGTCGTATCCCGCTCGCGCACCGTTACCGTGCCGTCCTCCAGCGTTTGGAAGTCGATGACCACGCAGTGCGGGGTGCCGATTTCGTCTTGGCGGCGGTAGCGTTTGCCGATGTTGCCGTTGTCGTCCCACAGCACTCGGCCGGGGTTGGCTTTGGCGAGCTGGGCGTAGACTTCGCGGGCTTTTCCCACCAATTCTGGCTTGTTTTTCAGTAGCGGCGAAACGGCAAATTTGACCGGCGCCAAGTGCTCTGGCAATGCCAAGTACACCCGCTTTTCGCCATTTTGCTCATCCTCGCGGTAGCTACTGGCCAGCACTGCCATCAGCGCCCGCTCCACACCAAACGACGGTTCGATGACGTGCGGAACAAATTTTGTGTTCGTTCCCTTGACGGTATATTCCATACTCTTGCCACTGGCGCGCTGGATATTCATCAGGTCAAAATCAGTCCGATAGGCGATACCCATCAACTCCTCGCGACCAATTGGATAGTCGTACTCAATGTCAATCGTCTTTTTGCTGTAGTGCGCCCGATCCTCCGCCGGCACGTCTAGCTCGTGAATGTGCTCTGGTTTCAAACCCAGTTCCGCCAAAAACTCATGCGTCGCCGCCAGCAATTCATCAAACGCCTCCTGCCAATGATCAGGATCGACAAAATATTCAATCTCCATCTGCTCAAACTCCCGAGAGCGAAAGACGAAGTCGCGCGGCGCAATCTCATTGCGAAAGGCCTTGCCCTGTTGAGCGATACCAAACGGTAAGTTCGGGTAGAAACTATCGACGACGTTTTTGAAATTAGTGAAGATACCTTGGGCGGTTTCGGGACGAAGATAAGAAATCGACTGTGGATCATAGGTAATTGCCTTCGCGCCATTAAGACCGCGCTTATCGTCAGCACCCTCCATCGGCTCACCAATAGTCAACTCGTTTTGCCCGCTAGCGCCGACAAACGTCTTGAACATCATATTAAACGTTCGCGATTTACTCAACGGATTGCCGTCGGGGCTCTTGATGCCTTTTTCCGCAATTACCGCATCCATCTGCTCCATGGTAATGCCATCGGCGTCAACGCCATTGTCCTTGAGAATATGGTCGGTGCGAAAACGGCGGTGATTGACCGTGTCTTCGCACAGCGGATCGACAAACGTATCGACATGCCCACTCGCCTGCCAGACTTTCTGATTCATCAAAATCGCCGCATCCACGCCGTACATGTCGTCGCGCTCATCGACAAACCGGCGCCACCACAAATTCATGATATTACGCTTCAGTTGCACGCCCAGTGGGCCATAATCCCAGGTGCCAGAAAGACCGCCATAGACATCCGACCCCTGATAAATAAAGCCGCGGCGCTTACACAGGCTGATAATATCTTCCATTTTTGCTTGACTCATCAAAAAAACCTTTCTCCATGTTGGCAACATGGCGATTCACAATTATTACCTACAGTATACCATTTTATGGGTAATATTACACCGCCGCGTGCTGCCGCGCGACCAGCCAGCAAGCGCTGATCACCTCAGTTATCCCACCAATTTGCGCCACATTCGCCAGCGGCTTTGCCTGGATGAGCCGAAGTAGTTTGATGGCGTCCGCCGACAAGTCGCCCTGCTCCGCTGGCCGCAAGCCCTTTTCCGTACTGTCGTACATATATGTCTTGTCAGGCGACAAGGTATGCGCCGCCACGTCAGTGCGTAGGTTCAGCTCATCGCCCAATAGTCCAGCGTATTGCAAGTAAAACCAGGTTTCAATCAGTTTTTGCTCAACCTTCACGTTATTCAATTGGGCCAAAACCTGCTGGGCCACCGAAAACCAGGCTGGCTCGTCGACCTGTTCACTCGCTCGATTGACCAATTTCAACATCTCATAACCAAATTGCATCCGCTCATAACTGTCCAGAATATGCCGATAAAATTGCTGCAGCTGCGCACTGGTCAAAATCCCCAGCTCGCCGCGCCCACGTCGCACCACCACGTCGCACAGCGCAAATAGTTCGATACCGCCTGCCAATTTACTTTTTTCACGTCGCACACCTTTGGCGATCACGTTACGCCGCCCCGCCGAAGTCAACAGATGTAAAATTCGATCCGCCTCGCCGTAGTCGGTTCTCCTCAGGACGATAGCTTGCAGGCGCTCACTTTGACTCACTGTAGCACCTCCGTCAACGCCTGTCGCACCTGCGCCGGTGTCATGGTTGATTTGTCAAGCACCGCCCGCACACCAAACGGCTCCATATCGTCACGAGTGATGCCAACGTTACTACACACAATGATCGGCAAATTAGCCAAGTCCTCATGGCTTTTCAATTCGTTCAGCAGCGCCATGCCAGTTTCACTCGCTAGCAACATATCCAGAATCAACACATCTGGGTGCCAATCATCAATCATTTCCAGTGCCTGCCCCGGCGCAATAACAACCCGCGAATCAGCGCCAGCCTCTGAAACATAGCGCCGAATCAGCTTCGCCCACACTGGATCGTCCTCAACAATCAGCACTTTTTTCATAGCAAACTCATCTGTTGACTTATGGGTAATTCTACATAGAATGTCAGTCCGTCACGATGCCTGATCAAACCAATGGTTCCGCCCATGGCTTTTGCAAATTGCGACGCCACGTATACGCCCAAACCGCTGCTGTCAGGGCGTGTTCGAACTGATTTTCGCTGCTCCATCTCACTAACAAGTCGCGCATAATCAGCACGGCTCATCATCGGGCCGTGGTCACGAATCAAGATCCTCAACGTCGAGCCAATTTGGCGAATCGTCACCCGTATGGGCATATCTTTTTCGCTGTATTTGAGCGAATTGTTCAAAAAGTTAGCTAAAATCCGCGACAATAACGCCCTGTTTGCCACCACCAAATGCTTCGCCGACTGTTTTTTCGGCCAGTCGATAGATTGGCCGTACAAACGCAACATCGGGTGTAATTCCATGGCCATTTGCTGACACAAGGCCAATGGATTGATAGGCTCCAGAGGAAACAACGTCGGCGACAAGTGAGCCGTTTGTGCCAGATCTTGTACCAACGCCAGTGATTGATCACTGATGCTCGACAATTGCCGGACAATCCGACGCGTTTCAGCTTCATCTAACGATTCTTCTTCCAGCAGCAGACTGAGCTGTCTGATGAGTGCCAGCGGAGACTTCAATTCATGCGCAGCCACCGCTACACTTGGCAGCTGCCCAAATTCAGCATTATTCCATCTTACCTCCGCCATACCTGCTTACAGTATAGCAATTGGCGTGTTACTGAACAAACTTAACCGTGTCAAGAATTGCTTGAAAATCTGGCTTGAAGACGTCAGCGTCAGTAGAAAAACGAATCGTTTTGTCTCGCACTCGCATCAAGACCACTGAACCGCGCAATTCTTTAGAGAAAGCGCCGTCCAAGCGAGTAGCTGCGTTACCATTAAATTCAACGCTGCTGGAGGTCAATTCACCCTTCTTCAACTGGTTGGCATACTGACTCAACACCTTATCAAAGTCGCTGTTTAGTACTTCCAAGCGAACAGCAAAGCGGCTGGTGTTTGAGCGTGCTGGCGGCACGGTACCTGGGTGGAGGTACGCTTTGTAGTCACCGCGGTCAGTACCGTCTTGGTCAACATATGCACTCCAGGTCTTTGGATACATGAACGAAACTCGACCAAATTCATTTGGTCCAACAAACTCAACGCGCGGATTCTTGGCTTCTTCAGAAAATCGCTTCTGGTCAAGCTCAGCCTGTTCATTTTTACCTTTGGCAACCGCGCTGGCAACCTTTGCGTCAACGCCAGTCTTCTCTCGTGTGTATTCCACGAACATCCAAGCTGCTACAGCTCCAGCGATTAGCGTTAACACCAAAAAACCAATCGTGCCGACCATCCAGCCGTTGATTGACCCCTGTTCAAATTGTCTTCTTTTCATATCTTGCATTATAGCTTATGCTTTGTCTCCTGTAAAGTCAGGGTGTATTTCATACAGAAAATACGGACCAGCTTCTTTCAGTAATCGGTCGTTCTTCGTGGTATCTAGCCGATAGCCATAACTGACCAATCGTAACGGTCTACCCTGGTGGGTCGCCTGCTGCCGAGCCAATTGATAAATTTTCTTCAAATGCAGCCCTGCACCAAACGCGTATATCACCGTGATGTGTTTGGCAGGCTGCGTCGTCCACGCATTCGTCCATTTGATGCGCACGTTCTTGGCATGCTTTCTTAGCCGCCAACGAGACGCCAGCACTAAAAATGGGTTAATCTCATAGCCAACGGCCTGAGCGCCAGTTTTCGCCACCTCTTGTAGCACGGCGCCATCACCCGACCCTACGTCCAGCACGATGTCGTCTTTAGTCAGCTTCAGTTCATCCCTCAGCAGTTTCTGAATATCAGTATGTCGCGTCGGCACATACGGTGCACCGATGAACGCCGTCAGTCCAAATATCAAAAATAGTATCAGCCCACAAATAATTATCACTTCCATAATGGACTACTCACCCAGCACTTCAATTTCGTTTTTCATATTTAACAGTTGCTCTTCTGCCTGCTCCGCCACTTTTTTGACAGCCAGAAACCGCTCACGCGCCTCTTCTAGCCGAAACTCATCGCTGTGAAACCACGCCATTTCTTTGTCCAGCTGCTCCAATAGTTCGTTAATCGTTGGTTCGTTCTGCATATGCTTCAATCCTCGCTTTCATCAAAGCTTTGTTAGTTTGTATTTCAATCACTTCCCCGACCGCACAATTACCCCTGATCATAGCATAGCCTCTTGCCAGGGCTAATTCTGGATCGTATTCACTAATCAACCTGATGCGTGACTGTACATCACTCAGCAGTTCCTCAATGTGCTGACGCCAGCTATCCAGAGCATTGCTGCGCGCCGCCTGTACCAGTTCCAATTCCTCGTCGATCGCTCGTACTGTTTGTAGCGCCACGCCACGAAGCTGGTGCTTGATCGACCGAATCATCTCTTGCTTATCTGGCAGCAGCAACTGCGCCGCGTTGCTTGGCGTTGACGCTCGTACATCAGCCGCAAGATCACACAATGTCGTGTCAATTTCATGACCAATCCCCGTCAGTACCGGCACTCGGCTGGACGCCAGTTTTCGCACTAGCAATTCATCATTGAACACACTCAAATCATCAGCGCTACCTCCCCCACGAATCACCACAATCACCTCTGGTAGCTCCGCCAAGCTCTCAATTTTCTCAACCGCCCTGATGATCTGATCTGCCGCCGTTTCGCCCTGCACCATCACATTTACCACACTAAACTGAACGCCGCCCCAGCGTTCATTGGCGATTTTCATAAAGTCAGCGTATCCAGCTGAATTGGTGCTAGAGATAACCGCTACATGCTGCGGTCGGGACGGTAATAATCGTTTGCGAGCATCATCAAACAGCCCTTCGTCTGACAGCTTTTTGCGCAGCAACTCAAAGCTTTTGCGTAAATTTCCTTCGCCCACTGGCTGCACTGACTGTACCGTTAAACTAAACTTGCCCCAATCGGTCACCTTCGGCACTGCCCGTACCACCACTCGCATACCATCATGAATAGGCATTCTCAGCTGCCACACTGTCATGAAACAATTGACCGTACCGTCATCATCTTTTAGATCAAAGAAAACATATTTTTGATGATTGACCTTAAACGAGCTGACTTCGCCTTCAATCTGCACCGAGCCAAAGGCCAGCTCTAGCGACTGATTGACAACCGCCAAAAATTCACTGACACTAAATTTAGGAGTCACGGCGAGGCTTACCATATTTGATTAGCGCGTGCTGGTAGAAAATATAGCCAAGGACGATTGTCCCCATGAGCAAAATGACACGCGTCAGTATGATGCCCGCGATAGCGATATCTGGCGGCGTACCAGTCATGCTCAAAAACAAAATCATGATCGTCTCATACACACCTGCGCCGCCCGGCGTAAAGATGATGATCCCAGCAAAGCCCGCCGCGATATAGCCAATCAGCAGCACTGCTGGATTGACCGACGCACCCAATGACCAAAAAGCCAGCATAAACATCAAAATATCAAACGATGCATACACAATTCCCCACAAAAACGGTTTGACGATCAAGCGTTTATCTTGCATCAATTCCGAGAAATCGTCGTGCATATCGGAGAAAAAAGCGTCCATCTGCTCCGCCTGAACCAACTGGCGCTGCATACCAAACGTCACACATTTGGTGATGGCGTTAAGCCCGCGCGCAATTCGGCGCGCCGCCTTGTGCATCCTATGACGAGAAGAAAACATGTAGATGATGGCAAATGTTAGGCTCAGGACAACCACCACGACCAGGAAACTTGATGCCACAATATACCGGTTGATGCGACCGTCTACTGCCAAAAACACCACCGCCACGATCATCATGGCTAGCATTGACAAAAACCCTGTCACATATCTCAGGAGCTGCGCAAATGTTGAACGCGCCGAGCTCACACCGAGCTTACTCATCCTCCATGTCGTGTAAGAAATACCACTCACCCCGCCTGACGGAAAGATATGATTTACCAAGTTCAACTCCAGTGCAATTCGCACTTGCTCCAGTCGCGACACATGTTTGATAAGCTTCCTATCACGCAGATAAGAAAAGATCATTTCGCCACCAGCATAATACACGATGATCTGCGCTGGCAACAGTAAGGCCAATAGTCCGACATTGGCCGTTCCCAACAACTCCCATGCTCGCAGCAGTTCATGACGCGATAAATAGATAATTGCCGCTAAAACCAACAAGGTAATGAAGCTTATGATTATGCGCGGCGATTTCAGCGTTTTCAACACCTTCGAAATTTTCCCAGAAAACATACCTCTCCATTATACCACGAGCCTGATATACTATAGATATGTTCGTAGCAATACTAGGGCGCTTGCCGAAGTTGTCAATCGCAGAATTAGAAGCCATGTTCGGAAAATCACACGTTCGTGCCGTCAGCCACGACGTTGCTACTATTGATACTGATCACCTGTCGATCGACTCCCTTGGCGGATCGCTCAAATGCGGCACAATTATCCACACCCTCCCAGCTGACAATCACACGACCCTGGAGCACGCCTCTCACTGGATTACGCATACGTATATTCATCAGCTCTTGGCAGTCGGTGGAAAAATCACCCTCGGCATCAGTGCCTATGGACTATCAACCTCGCCTCGCCACCTACAGAAAATTGGCCTATCGCTCAAATCGTCCATGAAAAGACATGGTGCTAGCCTGCGACTCGTCCCTAACACCACCACAGCACTATCAACTGCCACTTCGCATAATAATAAGCTTGGACTCAGCCCCAAAAAACGCGAGTTATTCATCATCAAAACCGATGACGGTGCCATCCTCATCGCTGAAAGCAATGGCGCACAAAACATTACTGCTTATGCCCACCGTGACCGTAACCGGCCACGCCGTGACGCATTCGTCGGCATGTTGCCGCCCAAATTGGCACAAATCATGGTTAATGTAGCCGTCGGCAATAGCACAAAAGCAACCATCCTTGACCCATTCTGCGGTACTGGTACCGTGCTTCAAGAAGCCTTGCTCAAAGGCTACTGCGTACATGGTTCCGACCTCAGTCAAAAGATGATTGATTACACGACAGAAAATCTAGCCTGGTTACAAAGCAAGTACCATATCACCGGCACGGTACATAGCCTCGAACAAGCTGATGCCATGACTCATCAGTGGCCAAAAGCCCAACAGCTTGATGCCGTGGTCTGTGAAACCTACCTCGGACAACCTTTCTCTGCGCCACCAAGTCCCAAAAAGCTCCACGAAGTAACCGGCAATTGTAATCACATCATCACCAACTTTTTACGCAATATTCACAGTCAACTGACGCCCGGTACCACACTGTGTATCGCCGTACCTGCTTGGCGCGACGCCAGCCGTAACCTGACTCATCTGCCGCTGATCAAAGACCTAGAAACACTCGGCTATATCCTACAGCAACCGCCTCTCATCTACTCCCGATCCGACCAAGTCGTGGTGCGTGAAATATTGCTACTAAAAACCGCCTAGCTTCTTGACATTACACTAGTAGTGGTCTATACTAGTAAGGATTGTTTACAGAAACTATAAGGAGTTTAGCAAATGTCAAAGGTTAAAGCTGGTAGCTCAAGCAAGAACATCCACAACAATGCTGGTCAGCGTTTGGGCGTGAAACGCTTTGGCGGTCAAAAAGTCAATGCTGGTGCAGTATTGGTGCGTCAAACTGGTGCTACCAAGATCGCTGGTGACGGCACGTACATGAGCCGTAACTACACTATTCACGCAGCTAAAGACGGCGTGGTTAGCTTTAAGAAAGTCAAAAAGCAGAAATTTACCGGTAAGACCGAACGCCGCACACAGGTTCGCGTAGATTAAGCCTAAAAATCTCAGCCTACTACAGGCTACCATCATAAAAATAGTCGCTTCCATGGCGACTATTTTATATACTAACTAGGTTTATTCTGTCATCCCCAAGTGGTGCTTCACCCGCGCAACCACATCACCGATGACAACTTGAGACTTCACCAGGTATTCGTCAACCCCCAAACCTTCAGCCCGTTCTTTATCTTTTGGCTGACTCAGCGCTGTCAACATGATAATGCGTACATTAGCCGTTTCTGGCGTATTGCGCAAAATATCCAACACGTCAAAACCACTGATTTTTGGCATCATGGCGTCCAGCAAAATCAAATCTGGCTTATATTCAACGGTTGCGGACAGTGCATCTTCGCCATTATGTACTTCCTTGATATCAAAGCCTTCTAGCTCCAGCCTGGCGCGATACACGGCTGCCAGTGCCATGTCGTCCTCTACTAATAATATTTTCCTCTTTGCGTTCATACTATCTTTATTCTAACGCCCGCATCAGAAAAACACAAGCGTTTACCAGGACAGCTTTTTGGCAGCGTCCATCTGTGGATCTTTGCCAAAATTCATATCATTAGCGGTCAAGCCAACCTTCTCGTCTGGCTCAATGCCTGTCTTGTCAATAGTGTGGCCCTTTGGCGTATACCAACGCGCTTCCGTAACTTTGAGCTGTGCACCATCACGCAATTTGATCAATTGCTGCACACTACCCTTACCGTAACTCTTTTCTCCGAGCAATTTTGCCTTGCCGTATTCTTGCAGTGCACCCGCTACTATCTCACTAGCACTGGCACTCGACCTATCGATCAGCACCACTGTTTTGATGTCTTGCAGTAGTGGCTTACCTGTTGATTTGACTGTTTTGACAACCTTGTCGCCACGCCGCTCCGTCATGATGTCTTGGTTATCCAGCCACAGCCCAGCCAAGGCTTGCGCTGCCGTCACAGTCCCGCCAGGATTACTGCGCAGGTCTACGATAACCTTCTGGACATTGTTTTGCTTGAAAGCCTCAGCCGCTGCGCGCGCTAACGTACCCGTTTCCTCACCAAATCGGTACACTTTCAAGATGCCAACACCGTCAACAATGTCATGTTCTACAGCCGGTGCAGTGATTTGCTTACGCGTCATCGACATTTCTAGTCGCTGATAATTACGAAGTACTTGCAGCTTCACTGTAGTGTTCACTTCCCCGCGTATTTTTTCCACCACCTGTTCGGTAGTAGCATCCGCCACTGAGTTGCCGTTTACAGCAATGATGATATCACCAGCTTTCACTTGAGCTTCCTCCGCTGGACTATTTCGTAGCACCCTGACGACTGTCGGCCGATTATTTCTCAAACCAATCTCCGCGCCGATGCCACCACCAATATTACCATTCAGACTCTTCTCAAATTCTTTGGCTTCCTCAGCGTCCATGAATGCCGTGTACGGATCACCAGTAGCCGCCACCAGACCGCGACTCGCGCCATTGATCAATTTATCGGTGTCCAGATTTCCATCGTACTGTGCTTTCAGTTGTCGATACGTCTCTTGAATCCGCTCCGTATCAAGCCGCTCGGCGCTATATCGCACACCAAGCTTTGGTGCAATTGCCGCAAATATCTGATCGGACCGCGCACCCGCGATAAAACTAACCACCGCTATAACTACCGCCCACGCAAACAGCTGAGCGTTTCGTGTTTTCTCCTTGCTCATAGAACCATTATAGCATGAGCGGCATCAAATCTTAGAAGTAGATGTAGACAAGTCCAGACGATGAGCGCTTATAATTGCGGTACAGACCATCCCAGCCCAAGTTATAGTCACTAACCGTAATGGTGCCGTCGCCGTTTACCGACTCAACATACATCACGTGACCATATGCACCACCCATTATCACCGCTGCTGCCCCTGCTCGTGGGGTGCTGCCGTTCGAAATACCATGACGAGCTGTGGTTGATGGCCACTGGTTAGCGTTACCAGCCCCGCCGAAATGCGGTACATAACGACCAGTGCTGTGAACCTTCCAGGCAACGTAGCTTACACACTGACGGGTATACAACCCCCATGGGTCGACATAGGCATCCAACGGCGCATTTGCCCAAACACCTGGGTAGCCACCACCACCAGGCGTACCAGATGGCACGCTACCTCGTGGCAAACTACGCAAGTTTTCTGCAGCCTGCTGCTCACGCAATTTCGCAATTTCGCCATTACGCTGTGACGCCAAAGATGAGTAGGCCGCCTGGTCATTCTTTGTATCATTCACCAATTTCGCCTGTTCAGCCTGCTTAGCCGCCATTTGAGCCTTTTGAGTTTCCTGGTCCTTCAGTGTACGCTCAACGGCCGCCTTATTGTCCTGCAATTTCTTTTGCAAACGCTTGATTTCCTTGATTTTGTCATTCAATGAGCCCTGTAAGCTGCTGCGCTGTTCTTGCTTGTCGATAAAATCACCGATGTTCTCTGAGCTAGCCAGCATTTCCAGCGGAGAAATCTGATCATCAACATACATGTCAGACAAGATCTGACCCATTGTCTTACGGTTCCTGTTGATGGCCGCTTCGTTATTCTTGATCTCTTCCTTAAGGGAGTCAATCTTATTTTGGCTTTCAATGATTTGAGATTGCAACGCGTTCACCTGCGCAGTCAAACGGTTCAATTCCTCTTCCAGAGTCGCCGCCATCTCGCCCAAGCGAGCCGCCTGTGAATTGTAGTTATTGGCTTCTTGTTGTTTAGCCCTAATTTCTGCCTCATAATCTCGCGCAAAAACCGTGCCAGCGGTCTGAAAAATCCCTGCTCCGGCAACGACGGCAGCCATCACCACCAAGGCTACTTTGGTGGCTTGTTTGTGCGAAACTGGTGTGGTGGACCGTTGCTTCATACTATATACCATAATAGCATAAGCACTATCCACATGTCAACCAAGTTTTATGTGACTTAAATCTTGAGGTATTTATGGGTCGCAACCCACGACGAAATCGTACCAATTAAACCACCAATTACGATCATAGCCAGTAGCACTAACCCAACATACGGTGTCAGATCCTGAAGTAACGTATCAATTGGCAACCATTTACGCATCGGCTCCTTGGCGAACGCCAACAGGCCATAACCCCCTGCCGTAGCGATCACCGCAGCGATAAATCCATACATAATCGCCTCAACCACAAACGGTCCGCGGATGAAACTGCGCTCAGCACCGATGAGCTTCATCATCTGGATCTCGCTCTTACGGTTGAAGATAGCCATGCGGATAGTGTTAAACACCACTAGTGAGGAAATCAGCACAAACACAACCGTTGCAATTGACCCACCGATGCTCGCCACACGCACCCAACCACCAATTGTTTCAATGGCCTGGCGGCGATCACCAGTGAATGACGGTTGTCGACGCTGGTCTTTGTTGGCAAGATACGTTTCATCAGTCCCCACAAAATGCTTCAGCGAAGAATAATTATTCAGGTCTTTCACTGAAACCTGCAGTGTCGCCGGTAGCTCATTGCTTGCTTCACGAATCGCTTCCAGCGCTTCTACATTGTCTTTGTAACGCTGAGCCTGTTCGTGGCGTGCCTGCTCCGCAGAAATGTACGTCACCCCTGTTACGTTATCCAATTTTTTGATCTTGTCCGTCAATTCGTTGACGGTTTTTTCAGAAACAGATCCTTTGAGATAAATTGAAATATTTGCCTTTTGAGTGATGGTCTCCGTTGTGTTCACCAAAATGCGCTGTGCCGCCACGGTCACAAAGATGATCAGCAAAGTCACGCTCATGACCGCCGTCGCTGCGACTGTCAACCAAGCATTACGGCTAAAGTTATTAACACCATAGCGCAACATGCGAACAAAAGCTAACGTTCGCCGCTGCTTCATTTTGTTGCGCTGTATCGCTTTTACGTTTGCGTTTGTCTTTTTCTTGGCCATTATTGCTTATATGTTCCTCTCGCCTGATCAGACGTAATCTTACCGTGATCAATGGTAATCACCCGTCGCTTCAACTTATTCACAATATCAACATTATGCGTCGTCAGTAGTACGGTTGTACCGTACTTATTAATTTTTTCCAGCAGCCGCACGATATCCCAGCTATGCTTAGGGTCAAGGTTACCCGTCGGCTCATCAGCGATTAATATCTTCGGCTGGCGCACCACTGCTCTGGCGATCGCCACTCGCTGGCGCTCACCACCAGACAACTGATGTGGGAAGTTCTTTTCCTTGCCTTTGAGTCCGACTAGTTCAATGACTTTTGGCACGGTCGACTTGATCTCACGGTTGGTCATCCCAGCAATCTCCAGTGCAAAGGCTACATTTTCAAACACCGTTCGGTTTGGTAGCAGTTTAAAATCCTGGAATACAACACCAATTTTTCGACGCAGTAGCGGAATGTGCTTGTCCTTGAGCGTGTCATAATCAATACCACCAACAACAATCTTGCCACTTGAAGGCTTTTCTTCACGCGTTAATAATTTCAACAATGTTGATTTACCAGCACCGCTCGTACCAACCAAAATGACAAACTCCCCAGCCTTCACATGCACGCTGACGCGATTGATGGCAGGCTTGCCTGTTTTGGTGTAACTCTTTGTAACCCTATCCAACAGAATCATACTGTATTAGTGTAACACTTTTTATCAAAAAGCGCGAATATAATGCTTCTGTTTTCGCCTAGTCTTTGAGGCTCAAGTCAAATGTCGAAAAATCCAGGTTTTCCAAAGTGTTCGTTGACTGCTTTGCAATACGACGATTCTTCTTTGCTTTGGTTTCCTTGTCTGCGCCAGAAAAAATCTCATTGCGCTCTCGGTAGAGCGTACTCAATTCACTCAGCAAATCTTGAATATGAGAATCAATTTCCTGAACCTTTTGAAAATCCAACACCTTCATATTCAAATGATAGCACTTGATTGCTAAAAAGTCAAGGATATTTGGTAGCTAAATATTATTCGTCTTTCGACACATTTTGACTAAGAAATGCCGTCATAAAATCATCAATCTTACCGTCTAGCACACCCTGTGTATCCCGGTCTTCATGTTTGGTCCGAGTATCTTTCACTAGTGTATATGGATGCAATACATAGTTTCGTATTTGACTGCCCCAGTTGGCTGACTCACCAGCCCTGAGATCTGACAAGCTGTCCGCGTGCTGCTCGAGTTGCATCGCCAACAACTTGGAGCGCAAAATTTTCAACGCAGTTTCTTTGTTTTGAATCTGACTGCGTTCGTTTTGAATCGCCACTACAATTCCCGTTGGCACATGCGTGACACGAACCGCCGAATCAGTCGTATTCACGCCCTGTCCGCCTTTACCGCCACTACGGTAAACATCTATTTTTAGATCACTCGGGTCAATATCCACTTCGTCTGGCGTATCAATTTTTGGCAGCACCTCAACCAGCACGAAACTGGTCTGGCGCAAATTATCAGCATTAAACGGACTCAACCGCACCAAACGGTGCACACCATTTTCTGAGCGTAATTTACCGTATGCAAACGGTCCTGAAATTTCCAACACAACGGTTTTCAAACCACCATCATCATTCGCAGATCGCTCCAAAACGTCAGTTTTCATGCCAGATCGTTCCGCCCATCGCAAATACATACGCTCCAGCATCTGCGCAAAATCTTGGGCATCCAAGCCACCAACACCCGCCGAGATGCGAACCACCGCCTCGCGGCCATCATATTTCCCGCTAAACAATAGATCTGTCTTGCGGGCCGAGAATTCCGTCTCCAGAGCATCTATTTGCTTGGTAAACTCGTCCAATAAGTCATCATCCCCCAATTCCATCAGCTCCAGCAAATCATCCAACTGAACACCTAGCACCTGCCACGGCTGCACCGTTTGACGCAACGCAGCTACCTTTTTGGCGACCGACTGAGCGTGGTCAGGATTATTCCAAATTTCGGGCTGGTTCAATTGCTCTTCTAGTACCGCCAATTCTTCGGCAAGCGCATCAAACTGCAATGCTTGTTTAGCCTGCATGACGTCGCTGCGAAGAGATTGGACCCGTTTTTTCAATGGCTGCATAGAACCCATTATACCATCAGATCCGTGTCTTATAACTCCGCGACAGCCTCAACAAAGGCTTCGCCACGGGCTGTGTAGTTTGCGTACTGGTCAAAGCTGGCGGCAGCTGGACTCAAAATTACAACATCTCCTGGCTGGGCAATATCGAGGGCATGCCACACAACTTCGGTCATCGGTATCACACCCTTTTGCACTATTGTCGCATCTGGTAAACCAGCTTTTTGCAACGCTTTTGCAATATTATCAGCATTGCCACCACTGACAATAACACCTCTCAGCGACTGTGAGCGTGCTAATTCCTCGGCCAACTCCGTGTAATCACCGCCTTTGTCTGCTCCACCAAGGAGCATCACCTTTGGCTGCTGAAATGACCGCAATGCAGCCACCGCACTGCCTGGCGTCGTCGAGATGCTATCATCATAAAACTTAACTCCTCGTTTTTCTGCCACAAATTTGAGCCGATGCGGCAAGCCCGTAAAACCGGCAAGCCCCTGACAAATCACGTCATCTGACAACTCCGGCATCACCGTCTTAGCCACCAACACTGCCGCACTGGCATTCTCTTGATTGTGCGTGCCTGGCAATTTGAGCGCGTGCTGCATTTCCACTGATAAATCAATCGGATATGATAACTGGCGCGCCGGCGACTTGGCAGCGATCTGCTGGCTGAACTGATTATTCTTGTTGTAAATGATACTATCTTGGTCCGTCTGGAACTGAGCAATATGCGCCTTTGCATCAAGATAATCAGCAAAACCGTCATGCCTATCCAGGTGGTCTGGCTCAATCATCAAGACGACTGCAACATGCGGAGATTTTTCCAAATCCCACAACTGAAAACTGCTCAATTCATACACCACGATATCATCTGGCTGAATCTGCGGCAGCACGTCCAATGACGGCACGCCAATATTTCCAACAAGATGGACCGTTTTGCCAGCAGCGCGCAATATACTGGCTATCAAACTACAAGTCGTCCCCTTACCTTTTGTCCCCGTCACGCCAATGATGGGTGCTGGACACTGCTCAAAAAACTCATTGGTTGCTGACCATATTTTGCCACTGGTCTTGATGCGACTTGGTGGCAATCCAGCCGTTCTGACTACCATATCAACGTCATAAAACTGATTTGAGAACACTCCTGCACCAGTGTGAACATCAGCGCCTGCTGGCACATCAGATAATTCCCGTTCATCCACTATCGTCAATTGTGCGTCTGGAAGCTTACGCTGAAAATACGCGTAGCTCGACTTACCCTCTACATCATATCCTGCAATGACAATGTTCATCTTAGAACAATGCTCCCAGCTTTTCTTGGATACGTTCCAGTAGCTCTTTTTCACCACAACTCACCCCAGCCAACACCCAGGTGTTAGCCTGGAAAAACTCACGCGCCACTTGCACAATTTTTTCATCAGTCACTGCCAAAATTGCTGCTGGCACCCCAGTATAATCCTTCACGAAATCATCTGAGAAATAGCGACCGGTATAGAAATTGCTGATCTGAGAAACAGTCTGCGCACCCATTTGGTAACGCCCCAGAGAGTAGGACTTAGCGCTTTCGATATCTTCAGCGGAAATTTTACCGTTTAGTACACGCTTTAATTCACTAACGATGATATCAAACAGCTCTTCGGCCGTCTCCAAGTTGACCTGGCCGGTAAAATCCCACGCCGAGTCATAAAATCCAACCGAAGTATCACTAAAGATACTATACGCCAGTCCTCGCTTGCGGGCCGCCCCGAAAATGCGAGAATTAAACGTCCCAGTCAAAATGTGGTTCAGGCAGCCCATGGCATCGGCTTCAGAATTACTAATCTCACGAGGCACGATCATCGACCAACCAAATGTCAGATTGGAAGCTTCTTTACGCCTGATCAACAGAGGTCCGGCGCTGTGTAAATTGTCCTGCGGAATTTCAAAGCGTTCGCCCTCTTCCAATTGCCAAGCCTCCAGCGCCTCTTTGATGCGCGACTTGCGCCCCGTCATTTTACCAGCGATCACAAAGCGCATATTCTTCAAAGTATGCGTTCGACGGTGGTGTTCTTTGATATCTTTCAACGTCACGTTAGCGATTGTCTTGAGACGCTGATTGTACGTCAAAATATCTTCACCCAATGCCTGTTGCACTCGCGGCCACATCACGCGGTTGTGATTGTTCAGATAGCCTGTCAGCTCAGAGCGCACATTGCCCTTCTCAGCCTCCAATTCTTCGGCATTAAAACGCGGTACCGTGATAGCCAGCCTCTGCAGTTCCAACACCCTGTCCCATTCAAAATCAGCACAAAATGCTTCATAGCCCATGGAATACTCTGTTGTATAGGCGTTATAATACGCTCCATTTTTGACAAATTCTTGGTCATACAGTGCCTGCGAACGGAATTTTTCATTGGCACCAAATGACATATGCTCCATGATGTGTGCCGTCTCGTAGATGTCTTTGTCGCGTACATAGCGACTGCCCGCCCGAAAATGGAACTGAAAGCTCATCACCGTAGCATCTGGCACATCTATCAACAACCCCCGAGCACCGTTCTTTAATCGTACTTCTTCAACTGTGTGCTTCATGGATTATTTCCGATTCTTTTTGCGGTTTTGGCGCTGCGCTTTTTTCTTCTTGCGCGCTGCGTTTTTGGCACGATTTGACTCAGAAGCAGTCTTTGCCTTTTTGACTGAGAAATCATCGTCACGATTCTTTTCGCCAGATGTTATCTCGTTAACGCCCTTCTCAACGGCAGTTTCAGCGAGTCGAGTCAGCTCAGTGTCATACTCATCGTCTTGCGATTGTTGCACTGTTGCATCGGCCTTACGCACGCGGAAGATGGTACTCAAGACTTCGTCGCGCAAATTGTTCTGCAAACTCGTGAACAATTTTTGTGACTCCGACCGATACTCAACCAATGGATCACGCTGACCAACACTGCGCCAGTGGATTCCTTCACGCAGGTGTTGCATGTTTTCCAGGTGCTGCATCCACAAGGTGTCGAGCACCGCCATGTACACTTCTCGCTCGACGCCACGCAAGTTCTCGTCACCAATTTCTTCCTCTTTTTCTGCGTATGCTTCACGCGCCAGTTTCATCACCTTTTGGACACGAGATTTATCTTTCTTCTCTGAGCCAGCCTTTGCCAGGGCTCCCTCATCAACCGGGATAACTGCAGCAAATTCTTTCACAAAATTAGGGTTATTCTTGAGCGGTAGCTGTGTTGAATCGTTCACTTTTTCTTTGAGCAAGCGTTCAATTTCTGGCTTAATGTTGTCGCCTTCCAAAATCTTGCGGCGCATGACATACACCACGCGGCGGTGACGATTGATCACGTTGTCGTACTGAACAACATTTTTGCGCGTATCAAAATTATAGCCCTCAACGCGCTTCTGGGCTGCCTCCAAGGTCTTTGACACGGCGCGGTTTTGAATCGGCGTATCTTCATCCACACCCAGCCGGTCCATCAACGCCGCAATGCGCTCGCCCTGGAAAATTCGCATCAAATCATCCTCGGTCGACACATAGAACTGCGTCTCACCCGGGTCGCCCTGACGACCGCCACGACCGCGCAACTGATTGTCAATGCGGCGTGACTCATGCCGCTCCGAACCGATCACCACCAGGCCGCCCAATTCCTTGACGCCCTTGCCAAGCTTAATGTCGGTACCACGTCCAGCGATGTTTGTCGCTAGGGTAATCGCGCCCTTTTCACCAGCCTTCTCAATGATGGCTGCCTCGCGCTCATTATTCTTGGCGTTCAAAATCTCAAATTTAATACCCTCTTTTTCCAGATATTTAGCAATCTGCTCATTCTTGGCAATCGAGCCAGAACCAACCAACACTGGCCGGCCTTGCTTGTGATAATCTTTGATGGCTTCAGCGACTGCCTTCAGCTTGCCCTTTTCGGTCTTGAAAATCAGGTCTTCTTTGTCGTCGCGAATCACTGGCTTGTTCGGTGGAATCTGGATGACGTCCAGTGAATAAATTTGTTGGAACTCCTCGGCTTCAGTGAACGCCGTACCAGTCATACCGGAAAGTTTATTGTACAAACGGAAATAGTTCTGGAACGAAATGGTCGCCAGCGTCATGCTTTCTTCCAGTACTGGTACGCCTTCTTTGGCTTCAATTGCCTGGTGCAAGCCTTCGTTGTAGCGGCGTCCTTGCATCAAACGACCGGTGTGTTCATCGACGATGATCACCTCGCCGTCATTGGTCACCACGTAATCTTTGTCACGCTTGAACAATGTTTGTGCTCGCAGCGCCTGGTCCATGTGGTAAACACTGCGCACGTGGTCTGGTGTGTACAAATTTTTTATTCCCAGCAGTTTTTGAACTTTTTCCACGCCCTCGTCGGTCAAGGCCACGCTACGGCGCTTTTCATCCAAAACATAGTCATCTGGCACTAATTTACTGGCAACTTTGGCGAACGTATAGTAATTGTCTGGGTTTTCTGCTGCTGGCGCCGAGATGATCAGTGGCGTTCGTGCTTCGTCGATCAGAATGGAGTCTACCTCGTCAACGATGGCAAAGTTCAGTTCGCGCTGCCTGAGCAAAGCGACGTCGTTCACCATGTTATCGCGCAAATAGTCAAAACCAAACTCGTTATTAGTGCCATAAGTAATATCTGCCGCGTAGGCTTCCTTACGAGTGACTGGGCGGAGCTTACGCATGCGCGGATCGTCGTGATGCTCATTATCATACTCTTTATCATACACAAACGACGCTTCGTTGATGATCACGCCAGTGGTCAGGCCTAAAAAGTCATACACCTGCCCCATCCAGCCAGCGTCACGCTGCGCCAGATAATCGTTGACAGTCACCACATGAACACCCTTGCCTTCCAGCGCATTGAGATATGTCGGCAGCGTCGCCACCAGAGTCTTACCTTCACCAGTCTTCATCTCAGCCACGTTGCCTTCGTGGAGCGCCATACCACCGATCAACTGAACATCATACGGACGCTCACCGATGACGCGTTTGGCTGCCTCACGCACCACTGCAAAGGCATCTGGCAAAATCGTATCCAGCGTTACATTCTTCTTCGTCAGCCGTTTTTTCAGCGCTTCTGTCTGCGCCTGCAATTCCTCATCTGACAGTTTTTCATACTTTCCAGACAAACCGTTAATTACTGCAACACGCTTTTCCAGCCGCTTCAAAATCTTCTTCTGCGGATCACCAAAAACTTTACTCAGCGCTTTTTGTTGTGTCATTGCCATAACCTTAAAACTCCCTCGCTTTCGGACATTTTCAAAACTCTTTCTATTGTAACCCTTTTTGACCTAAAATTAAAGAGAAAACACCATATATATGGTGTTTTCTGATTTTAGCGATACTAAACAATTCACCCGCGGCGGAAACTGCGCTTAAACTTCGCCAACACACCACGACTACGGCCAACGTGAGCCAACGTGTCGTCCTTATAGCGACGCAACTGACCATTCAATTTGGTCTCGACGATGTCCACAGCCGCCAACACGTTCATTGTTGAGTCTTTGGCGGTGATGACCTTGTCCGGGACATTAATGATAACTTCAACCTCATATTTGTTGCCGCCAGGGTTATCAATTTGCTTAATCTTCACATCTGCAGTCACGCTTTTACGAGCGTGACGTGGCAAAAACCGATCCAATGGGCCAATTTTTTTCTCAATATACCGTTTGGTCGTGTCATTCAGTTCGTACTTTACACCAGTGATTGTCAGATTGGTAATCATATCCCTCCTTCGTTATACCTACATTATACCATGTATGTTGCTAAATTCGCTCACGTCCGCCCATATATGGTCGCAATACTTCTGGCACTGTCAAACTGCCGTCCTCGTTCTGGAAGTTTTCCAAAATCACCACCAATGACCGCGCCAATGAGACTGCCGTACCGTTCAAGGTGTGAACTGTCTCAATGTTGCCATCCGCTCGCCGCACCCGAATATTCAAACCGCGCGCTTGATAATCCGTGCAATTCGAGCAACTCGTCAGCTCGCGGTAAGTCTGATCGACCGGTGACCAATATTCAATGTCATACTTTTTGGCAGCTGGCGCACCCAAGTCGCCCGCCGCGATGTTTACCACATGGTACGAAATGCCGATTTGCTGCCACAGCGCTTCCTCGACGCTGAGGATTTTTTCATGAATTTCCTTGGACTGCTCCGGTAGACAGAACGCATACATTTCCAATTTGTTAAATTGATGTACTCGGAACAATCCGCGGGTGTGCTTGCCGTACGTACCCGCTTCCTTGCGGTAACATGGACTATATCCTGCGTATAACAGCGGCAAATCTTTCTCATCCAAAATTTCATCAGCGTGATAGCCCGTCAGCGGCATTTCCGCCGTCCCGATCAGCGTTAAATCCTCACCCTCGACCACATATTCATTACTACCCTCGCCCTTTGGCGCAAAGCCCGCACCTTCCGCTGTGCGCAAATTCACCATGTGTGGCACTGTCATAAACGTAAAGCCCTGCTTCGTCACATAATCCAGCGCAAACTGTGTCACAGCATTTTCCAACAGCGCCAGGTCGCCCTTGAGATAGTAAAACTTCGCGCCAGCTACTTTTGCACCACGCTCAAAATCAACCCAACCGCGACTGACAGCATAGTCCAAATGATCCTTGGCGCCCGTTTTATGCTCACCGTAGGCCTTTATCTCAACCGAGTCTTCCTCACCGCCAAGCGGCACATCATCAAAGGTGATGTTTGGCACGTTTTTCAGAATTGTGGCTACTTTTCCCTCGGTTGATTTTAAGTAGTTTTCACGTTCTGCCAACTCAATTTTTAGCTGTTTTCCCTGGTCAATCAGCTCCTGATCTGGGCGACCACCTTTCATTTTGGCTGAAATTGCATTTCGCTGTTCACGCAGTGCTTCAACTTGCTTTTGCAGGTTGCGGCGCTCGTCATCCAATTGCAACAATGTCGCAATATCAACGGCGTATCCCTTATCATGTGCTGATTTTTGCACCAAATCAGCATGTTCTCGAATAAATTTGATGTCTAACATGCCCTCATTATATACCAATTTTGGTTTAAACGTGAGAGATTATCCCAGCACCCAGTAGCACCACCAATATCAGCCCCAACACAAATCGATAGATGATAAATGAGCGAAAATCATTGTTTTGGATAAATTTCAGGAGCCACGCCACTGCCACGTAACCCACGCCAAATGACACCACCGTCGCGATGATAGTTGACGTCCAACCAACGCCGCCAGAAATGTGCTTGTATTTAGTCACAACTTCCAACAGCCCTGCTGCCACCAACGCCGGAATCCCCAGGAAAAAGCTCAATTTGGTCACTGTCACCCGGTCAAAACCGCGCAGCAATCCCACTGATATCGTGGCACCAGAGCGACTCACCCCAGGAACAAGCGACAGGCACTGGCCCAAACCAATAACCAGCGTATCTTTCCACGTCGTATCCTTTTCAACGCGCTTGGCAGTAGCATACTTATCAGCCAGCCACATCACGCCACTCCAGATGATCAACGCACCCGCCACAAACCACAAACTACGCAGCACCGTTTCTATCTCATCTTTAAATACCAGCCCCACTACCGCAATTGGCACTGAACCGATGATGATCGCCCACCCATACTTGTAGTCAAATTGACGTCGCGCTCGTTTCCACCACAAACCACGCCACCACGCGATTAGTACTCGCTGAATATCCTGCCAAAAATAAATAATCGCTGCTGCTATAGCTCCAATCTGAATAATCGCCGTAAAAGCAATCAGCCCCTCGTTATCAAGGGGCATACCCATCAATTTCTCGGCAATTGTTAAGTGGCCTGTGCTAGAAATAGGCAGGAATTCGGTAATCCCCTCGATAATTCCTAGCACAATTGCTTGCCACCAACTCATATTCATAGAGCTTATTATATCAAACCACTAGTTTTCTACAAAAATGCGCCATTGGTCCGCGATGACCCCCGATACGGGATAACGTCATCAATATCTTGACTATACGGTTTCAGCTGCAAAGGTCCGTACACGGTAACCTTTGTGATACCACCACAGTGAACACCCCAAAAGAATGACTCATTCAAGCAAGACAGCTGTGAATCATGTTCAACATTGATCTTAAGAGTATCACCCTCTACGACAGCTTGTACTTTTGGCGCCTTACCATCTTTACGCGAGAAGTATTTTACCTCAATCTTGGTCTCTTGAGATGGTATAGCCTGCCTACTAACTAAACCATTACTGGTCACATCAGCGTATTTAACGCCCTCAAGGCTTTTTGGCAACTCTACAGTCATTGTTTTCGTCAAGCGTTCTTCATCCCGCGCCAGTTCTCTTAGGGTCTGTGTACCAAATATAGCTGAGCTCGAGATACAAAATGCCCCGATGACGGTGCTGATAATCACTGCGATCAGTGCCGTTCGCGTAAAATGCCACTTTATTGCGCTAGACGTCAACACGCCAAACAATGTCACTGCGGCAGCTCCGCCAACGAGTGCAGAGATCAGCAAGCCTAAAGCCCATGGCTGCGCAGCAAAACCGTCCATCCAGCTGATGACACTTGCGCCAGCAAAGAGCCCTACTGGTACAGCAACCAGCAGACCAAAGGTGATCATGATCAATACAAACGAAGTAATTACTTGTACAATTTTAATGAACGTATTTTTAACCTGCGTTTTTTTATTGTCAGTGAAAGAAAAATTTTTCAGACTGTCCAGTGTCACTTCCTCTCCCCGCATCTGTAATTTTTCAGCTGCCGTTTGCGCTTCTGGCATACTGATCCACAATACAATGTAAATCAGTAGCGAGGTACCAAAGGTGATAAATGGCGAGAAAATGAACAACAAGCGTACCCACAAAGGATTAATTCCCCAGTAGGCAGCGATCCCAGCGCACACGCCACCCAAAATTGCATTGTCTGGATCGCGCATCAATCGCTTGGTCGGCTTGCTTGCACTGGCCTCAGCTGCATCGTCACTCATCTCTGGCGCTTCACCATCAGCAAAATCCTGTGGTTCACCCATTTGTTTTTGCACCGCCAAAACATCATCGTGGCTAATGACACCGTCCTTCGACACACCGCGTTCCGCCAAAAGCTCTACCATTCGCGCTTCGATTTCGCGCATAGCTTCTGGTTCAGCGTGCATATTTTTCTGGATTGAATCAAGATATTGTTCCAAAGATTTTTTAGCATCAACCTCCACACTAAACGGCGTCTTTGCCAAATGGATTCTGGTTATTTCTTTCATCGCTTTGCTCCTTTCTCAAGATTTTTTAGCGAAGTGTTCAACATTTTTATACGATTTTTTAATTCATCTACCAGCTCTGCGCCAGTATCAGTAAGTGAATAATATTTGCGCGGCGGTCCCTGCTCACTTTCCTGCCATTCGTGTTTGAGATAGCCATATTTTTGTAAACGGCTCAGCAGCGGATAAATCGTGCCCTCTACTACCATCAAGTCCGAATCACTCAATTGCTTGACTATATCGCCAGTGTACTGTGGTTGCTTAGCGCACACTAGCAGTACGCAGTACACTAGAAAACCTTTACGGAGCTGAATCGCCAGGCTCTCCGCGTAAGCACTAACGTCCATACTTTATACCTCCTGGCACGGTCGACTTTTCAACCCGGCCATCTTTGATGATAATTTGATGATCACATTTTTTCGCCAGATCAGCGTCATGCGTCACCACGATCAATGTTACACCCTTTTGCTTGTTATAATCAAACAGCAATTCTTCCACTTTCGCACCTGTTTCACTGTCCAAGTTACCCGTCGGTTCGTCGGCAAAGATGATTTGCGGATCACCAACAATCGCCCGAGCGATCGCCAAGCGCTGCTTCTGCCCGCCCGACAAGTCCTTAGCACGGTTCTTTCGCTTATCATACAAATCCACCGCCTTGAGCGCCGCGTTGATTTTGTGCGCCCGCTTTTTCCGCGGCACCCGCGCAATTTCTAGCGGCAAACTGACATTATCAATCACACTCTCATTGCCCTGGACAAAGAAACTCTGGAAAATAAAGCCGATTTTCTTGGCACGAAACTCATCGACGCGCTTTGGCTTCAGCTGTAAAATATCTTGCCCATCGATGATTACTTGACCTTTCTGCGGCTTATCCAACCCTGATATAGCATGCATCAGCGTCGATTTTCCTGAACCAGATTTACCTAAGATAGCTACACTAGCTCCCGTTGGGATGGTCAGGCTGACATTTTTCAGCGCCGTAAATTGGTTTTTCTTTTTGCCGTAAACTTTTGTCACATTTTTTAGTTCAATCATGACCTTTCTCCTATTCCGTCCTTAATGCCTCAATTGGGTCTAATTTTGTTGCTTTGCGGCTCGGCAGCCAGCCAGAAATTACCGCCATCACCACTAGTCCAAATACCAACAGCCCAATTTGCAGCGGATTGATAACCAGTAGGTTCGTCCCTGCACTTAAACCCAAGGTGCTAGTAATCACTGGGTTTAGTAACGTCACTAAACTCGCCAGCCCAACACCAATCAAGCCGCCGAGCAGACCAACCCACGCTGCCTCATACCGGAACAACTTACCAATATCACGACCACGCATCCCCAGCGCTTTCATCAAGCCAATTTGGCTCGTTCGCTCCAGCACCGAAATGTACATAGTATTCACAATTCCGAACACACTCGCCAGCAGTGCCAAGCCACCAAATCCTGCCAGCGCCACCTGTGCTACATTAACCATTGTTAGTAGCGCCTTCCGAATATCCTGAATTGAGTACGCGTTATAGTCTTTGCCAATCACATCTTTAGCAGTATCAACATTTTTCTCATCATCCACCATAGCAATCGCCGTTGAGTACTGATGTGGTTGGCTCTTATCATGGCTAAATTCATAGATAGCCTTAGCATCAGCCGTCGAGATCCTCAGCATTGGCTCATAAAACAAAACAGTGTCTGACTTTTTGTCCACCGCCGCGATCTTGAACGACACCTCTTTGGCGACGTCTCCACCCTGCGCCGCACTGCGCACACCCAAGGTTATCGTCTGACCAATCGCCGATTGCGCATCCTTAAAACCCAACTGCTTCACATAATCATCCGGGATGATAATCTCACCTGGTTTTGGCATGAAATCTTCCAGTGACCCCGCCGCCAATTCTGCCCGAGTTCTATCCATTTTAACAGCCACTGTTAACGCAAATTTTTTATTATTCGCCGAGCTTTTAGCATAGGCGACACCATCAGTTGAATACGCTGGTGTTACCGTTTTTACATGCGGCGTTTGGCGAATTTTTTCTAAGTCCTTGTCATTGAGCACATATTTGCTTCGTATGGCTGATTCCTTATTTTTTCCAGCATCTTGCTCTGAACTACCATATTCTGGCAATTGATCCTTCTTTTCAGTTTCAATTTTTTTAGCAACCATGATCACTTTTTTATCGCCAGCCGCGTCAACTATACTATTTGTGTACAGCCGACCACCCTCGCCAGCCATCAGCGCCAAACCAATCGTAAACGCCCCGACCGAAATCGCCAATGACGTCAAAATCGTCCGACCTTTTGACTGGCGAAGATTCCGTCCCGCCCGCTTGATGATATCGATTCTTCTCATACCTTGCTCCTTGTAGTTTCTTTGTACATAGTACTATGTTATACAAGGTACTATAAAATGTCAAGTACTTTTGAATAAATAACCGCTCAAGTGACAATCTACCTCTTAGGCTTCTTCGATTTTTTATGCGACTTTTTGCTTTTCTCTTCAGCTCTGGTCTTAGCAGTGGTGTGTTTTTTAGCTTCCTTATTTATCAATTTAGCCATGTGTATTGCAGCGTCATAAAATGCCGGGTCACCCCACACCTTCGTCTTCCCGTTGCTGTCGTTGTCAACTACTGCAGAAATAACTACCTGGTGCTGCCGTACTTCAAGTATATCCCATGCCTCTTCTTGATCGGTAAAATCAATCTCCTGAGCTCCATCTACGAGGTCAAATTGTCCATCATATTGTCGACAATCCGCCACAACCCCCTGGCGCAGCCCCCCTTCATCAGCCTGAACCCATACACTCATCAATACAACAGTGCCTTTATCTGGCAGTTTATCCATGTCAAGCGGTTTCATTGATTGCCGACCGTCAACAGCCAATCTGCCAACACCACCCGCCTGCGTTTTATCAATATACAGCACTTCTTGCAATTCTGTATATGGATCGAGGTCAGGTATATACGGCGCCTCAACTGGCAATGTCTCGACCGTTATTTGCCGCAGGCGTTCAGGAACGCCATCAGCCTCATACTTCTTATTAGGCATATTATTCTCCCTGCCCACCACTACATTATCAACTACATTTAGTATACCACGCTAGAAAGCTCACCCAACCTATTCCTCGTCGTATTCGTCCTCAATTTCCTGGTCCAAAATCTCTTCAATCACGTCCTCCAGCGTGATGATACCCAGCTCCTTCTCATCATCCATCACCACAAACAAGTGATTGCGAGTTTGGATAAATCGGCTGAGTACCGTATCCAACCGTGACCGTGCGTCAATGTTATGAATCTTGTCTCGATACAATTGACTAATCGGCAGCGGCAGCTCACGCCCCACGACATCTTTGACATACAAAACCCCCACCAATCGCCCGTCCTCGCGCACCGGGATCCGCGAATGGCCGGCGTGTTTGATTTGAGCCAGCAGTGTCGCATCCAGCTCATCGTCCAACTCTACCGTAAATACCTCATTCATTGGTGTTACCAAATCGCCAGCCGTCTTTTTGCTAAACTGCAGCGCTCCTGCCGCGATTCGACTTTCGTCATAATCAACCGGGCTATCCGACCGCTCAGCATGCTCGTGAATAATCTGCTCTAGTTCTTGGTGTGAGTACAACTGCGGCGCTTCCTTGCCTACCCAGCGATTGAGCAGCTTGGACATCGGCCGGGCCAGCGGCCAAAATAGCACATAGATCACGTCCAGCAACCAGAAGAAATAGCGTGTAATCTGATAGCCGCGCTGCGTAAAAATCGCCTGCGGCAAAATCTCACCAAACATAGTAATGAGCAGCGTGGCAATCAGCCCACCAACCACACCGTTCGTCATGTTACCCAGCAAAATCGACATCGCCGTATTCACCCCAACATTACCCAGCAAAATACAAAAGATCAGATAATAACCGTCTTTGCGATAGCGGTAGACCCGGGCAGCGATCGCATCACCCTGCCTGGCCTTACGCCGCAAATCATCGGGCCGCGCCATCATCAGCCCAATGTTCAAGCCCGAGAACGAGCCCGACAGTACCAGCAGAACTGCCGCCAATACTAACAGCAAAATATAAGGCATAACTTACCAGACGCCGCCTCCGCCGCCGCCTCCGACGCCGCCAGCGAAACCACCGCCAGTGGAACCGCCAGAGGTCGATGAATAATCACTGGCGCTACTAGCCACACTCGACAAGCTATTCATCCCAGCCGCAAATGCCGCCGCATTAAACGCGCCCTGACCACTGTACCAATCCGGCTGCTCACCAACCTGCTCATAGTACTGACCCAGCTGCGCACTCCACTTCTTTTCCTGTCCAAACAGCACCGCATACGGCAAGACTCGCTCATACAGCTTCACCAATTGCTTCTCGTTAGACGCATTAACCTGTACTTTTTCTGCACCCTCAGGACTTTGTAACATCTGTAGGCGCTCAGCTTCAGCCACGCCAATGTACATTTTAAGTCCTGCCAAATATCGCCTGAGCGCCAAGCCCTCGTCAGTCAGCGACCAGCCAAATGACAAGGCAAATACTATCCCCGCCACGAGCAGCAACATTGGCGACAATAACAACACACCGACAACACAAACCCACAGTGCCCACCTCTGTACAATTCGCTTATTCGCGAGTGTTTGCTCACACAAAGCATAGTTACCACGAGCCAAATTCTTCAAATTTGTATCATCATCGCGCGTTCTCGCAGCATACGACAAATTGTTCTGCAGCTTTTTCAGATTCAGCCGCTGACCTGGCTTTGGCATTGACGAACCAAACATATCCCGAATAACCTCAGATTCTTCAGGTCTCAGCTCTTTCAAATCTTTCACAATTTCAATTTCGTACTGCGCCGACCGCAAAAACGACGTCTTTTTCACTTCGTACAGCTTAATATAGTGCCGCACTGCCAAATCCAACAACTGCGCCACCTTGGCTGACCCTTTAATCGCCATGATCTCGTAATTTTTCAAAATATACGCTGAGGTCATCACACTCGCCTGGTTTGGCGGCAAATACTCTGGCGGAATTGGTTTGAGTTCACGGTACCTACCAAATAACCGCCGGTAACGCCAGACCAACAACAGCATCAATATAACCGCCAAACTACTTGCTATCGTCTGCACCGTTGCCCAAATTTTTATCAACTTTTCGCTCAACGTCTCTTGATACCCGGTAAACGTGCCGCTAGTAAAGCCAACCGCCATCGTTATGCCTTCACGGCGATTTAGGCGGCTCACATTTGTAACAATTTCACTCTTATCACCGCTGATATTGCACCGTTTAGTTGAACCATGCGCACCAGTATAACAAAACGCTTCACCCGCTCGCGCCGCCTGAAGTGACTCATCAAGTTTCACGGACACGCGTACATTTTCCATCGGCACACGCCACTCATTGCCGATGACGTCCCAGTAGAACTCATCGCGGCCTGTATTGTCATAGTGCTTGGTTACATCACGCTGGGTAAACTTGATGACGTAGGTTTTCTCACCCTGAACGTAAACATCTTTCTTGCCAATCCTTAGCTCATCACCATTCCACGTATGCTCCAGCGAGGCGCCCTGTTCATCAGTTACCGACTGCAACGAAAAGTTCGTCGGATGACTGTCATACTTCTTCACAAATATCGGCGCGATTCCACGGTTTCGATTCGGCGGAAAATGAGCAGTAATTCGCCACGTCGCCGCCAAAGTTGAATGATTCTCGCCGTCGCGGCCCAATAAATACTCCGCATCAAATTTAGTGATGGTAAAATTGTCCGTCTGCGCCGCAAACGCCGACTGACCAGATCCAATCAACAGAGATCCAGCGATTAGTATCCCCAATATAAGTCGCTTCATACTCTAATTATAACAAACCCAGTCCAGGCGACAATTACAGCTTCACTTGCGGATAAATTGCCCGCGTTGTCTCGTCAATCTCATGACGCAGTTGTGGAAATGGCACACCCTCGCGGGCAGTTACGCCTTCAAAAATCCAAAATACCCGCTCAGAATATCCCCAGCCACAAGCCGGCGGCATACCGTATTCCAACATTTCAACAAAGTCGATATCCAACATCATTGCCTCATCATCACCCGCGTCGCGCATCTGTTGCTGCTCAACAAACCGATTCAGCTGGTCAATAGGGTCATTCAACTCAGAAAAGCCATTACCCAATTCTGACCCAGCAATCACCGGCTGGAAACGCTCCACCGTCTGTGGATTGTCAGGATTGGTTTTGGATAGCGGACTGATGAACTTCGGTGTATTCACTAGCCACACCGGCCCCGCTACATCTTTACGAATATTCTTCCATAATTTATCAATACCGCGTGGTATGGAATCGGTCTTTTCTACCTCTAGGCCATGTTCTTTCAGCTTAGCAGCGACTTCCTCAATCGTCGTATTATACACATCAATTCCATAGTGCTTGCGAATCACCTCAGCGTAATCCCAAACTTCCCACTCGCCGCTCATATCAACATTAAATTTGCCCAGTTGAAATTGTAGCGTGCCAAATGTCTCCTGCAGTACATTTTTATACATCGCCTCCATAAAACGCATACCCTGCTTCCAATCCCAATACGCGGCGTACCACTCCATGGCGATGTGCTCTGGCAAATGCTCGTCGGAATAATTCTCATTGCGAAAGCGCGGCCCGAGATCATACACCTTCTCGAACCCAGCACCGATCAACCGCTTCAGCGGCAGTTCGTGAGAAATACGCAAGTAAAACTGCTGATTATCCAGTGCGTCCATATGCGTCACAAATGGGTTAGCATCAGCGCCACCAGTCGTATGCTCCAACACCGGTACATTTACCTCAGTAAACCCATGGCTGTTTAGATAATCACGCGTCGCCTGCCAGAACTTACTGCGACGAACAAATCGCTGACGCACCTCTGGATTGACATTCATGTCAACGTAGCGGCGACGGAAACGCTCTTCTTTATTCTCGAGCTTTTCGGGCATTGGCCGTAGTGACTTGGTCAGTAGCCTTAACTCACGCACGCCAACCGACTTCTCGCCAGTCTGCGTTGTCGTCATCACTCCGCGTGCCTCGACAAAATCACCCGTATCCAGAAGCTTCAGCTGCTTCATACCCAACACACCGCGGCCAGCGTCCAATTCTGCTACATCATCGCGCTGCAAATATAGCTGCACTTCACCAGACTGGTCGCGTAGTTTGATAAACGCTAGCTTACCAAAACTGCGGATTGAAGCGATGCGACCTGCAACCACCACTTCCTGGCCTACCAGTTCATCATACCGCGCCAAAACCTCAGCACACATATGTGTCCGCTCTGACTTTGCCGGGTATGGATCAACGCCTAGTTCTCGCAGCGTTTCTAATTTTCGTAATCGTTCATTTCGATAATCTTGTAATGTAGCCATAATTATCTACATTATAACAGAGAGGATATCGTATAGACAATCTCACCTTTAGGCGTAGAAATCGTCACTTCATCACCAACCTTCTTGCCCATCAATGCCTGTCCAATTGGCGACTCGTCAGAGATTTTACCCTCCATCGGGTCTGCCTCAACAGGACCGACCACTGTGTAGGTAACCGTTCTATCACTATTCTTCAGCTCAACCGCGCTGCCTAGACCAACAACTGTTGCATCAGCGCTCTTGATGATTGAGGCATGTTGCAAGATATCTTCAATCTCGATAACACGCGTTTCTAGTAGCCCCTGCTCTTCACGAGCGGCATCATATTCAGCGTTTTCGCTCAGGTCGCCAAAGCTTCGTGCTTCTGCAATTTTTTCCGCAATTTCTCCTCGGCGGCTCTTAAGCTCTGCTAACTCTTTTTCCAGTTCTTTCCGACCTGAATCAGTGATCTGATATTTCTTATTCATATACTCTCCTTCTACTATATATAGTGGTGCAAAATCAAAAACACGCTATATCTAGCGTATCGATACAATCATCGTGTAAGTACTATGATTGTATCAATACTACCAGACACTGTCAACTAATCAACGAAAAATGCTACCAATTCGTCATAGCTTTTAGTGACAGTCTCGCCGCTCTGACGGCTGGTTAATTCAAACTCACCACTGTCAATTCCTCGGTCACTGATGGTCACGCGCCACGGCATACCCATCAGCTCAGCGTCAGCAAACTTCACACCTGGACGCTCAGCTCTGTCGTCATACAGCACTTCTACACCAGCCTTCATCAAGGTGCTATATAGCTGATTTGCCAGTTCACTACCGCGCTCGCCGATTGCCACCAGCTGCAGTTTGAACGGTGCGATGTTCTCAGTCCATACCAAGCCTTTCTCATCAGCGAACTTTTCAACAATCACGCCCATGACACGCGTGATGCCGATGCCATAGCTTCCCATGTATGCATAGTGCTGCTGGCCATCTTCGCCAGTAAAGACTAGTTTCATCTCCTCTGATTTTTGCGTGCCAAAATTGAAGATATTACCAACTTCAGCTGTTTTCACCTTCTCGAGTTCGCTACGGTCAACACCCAACTCCGCGATAGCCTCATCAATCACTTCCTCATTTACCGCAATGTTCTTGCCACGGTGCAAGTAAACATAGTCCTCGCCGGCCTCACAAATCGTCTGAAATTCGTGACTGAATTTGGTAAATGCTCCACCGCTCGCAAAGGTAACATACGTATCCTGCCCAATTCCCAGCCGATCGTAACAGCGTTTATACGCTGCAATGACCGCCTCATAATACACGTCCAAATCCTCTCGGGTAGCGTGCACCGAATACATATCTTTCATGACAAATTCACGCCCACGCATGATACCGCTTTTAGCACGCAGCTCGTTACGCAACTTGTTTTGGAACTGGTAAACACTGATCGGTAAGTCCTTGTAGCTCTTGAGATAATTCCGCAACAACTCGATGATAGGCTCTTCGTGCGTCCAGCCAAAGCCCACCTCAGTACCATCTTGCAGATGAGACTTAAACCAAACATCAACCAATTCATCGTCCCACCGCCCTGTCTCTGTCCACAGTTCCTTGCGCTGCAAGCTGCTCATGATAAGCTCTTGGCTATCAATCGCATTCATCTCTTCCCGTACAATACGCTTGATGTTCTCCAGCACGCGTAGCCCTAGCGGAGTGTACGAATACACGCCAGCCATTGTTTTGTGCACATAACCGGCCTGAATCAACAACTGAGCATTCTTTGCCATCTCGTCACTTGGCGCAGTTTTGCTGGTTTTGGTAAATAATTGGCTCATTCTCATACGTCAAACTCCTTTACGTAAATAATATTCCAACAGCACTATGAATGGCAATTGGATTGATAAACAATAGATAAAACGCCAGACTATTTTTGATGGCGTGCAGTACTACGCTCGCCCAAACTGCCCCAGTGTATTCCCGTAACAAACACGAGAAGATACTGAGCACGAAGGTGTCTAGTACAACATTCCACTGCAAATTTTCACTACCAATTGCCAAATGCGCCAAACCGAACGTGAGGCTAGTGATGATGACCGAGACTTTCACTGAGGTTATCTTGCGCAGCTTTGTGTATAGGTACCCACGAAATAGCAGCTCCTCCGCCAAGGGCGCCAATACCACCAGCGTGAAAAAGATCATCGCATACTGAGCCTGTGAATACAATGTTGTCGTATCAAAAGGCAGCTGTTGTGTTTGCTTAAAATCAACATTCAAAAACGTTACTGCCAATGCCGCCACCATGATGGAACAAATAAAATACGCAACAAAGGTTGGCACGGGTATAACCAAGTCTAACCATGCCGGTTTGCCGGTGACACCAAGATCTTTGATGTTCGACTTGCGGCCAAACAACCAGTACGGCAGCATAGTGACCATAACTACCGTGACTATCCATACGACCACCGAAATACCGGTCGTTAGCAAGACTGATGGGATACTCTTCAGGGGTACGCCTGCCTGCACTAGTGACCATACCATCAGTGAAACCAGCAGACCCGAAACCATAAATGATGCGTACGCCCAAACAGGCAAAATCAAGCACCACAGCCAATTCTTTTTCGGCTGTACTAATTTTTTAAGCTTGAGTTTATGAGAATAATTTTGCAATGTCATTCCACGTTACCACTATTGTTAATGCCATTAAAATCAAAAAGCCAGTCGCTTGAATCGTCTCTTCGCGATCTTTCGTTAGTGGCTTTTTCAGCAGTCGAAAGATCGTCATGGTAAACCAACGCCCACCATCAAGTGCTGGGATTGGCAAAATATTCATCACTGCCAGCGTCAAAGAGATGATTGCCGCCAACAGCAACACCTGCGTCAATCCAGAGTTAACAACTGATGGGAATAGCACCCCCAAGATACCAACTGGGCCTGCCACGTTATTACCCACCTTTGCCAAATCAGCCTTAGCTGCCTGCTTCTGTTCTGGTGAACCAATAAATTGCCCAAAGAAGCCGCCAATTCCCTGTACTATCATAGAGCCAACGCCCTTCAGCGTTTCATGAGTTAGCTGCACCGTTGTTGCCACGCCCACTAGTGGCGCCGACCATGTCGCATGAATAGTCTCCGACTGATGTGGCACAACCCCCAGATAGCCACCATTTTTTGCCTGATCACGACTGAGTAGCGTTGTTCGAAAATGTAGTGTCTGACTGTTTCGCTTCACTTCAATATTTACGGTCTGCCCAGAAGACTGCTGCGTCGCTTCAGAAAGTTGGGCTGAAGTACTAATTGTTTTTTCGTTCATAGCTATAATTTCATCATCAACTCGCAGACCAACTTGTGCAGCTGGCGAGCCCTCGGTGAGGCGGACGACCTTGACCGGCGTCTTGACTGACGTATTATCAAACGGCAGCATCACTTGATGCGGTAATATCTTAGGCAACCCAAACACAGCCAACACCGCAAACAGTACCACAGCCGCCAGCCAGTTGACCAATACACCTGCTAGCAATATTTTCGTTTTTACCCAATACCCCGCAGCTCCATACGCACCTTTGCCACGAGCTGAATCATATTCACCGTTGAGCCTCACAAAGCCACCCAGTGGCAACCAGTTTAAACTAAATACTACATTTTTACCCAAAAAACTCTGCTTTGGCTGCCATTTTTTTGCTCGTGGCGGAAAGCCAATACCATACTCCTCCACCTTCACACCATTGCGTTTCGCCACAACAGCATGACCAAGCTCGTGGATGGCCACCAAAAAGACCAAAACCAACAGCCCAATTACAACACCCAGCACAACCATATATTACCCCCCAAACCTTCGATTCCTCTTGGCGTATTCATCTAATATATTTTTAACGTCTTCCGCTCGCATGTCCGGCCAATGCTTTTTTAGAAACAAAAACTCGCTCAAGGCCGATCGCCACAACATAAAGTTGCTCAGGCGTTGCTCACCGCTAGTCCGAACGATCAAATCACACGGCGGTATCTCTGGTGAGTATAAATTTTGTTCAATCAAATCAGCTGTCACCTCGTCCTCTGTAACTCCTGAAGCGATGATCCGCTTGACAGCATTGACGATTTCCTGCTGACCACCATAATTAAAGCACAACGCCAACGTACCTTTAGTATAGTTCGCGGTAGCCGACTCAATCTCTTCTATCGCCTGAACAACCTTCTCTGGTAACTGGTCACGTGAACCAAGCACCACGACACGAACCTGGCGGTCATGGAGATATTTCGCATCGGTTTTAACGCATTTGACCAATAGTTTCATCAGCTTGTCGACCTCCGCTTGTGAACGACGCCAATTCTCAGAACTAAACGCATATACCGAAACATATTTCACACCAGTATCAATATTAGCCGTCAGAACTTCTTTCATGGCAGTATAACCTGCTAGGTGTCCTTCATAGGCTGGCAGCCCATGTCGTTCAGCCCACCGACGATTGCCGTCCATGATATATCCAATATGCTGGGGTACGCTACTCTCACTCACTATTTTATTCGCTCCATACTATATTGTACCACTTGCTGTAGCAGATCAGCGAAATCGCCCGCCCACAAACTTGAGACTCGGGCAGCTTCGCATGCCTCACGCCCCGCTTGCTCCATCAAAGCTTGAGCCGTCTCTACCGCACCTGTCTGCGTCATAACTTCCTTCACGGCACTTAGGTCATCTGCTGTCGCCTGCTCATTACCAATGATTTCCAACAATGTTTTCCTCTGAACTTCAGTACATCGTTCCAAAGTTTCTTGTACTAAAAATGTATTCTTCCCTTCATGAACATCATCAAGGTTGCTTTTTCCTGACTCCTCCGGACTACCAAAAATACCCAACCAATCATCACGAAGCTGAAACGCCAATCCCGCTGGCAATCCAAATGCTTCAACCTGTTGTTGAGCGGTCTCATCGGTGTCACCTGCCAAAGCCAGCGCACAGAGCAACGGATTCACAAAAGTGTAGATGCTACTCTTTTTATAATACTTTTTGATAATCTGCTCAGATGTCGCTGGACGAGTAACTGTACCCGCTACGTCAGCCATCTGACCAAACCCAGTGATGCCGATGTTACGATGCATTATTTGCTGAACAGTTTTTGTATTCACATCCATGCGAGACAGATACCAACTGGCAATGTGTTGTACCAATAACCCGACATTGATAGCCATCATATCTGATTCAAAGCCATCAGCTCCAATATGCGAGAACTGCTTTTGGTACTGTTCATGAACTGTTGGCAGCCCGCGGCGCGTCGCAGACCGATCCATAACATCGTCCAGTATAAGCAGATAATCATGCATTAGCTCAATCACTGCTGCTAAAGATAAACCAGCCTCGGCATATTTTTGACCTGTCCTCACGTCGTACAGACAAGCAGCCAAAGCACCCCTCAGCCGCTTTCCTGACCTCAAAGCATATTCACGTATTGTTGACAGTGCCCAAACTGCCTGTTCATCATCAGCCTCAGGCTGAACTTCATCAGCAAAATCACATAGCACTTTCTCGATATGCTGGTCTATATACGGTGCATATTGTTTCAAATCTTCAAGAGTCATTCAGACACCTATCTCGAATCGCCCACCTGATTAGCCGATCAGACTAAATAGTCAGTACGTCCTGTTCTTTAGCCTTAAAGAGTTCTTCGATTCGCTTTTGAGTATCACTCATCAGTGAATCAATTTCTTTTTCAACTCGTTTAAAGTCGTCTTCGCCCAGTTCCTTAGTATCTTTCATGCGCTTAGCGTCCTTCAATGCATCCTGACGAATAGTTCGCATGGCGATTCGTGCCTCTTCTGATTTCTCGCTCACCTGCTTCACCAGCTGCTTGCGGCGCTCTTCAGTGAGAGCTGGAACCGGCACGCGAACCACCCGACCGTCGTCTGATGGATTAAAGCCTAAGCTTTGATTGTCACGGATGGCAGCAGCGATAGCCGTAATATTGCTTGGATCAAATGGCGTCACTAGCAGCATCTGGGCTTCTGGAGCAGTCACATTAGCTACTTGATTGAGCGGCATTTTAGTGCCATACACCTCGACCATCACCCCCTCAAGCATCCCAGCGTGCGCACGACCAGTGCGTACTTTTTTCAGCTCATCCTGAAAATGCTCTAAGGCTTGTGCCATTTTATCTTCATATGGTTTAGTGTCAAACATATCTGCCTCCAATTATTTCCTATCTATTATAGCAATTTTACCCGTATGGCGCTACCCGGCCCATGATACAATATGAATAATGATTTCGAGGTTAAAATTGTATAATTTCCGCTCGTATGAGTTGTTCGAGACGCAACTGGGAGATACCGGAACGGTTATCGTTGGGCCAAATGGCACCGGCAAAACCAACCTATTAGAAGCGATATACATAGCACTGCGTGGCACAAGTTTTCGTGGATCACTGCTTGATTGCATGCGCCACCAAACAGCACATACTATCATTCACCTGGAAACCAACAATCAACCACGCCGCGTCCAACTACTACGTTCAGCCGACAACGCAATCACAAAAGACTTCACCATTGCCGACAGTGCCTCCAAAACACTCCCCCGAAAACACCGCCTACCTGTGGTGCTGTTTGAGCCGAACGACCTGCGACTCATCTCGTCTTCTCCGCAGCGACGTCGTGATTTTCTAGATGGATTGTTGTCACGCTTGGACGCAACCTATGACGCCCAACTGCGCATTTTTAACCGAACACTCCTACAGCGCAATGAACTGCTCAAGCATCATCCCGAGAACGCTGCCGAGTGGCGAGACCACTTATTTGCATGGGATATAAAATTTGTTCAGGCGGCAAACGCCCTGGCAACTGCCCGCGCACATTTTTTATATACCTACGAAAAACGCCTTGAATTACTCTACGCTTCTCTGGCAGGAAAGCAGACACCGTTCACCGTTGAGTATCTACCGTCAGTCGGGCTCGATAACTACGAGCAATCTCTCCTAGATAAATTACAGCATTCCCGTGAGTATGAACTAGCGACAGGACACACCTCCGCCGGACCACAGCGAGAAGATTTTTTGATATCCTTGCATTCACGGCCAGCCGTCAAAGTTGCTTCTCGCGGCGAAATGCGCACCATCATGCTAGCTTTTAAACTCCTAGAGCTGGAGCTACAAACTGAACGAACTAAACATCGCCCACTCATTTTGATGGATGATGTGTTTTCTGAACTGGACGCAACTCGCGAAAAACTACTCCAAGAGACCATCCAACACCACCAATTTGTCGTCACTACCACTGATGCTCGTCATCAGAAAGACGGCTGCTTGATCATCTCCACACAATAAATCGCCCTCACTAGGAAGGCGATTTTATCACTAGCATGTACTATTGTGCCTGAATTGCCTCAGAATTTTCGACCAACTCACCCAGTACGATTGTCACGTTGTCTTCAACGATCTCGTCATATTCTGGCACTCGTTCACGAATCCAAGCCTCAAGTTGCTCAGCCGGTACATCACCATCCTGCAACGCCACAAGCTCAGCCAATTGCGCATCATCCAACGAATCGACAATTTCCTCACTAATCCGCTCATTCACTGTTTCTTCCACGTGCTGAATCAGTGCCTGTGCCTGGTCGTCAGGTAGATTAATTCCTACCGAGTTCAACTGCGCTTTCGTTATCATAGTTGTTGGGATGATTATTTGTGTATTTTCGTCATTATTCATAGCTATCATGATACCCTTTTTATCTTTTCTAATCAATTATATCTATTGTCTTTAGCTCACTGGAACCAACCGACTTGCGGTAGCCTTAGTCAACCTACCAGCTGCCTTTGCTACCTTTACGCCGAACTGTTTAACCTTGTTCGGATCGGTATTTACTAGTCGTGCAACCCTATCTTTCGCTGATTCCCAGGTGTCGCCCAATGCTTCTTTACGAGCGGCCATACGAGCAGCTCTACGCGCTTCAGCTCGACCCCGTCGCTCCTCAATACGCTCTCGAGCAGCCTCAATATTGCTTTGCGCACTTTCAGAGCTCTTCTCCAGCTGACTCATCGCTGCCTGCAGCCGAGTAACTTCGCCTGTTGCGCGCTTCAATCGAGCATTCGCTGCAATTTTCAACCCATTTTTTTCTTCAGCATCAAGCTGTAGGCCTACATCTTCAGGGTTAGCCTCTGCTTCTAACCGAGCAGCTTCTGCCGCTTGTTCTGCCCGCTCGGCTTCTTTGCTCATTTGTTTCACTTTAGCATTAGCGTCATTCAGCTCCCTCTCGGTCATCATAGACTCTAAGGTTGCTCCAGTGTCTGCTTGCTGCTCTTGCCGGATGAATACCTTGTCGTCCCCGGTATCCAGCTTGTCCGCCATATTCTCTTTAGTTTGAGCTTCCCGTTGTTGCTGGCGAGCCTCCTGACGACTGACACGAGCCGCCTGGCGATTGTCAAGCTCAGCTACTCGTTGTTCGCGAGCCTGCTGACGAGCTGCTCGCCGCTCCTGACGATTTTTTATTCTAGCAGCCTTGCGTTCACGTGCTACTTTTACATTTTGCAGTATTACATCACTACCCTTCTCAAACAGTTCTGCAGCCTTTCCTCGTGCAGCGCCCCAGGCATTACCAATTGCCTCTTTTGTTTCAGCGCCTTTTTGAACAATAGCTTCTCTTGCTTCACTACCCTTTTGAACAACGAACTCCTGCGCTTCAGTACCTTTTTGAGCAACAGTCTCTCGTACCATCTCAGCACCAGTGGCAATTTGACCAGGCAACTCAGCACTCCGACTAATACCAATATAAAAACGGTCTTTAAGACCTTGCATCATCTTACTCAAACCTTCTTGAGCCCGAGTCTTCAAGGCGTTAAACTTCTCTTGGCCGTCAGCGATGCGCTCATCGCGCGTCATCATGCCATTTTCAGCGCCACCTTTTGCTGCGCTTTCCGGAACAAGTAGTCCATTTCCCAGTTCATTCCAGTCATTAGGCTCTTTATTAATGCTCGGGAATGCAGCAGCTGCACTCTCTGGAACAGCCAGCCCACTTGATAGGTTAGCCCAGCCATCAGGAGTAGTGTCATTGATGTCTGGGAATGCCGGGGCTGCATTCATGTTTTTGTTCATAGTTTTTCTAGTTTTCCTTTTTTGTTTCAATTAGTTCAATCTGTTGTCATACTAGCATAGATTTGCTATTTTGTCAACATGCTTATGGCAACTATTGACAAAATCAAAAATCGGCTACATTGCTGTAACCGATTTCCTTTCTGTATATAGAGGTTATTCGCTAAAGCCCAGCTCAATTCGCTTAAATTGGCGAACCACAATGTTCTCACCCAATTTAGCGATTGCCTCTTTGATGTGCTGCTCAACCGTCTTAGAGTCGTCCAAAATGTACGCCTGACTCATCAATACTTGCTCAGCAAAGTGTTTATTCAACTGACCAGTCACGATCTTCTCGCGCATCTCTTCAGGCTTGCTTGCTAGTGTCTCGCTCGCCATTAACTCAGCCTTCACCCGCTCCATCTCTTCAGCTGGAATATCTTCTGTAGAAGCATACTTTGGGTTCATCGCGGCAATCTGCATAGCAATTTCGTGCGCCAAGGTTTTGAAGTCATCCAAGCGCGCCACAAAGTCAGTCTCACAGTTAACCTCGACAATCACGCCAATTCGACCAGAGTGAACATAGCTCTCAATCAAGCCTTCACGTGCTTCACGATCGCCTTTTTTCTCAGCCTTAGTCAAGCCTTTTTTGCGCATTTCCTCCAGCGCCTTGTCAAAATCACCGTCAGCTTCAACCAATGCCTTCTTTGCGTCGGTCAAACCTACACCTGTCAATTCGCGCAGTTTTTTAATGTCGTCAACAGAAACGCCCATCCTATTTCTCCTCTTTTTTCACTGGTTTTTCTTCAGGTTTCACACTGCCCGCACCTTCGGCAACAGCTTCGGTGAAGTAGTCTAGTAGCAATTGAATACCCTTGATAGCGTCGTCGTTACCAGGGATGACGTAGTCGATACCAGTTGGATTGACATTAGTATCAACAATAGCAAATACTGGCACACCCGATGTCTGAGCCTCACGCACTGCATTTGCGTCAGTCAAAGCATCAACCACGACCACTGCGCCTGGCTTGCCCATCAAGTCTTTGATACCGCCATATTTAACGTTCAAGCTATCGATTTCCTCTTGGAAACGCTGCACTTCCAACTTGTTGTAGCGCTTTTCCAGATCACCTGACGCCATGCGCTTTTCCAAATTCTTCAGCTTTTTGATCTGCTGAGTAATGGTCGCACCGTTGGTCAACATACCACCGATCCAGCGTTCAACTACATATGGCTGGTTAATCTTTTCAGCAGCCTGACGCACCACGTCTTTGGCTTGCTTTTTCGTGCCAACAAACAGTACTTTGCGGCCTGACGCTGCGATTTTTGTCAATTCTGGCAACGCCTTATCCAACGCTTCAACCGTCTTGACCAAGTCAATGATGTGACTGTCCTGACGCTTACTGTGAATATATGGCGCCATTTTTGGGTGCCAACGGCTGGTTTTGTGTCCAAAGTGAACACCCGACTCCAGCAAAGCCTTAATGTCTACCTTTACAGACATTTCCTTCTCCTTTTGCCTCATCCGCTCACGATGTGGAGTGTGAAACGGATTGTGTCATTAAAATTAGTTACTCGACAATTATACCACTGTTACTCACCCAAGACAACTCCTTTTGACATTATGGGGTAAATTGTGTACAATTGAACGGTTATGAAAAGCAGTATTCACCCACAGAACTATCGCCCTGTCGTATTTAGCGACGATCAAGCGGGCTTTGCGTTCTTGACTCAGTCAACAGCGCAGACAACAGACACCATCAAATGGGAAGATGGTAACACCTACCCTCTCGTTAAAGTCCACATTTCGTCGGCTTCACACCCATTCTTTACTGGTGAAGAAAAGATTATCGACACTGAAGGTCGTGTTGACCGCTTTAAGGCGCGCCAGGCAGCAGCTGAAGCTCGCAAAGCAGCCTTGGCAAATAAAGCCAAAAAAGCCGCAGCCAACAAAGCTGCAAAAACTGATGCTCCAAAATCAGACAAAAAGGCTAAAAAGTCTAGCAAATAGCAGAATATGACGCCTTTAAAAAACCGCCTCATCACTGGGGCGGTTTCTTGTTAAGCTAGTCAATTCTCTGATTATTAGACATACCTGACAACGCCACTTCAGCATCAAACAGCTGCTCCTCGGCTTCTTGATAGCCGAACAAACGCTCTAACAGGTCTGTTGTCTTTTCTTGAGACGGCATAATGATTCGATTACCGACCGCATCTGTTAATATGATACAGTCTTCTTTCATCCCCTGCTCATCTCCAGGAAATTGTACAGCTACTCGAGAGTAGAGACCAATCTCTTCTGCCCTATGTTCAATATCAGCCACTTCCTTCAGTTCGTCGCCCCTTGAAACAACCAATCCCGCAGGGGAATCCTGTTTCTGTTCTATCATTTTCAAAGATCCAGTTGCCGACACCATGGACAAACCGGTCAGCTTCAGCGATTCTTGGTCATCTTCTGACACTTTGAGTATATTCGGTGTCGTCATGCCCTGACGCTGAGCAATGTGGTTATAATATGCCGATCGCATGAATGAAAAATCTCCAAAAATTACATCCTCAAGATGGGACTGAAGCACTGAGCCCTGAGTATCATTCTCTCCCGAGTCATCCAAAGCCAAGACAGCCGACTTTCCATCAATTCTTCCCCGAGCTATAAATCCTTTCACTTTGACCGATTCATCTGGTCCGAGTGACATCCCCTCGGGCAATCTGTACGTTTTGGTGACAGATGACAGCGGTAAGATATCTGGTATTTGTTTGACAGTGTCAATTGAATGTTCCATGCGGCTTATTATACCACATAATATCCTTATTTGTCAATCAAGGCAGCCTCCAGTCGATTGCCCCACGACCATTCCGCACCAGAAAATCATTCGCACGCGAAAATGGTTTACTGCCAAAAAATCCCCGATTCGCAGAAAACGGCGATGGATGAGCACTGCTAATCTTCAGGTGACGGCTATCTATGATCACCTGTCCAACCTTTTGCGCATGCGCTCCCCACAGTATAAATACCAGCGACCGGTCATAATCATTTAACATTGCCAGTAATCGCTGGGAGAACTCCATCCAGCCATAGTTTGCATGACTACCAGCCTGACCTCGCCTAACACTCCAGCTAGTATTCATCAGCAATACGCCTTGTTTACCCCATGGCTCCAAAAAACCACTAGTCGGCATATCCACCCCAAGATCGTCAACCAGTTCCTTAAAGATATTCTGCAAACTTGGCGGTAATTTAACTCCTGGTTTAACCGAAAAACTCATGCCATGTGCCTGACCTGGACCGTGATAGGGATCTTGCCCAATAATTACCACTTTAACCGCCTCCAGTGGACAAGCTGCAAAACAAGAAAACATATCTTGCCGTGCTGGGTATACCTCGTACTGATCGCGCTCAGCGTCCACCCGATTCATCAACACTCGAAAATACGGCTGCTGAGCCTCAGCTTCAACAAACTCGCGCCATGTTGAAAATGCCATATATCTATTTAATCACGTTTGAGTCACGTGACCTAGCGTACTGTAAACGCTGGCGAAAGGTCGTCTGATAGTCGTCTCGGTGATATGGTCGCGCAACTTGCACGCCTGGTGGCATCGTATCCTCTGTTCCAAGTAGAGAACTAATATCAAACGCCAACGAGTAGTCTGACGAATGTGACCCTGCAATATACGTACTAAAAAGCTCGGATGAACTATTTGCCCAGTAGTAGGAGCGAACTGGCACATACTGCCCCCCATTCATACGAAAGCCTACTTTCAGCCTTTCCTCATTGACAATCGCTAGTTGAACTTCTATATGGTCTCTCAAGTCCGGATGTCGCCTCAAGAAACACTGTTGCTGTTCCGCGATTTCTATACCACTACTTGTCCAGTCGTCCAGCATAATGATATCAACATTTTCTTTAGGCAAGTTCACCAATTCCCCCTCATCGATGAGCAGCCTATCAGCATATTGGGTCAACTCATCATCAGAAAACTCATTCATGATCAACTCCATGAAATATTCATCACTTTTTATTTTTCCCTCTGGTGCGGCATAGTCGGCACTTTCCATGTTACCAATTTCGCCCAGCATCACAAACAATGCTTTATCAGGATGCGTATCCAACCGATGCTTCCAGTATGTCGCGATTCCGTGCGCCGCCTCCATGAGCTCCGGCTCACCAACATAGTTGAGGTGGTTACGAATTTTAGACAACCGCGAGGTGCGTGCCAGGTTATCACTGTGCGCACACAACCCAGAGAATAGTGCTGCAATTGTTTGTTGCTCCGTTTGCACTGAAAAATCCTCTCGAGTCAAGGCGTCAACTTCGCGCGAAAGCAACGCACGCCTGCCAATCACACTGCGTACATTATTTTCCCTGTCACGTTCTCTGTTGCCCACCAACTCCGCCAACGTAGGTGCTCGCTTCACGCAGTGGTCTATTTCCATCCGATGCGATACCTCTTCTCCAGACACCGCTTCAAACGGCTCGAGTGGATGAACTGAAACAGAACCCTGCTCATACAGATTGTACATCACCTGATTTTGGTCATATACAGGCTCGCTGCTCGGACTGGCTTGCCCGGCTCTGCGCAGTCGCGCGGGGATTATGTTTTTAAGCTTAACCATATTTAGCATATTATACACATAAATGACTAATTTGTCAATATGCGGCGTCCTTCTTCTGTGCTATAATACAACTCATATGGCACAAATTGCATTACACTTAGACGACTTGATTGCCGAGAGACAAATCTTGGCAGATTTTTTGGCACAACCAACTGCATATAGCGATCCAGAGTTCACCACCAAGAATAAACGTTTTTCAGAACTGGAAACCTTGATAGCAAAAGCCAAGGAACGCCAGCAACTGACAAAAAACTTGGAAGAAGCACGACAGCTGGCGACTGGCGGTGACGAAATTGCGGAACTAGCAAAAGCCGAAATCACTGAAACTGAAGCGCGTCTAGCAGAGCTGGAAGAAGAATTATTCATCCTACTGACACCAAAAGATCCAAACGACGAGAAAAATATCATCATAGAAATCCGTGCTGGCGCCGGTGGCGACGAAGCATCGCTATTTGCGGCGGAACTGTACCGCATGTATCTACGCTGGTGCGAAGCAAATGGCTATAAAACTGAGCTCATCAGCGAATCTGCCAACGACTCAGGCGGGTATAAAGAAGTTATTTTCATGGTCAAGGGCGACGCACCATACGCCAAATTGAAATTTGAAGGCGGCGTCCACCGTGTCCAGCGCGTCCCGGTCACTGAAAGCCAAGGCCGCGTCCATACCTCCACCGTCACCGTAGCGGTGTTACCAGAAGCTGAGGAAACTGACATTGAAATCAACGCCAATGATCTACGAGTTGATATTTACCGCTCCAGCGGCCATGGTGGTCAAAGCGTCAACACTACTGACTCAGCAGTGCGCATCACCCACCTACCAACCGGTATCGTCGTCACTAACCAAGACGAGAAATCGCAGATCAAGAACCGCGAAAAAGCCATGAGCGTGCTGCGTTCACGCCTATTACAGATGAAAATTGACGAGGAAAATGCCAAATTAAGTGCCGAGCGGCGATCACTCGTTGGCACTGGCGACCGCTCCGAAAAGATCCGTACTTACAACTTCCCACAAGACCGCATCACCGATCACCGCATTCACTACAGCCGCAGCAATATCCCCGCGGCGATGAACGGGGATATTGACGATTTGATTGAGCAATTACAGCGGTATGAGCGGGAGCTAAAAGCAAAGAATGCTGAAAGCCACACTCAAGTAGCATAATATTATCACTCTTTTAGCCTCGCGGTGCCTTTTTCAGGAATCGCTGATACCATTTTTCTTTTTCCCCTTCTCGCCGCAGCGCGTCAAGCTCTCTCCAGAAAGGACTTAGGCCACGTTCACCCTTGAATGCTAAAGCAACCACGGCAGTACTAACATCAAACAACTGCTCAACACGGCGTCTCTCTGCCTCCTCAATCTCATCAGGATTCTCTTCTTTGGAGGGTCGATCAAAAATATTTGAGCGTTGTATATGTGCAACACGTAATGCACAAGCCTCCTTAACATTTGACGCCACATAATACTGTGTGCCAGATTGGTTAGCAGCCTGAGCAACACGAAGCATATCATCCACGTGAACATTCATCGCTAGCGCTTGATTCTCACGAATAAGGTCAGCCCAAACTTCATGATCATACGGTATTTCATCCACTGATTCTCTTACCCCTTTTGCTTCACTCGTCATAACGCATCTCCCTTTTATTCATCAGAGTTATAAACACTTCACATAATACTCCCTATCTCTTGATTTGTCAAGATTTTTTAACACTTTTCTCTGACTTTTGCAATCATTAGCTCTTTTCAATATTAAAAACATGTAGTATAATTAACAACATGAATATATCAACCTGGCTGAAACACGCCACTGAGCACCTGAAAAACGCTGGTATCACGTCGGCACAACTTGACGCAGAACTGCTACTAGCGAACACGCTGCGCAAAAACCGAACGTACCTCCATGCACATCTGGACGAAGAGGTTGATCCGCGGCGCATTGACATCGCAGAAGCACGGCTTAGTCTGCGCCTGGACCGAGTGCCGCTGGCGTATATCCTGGGCAAGAAAGAATTTTACGGACGAGAATTTGACGTATCACCCAGTGTCTTAGTTCCTCGCCCTGAATCAGAAGAAATGATCAACATGCTACTGAAATTGGCACCGCAAGGCAACCAACCAAGAACACTCATCGACGTAGGAACCGGATCTGGGTGTCTGGGAATTACTGCAGCACTTGAACTACCAGATAATTGGCATATTGTTCTGTCGGATATCAGCTCTAAGGCCCTCTCGGTGGCAGAAAAAAATGCCAAAAAACTGGGCGCCAAAGTCTTCACGCAAAAACAATCCTTACTACTTGGTCAATTTGAGAAGCTCGACTGTGTCTTAGCGAATTTGCCATATGTAGACAAGAGCTGGAAGAACACTTCCCCAGAGCTGCGCCACGAGCCGTCAGAAGCCTTGTACGCCAGCGAGGGTGGGCTTAAGTTGATCCGAGAGCTCATTCAACAAGCACCAAAGCATCTCGCCGACGAAGGACTACTGCTCATAGAAGCAGACGAGGAACAACACCAGACGATTATCGCTTTTGGCAGGCAAAATGGCTTTTTACGCTTGGAGAGCAGCGGGCTAATCGTGGCGCTACGATTTGTAGGCACCGAGCGTTAGCCTCAGCTTCTGCTCTCTGTTATCTCTGATAACCGTCAGCTCGATAGTTTCGCCTGGCAGATATTCACCGATCAAGCTGGTCAAGCCACCATGTTCGCCAATAGTTTTATCATTAACTTTGGTGATAATATCACCAGATTTGATCCCAGCCTTATCAGCTGGACCACCCTGCTGCACCAGTTGCCCAGAAACACCACCGACAAAAGCACCATGTTTGACCGACAGTTTATTTGCGGCCCGCGTTTCTGGCGTCACCTCTAGGTAACGTATGCCGATGTATGATTTATTGATCTCGCCCTTTTCCAGGACACTGCGAATCAATCCTTTGGCTGCGCCTATCGGGATAGCGAAGCCAATGCTTTGGGCATCCTCGACGATAGCGGTATTAATGCCGATAACTTGACCAGCCATATTTAACAGCGGACCACCCGAGTTGCCCGGGTTAATGGCGGCATCGGTCTGCAGCAGATCCGTTAATGATTCAGGCTTTTGGTCTTGATCGTCGTCGCTGTCTGACGAAGCCTGCAATGGACGGCCCTTACCTGAGATAATACCGCTCGTGACAGTGTTTTGGAATTTACCAAGCGAATTGCCGATGGCAATGACTTTCTGACCAACACGGACAGTACTCGAGTCACCAATGGTCGCTGGCGACAGATTATCAACACCGTTAATCTTCAAAAACGCAATGTCGTTCAGTGGATCAACCCCCACTAGTTTGACGTTGGTGTGGCGGTCGCCCGAGCCAGTGATAATTTGGAAGGACCGCCCACCATTTACTACGTGCTTATTCGTCAAAATATAGCCGTCTTTACTGATGATCACGCCAGTTCCAGCGTTCTCTTGTGACCTAAAACCATTGCTTTTTACGGTAATAATCGATACGACGCTAGGGGATACCTGATTGACGATTTTTGAAACATTCGATTCTTCGGCGGTAACAGTCAAGTTGCCGTCAACCGTTGGGCCATGCGTACTGGCGAGCTTTGGACGCAGCACCATCATGAGTAGCACGCTACCGATCATAATCATCAACAAAAATAGCGCTGCTATGGCAACCCAGATAGCCATCATCCGTCGCCGTGATAGCGTAATCACCTGCGCGTTGTTATTTGGTTGACCTAGTCCCACCTCCGTCATCTATCAAATCCTCGTTACTGTGTTGAAAAATAGTAATATAACGCCTATCACCGCCACAGAAAACAAAACTGGCGGCATGATCTCGCTCCGTACGACCGCGCCGTTTTTCTTCCATGATCGATAGACCCGCTCGCCCAAGAAAGATATCAACAGCAAAATAATAGTCACCTGCGGAAGTTTGATCATGGTGAGTCCTGGTATAGCATAGGCAAAGGTCCAGTAGTACGCCAGCCAACCAATCTCCGCAAACATAATTCCCCAGATAGAGCTCAGCAAAACTGTTTGATCTTCTTTGTAACTGACCAAAAAGTGCCGAGCGGCGCTATAGCCAATGACCATTGAGCCAGCAACAACTGCAATGTCTGGCAACAAATAGCCAATGGAGAATAACGCTACCGTACCAAATAAAATGGCGATGGCCGACTGCAACATCATTTGCCAGCGCTTTGACATTGGTTTGATGATCACCAGCCAAATGATATAAAAGGCAGTGAAAGCAATTTGCACGGCGATATTCCCCACAGACAGGTACAGCAATGCCACCACGCTCAATCCAACGATCAAGTCCACCAAGTTAGACTGAATATTCGTCCACCAAAAACGCGGCCTCACCGCCAGGACGCGCCACTTACTCAAAATAACCAATACTACCGCAGCTACTGGCGATTGGACCATGAGCGTAATACCAAATAATACCAAAGCTAAGCTGATGTTCAACAGATGGTACACCACCTCACTAAAAAATGATTTGCGTTTAACAGTTCGCAGTAGCTCCATATCTCTTGATTATATCACACTATACAGGCTATACTAAATAGGATGGATGCAACTTTTCTTGATAGACACCCAAAGATTCGTGACAGTTTGGGGCTCATCGTTTTTGTTGTTGGCGTGGTGGTCGGCACACTATTGATTAATACCTTTATTTTTCGTAATTTTACTGTTCAAGGCGCCAGTATGGAACCGACCATGCATACAGGTGATCGTTTGATTGTTAATCGACTACCAGTGACAGCGGCACAAATCAAAAACAAGCGATACGTCCCTGAGCGGGGTCAAACCATTGTCTTTAAAAACCCAAATTTTAACTCTTCAATAAATAAAGATGAGTACATCGTGAAGCGAGTTATCGCCTTTGCTGGTGAACGTGTCACGGTTAAGGATGGCGTCGTTACGGTGTATAATAGCGCTCATATTCATGGGTTTAATCCTGATACTACAGTGAATAAAAATGAGCCCGGGCAGCCAACGTCTGGCGATGTCGATACCACCGTGCCAGAAGGAACTATTTTTGTCATGGGCGACCACCGACAAGAGAACTATTCGTGTGATTCCCGAAACTGCATGGGCCCAATACCACTATACGACATCGTCGGACCAGTCTCCATGAGGATTTGGCCAATCACTAAAATCCGTGGATTTTAACTACTTTTTCAGCAGTTGATGAATACGCTCAAAATCAACAGCATTTTTGAATGGTATGATGATTTGCCCAGCGCCGCGCGTATTGGTACGAATTTTGATCTTTGAATTCAGTTTTTTGGTCAAGTTTTGAACGACTTCTTCATGAGGAATCTCGACCGGACGTCGCTTTTCAAATGGATTGTTTTTAGACTCTTTCCAGAGGACTATCGCCTGCTCAATGCGGCGAGCAGACCACCCTTCAGCAATGATTTTCTCCAGCAGCTCTTCTGCCACTTCTTTGGGCACATTGATCAATGGTCGAGCCTGACCTTCAGTGATTTTATAGCTAAAAACAGCTTCCTGGACCGCCTTTGGCAGTTTTAGAAGACGCATAGTGTTAGAGATGGCGCTAACCGATTTGCCGCCGACTCGCTGCCCTATCTCGTCCAATGTCAAGTTGAACTGATCGCGCAGTTTCGCGTATGCCGTAGCAGTTTCCAGAGGATTGAGATCGCGACGCTGTAGGTTTTCAATCAAAGACAACTCCAAACGATGCTGACCAGTCAGCGTTCGCACCAGTGCTGGCACCTCGGTCAGCCCAGCTCTCTGAGCGGCACGCCAACGACGTTCACCTGCAACGATCACATAAGTACCTGCTTTACCTGTCACTACCAGCGGCTGTAAGATACCATGAATCTTTATCGACTCAGACAATTCGTCAAGCGCCTCTTCATCAAACATCCGACGCGGCTGATCTGGATCGGCCATGACTTGCTCAATCGGTAATTGTTTGAGCTGACTAAGTCTGCCGTCTTGTTTGGCAGTCGGATCAAACGACTCATCGATCAGATTTGTCGGAATGAGTGAATCAAAACTACGGCCCAATCCCTTCTTCATTAACCAATCCTCCCTATGATTTCCTTGGTCAATGCCTTGTATGCGCGTGCACCCTTGGAGAAGCGGTCATACGCGCCAACTGGCAGTCCATGGCTTGGCGCTTCAGCTAAGCGAATATTCCGTGGAATAGTCGTCTGGAAAACTCGATCTGGAAAATGCTTCTTGATCTCCTCATGAACCTGCGTTGACAGCGTTGTACGGCTGTCCATCATGGTTGGCAGCACACCCAATAAATCTAGCTGAGGATTGAGCCCCTTGCGTATCAATTTCATAGTTTCTAGCAGCTGACCAAGCCCCTCCAGTGCGTAAAACTCTGCTTGAACTGGCAACAGAATATAGTTTGCCGCAATCAAACCATTAACCGTCAGCAGGCTCAAACTTGGCGGACTATCGATGATGATGTAATCATAATACCCCTGTAGATTGTTGATAGCCCGTCGCAGCCTGATGAACCGACCCTCAGCCTGCGCCAGCTCGACCTCAGTGTTTGCCAAATGCGGCGTAGACGGAGCCAACGCTAGATTTTTATATTCTGTTTGAATGATGGCGCTTTGCAGTGTTGCCTGACCGGTGATCACCTCGGTCATCGTGCGCGATAGATTGGACTTATCAATCCCTAGACCACTGGTCGCGTTGCCCTGAGGGTCAAAATCTATCAGCAATGTTTTCTTACCACTTTTTGCCAAATAATACGCAACATTAACACTTGTTGTTGTCTTGCCAACGCCGCCTTTTTGATTTGTCACCGCAATGATTTTTGTCATTCGTTCCCCTTTTTACCTGCCCTAATTATAGCATGAGCAAAACAGAAATAACAGACACCAAAAAACCGCTTCTCTGGTGGAAGCGGCTCTTTCAATTATTTGATTGACGTAATCTGAATCTTGGTGTATTTCTGGCGATGACCAGTTTCTTTGTGAACGCGTTTTTTGCTTTTGTAGCGGATGACGCGGATTTTGTCGCCCTTGACTTCGGCTTCAGCAACTTTTGCCTTCACTACCACACCTTTGACGGTCGGCGTGCCAACTTTTGTTTTATCACCATCAATCACTAAAAGTGCGTCGAGAGTGAGTTCTTTTGTGCCTTCAGGGAGGAGATCCACCAAGAGGGACTCTTTTTCACTGACAATGTATTGTTTGCCAGAGATTTTTACGACTGCTTTCATTTCGTTCCTTACAATATATTTACTATCAGTGACCAATTATAACAGAGACGGATAATACATGCAACTAGTTTTTCTCTAGCTCGACCATGGCGTTATTTGCCCGCAGCCAGCCACTCGGCGAACCGCACTCCATGTAGTCGCCCTTGGCCTCACCCACCGCGATGACGCCACCACCCGCGATGTACGCGTTGATAGCATCAGTCAGCTCAAATTCGCCGCGTTGCGGATTGGCGGGTAATGTCCGTGCCAGCTCGAAAATTTCTTTGTTGAGGACATAGAAGCTTGAATTACTGAGGTTACTTGGCGCTTCTTCTAACTTCGGCTTTTCAATGATTCTTACAAAATTACCCTGCTGGTCAGTTTCGATGATGCCGGTGTGCGGGATAAACGACTCCTCGACAGGATTGCCTAATAAACCGGCCGACAAGCCACGCGCCTCCACCAACTCTGCCAAATCAGCGGCATTTGAACCGCCATCGCTACGCCAGAAAAATTGATCGCCCATCACCACAAAGGCCGATTCGCCCGGTTCGATAAATTCGCTCGCCAAGCCCACTGGGATACTCGTGCCATAACCACCAGTGCTTGGCTGAGTTAAAAAATGTATTCGCACGTCGCGTAGCGGCGCTACTAGAGGTAATTTATCTTCTTTACCGGCACGTCGCAGATAATCGTTCAGCTGAATATTTGACCGATAATAGCTTTGCACCTGAGTACTCTGCTCGCCCACCACGAAATAAATATCCTCCACACCAGCCCGAACAATATCCTGCACGATATAATCAACCACTGGCCGCGTCCCCACCGGCAGCATACACTTTTCGATTGATTTGGTAATCGGCAGCATCCGCGTACCCCAACCAGCAACTGGAATGATGGCTTTAGTGATCATGATTTCTCCTTACATCTTTAGTTCTTTGTGGCTTCGCTTCAAAATTTCCAACATTGCCTCGTAGCGCTGCTCATTGGCGCTTAGTTTTGCGTAGAGATACACAACATCGTCAACCACTTCAATGTTCACTTTGATATCTTGGTCGTATAACCACGCCATAAAAGATGGATTGAGCAGCTCAAAACTTGTCACTTGATTTTCGTCAGTCGCATACACTTGATAGCGTTTATTGAAATCGCCCCATTCCAAAGACACTTTGTTATATCCACGTGGAGCTTTCAGACGCGACAGGAGTTTACCGCGCCTCTCCACTAAAATTCCACCATATGATTTTGGCAGATTGATTTGCCCGACCACGTATTGGTCGCCTGACTCGTCTTCTTTGGTGCGATAGGTATATAACTGGACCAACAAATCACCTGTCCAGAAGCCAATGATATGGTTGTTAATGTCTGCATTCTTAAACCCAGCCTTAAACAACTGACCTCTGGTTGGCAGCAGTAGATTACCCCAGTCTGGGCTAAAGTACATCCTGTTATCAACAGCAAATTGCCTCAAAGACCGCACTAGCATGCTTTCCTCTTCCGTCGCTTGATCGATGCTGTCTAGTAGCCAAGTGTTTTCATGGCGCACAAAGTTCCATTGTTCGCCAAACTCCTCTGTCGTCGCAGTCAAAACATCACCACTTGCTGTATCGATCAATTGATCATTTGCCTGAGCCAAAATACCAAAACTAACACGGTCTTGCTGGTCATTGGCATCGTCATGAGCAGACGTGATGATAACTTCCTTGATGCGAATGTTACTCATGCGATTTGTGCGGCCCATTTGCTGCAAGGCGTACAACATCAGACTGATGTGATTTGCGTATCGCTGTGTGGTGTAAGTCCGAATTGACGCTACGTCCATCTGCTGCCAATCGCGCTGGAACTTACCAAAAATTGATGCGGCATACTCTGTTAACCGCTCTGGGCTCCACACCGCGTCCGAAGCAGCTGCCTGCTGCACGGACCGTTGCGCTGCTGCACTGCCCTTTCGGAACCGACCTAACTTATCAGCCCACGCACCACCGAAGGCACCGATGACGGTAGATATCATCGCCACGATGAAAGCGAATGTACCACCCCAAAGATACAGCAAACTAACCACGGTTCCAGCCGCCATACCCACTGCCACGCCAGCAGCCTTGGAACCTGTTTTAGAGCGAACAAAACCAGCCACACCAGCAGCTACGACTGCCGGCAGGGCAAAAATTCCGCCACCGCCAGAGCCACCACCAGAACTACTTCCACCGCCGCCTGCTCGTGCCAATAGCGACATCACTTCGATTGCAAACATGTACCAATTATAGCACTAACGGTTGCCTCTGACGTGGGTTATTCAGAAAATTCTACTGAGTTACCTCTATGGAGATCTTCTTCAACATCGGTCCAAAAACGTTGAATGTCAGTAATGTCCGACTGATCCAAGCGAATGGCCTGAGGCTCTTGCTGCTCACGCGCAATTTCCTCCCCCAAACCATCAGCCAATGGATCAATCGGTTCAAACTGAATGCGTGGATGAAAAAATGTAACTTTCATATGTTTGTTTTATCAATTTAACTAAAATATGATAGCACATTATCATCAATACGTCAATACTAGCTCCGTTATTCAGCAGACGAATTACTGGCGCTGAAGTGTAATCTGCAGCTCTGCACCTTCTATCGCAACTGTGGTCGAATACACGTCGCTTTGCCCAAAAGTCGCCAATGTCTCAGCAGCAATCACCTCCGCATGCTCGTTGATCGCCTGGCGAAGCTGCTCATTATCCGTCGTCAGCTGCAGCATAATCCGATCGTCCACCTGCAAGTCCGCTTTTTTGCGCGCGCTCTGGACATGGCGGATAACCTCGCGAACCAGACCTTCACGCTTGAGCTCAGGAGTAATGACGAAATCATAAACAACGCTTGGTTGTGCTGATGATTCGGCAGCTTCAAGCTCTGAACCAGTAGTAATCTCTACAGATTTAACATTCAACTCGTCCCGTGCAATATCAACCAAGAACCGCCTGACCTCATCCGACGTATTCTCAGAGATGGTGCTGACAAGTTTGGCGGATGCCAGTGGCTGACGAACCTTGATTCCCTCAGCGGCACGCTTCGACAAACCATCGTTCACAGCAGCACGCAGTGCGTTCATATCGCGCAGTATTGCCCTGTTAATTTCTCCCGCTGCCAGCCAGTCCTTCAAATGAATTGATTCATCATCACCTGTCAAATTATGATACAACTCCTCAGCCAAAAACGGCGTAAATGGAGCCAAGATGCAACTCAGACGCACCAGCACGTAGTGCAGCGTGCGGTAAGCATCGTTCTTGTCACCATCATCCTCAGATTTCCAGAAGCGGCGGCGACTGCGGCGAACGTACCAGTTGGACGCGTCGTCCAGGAACGGCAAGATCGGGCTCAGCGCATCAGGGATATTGTAGGTATCCATGTGACGCTCAACCTCAGCCACCAACTGATGCAACCGACTGACGATCCAGATATCCAGCGGGTTGGTCAGATCACTGAGTGGATCTCTCAATTCACCATCAAATTCCCAGCCATCAACCTCCGCATACATAGTAAAGAAATCATACATATTCCAAATCATACTGAGCTTGCGCGCCACATCACCTACGTCCTTGTCATGCAGAGCAAAGTCTTCACCGTTCAATAGCGGGCTACTCAGTAATAGGAAGCGTAAGGAATCAGCGCTGAACTTATCCATCAGCTCGTTCGGGTCGGTGAAGTTACCCAGCGATTTACTCATCTTGCGGCCGTCATTGCCCGCCACCACACCAGTAGTGATGACATTACTGTAGGCGTTTTTGTGCTGCGCACCGGCCTCGCCAAAGGCACCGATTTCTGCCAAGGCAGCGTTGACAGCGTGCACGTAGTAGAACCACGCTCGCACCTGACCGATGTACTCAACGATGAAATCCGCCGGGTAATTCTGCTCAAACTTGTCCTGGTTTTCAAACGGATAATGCAGCTGGGCAAACGGCATACTACCGCTCTCAAACCAGCAGTCGAGCACCTTGTCGATGCGAGTAAAGGTCTCGCCGTCAATTTCAAAGGTGATGTCATCCACCCACGGGCGGTGGTAATCATCCAGCTCCACGCCGCTCAATTCCTTCAGCTCCGCGTACGAGCCAACCACCCTCACCGTACCGCGATCGCCCTTCCACACCGGCATAGCCGTCGCCCAGAAACGATCACGGCTCAGATTCCAGTCTGGCGCTTGCTCGATATTTTTGGCAAAGCGGCCGTGCTTCAGGTGGCTCGGGAACCAATTGATATACTCGTTCTGCTCCAACATCAGCGGCTTCTGGCCTTGGATGTCGAAGAACCACGACGGAATCGCCCGGTACATGATGCGCTGTTTGCTACGCGGGTTGAACGGGTATTCGTGACGAATGTACTCAATCTTCCACACCGCGCCCTTTTCTTTCAGGTCTTTGGCGATGAACTTGTTATTATCCCACACCTCGAGGCCTTTGTAATTGGTATCGGTGTAGTAGCCGTTATCATCGATGACGTGGAAGGCGCTAATGCCGTGGCGCTTGGCCAGTTCAAAGTCATCCTCACCATAGGCCGGCGCGATGTGCACGATGCCCGTACCCGACTCGTGCGACACGAAATCCGCCGCGTAGATGGTGTGAACCTTGTCATTCTCTGGCCAATTCGAGCCCGTATCGAGCGGCTGGTAGGTTTTACCCACCAATTCGCTACCCGGGAATGTACGTAGCACGTCGTAATCAAGTGGCTGGTGCTTGTCGTCCTGCAGGGTGCGCTCGAGAGCTTCCTCGGCAAGGATGAGTTTTTCGCCATCGACCTCTACTTCGCAATACGTCATCTCCGGATTCACTGCTAGCATCAGGTTGGCTGGTAGTGTCCATGGCGTAGTCGTCCAAGCGAGGACAGCCGCATCTTCGTCCATCAGACTAAACTTCACATACACACTCGGATCAGTTACCGTCTGGTAGGCGTCGTTGTCCATGGTCACTTCGGCCTTGCTCACAGGGGTGGCGAACTTGGTGTCATACATCAGCACCTTTTCGCCTTCGTAGATTTTGCCCGCCTCGTACAGCTGCTTAAAGGCCCACCAGACGCTCTCCATAAAATCCTTGTCCATGGTGCGGTAGGCGCCCGTAAAGTCCACCCAGCGGCCGATGCGGTCGATCACGCCCTGCCACGTCTCACTATTGGCCACCATGCTCTCGCACGCCTTGGTGATGTATTTTTCCAGGCTGATGGTTGGCAGTGGCTGACCGTCTTTATCCAGTGGCGCTGGCTGGTCACTACTCGTCACAATCTGCCGCCGATCGGTAATATTCAGCTGCTTTTCGACAAAGTTCTCTGCTGGCAGGCCATGACAGTCCCACCCCCAACGGCGCTCCACGCGCTTGCCTTTCATTGTCCAGTAGCGCGGCACGGCGTCCTTGACGATGCTACTGAGCAGCGTACCATGGTGCGGCACACCAGTGATAAACGGCGGCCCATCATAAAAAACGTAGGCATTATCCGCCGGTCGCTGCGCCACCGACCTTTCGAACGTCTGGTCGTCCTTCCAGCGCTGCACCCAATCTTTCTCGTATTCTGCCGCTCGGCGGCGTGTGCCGTGTGTGAATTTCATTATTTATTTCCTTTCGCTCTATTATGTGATTTACATAGCATCTCGCAATTCTCCATTGAGGTAGACCCTCCCTTGCTCCAGGCGCTAACATGATCAGCATCCATTTCATTTACCTTCCATATCTTTGCCTTGTTAGCATCGTGGCCTATTGCGCAATAAGAACAGTTTGACACACCTTTTTCTTCTGCAGTTTCGGTCTGCTTTTTGTAAACAGTTTGTTTAGTTGCGTCGTCAAACACCCTAACTTCAAGCAATTTAGTATCACCGAGGTCACCTTTCTGCCCAGAATATAACCCCAAAACATACTCAAATATCCCCTTACGATTTTTTACAAATGGGTCGCCATATAACTCACTGACTTTTGCGGAAATTTGGTCAGAGTCATAAGAAAACTTGTGATATTCTTCATATAGCCTTCCCCATTCCAGACCACGCATTTCTTTCTCAACTTGATTAAAGGTATTTGACACCCAATTCAATACCGTATCAAAATAAGTCTTCGCTTCTGCAATAGAATTATCAAATCTATGCTGCGACATATATTCTGAGGCTGCCATCCCCTTTGCTGTCGCAATCCACTCCAGCGCCACATGCCAAAAATCCTGACGCTTGGCGTCACCATTGATATACGCACCCCACATGGCAATCATCGCATTACCGGAATTTGAGAAAGTCTCCTTACCTAATGTCACAAAAGGCCCAGAATAAATAGCATTCAGCAATTCCTGCTCATTAAGCGGCACACCAACAATGTTAATCGTCTTAAACCATTCCTTGATTTCACTCTCCGTGCCTTCACATTCATACACCAGGAGTTCGGTTTCCAGTAACTTCTGGCGCAAATCCTGCGGCAAAGAATCAAAATGCGTCTGATTACCATTGCGCACAATTGAGAAGCGCCCTTCAATAAATCGACCGATTGACGTAATTCGCTGCTGTCCATCCAGCACCTCCAAATTACCATCCTCTAATTTATTAAAATAAATCAGACCAATAGGGTAGCCTTTTAATATCGACTCAATGACCGCAACATCTTTCTTGCCGTCAGCATAAATGTAATTACGCTGATACTCTGGCTGAATCGTCAGTTTACCACTTAGACCAAACAATCCTTTCCCCTCAAATTCATTATAAGTAAAGCCCTTAGTAACCTCGGCAATAGTATATTTTTTTAGATTAGCAATCATTTCTTCTCCTTTTTATCATTTTTATGATTGTAAATAGACGCCAAACCAGTAATCGAAATGCCCAAGGTAAAGAAAGCTACTATAGCAAATGCTATCCAGCCCAAAACTGAAAATATGATAGAAGAATTGTTAGCTAAAAGCAGAGACGCATAAGAAAGAAAACCCCCCACTATTGCGACTATAACTACCACCGCTACGTTTAAATAGTTAAGTTTACGAGTAATCATATCTTTGAACCTCCCCGTTTCAATATCAAGTATATCTTGGATATTATGTTTTGCACTTGAGCCATCCTTTAGTCTTTCATAAACTTCAGATAAATCCATAATTCTCTTTATTTTCTTATCGTTTGCGTCGTTTTCCTTGAATAACTTGAAAAACGAAAGCATAAGTGAACCAACTGCCACAACTGAGCTAACCGCAACGGGAGAAACTAGTTCGGAAAAATTCATTTCTCTATCTCCTTCTTGTGTCTAATCAATATCCTGAAATATGGCGTTCTTCCATTAATAGCTAGGTCTTTTTCATCATCTCCATGCCTAAATTTAATAATCTCGAACTGATCGGGGTTATACTTGTCCAGGAATGAAATCGGTACACCCATCACGCCATTAAAATCACTGGGGATAGCATCGGTAAATGAAACTTCAATCGCGTCATAGTTATCATACTTTTTATAACACACATCACTGTCAATTACTTTCTTGCTAAACTTCCTGTTTTCCGCCATAGTCATCAACTGCAACTTCTGATGACGTTTGCCATGGTCAAGATTAGTAAACCATCGCACACCTTTAACTCGTATGAATTTCCTTCCGTCTTTATCAATTCTCCAACCAGACGCTGTTATGGGGTAGTTTTCAGGCACCATGAACTCTCTATCACCACTCGATATTGTCGGTCCAAGCCAAACCCTGTTGTCCATAACTTTCGGAAAGATCTCTTTATATGTAATTGCGTTCATATTGCCAATAATCAAAAACTTTTTATTGTAATCAAACAGCTGTGCCACATATTCACGAAATAACGAAAACGGTGGGTTGGTCACCACGATGTCAGCTTGTTTCAGTAGTTCTATACATTCTTTCGAACGAAAATCACCTGGCGGGAAATCATCATCACCTTTCAGTGGCCTACCACCACCATTAGCCTGAATAATCTTTTTAATATCTTCTAAATCACATATTCCGTCACCATTTTCGTCAGACACCTCAGTAATTTCAATCACCCGACCTTTTGTCTCGCCATCTTCCGTCGTTGTATTAGTCTGCAGTGAAGATCCCTTAGCTGATGAAATCTCTTTATCTGGCATGTCTGGCAAAAGTGCGGCTTGCAACTCGGTTCCTGCCACTGGTGAATTAAAGTAACTAGTAGCAACCAGCTTCTTGATGCCATAGGCGTTGAATTTATTGGCAAAAAATTTGAAAAAGTTACTCTCATATGGGTCATCACAGTTGAGATACACAACCTTTCCGCGGAACACATCGGGATTATAGTCAATATACGCTTGGACTTCCTTTTGGATGTCTTCGTATTGCGTATAGAACTCATCATTACGAGCCTTCTTTGCTGATGTAAGATTATTATTTGCCATACGTTTACCCCTCCCTATCATCCAAATCCTTTAATTTCTTCCCGTTAAATATCCAATACGCCGCGCCCTGATATGCGCCACTGGCGTTACGCTTTCCTTTTTGCTGGAAGATATTGCGAGTTAGTGGCGATAGTTTATAGATTTCACCGTCGTACTCAACTTCTCGCTCACCAACAACAGTCGCGCTAATCGCTTTATCCTGTGCAAAAGTTATTACATCGCCGTTCTTTAGTCCTTTTCGATAAAAACTAAAAAGCGCTCCCTGTTTCCGTGACTGCGTCACTTCATCAAATTCACGTTCCTTATCAATATGCTTTGGATATACCACCTTCCCATCAAATGCCAGCAACAGCTGCTTAACAAGCTCACAGTCCAGCGCAAACAATTCACTATCGTCAACCTGATGCTTGCTAAAAATCTCGTGTAGTAGACTCTCCTTATCATCATAATCATCAAGTTCAATCGCAAAAAAACGCTTCAGTCCAGGAACATTATGATAGCCATTGCCCTCAAGATACCGCATTCGCTCACCATAATTCTGCGAGCCAGTCTTACCAATTTTAATCAAGCCAGAAACCGCAGTGTTCATAATGTAAACGACGCCCTTCATATTATTCCTTTCTCCAAACAAAAATCACCCCTTTTGACTTCGAGAATCCGCTGGAGGTGTTTCAAACGGACGGTACCATCTCGATTCCAAAAGAAGTGATTCTTCCGTGGGCTTTGCCGAGTTGATCGGTATCCACGCACTCTTTTAGCGCTTAATCGTTCACTTTGTCGCAGTGAGTCGCGGCGGGGTCTAATCTCAGCTGATAAAAACCGATTTCTTCCCGCAGACTTCGCAGTTGATAGCCGCTCATTTTGCACTGATCCCATCAGAGAAAGACCTCATCAGACACACGCAAAAACGCCCTACTCACATTGTAGCGCGTTTTTGCCAAAATCCCAAGGGAATTATTTAATTTCCAAACCACCCAGGACGCATTCGCCCTTCAGGTAGATTGTCTTTTTAGCGGAAGGCTTCGACATAGTCTTATCATCGCTGCCACCCAAAACACCACGCACCTCGTTTTTGACGATCACATCATCAGGTAAGTTGATATTAATGCCACCGCAAAACGTAAAGACATCAATGATTGCGCCATCCTTAATGTTCGCCTGACGCAAATCTAAATCGACGCCACCAAATATCGCTGTTGCTGAACCACCAGTATAATCACCTCTCACTCGTGACTGTTCACCGTAAAAAATTGCCACTTTTTCATTATCATCAGTGCTCGGTTCTTCGGCTCGCTTGCGATTTGCGGACCCAATACTAAACACCATCATCAACCCAACAGCGATCAATACCACTGGCCAAAACAGTTTCCAAATACTAACATCAATGACGCCATACGCATTCAAACCAATCGACACGCCAGCGGCCATCAATAGCAGGCCCCACGCCCGCGTCAGCAGTTTTCGGGAGCTAACTATTGTCACCAGCCCCGCCAGCACTAGGCCGGCTGCCCAAACCGTTCCCCAGAACACGTTCCAGCTATCAAACTTGATGATTTCGAGATTCCTCAGTAACAGAACCCCGCCGAGTGCTACAATGGTGACACCAAAGAACGCTCTGGCAAGAAAGTTTTTCTTCATATCTTTATTATGACATATGATCACGCGTTATCAAAGTAAAAAATTTGCAATAATGTTTTCGTAAAATAGGGCGATACGTCTAGAACAACTGCTCACCAAACTTTGCGATTATCGCCATCATGGCAAGGACCACTAGAACTGTCGCAAATAACATATCATATCCGCGATCAACAAATTTACCCAGGGTCTTACCAGGTATATTCTTAACCAAAACATTGTACCGTGTCATACCAAAGAAAATCAAAATCATACCAAGGTCCAGAGTCAAGCACCACGGGCACAGTGCGCCAATCACCAAATAGCTCATACCAAACATCCAGAAAGCAAAGAGAAGCCCCGCAATCACCCCGACTTGCGCGCATTGCATAAACCATTTCGGAAACTTTGTCCCCGCCAACAAAGCAACCGCTATAGTGATCATCACCGGCAAAGTTGCTAGGCCAATAAAACTGTTTGGGAAACCAAAGAGTGCCGCCGACCAGTGGTTGGCAACTGCCGAACAACTGAGGGCTGAGTTTAAGTCACAACTAAGGACTGCTTGCGAATTCTTGGCTAATACCAATGATTCAATCGATAAGGCCAGCGATGCTAACAGTCCCAATCCGCTTCCGACTAACAACGCCAATGCCGACATATGCCGTCGCTTCAAATCCTCGTGAAATAACCAATTTCGTACCTTTTTAAACATAAAAACTTACCTCGCTAATTGTCGGCAGCGGAGTTCCCCGCCACATATTTTGTAACTGACCGCTGTCACTCAACGCAATAATCGTCGGGTATTCAACAATGTCATATGTCCTGCAAAAATCACTACCAGCCGCCGAATCTGGATTGACTTCCTCCAAATCATGCCCTGTCTGATTTTTAAAATCCCTGAGATAATCAAACACTGCGCGAGCATGATCGCTCTCTGTTTTGTACACAACAACAACGCGCATATCTTAATCCCTTTTCTCTCGTTGCTGAGCTAAAATTTTCTCAAATTCGTCCAATGTCTTGAAATCATAATACACACTGGCAAATCGAACATACGCTACCTCATTACGATCAGCCAAAGCGTCCAAAACTGCATCACCAATCTGTTTTGATGGCACTTCAGACTCTCCCAACGCATACAAAGCGTCTTCGACAGCACTCACGATCTGCTCAACTTCTTCTTCCGATTTGAAAAACTTGCCGACCGACTGATGCACTGCTGAAGATAGCTTAAACCGGTCAAATAATTCTCGACGTCCACTCTTTTTGAGCACTGCTAAGTTTGGTTTTTCAATTCGCTCGTACGTCGTAAACCTTCTACCATCAGCCGTTTCCCTACGACGGCGAATTGCCATACCGCCAGCAACTTCACGCGACTCAAGCACCCGACTGTCACCAATATTTACTACTACCATAGACTACTCCCTATTCTTTTTGCGACGGCGTAAGAACGCTGGAGTATCGTCTTCGTCGTCATCCTCATCTTCTGGTGGATTGTCCCAAATATTCGTATCATCTTCGGCAGCAAAATGCTCGGCAGCCTCTTTGTGCTCCAGCTCCATGTCGATATTTTGTACCATTTCTTCGTCTAGATTGTCTGAGCTGGTTTCAACTGGGTTCACGTCAAGCGTCACATCTCGGTCATGAAAAGTCTCACTGTCAAACCCCGTGGCGATGACTGTAATCACCAAATCATCTTCCATCTCTGGCTTCAACGTCGCACCAAAGATGATGTTTGCATTTGGCGATACCGCACTGGTGATGATTTCCGCCGCTTCTTGGATTTCCGCCATGCTCATGTCGTAGCCACCAGTGACATTAAACAGTACACCCTTAGCTCCATCGATTGACACTTCAATCAACGGAGATTCAATTGCCTGCTGAGCCGCCTGAGCTGCTCGATTTTCACCGCTCGCCCGACCAATGCCCATCAAGGCCGAGCCAGCGTTACTCATGATAGCCTTCACGTCAGCAAAGTCCAGGTTGATCAGCCCATGCTCAGTAATCAGTTCAGAGATACCTTGCACACCCTGGCGCAATACATCGTCAGCGATTTTGAAGGTTTCCAATAGCGGAGTGCGTCGATCAATTGTCTGCAGCAAGCGATCATTTGGAATGGTAATCAACGTGTCAACTTGTCGACCCAGGTGAGTAATTGCCCAGTCAGCATTCACTCGGCGCTTTTCACCCTCAAAGCTAAACGGTCGTGTTGCAACACCAACCACCAAAATACCCAACTCACGAGCAATCTCAGCAACCACATAACCAGCACCAGATCCCGTTCCACCACCAGCACCAATAGTCACAAACACCATGTCAGCGCCTTCAAGCGCAGCACGAATTTCTTCACGTGACTCATTAGCGGCTGCCTCACCAACCGCTGGGTCAGCACCAGCACCAAGACCATTGGTCGTTGAATGTCCTAGATGGATTTTGACGTCGGCTTTTGAGTTATGCAACGCTTGTGCGTCGGTATTCATAGCGATGAACTGCACACCATTGAGGCCAGCGTCTTTCATGCGGTTAACTGCTGAACCACCGGCGCCACCAACACCAACAACTTTGATGCTAGCAAATGTCTGAACTTCGCTTGGTTGTATTTGTGGCATTATCGTATCTCCCCTCTAATCTCTATCCAGTATATCATCTTTGACCCTGGAGTGGTCATATTTATTTGAATTTCGCGAACAACCCACCTAAAAATCCGCCAGCTTTTTGAGCAACTTTACTAGCTTTTTTACCATGAGTTCCTTCAGAGCGGGACGGATTGGTGGACATTGCCAGCATCAATCCTATCGCTGCTGCATATTCTGGATCTTTGATGTCGTCAGTCATGCCAGCATAATCCTGCACTTTACCGATTTTCACCGCCAATCCAATCTGTTCTTTGGCAAATTCAGCCAAGCCTTTTACTTTAGCGCCACCGCCAACTAGCACGGCTCCACTCGGCATTTTACTGATACCGCCTGCCTTTTTCAGCTCTTTAGCTACCAGTTCGAAAATTTCTTCATAACGCGCCTCGACGATTTCTGCAACTTCTGCTCGGTGGAAAACCTGCGTCTCTTTCTCATGTTTGATGTCAATCACGCCCGTGGTTTCACCACCCAATTCACCATGTTGCAGTTTAACCTTTTCGGCAATTTCCAAATCAACCTTAAGGCCAATTGCCAAATCATTGGTTACATTCTGTGAGCCCATTGGCACGACTGAAAGATGTCGCAAATCACCCTCTTCGAACACCGCCACGCCCGTTGTGGAAGCCCCGATGTCGATCACAGCCACACCATTTTCCATCTGAGATTCATTCAGCACCGCTTGAGCGCTCGCCAACACCGTTGGAACTATTCTGACAGCATTGATATTAGACATTTCCGCCAACTTGTGCAAATTCCCCAAGTGCGGCACCAATCCAGAAACAACATTTGCTCGTAGTTCCAGCCTCGTCCCCGTCATGCCAATTGGGTTTTTGATATTATCTTGCCCATCCAATCGATACTCATACGGAACTACTTCCAAAATCTCACGATTTGCAGGAACTTTTCCAACTGTCGCCACATTTTCCAGACGTGCTATGTCATCCTCTGTCACTTCACTGCTACTAGCATTAACAGCAACCATACCGTCTACTTTAGTACTGATGATATGTACGCCATTGGTGCCCAAAGCAGCTTGGTTCACTCGATGACCGCTCATTCGCTCAGCCGCATCAAGCGCCGTATCGATCGCTGCTGCCGGCCCATTCAAGTGTGTAATCACACCTTTACGCATCCCGCTGTTGGGAGCCTGTCCCACTCCAATAATTCTCGGCACGCCCATTGTTTCGTCAATATGTCCAATAACACATCGCACTTTTTTCGTGCCGATATCAATTCCTACCGCATAATGAGATTGTTCTTGCATATGCTTACAGTATATAGGAATATGGGGTCATTTTGCAAGCTGTCAAAAAAGCACAAGCATGATACACTAGACACATGAAACATAGTACTTTTTCTCATAAACCTGGCTTTACCTTAATTGAGATGATCATTATCATTTCCACAATCGCCATTCTCTCAGCAATTAGCATCGTCGCTTATCAGTACGTTAGACAAGACGCTTATGACGCAAAAGCCAAAACCGCGCTACAACAGGTCGAAACAGGGTTTAAATCTTACATAACCGCGGGCAATAAAGTACCAATGCGTTACTATAGCCCGTATGGTTTTTATGCTGACCCGGGAGGTGGATCAATAGAACAAGGCATCCCGGTCAATCATGGGGGCGGTATAGGTAGAGCCCTAGTCAATGCTGGATTTTTGTCGAGTAATTTACTGGACAGCCTCAAGAGTGGTCCCCAGAAAAATACCGCGTTAAAGAACAGCATTGCTTTTGCACAATGTGGTAAAAATAAGGTATTTTTCTACATTGAAGTATACCGAAAAGGTATGACGCAAGCAGAGCTCTGGAATAAGGTTCACTCATTAGAGTGTGAAAGGAAGACTAAGGACGACTGGTATGCAGAACATGGTTTAAGCCCTTCACTCAGTACGGTTACGACTGGTACAGTCAACGGTCCAGCACGTTACATACTAGCAGAGATTGATCTCACCTAAATCTCTACAGTTTCGTTAAAATCTCTGCACCCGTCTCAGTAATCAATACAGTGTGCTCAAAATGCGCGCCCAAACTGCCGTCTTTCATGCTAATCGTCCAGCCGTCATCCTCGGTAACAATTTTCTCACCACCAAGGCTCGCCATTGGTTCGATGGCAATTGTATCGCCAGCGTGCAGCACTGGACCAGTCCCGCGCTGACCATGGTTTGGAATCTCTGGACTCATGTGCATTTCCAGTCCTACGCCGTGACCAACCAACTCACGAATAATACCCAATTTAGCCTTCTTCAACACCGCTTCTATTGCCGCTGAAATATCACCGACACGCGTTCCCTCGCCAGAAATCGCATCAATTCCGGCATACAAACTCTGCTCCGTTGCGTGCAGTAAATGTTTTTTAGCACCATGCGGTTCTTCATCAACCACCATAGTAAAGGCGCTGTCAGTTTTCATGCCGCGGTAGCCGATCACCAGGTCAAAGCTCACTACGTCACCCCTCTCAAACACATAGTCTGTCGGGAACGAGTGCACCAATTGCTCATTGGTCGACACGCAGATTACCCCTGGGAAACTCACTTCATCTGTCAAATACGTTGCTTCCGCACCAAAATCCTTGATCCGCCCAGCCACGAACTCATTAACATCCAGCTCACTCATGCCAGCCGTTACCCGCTGGCGCAATTCATTATAAATCGTCGCCAACATCCGGCCGCATTCGCGCATATCTTTCATCTGTTGTGGCGTTTTTTTGCCAGTGATCAATTGGCTCATTTGGCACCCTCAACGATTCCGCGGCTAACCAGCTCTTTTTCAATCTCATCATGAACTTGCCCTACCGTACCCACGCCGCTCATATGGATGATTGGGATATTATTGTCATTCAGATAGTCCAAGATTGGATAGATTTCACCCCGGTAAATACTAAGCCGCTTATCAATCGCCTCCGGTGTGTCATCAACACGACCACGCACCCGCAAACGTTCCAAAATCTCATCTCGTGGCACTTCCAGCACGATCACCAACTTCACATCCTGACCATGATGCGGCCGCGACTCAATCAACCACTTAGCCTGCTCCAACTGACGAGGATAGCCGTCCAAAATGACACCGTTGATATCCTTGGCCTTATTCAAAGCCTCACCCATCAAACCATTGATAATCTCCACTGACACCAGTTCGCCAGATTGCATACGATGAATCAATTCACCATCGTGCGTGTCGCGCAGCAACTGCCCCGCGCTCAGCCAACGCCAACCATGACGCGCTGCCAAAATCTGCCCCTGCACGCTCTTACCAGCACCAGCCGGCCCAAAAAAGATAATCATATTCCCTCCTATTTTGTCAGTTTTTCTTTAACAATCTTTGCAACCAACGCACCGTCAGCAGCATTGCCAACCTCCTGTTTCACTACGCCGATAACCTGTCCCATCTTTTGCATGGAAACGCCATCCATGCTCGCTACAACATCTTCAACGATCGCCATAACTTCTGCTTCACTCAACTGTTCTGGCAAAAATTCTCGCAAAATTTCCGCCTCTTGTTCCTCAGGCTCTGCCAATTCCGCGCGACCATTACTGCGGTAAAGCTCCGCACTCTCGACACGTTTTTTCACTTCACGAGCCAGAACTTTTTCAACTTCGGCGTCATTCAGGCCCTCGTCACGCTTGCCTAGTGACACCTCCTCGTTCAAAATTGCTGCTTTGACATTGCGCAACACATCCCCACGAAAACGATTGCCGCCCAAAAGAGCGGCTTTCATTTCATCAGTGATGCGCGCTTTTAGCGCTGACATTAACGCACTCCCAGGCGCATTTTTGCCGTTTTTTCAGCCCGGCGTTCACGACGAACGATTGCCTTTTTACGGCGCTCGGCCTTTGAAATTGGTTTCTCAAAGCGCATAACGTTTTTAGCTCGAGCCAAAACACCGCTCTGCAAAACCTTACGGTTGAAACGACGAATGATATTTTCGTTCGCTTCCTTCTGATCTTTACGTGTTACTTGTACCATACTTCCTGGATTATAACAGATGAGGAAATATTTGACAAATTACTATTCCAGAACAACCGAGTATATCGCTGCCAAACTTGCTGGCTGGTTCATATTGGCGTGTGTGTGACGAAGGATATTCCACTGATCGATTTCTGGAATACCAGGTATATTGCGTGCGCGCTCAACTATCATTTGAATATCTTCCCATTTGTTCAGGTGGCTCAGTTCTGGCACCAAAATATGGATAGAATCTCGCACATTTGGAGCTGCCATTCTAAAGTCCTTCTCAAATGCATTCCGCGTTAACCCAGACGGATCAACCAAGAACTGCTGAATCCAACCATTCTCGGGTGCTTCAAACGGACGGCCCAGCTCCTCTAGACTAAGTCCAACACCTCCTATGCATTCAATACGGTGAGGGGCTTCCACTGGGAGTGATATCAAGCCAGCTTCTTTAGCTGTTGGAGAAGCTGACTCCTTAACATATTTACCATTCTCTGCTCCTTCTTTTCCAAAAAAGCTGACAGCAATATCAACGAGATTCATCTCTCGCGTACCTGTTGGATCATGCAACCGCAGCTCTGATACTGCCCCTGGTGTCATATTTGCGACTACTCCCGTAGCTACCCTTGCTCCCAGCGAGTGCCCAGCTACATTGACCTCATCATAATCCCGAGCCACATGTTCCAATACCTTTGCATAATATTCACCTGCTGACGCATAACTACCAGTCTGCCTGATTTCTTTTTGGACCGACTTTGGCAGCATGCCAGAATTACCGATTCCTGGACCATTCATTACCATATAGGCAATATCTGGATTTGCATAAACCATATCGAGCGCTTCACGCAGAGCGTTCCGATGACGAAAGGCACCGCCCCAGCCATAATACACAGCCTGAAGCTTTTTTGCATTAAGCTTGCCGAACATCGCAACCTCAATTCCGATACCACCCAAGCCACGAATATAGCGTGGGTCTCTCACCTGCTCAATAACTTTTTCTTTCTGGTCCTTGTTGATATCAAGCCACGGATTGACCTCCAGCTCTTCAATCCTTTCTGGCGATATCTGAATTATTTTACCATCATTAAACAACTTGTTCTCAGTGCCCTCTGCTGTAGGCACTATATGACTGACTCGTTTTAAACGAAGGCCGTCGTCAAAGCCATGATCTATTGTTGTATTACATTTTTCATTCATATGCGTAGTGCTCCAGTATGGATTATTCCTTGAACTGGTTTCTATTATATCATATAAATTAATATAAATCAACCTTGTGGTCACTGTGACGGCCCTAATGATGACTATTCCGCCTCGCCCACGTGTAGCAACCGCCCCTCAACCGTTCGCACCCCCTGCCATTCGTTGATGGTTGGCTGAAACCACGCCGCTACCTCGTCGCCCGGATCGCGGAAGAACTCCTCTGGTGCGTTGAACGCCAGCATCTGCAACACTGTACCATTTTTATCACGCAGCGCTAATTTAACGTGTTGCCCATCCGCGCCCATTCGCCGTACACTCAACACATTTGCCGTGGCAATTTTCAGGACTGGCTCTGGATTGCCATTGCCAAACGGCTCCATTTTTGCCAAATTCTCCACCAACTCCTCGTCAATTTCCGAAAAATCATCAACTTCCACATCAGCCCGCGGCAACAAATATCGCTCTTGGTTTGTTAGTTGCAACGAATCATAAAACTCATTCACGCGACGACGGAAATCACCGATTTTCTCAGGCTCCAGCGTCACGCCCGCCGCCGCTCCGTGCCCGCCACCTTTGATGATAATGTCATCCGCCGCCCGCACGGCATCGGCCGCTGAAAAATCACCAAAACTGCGCGCTGAACCCGTGGCTTCCTCGCCGCGCTCGCCAATGATAAACACCGGCTTTTTATACTTTTCCACCAATTTCGACGCCACAATGCCGATAACACCGTGATTCCAACCACCACTGCTCACCACCAACACCCGATCATCAGCCAACTGCTCGGCTTGCACGCATGCTTCCTCAAAAATCATATCCTGAATACTGCGCCGCTTACCATTCAGTTCCTCCAGCTTCTCACTCGCCCCCAGTGCCGCCAAGCCGTCGCGCGCCACCAGCATATCCAGCGCGTGCTGCGCTGTTTCCAACCGACCTGCTGCGTTCATTCGCGGCCCCAAGCCGAATCCCAGGTGTCTGGCATTGACCCGCTCTGGTTCAATACCTGCCACCGTCATCAACGCTTTCAGCCCTGGGCGTTGTTGTTTTTTCAACACCTCCAAACCCCAATAGACGTTTGCCCGATTTTCATCAGCCAACGTCACGATGTCGCACACTGTCCCCAGTGCCACCAAATCGAGCAGCCATTTTTCATAGCCATCAGGCAAGCCATCCAGCTCAGTCTGTAGTGCCTGCACCAGCTTGAACGCCACACCTGCGCCACACAAATCACGAAATGGATAGCTGTGCCCTGAAAATTTTGGATTCACCGCTGCCACGCTCGGTGGTGGCATCTCGGCCACGTTATGATGATCCGTCACCACCGTATCAATCCCCAGGCTGGTGGCATAGGCAATCTCTGCATGACACAAACTACCGGTATCCACCGTCACGATCAAATCCGCGCCCATATCGCGCACCTTGTCCACCGCACCCATGGTCATACCATAACCTTCAACAAACCGGTTCGGGATGAAAGCATCAACACCCTCAAAACCAAACTTGCCAAACGCATCCAGCAGCAGCGCCGTGGCGCTCAACCCATCAATATCATAATCACCATAAATGACGATTTTTTCGCCCCGCTCCCACGCCTGTTTTAACCGCACCACCGCCTTTTCCATGTCCGGCAGCAAAAACGGATCATGCTTCACCGCTGCATAATCCGGCTGCAAAAAAGCCTGACGTGCTGCTCGCGTCGTCAGACCACGAGCCGTCAAAATCCGCTCGAACAAGGTCATCAATCTCTATCAACCGAGCTACGCTTCGGCCGTGCCGCATGTTGCTGCGACTTAATCACCATTCCCTGCAACTCCTTGAAAATTGGAAACTGCTTATTTGTGAAATACGTTCGCGAATTACCCTGTTTCTCGCTTTTGAGAAAACCGACTTTTTCCAATCTCTTTAACTCGCGCTGAATATTTCCTGGATCTTCTTTGATCAACTTCGCCAACCCACGTACATGAGTGTGAAAATCAGGATATTTAGCATAAACAACCACAATCTTACGCCTCACCCGCGATGTAATAAAAACGTCTAACATAGTCCTGTGCTCTTTACTGCATCCCCTTCTTTATTTAACTCCAGTGTAGCACAATTTTACAACACCCGACAAGTCCTTTAGCGCCAATTCATAATTACTTGGTTGATTTTTGCAACAGTCTCCTCACGTGAAGGTAGTTCATTATCCTCATAATAATGGTTAATTCCCATGAAGTTTTCCTTGACGTCCAATATGTGCAGATCGTCCACCGTGATGTGCAATCGATCAACAGCAGCAATGCTACACACAGGCAACGCCACCACCAGTTTTTCAATACGAATTGATTTTAAAAATCCCAAAGCCACATCCAAGCTTGAAAGATTATCACCAAAGCCATCACTCACCAAAATAACCGTCCGGTCTTTCAACAACGCCGCATCAACGATACCGCCATCACCCAGTAGCCGATTGATCCGTTGGTACGCCTGCTGTTTTTGCTGTTCCAAATAACCATGAAATTCATTGGTATATTCTCGAATCTCACCAGAAGAAAAGTCACTGTTGTAGGTAAACTTTCCGCTCTGAGAAACTGCGCCAAAACTCAACCCCTCTCCAGGAACATCGATACTCTCTGACAATAGCATCATCAAAACACAGTGAAGCCTGACCGCGATCTGCTCACCGACCAACACACCGCCTTCGCCCAATGCCAGCACTGCACAGTTTTCATAACGATATTTTTCGAACAACTGCTGTCCTAGCTCTGCGCCCGCCTGCATGCGACTCTGAAAATACATATGCTTATTGTAGCATTGATGAAGCGTTATAATAATAGCTATGCGATACTACGAGGTGTCTCCAACTACGATTGTCCGCGCTGATACTGGCAGCTTTTCCTATGCTTCACATGAAGAGTTAGTGCCAGGAACTATCGTGACCATTCCTGTCGGCAAGAAGGTTGTTGTGGGTGTCGTTTTGCAGGAAATAACACAGCCACCATACGACACACGGGAGATAATTGCGGTCGTCGATCAGCCGCCGCTACCCAGCCAATTACTGTCACTACACACCTGGATGAGCCAATTTTATGCGACTCACCCCGCCACTGTCTGGCAAACTATCCTACCGCGTGGTGTCACCAAAAAACGACGAAAACCCATAAGCTTCACCTCTGTCGATATGCAAAATCGAACAAAAAATGTATTCACCAAAGATCAGCTCCAAGCCCTGCAAATCATTGATTCTATGACCAGCGGAACGGCTCTGCTACACGGCGTCACCGGCTCCGGAAAAACGTTGGTCTACATTGAAGCATCCCGACGCGCTGCAGCTGAAGGAAAGTCTTCCATAATACTCATTCCAGAAATAGCCCTAACGGCTCAGCTGGTCTCAGCCTTCACAGAACATCTCGACAATGTGATTGTCACCCATTCTCGCCAGACTGAAGCTGAACGCCATACAGCATGGCTACACGTTTTGAACACTAATAAACCTGTCGTGGTCATCGGCCCACGGTCAGCCCTATTCATGCCCATACATAACCTCGGATTTATCGCCATTGATGAATGCCACGAACCCAGCTTCAAACAAGAACAATCCCCCCGCTACTCCGCACTGCGCACTGCTGCCGTGCTGGCGCAGAATCATAACGCCAAGTTAGTTCTGGGTAGCGCTACTCCCAGCATCGCTGACTATTATTTGTCCGAGCAACGAAACCGACCCATCATCACCATGCCCAAACCCGCTCGCCAAGATGCCATCAAGCCCACTATTAAAGTCGTTGACATGACCAAGCGCAATAATTTTACTCAGCACTTCTTCCTATCAGACGCCCTTCTCTCTCAACTCCAACAAACCTTCAACGATGGTCAGCAAGCACTCATTTTTCACAATCGTCGCGGCACCACCGCGATCACCCTGTGTCAAAATTGCGGCTGGCAAGCTGGCTGCCCTAACTGCTTTGTGCCGCTGACACTACACCAAGACAAACATCAACTTGTTTGCCACATATGCGGATATAACGCGACCGTCCCAACGGTCTGCCCCGAGTGCCAACATGCCGACATCATCCATAAAGGCATTGGCACCAAGCGCATCGAGACAGAATTAAGCAAATTATTTCCTCAGCAAACCATAGCCCGCTTTGACGCAGACACTCCTAGCGATCAAACCGTAGAAAAGTTATACCAAGACGTTAAAGAGGGCACTATCGACCTCATCATCGGCACACAAATGATCGCCAAGGGATTAGACTTGCCACACCTACGAACTGTTGGCGTAGTGCAGGCAGACACTGGACTAACGCTACCTGATTTTGCAGCCGCCGAGCGCACATTTCAGCTGCTTGCTCAGGTAGTCGGGCGCGTCGGTAGATCACATCACCCAACAACCGTCGTTGTTCAAACTTACCAACCACAGCACCCAGCCATCCAAGACGGCCTCACGCAAAATTACGCTGATTTTTACCACCGTACCATAGCCCAACGACAAGCAACCATGTTTCCGCCATTTACCCATCTTTTGAAACTCACTTGTATCTACAAAACTGAAGCTGCTGCTATTCGCAACGCGCAAAAACTTGCCTCCACCCTCAAATCAGTTGCGCCAAAAACCGTGCAAATTTTAGGACCGACACCTGCGTTTTATGAACGAGTGCGCGACACCTACCGTTGGCAACTGTTACTCAAAAGCCCCCAACGTGATGATTTAGTCGCCATATTAGCTCACTTGCCACCACAACATTGGCAATTCGAACTCGACCCCACCTCCCTCCTCTGATATACTTGATGTATGACTAGAGACGACATTATTGCCCTACCAAATCCCCACTTGCGTCAAAAATCTCATCGTATCCATGTCATCACTGATGATGTACAACAGCTGTCTGACGACATGACTAGCGCCGCGTTAGATTGGGAGGACTCACGACCACATGAAATCAGCGCCGCTCTCGCAGCAGTGCAAGTAGATCGTTTGGAACGAGTCGTCATCGTCCGAGCTGACTTTGATAACAAGAAAACTCGTGACTTCATGACCTTGATCAACCCAGAAATTGTCAAATATGAAGGCGACTTAGTAGCTGATTTTGAGGGCTGCTTGAGCGTAAAACATATCTACGGCAAAGTACCACGCTACACCAAGGTTCGCGTTAAAGCCTTAGACCTGGAAGGCAACGAGATCCGCTTCAAAGCCGAGGGCTTCTTAGCACGTGTCCTACAGCATGAAATTGACCACACCAACGGCATCGTATTCATCGATCACATCCGCGATACGCACGATGCATTTTACACCCTCGATGATTCTGGTGAATTACAACCGCTCAATTATGACACGAGTATCAAAGATAACACTGATCTTTGGGGATAACCATGTCTGAGATAGTATTTTTTGGCACCGAAGAGCACAGCCTCATCACCCTCAAAGCGCTGCATGAAGCACAATTTCACATTGCTGCCGTCATCACCAAACCTGACGCGCCCAAGGGTCGGGGCGGTAAACTATCAGAGCCTGCTGTCAAAACGTACGCTCACCAGCACAATATTCCCGTCTGGCAGCCAAACAATCTGAAAGACATCTCACCAGCCATTCAAACGCTCAAATCGCCTGTAGGCGTTTTGGTCAGCTATGGCAAAATTATACCTCAAGCAGTCATCGACTTATTTAATCCTGGCATCATCAATCTTCACCCATCACTCCTCCCACAATACCGTGGCCCATCGCCCATTGAAGCTGCCATGACTAACTTAGACTTCCACACTGGGATATCCTTGATAAAATTAGACGCCCAAATGGACGCTGGACCAATCTACCATCAAGAGTCCATCTTGCTCTCCGGTAACGAATCTCGTGATGAGCTGTACTGCAAATTATTCAATCTGGGTTCACAACGCCTGGTAGAGTTATTACCTCACATCATATCCGGCGATATACACCTCAAACCGCAACAAGATTCCATTGCCACCTACTGCAAATTATTATCAAAACAGGATGCACCCCTCGATCCACAATCCCTCAGCGCCAAACAAGCGGCCGCGCGAGTCAGAGCCTATCTCGGTTTTCCTCGCTCTACCATGATGTTTGACGGTCTCCGCCTCATCATCACTAAAGCTCATCCTGATGTTACACCAAAAACCGCTCTAGACCAGTGCTACCACGATGGACAATTCCTCATCATCGACGAACTCATCGCACCAAGTGGCAAAAAAATGACCGCAGAAGCGTTTCTCCGCGGTCATAAACATCAACAAATTGCTTAGCTACGCTGCTGCTTGCGAAGCCGCAGAATCAGCTCCTAAAATCATGTCACGATTTGCCACAATCTCTCGCTTTAGCTCATCCAACACAGCTGCGACGACATCTCGATAGTCTGGTCGGTTTACTTCTAGCCATTTTGTCGCCGCAAACTCGTCCCGCAAGCGTGGGTCATCCATCGGTACCCCAGAAACTTGCACCAAACGCTGGAACATTGGGTCCTGCATCAAATTAGGAACGTGCCGCGCCAAAAAATCATCTACTGCCCCCGGACGCTTATCTATAATGCCAGAAAACTCTTCCAGTTGAGCATCGCTCATACCCTGGCTCAACCGCTCACCAACGCGAAGCTCCAGCTCACTGTAGATGTGCTGCAAAAACGGCTTGCGCTGCTCCTCCGGCAATTGATCCAGCCCGAGCTCTTTGAGAAATTCGTCATTCAGTTGGAACATAGTCCTCCTTTTCTTTCGTCTATACTCTCCATAAATTATAACAGCAATCCCGAAAGATTGCCATTATAACCTAGTAATTACCGTTACTCACGCACCATGTTCAGTGCATCATTGTGCAGCGTCTGCAGCTCAACCATCGTCTGATTCATTGCATTCTGCACGATTTCTGTCAAATTGATACCGTTGCCTTGGCACCAATTGAGTAGCATCGGCACATCTTCACTATCCAGCAAAGCCTCAAACTCTTCCCTTTTTTGTTCACCGACAGCCGCCAATAGCTGATCAGTAATCTTTGCTTGCACACTATTGGTTGCATTCTGCCGCATCTGTTCTTTTGCCTCTGGTGGCAGCATCCCAAAACCAGCTTGTGTCAAAAATTCGTCAGTAATTTCAAACATTTATATCTCCTTTTTGTGTTATTATACCTTACTATTTACGCAGCTAGTACATGCCTGTATTGATCTAGTACTTCGATAATATTCCCAGTGTCAAAGCTTCCATCAACCTTAAGTATCTCTTTACTGCCATCGACGATCCATTCAACCTCGTGTCCATTTGCTTGTGCTAAGTCTGCCAACCGATGCAGCTCACTTGTCGCATTTTCAGCACCAAACTGTCCTACTGCCCAGTCCCATGGATATTCGTAACTACCAACTGGCGAGATAACCTCTGGTTGCGTAGTAGAGCCACCGTCGGGAGTTTCTACACTAGGAGTACTGCCTGTATGCTCTGCGCCAGTAGTACTTTCACTACCTGAAGCATGATTTACATTATCATGTCCTGCTCCAGAAGCATGGCTCTCAGCACCAAATACTGTTGACTTCAGTATTCCTGTAGTAATGCTACCTGCAGCGTAACCAATAGCTACCTTACTCATTGCCGAGCGAACTTTCCGACGAAGTCGCTCCTGACGCTCTTCACTTGATTTCTGACTACTATCGACATAGGTATCGACCATAGATTCCATCATTTCATCAGTATCTTTGGCATCTTTAGCACCCTGCTTAAACACGTCCTGCCAGGCATCCTGTGAGTTATCAGTTACGCGCTCTTCACCGCGATGTGACTCCAGTACGGATTGTTTGACCACTCCAGCCGTTACTAAGCCTGCTCCTAAACCAACCGCTGTAGTGATTGGCCAAGTTGCAACAGCAGCGGTTACTGCACCGGCTGTTGCACCACCAGCGCCAAGCTTCAGCCATTGAGATAGCGTGCTACCGCTAGTAGCTTTGTCACCAGCCTTTGTAACACCCTTTCTGAACCACGCTACAAGCTTGTTAACCTTGCCAGCAACTCTCTTGAATTTAGATTGCTCACCTTCATCAAGCATAAAGCGCTGGTCAAGCATCTCATCATATGCTTCTGTTGTCTTCTGAGCCGTTTCCTGCATACCCTGGAAGGCACGAGCCGCCATCATCTGCGCAAACAATTCCTGCTGCTTTGCTAACTCCTCACCTGAGAGTTGGTTCAGCTGCTCAATCTGCGACGCCATTTCTTCCTTAGCGACAGCCAATTCACAAGCCTTTAGCTTATCTGCTGCCTCCTGAAGCGCTTCCTTACGCTTCTTTCCGCCAAACCATTCTTTAAAGAAATGTGATTCAACATCAACACGTGCTTTAGCAAACGCCAGCCTTGCCGCGTCCAGCTCCTGCTGTGCCTTACTCTTTTCAGCTGATTGAGAAGCTTCACCCTCACCAAGGTATTTATCACGCTGTGCTTGCTCGTACAGGCTCAAACCTTCAGGGTTCTC